>NZ_CP019799.1:2520000-3120000 GCF_002007605.1 Cellvibrio sp. PSBB023 | reverse complement strand
GTTATAAAGCGAGCTTGAAAAGCGCGCTGGATACCAAGCGCGACTCCAACGGTGTGGTAGACGCCATCAGCTCTGAAGATATAGGTAAATTCCCCGATACTAACCTCGCCGAATCCTTGCAGCGTATCACTGGTGTGTCGATTGACCGCAGTGGTGGTGAAGGTCGTCAGGTAACGGTGCGCGGCCTTGGCCCACAGTTCAATACTGTGCTGTTAAATGGTCGCCAAATGCCCAACGCTAACGCCAGCCGTGGTTTTAACTTTGATACGGTTGCTGCAGAAATGGTGAGTGGTGTTGAGGTGTACAAAACCTCAACAGCGACGACCCAGTCTGGTGGTATTGGTGCCACCATCAACGTAAAAACGGCTAAGCCACTGGACTTGGGTACCAAGTTTGCCGGTTCGGTAAAAGGCTTGAATGAAACCAACCTGGATGACGTTACCCCCGCCATTTCCGGTTTGGTAAGCACTACCTTCAACGACAATTTTGGTGTGCTGGCTGCTGTGAGCTATCAAGAGCGTCAATACCAGACCGATTCGGTAGAGCAGCGCCGTTGGGATTGGCGTTCTCGCCGCCCGGCAACCCAGGGGTCTTATCTGGTTCTGCCTGATGCGCAAGGCAACCCTATCAATGCCGATTTTTACCCTACCCAGACGGCGGTAAAACGTCAGGAATTTGAACGTGAGCGTTTGAACGGCAGCCTGGTATTTGAATACAAGCCAGCCGATAACCTGTCGATTACCCTCGATGCCCAGTACTCGGATTTGCAGCAGGAAGGCATGGAGTATGAAAGTGCCGCTTGGTATGGCTATGGCAATAACGAGCAGTACGAAATCGACGAAAACGCCACCATCGTCAACCGCACAGTGACCAATGCTGGCCTGGATTTCTTTGTTAACAACCCGGTTACCCAGGAGACTGGTTTAAGCACTGGCCTGGAAGTGGATTGGGATATCAGTGACTCCTCCAAACTGGTGCTGGGCTACAGTCAATCCAAAGCGGAAGCGCAGCCGGATAAGCAAGCCAATATCAGCCGCTCTGATGTTCAAGCTTCACCGCTGTCATTCACCTTTGAGATTCGCGATGACGTAGCCAGTCACTATTACGACAATACCGATATCTCGCTGGCCAATGCGCGTATCTGGCAATACGACGGTTACTCTGATCCACGTACTGATGAAATCAAGCAGTCGCGTGTGGATTACACCTTTACCGAAGACAGCCTGACAGTGAAAGCCGGTTTGATGTTCACCGATCAAACCAAAACCATTGAGCAGTACATGGCGAAGGCGGGCACTGTGTTGCAAGGCAAATACAACCTTGTTGGTGCCGATCCAGCCGCCAGTATCTATCGCTCGGTAGCTGACGCGCAAAACGCGGGTTACGCTGTAAAAACCATGAACCATGCGATTCTGGGCAATCTGGCGTATTTCTCCTTTGATCCGCTGGCGTTTAACGACTGGATAGCCTACGCACAGCAAGATGCTGGTGCCACCGCCGCACAGAAAGATGCAGCCAACTCGACATTGGAGCTTCAGCCTAACTGGTCTGAGATTAATGAGCAGACGACTGCTGTGTATGTTGAGGCGACCAAATCCTTTGATCTGAATGGCCGCGACTTGACCGTGGTGCTGGGTACTCGCTACGAAGATACCTCTGTCGATTCAACCTCTCTCGAGCAAACCCTGGTGTCGCTCACGCCACCAGCTGTTGCCGGTGAATCCTATACTCGAGTCTATGGTGATAGCGTTCCTTTCACCGATGGTGATGGCTACGATGTGTTCCTGCCTAACTTGTCTCTCAAATATGACTTGATGGATGATGTTGTTGTGCGCTTTGGTGCCTCTCGCACTATTACCCGTCCTGAGCTGAGTGACCTGAAGTCTGCACGTACGTTGGGTGATGTCAGAGAAGGGCAAACTGGTGTCGGTAGCGCGGGTAACCCGAACCTCAAGCCGTTTATGTCAGACAACTTTGATTTGTCGGCAGAGTGGTATGTTAACGATTTTGATTACGTCTCTATCGGTGCCTTCTCCAAATCTATCGACAACTTTGTGGTGACAGAAGGTTTGCCAGAAACCATTTCCGGCGTGATCGACCCATCAACCGGTCAGGATGTGGTCTATGAGATGCGTCGTCCACGCAACCTTGACACCAAAAAAGTCAGCGGTATTGAAGTTGGTGGTCAGCATATTTTTGGTGATACAGGTTTTGGCGTAATCGCCAACGCTACCTTCGTATTTGCTGATCCTGACTATGATTTCGAGACACCATTGGGCGAGATACCAACCGCCGATGCGGTTGTAGGTGTGAGCGATTCCGCCAACCTGGTGGGCTTCTATGAAAATGGTCCTTTCCAGATTCGTATTGCCTATAACTGGCGCGATTCGTTTGTTCGTGGCTTCCAGTACTACTACACCAGCACCAGTAACGAGCCGGTGGTAGTGGAAGATTACTCACAAATCGATATCTCCATGAGCTACGATTTAACTGACAACGTCAGCATCTTCCTGGAAGGCATCAACGTCACTGAGGAAGGTTCACGTATCCACGGTCGTGAAAAGAACCACATGTTCTACGTGGGTGAAGGCGTAGGCCGTTATGCGTTGGGCGTTAGAGCGAGCTTCTAATTTGAGAGCAGTTTAAACCTCTACCAACAAAAACCCCCGCATGTTGCCATGCGGGGGTTTTTTATTAGCTAGCAATCAGCATTGATCAGGGGCAGGCGATATCTTTACCGGCACCTTTTACTACGCTGACCTTGGCGAAGCTGAGATCCAGCTCGCCGCTGGTTACCAGCGAGAAGGGCGCGAGGACTTGGGTCCAATATTCTGCTGGTGGTTGTGCTACGCCAAAGTTGGCGCCTGAGTCTGGGTAGCAGCGGAAGGGGATGGTAACCGTCTGCCAGCCTTGGCCGGAGAAGCCTTTCAGTTTCTCGGTCAGGTCGATGTCCGAGGCGCAGTAGGAGCCGCAACCCAAGCGCAAGTAAGTGGTCGCGCTGGGCACTGAATCTACTTTAACGTCAAACACCAGGGCTGAATCGCTGTTGTAGTAGTTGATGAAGTCCTGGCGGTTGCCTACCGAGAGTGCTACCTGGCCGGGGCCTGCGCCATTCCACACAACACGGCGTGCATCTTCCTGCACTTCGCTGTCGACTGCCTGGATCATCAGTGATGAGGCTTTGACGGTGTTGCTGTTCATGGGCACAACATCGTTTTGGAAGCCAATAATTTCCAACTGCCATGGATCCATGGGGCGACGGTTGAAGATTTCCATCACATCCAGCGCTTCAGCGGCTTTGGGGCCGTCTTCCGACAGGTCATCACCCAGGGTGTTCTTGTCGGCGTAGCTCAGGCCATAACCATAGGCGAAGAGTGGGTCGTAGTTGGCATCGCCACGGTTGAGCGGTGTTTGATCCGGATGCTTTGGCCAAGAGAAACTCAGGCGACCTTTCATGTCGTAGTTGATTTCGCCTTTGGCGTTTTTGAAGATCACATCGGCCACGCCGCCGCCTTCGGTGCCTGGCTGCCAGATGGCAACAAATGCGTCGGAGGCGTTGATTTCGCGGTTGACCCACAGTGGGCGACCGGTAATGAACAGCGACACTACGGGGATGCCCTGGCTGCGCAATTTCTTCAGCAGTTCCCAGTCGGCAGGGTTGCGTGGCTTGTAGGCGAGCATACCCACATCGCCCTGCATTTCGGCGTAGGGGTCTTCACCGAATA
The DNA here is from genome assembly GCF_002007605.1 of Cellvibrio sp. PSBB023. Lineage (NCBI taxonomy): Bacteria > Pseudomonadati > Pseudomonadota > Gammaproteobacteria > Cellvibrionales > Cellvibrionaceae > Cellvibrio > Cellvibrio sp. PSBB023. The sequence goes on along the minus strand of NZ_CP019799.1, from coordinate 3,116,275 downwards.
CGACTATGGCGACATCCGGCTTTTCTTTGAACGAGCCATCCACACTCAGGGTTGCCTTGCCACCTGCGGCGCTGACGACTTCATTGATGCCTGCATAAATCGAGGTGGCGCCGGGGAAATCGGAGTTCACATTGCCAGTGCCTTGCCAGGTGACAGACCAGCCACCGCTTTGCTTGCCGATGTTGTCGGCGCCATCACCCGCGACCAGTACTTTCTGGTTGCGCGCCAAAGGCAGCAGGTTGTTTTTGTTTTTCAGCATCACCAGTGATTCGCGTACCGCCTGACGGGCGACCGCGCGGTGCTCCGGTGCGCCTAACAATTCTTTTTTGCCCGCCAATGGGCGAGTAGAGGGCGCGCCTTTTTCAAACAGACCCGCGCGGATTTTCACACGCAGTATGCGGCGTACCGCGTCGTCCAAGCGCTCGGCGGTAATCTCGCCGGATTTGGCTTGTGCCAGCAGGTTGTTGTACAGGTCTTTCCAGTTGGGTTCGGGCACCATGTAAATGTCCAGACCGGCCATCAGCGATTCGGGGCAATCCACCGCCGTACAACCGGGGATAAAACTGTGGCCGCTCCAATCGCCTACTACCAAACCGTCAAAGCCCATTTGGCCTTTGAGTACATCGGTCAGCAGGTATTTGTGGCCGTGCATGCGAGTGCCATCCCAACTGGTGAAGGAGGCCATCACCGCCTGTACGCCAGACTCCAGCGCGCTGAAATAACCAGCGCCATGGATATCGCGCAGTTCTTTTTCATCACCTTGGGTTGGGCCACGGTCAACGCCGTTCAGGGTGCCGCCATCGCCGATAAAGTGTTTGGCAGTGGCGATCACGTGATCATTGGATAAAAAGGTCTCGCTGCCGCCCTTGCCTTGCAAGCCCTCCACCATTTTGCCCGCAAAGGCACCCACAATTTCCGGATCTTCCGACCAGCTTTCATAAGCGCGGCCCCAGCGATCATCGCGCGCAACGGCAACGGTGGGCGAGAAGTCCCAATCCAGGCCGGTTACGGCGATTTCAACCGCGGTCACACGGCCAATCTCTTTCAGCAATTCAGGGTTATTGGTTGCTCCCAGGGCGATATTGTGTGGGAACAGGGTGGCGCCAATCACGTTACCCAAGCCGTGTACCGCATCGGTGCCCCACATAATAGGAATGCCGATACGACCATTGGCGGTATCTACCGAGGCGTTGTAGTAGCTGTCGGCCAGTTTGACCCAGTCTTCCATGGTCGCGTATTTGTTGCTGCCGGGAGTGCTGCCGCCGCCATTGAGCACTGAGCCAACGTGATACTGCTTCACATCCTCAGGGGTCAGGAATTTGATTTCCGGTTGTACCAACTGACCGATCTTTTCTTCCAGCGTCATGCGCGCCAGCAAGTCATCGATGCGTGTTTCTACCGCCGGGTCTTTTTTGACAGCGCTGGCAATTGCCGGCCATGTCACTTTTTCCGCCGTGCTTGTAGCGGCGGAGCTTTCAGTAGTGGTGGGTGCTTCCGTTTTTTTGGTGTCACAACCCGCGAGTAGCGAGAGCAACAGCGCGCCGGGCAGGAGCGCACGAAGAGCAAATTTATTGTTCATAGTGGGTATGACCTATTAACGAACCAGACAAAGAAGTAGCGGATTGTTCGCGTCAGGCGGATGCTGTTGATAGTTTGAAATAGTATTCATCCATGCGAAAACCGGTTTATAGACGCGCCAGCGGTGGTTGCACTGTAGATGCACGCTCTGTAAAGGTAGCATTTTGGTGGTTTTTAGCGAATCAATTTTACTTTTAATGATTGTTTGGGTTGAAAAACAGGCAGGTTGGTGCAAGCGTTTCAGGCAGAGAAAAGACTGTCATTACGGGAGGGGCAGGGCTAAGGTTGATTAAAAAATGCCAGAGAATTGCGAACGGTGCAAAAAGCCCACGAAAGCAGGCTTTGAGTTACACAACTGGACTTACTCTTGAAACCCCAGAACCTATTTTTCTACAAACTAACCAGATTGAATGATTGATTTAACTGTATTGCATTGAAAGCATACGAACGTATAGATCATCCCACAATCTGCAATGCAATAGTCATCATTGATCGAATCGAGCTGGGCATAGAAGGTCATTAATTCGCCGCAATCATCGCAAATTGGTATGTCTTCACTCTGAATAAAATCTGGACTTCCACCTAGTTTATGTCTTGAACCGACATCATCGTTAGCCCACTTGAATTTTGGTAAACAAGCAGCTTCATTTGATAATGGTATGGGGTGTAATTTAAATGGAGGAATTTTTTTCATTTTCAAATCCTACTTTTTCAGATAGGGGTGGATTTGATATTTATTCAAATCAAAATCATCTATCATCCGCCCTAATTGTTGATATATGTCTTTAGTTGATGCATTTGGGTTTGCATCTATGTAGCTTCGCCAGCGATCATTCCATCCGCCAGGCATCTTACCAAGTCCGCGACCATGAATACCCAGTAGGTGTGTTTTCTCACCAAGAGTAATAGTGTGTTGCTCTATATCAATTCCTCGAGCTTGAAAGAACTTCCTAAACTGCTGTGGTAATAAATGATGATCCATTGTTCTGGCTTTCGGCAATCCCTTCAAAAAACCACCCCTAACCATTCCCACCATAGCGATTGCATTGAGTAGTTTTCCTGCCTTTCCTTCCATTGCAGCTGCTTTATTTGCTTCTATCTGAGGTGTTGTGCGTAATGACAATATTGAAGTATCACCAAAAACAATTCCCATTGTGAATTGCTCTGCTACAACTGCGACTGCGCCCAAGAAGGGATTGCCCTCTAGATTTTCTATGCCCCCCACATCACCAAGAGCGTCTAACGCGGCATCAGAAAATACAGCCAAGGAATTGTTAGCAGCCGCTCCTGCTAACATTTTATCCATATCTTTCTGGGTGATATTTTTTAAGTCACCCCCCGAATATTTTTTAACAATATCCTCACTAACAAATGCTGTGTAGCCTTGTCCTGAAAATGCATATCCAGAAAAAGAATTTCCAGAAGTGGTTCCTGAAACAAATGTTAGCGTTACTACAGATCTTGCCCGCTCTTCTTTTTTGCCGGTAACTTCTACCTCTTCGACCTTATCCTCTTTAGTTTGTGTACATTCTTCCTCGCCAGTTTGAGAGCCAACACATTTAAACCCACTCGGGTCAGTTGCATTCAGCGGGTTATTCCACACATAGCTATAGCGATTCAAACTCTGTACACGCATTGGATCTTGAATAATTGGATCTGCTTGAATAAAACGTCCGAGCGCGCCGTCATATACACGGCCATTCATGTGAATCAAGCCGACTTCGGCTAATTGTTCATGACCAGTGAAACCGCGAGTCGTAATTGGTTTGCTTGATATGCGGAAATTAGCATTATCCGCGAGCCATTGTTTTATGGCGCCGCTAGTAACAATTTTACGTTCACGGCCCCAAGGGTCAAAGTAATTGCTTTGTTCAACTGCACCAATTTCATCGGTAATTAAACTCAAACTACCCAAGTGATCTTTAATTAGATAGCGTTGTGCTTCACCGAGTTTTACGCCACTGTTATTCACGGTTTGGGTAATTAAACCCACACCGGCAATATTACGCTTCCACTGAATGCTGCCATCTGGATAATGAACTTTTTCCACCGAACCCAAATACAGAGTTGTAGTGACCTGACCCGTCGATGAGGTATCAACACGTTTATAACGCGCACGGCTTGGGCCATAACTGAATTCTGTTTTATGACTGGATTTACTGATTTCGCTCGGTAAATCGTAGCTGGTGTATTTCAGGGTGCGGCCAGCTGAGTCATTCAGCATATTGCCATTTTTGTCGTAATTGTAATTAGTTGTACCTGCACGACAGAGTGCATGTGGGCCAGCATTGGTGCTTGTACCACATTGATTGCCGTAGAGGTAATTACCAATACCGGTTTTGTCGGTAATGTTATCTATGCTGTTGTAATTTGCGGTTTCGTTTGCTGACAGGTCACCGGAGCTGACCCAGGTTCTTAAACGGTTGAGGCTGTCGTAATCAAAGTCTTCGCGAATATTGCGGCGTACTGGATCGCCTGCAGTACCGTGCTCTTCCCGCCAGTCCAAATTGCCGAGCTCGTCCCAATCCAAGGTGATGTCTTGTAATGGTAATGACACCAATGCACGGTCTGCCCGCAATGTTTTGGTCAGGCCGGTCTCTGGATAATAATTCGCAGCTTGAATAACACCGTTACCGTACTCTGCGCTAGTTACGTTGCCACGCGCATTCATGGTTTTCACGGTGTAATACGCTTGTTGTGTTCCGCCATAACTCACCGCATCAACCGCTTTGTGTAAGTAACCTTGCGCGTTATAAATATTTTGCACACCGTTAGTGGTGAAGCTGGCACTGGTGCGCGCTGCATCGAATGATTGGAATACGCGACCATATTGGTCATAAGTAATTTTTTCATAATGGCTGCCTAGTGCACCCAAATGGCCGGGAATAGTAGTGGTAGTTGTCGATACACGACCAAAACTATCGTAGGTAAAACTTTGTTGGTATAGGGCACTACCACCAACACTTGCGCTATCCGATACACTGGCCAATTGTCCGAGGCCATTGGTTGCGGTGTCGTAAGTCCATTGCGTATATTTATCGACAGATCCGGTTGGGTTATCGCAGTTACCACCCGTGTTGCGATCTGTGCGGCTAAATACGCGGCCTGCAATATCGTAACGCTGCACGTTGGTTTGACCCTTGCCATCCATTTGGCAAACCAAATCACCGAAGCTGTTGTATTTATAAATCCAATTGCCTTTGTCGGGGTCAGACATACTGGTTTTGCGGTCGCGCAAATCGTAACCCACTGTCGTAGTATTTAGCGCAGGGTCACGCATTTCGCGCATGTTGCCGCGTGCATCGTAGGCGAACTTTGTGATGCCATTATTCGGATCAACAACCTCGATAACCTGTCCAGATAAATCGCGTTTTTCAGTGCGAATATGGCCTTTAGGGTTTTTAATCTCAACATCCAAGTTTGTGTATTTTGTTGTCGAAGTGACGTAGCTACTTTTGTATGGAGTGCGGGTTTCGATCACACGCCCCAACACGTCATAACCATAGGACGTCCAGTAGCGCTCAGTGGAGTTACGCCAGTAAGGTGCGCTGGTTCGTAGGGTGCGACCAAGTTTGTCGTATTCAGTATCGACCAGGCTCCAATTAGTTCCATCAAAACCAATGGTGCCTGCGCGACGCGTACGCCCCAAAATATCTGAACACTGAATACTTGTTCCGCCACCAGCAACCTGGCTGATAGACCAGACTTTTGTATCGTTAGTGCAAACACCGTAGGTATCAGTACCCGTGCCCATTTTGATTTCTACAGCAGCGCCAGTGCTGTCTGCTGTGAAGTAAGGTGTACCAAATGCAGTTGTCGCAGTCCTTTTAGTCACATAAGCAGAGGTGCTGATGTAATTGCGTGATTCTGTCGGCGTACCATATTTATCGCGGCTAACAACCTGTGAAAGGAGGCGCCGAACTGGTGTATCAGGGGTAGTGCCATTGGTGAAGAAACCGTAGGTGGTATCCACATAACGCCCGCGCGAGTCATAAGCGACTTCGCTTTGTCGGGTCTGGCTGTTGGCAGTAGTTACAGATTTAGTGCGATTGCCAAGGTTATAGGTGTGTGTAGTAGTTACAGTAAATGAAGAGTTATCCGGCTCTATAGTTTCTGTTTGCAGTAAACCTATAGCTGCTCCACTTGTGTAATAAGTAAAGCTGGATGTTCTGGTAACGGCACCATAGGTCGCATCATTAGCAGTAACGGCCAAGCGTTGTAAGCGGCCTTGCTGCATGCTCCATGTTGAGCCAGAGTAGTCGTAAGTATTAACTGTCTTTTTGCTAATCGCTTTTACAGGTAGATCACTCGTGACGAAGGAACTGGATTCAAGCACATTGCCTTTAGTGTCATAGATATTGGTTTCCGTGCTGGTGCTAATCACCGCACCTTCTGCGATGTCATTTTCAGTAAGTGCGCGAGTTTCAGTAATGCTTTTGCGTAGGAAAGGTTTAACCGCACCTAATACGCCAGTACCGGAGGCATCTACTTGGGTGCTCATGCTGGTTACACAGCTTGTATTAGGATTGCCAAGTGCATCGTGACAGTTAACAAATCCCCAAATGTTAAATTGTTCGCTAAGCTTGTGCCCTTTTCCGGTAAATGTTTTTATTTTCCTCACTTGGCCTATAAAAGGCCAATCTTGCCGATATTCAGTTTCAGTGCGTATTCCTGTCTCGCGATTTACCACAGTGAAATTTTTGAACCCTAAAAAACCGCGCCCACCGGCCTGCATTTTTGCGTGGCCATAGTAGTAGCTTAGTTTAGCGGTAGAAGACGTGTCTATTTGTTGAGGGCTGGTTTTACTTCCACTAGGAGCAGTCACTTCTACATCAGTAACAACTGACATAGGACCAAATGCTTCCAATACTGGTGAAGCAGGACGTAATGATTGTTCATCAGTGGTGAAATAATGCCAAGGCTCGTGAATATTTTTATAGAATTGAGTTGCGTCTACACTCGCTATAGATTCTTTCCAGCATATACGCTCCGTGTAATAAGTGTCACCTACGCCAGAGTGATCAACGTTCTCACACATTTCAATTTCTGTAGAGCTTGAATTAATTCCATCCAATCTTGAATAATGGTTCGATTCATTTACTCTTTCGTAGGAAATTTTCTTCTTCTCACCCAAACCATTGGTAATAGAAACTATCTTATTGATATTTTTCTTGGTATTTACCCCGAGGCGAATGGTTACAACGCTATCATTAGTTTGAGTATTCGGTGTTGTTACTAAATCTGGAATTCCGTCTCCGTTAACATCGGTCATTTTAAATTGATCTGTTTTAAATCGTAGAACATTCAACATTCTAGGGTCTTGTCTTGAGTTGTTATAGTTTTGAATTATTTTATAAGACAAAGAACCAATAACGTGTTCTTGTGCTTCAAAGTGGGAAATGGACGGATCCCAGTACTTAACTCTGAGTTCACTGGAGCCTGTGAGTGATGCAGGATTTAGAGGCTTTTCCCAAACAAAATCCTGATACCCGTCTCCATTTATATCTGCAATAGCTGACTCATAATTTGCTTGAGACGCATAATCAAGGTTGAATTGGTTTTTTGGAACACTTATTGGTTGAACTGTAGGTAGTTGTAGTCCGTTGTTAAGACTTATGCCCCAGCCAGATGTTAAACTGCGACTCACAATATCAGTAAGCCCGTCGTTATTTAAGTCAATAGCGGCATCCCAATTGTCTAAAATGAATCCCAAATTGGATGAGTGATAGCGTAAGTCGTAAACGCCTGTATTTGACTTATGTATCGTGTAAATAACGGTTGCACTATCCATTCGGTCGCATGCGCGGTAGAAGTCATCCCTCATATAACAGCCATCATAACTGCGCCAAACATCTGCAATTAAGTCTACCGATCCATCTCCGTTAAAATCACCGTGCAAATTTACGGGTTTTAGAATGGGTGCCGTATCCATATTGTTAGTAAAATTGGCATTAGGCTGATTCTCATAGGTCACACCTGCAATCAACGACGGACTTCCTAATATATGATTTAGCGTCTTTTTGCTATAACCCTCCGTAAAGCTCCGCAATGCAACATAAGATGCCGGATATTGACCAAAGGTTTCTGAATCCCAAGGTAAGTCGCCGATAGGCCAGACAATCGCATCGGGAAGGCCATCTCCATTTAAATCCGATTCAATAGTAGAAGTGTTTACTAATGTTAAATCTAATAGTTCTTGTGGACTGCTGTAAGACTCGCTGGCTGACGCGCTTAGTTTCCAAGTGCCGTCAGGCATAGGAATAGATAAATACGCTGCGTAATCAGTAACCACTTGACTACTTCCATGTTTATATTCGTTGCCGACTACTACATCCATTCTTCCATCATTGTTAATGTCTATAATTTTTATGCTTCTTGCATTAAGCATTGGGCGGTTAATGGAAATATTGCTAAATAATTGTTCCTGGAGTTCAAATTGTCCATTCGTTGCGATAACACCAAATGCGTAGCGAATTTTGCGTGGCAGAAACATACCTGCCTGCTGGTGGCTACCGGCAGTGGCTTGATCAAGCCAGACCAAATCTGATATTCCATCACCATTTAAATCGCCCATTGCATGGACACTAATACCGTCTGGAAATCCTTTGGTATAAGTCGTTGCCGCCAATTGATAATCCGGCAATTCCCATTCAAACTCAGTTGCCGGTGAACAAGTGGAACCCACACACTCTTGAACTTTATTAAGACGACTTAATTTATCGTTAGTGGTATATGCAGAATTTTGATTGTAAGTGAGAGAATAAGCACGGATTTCTGTTGTGCCATTGTAAGATTTAATATTGTTGACACGCTTTCCTGTTTTATACCCGTGCCCAGCAACGTATCCAGAAATCGGATCATTGCGAGATTCATAATTGAACTGCAGGTAGGCACCACGAGTGCTGGTTGCGCCAAAGGCATAATCAATCGTGTCGACACGTTGCCCATCACTATCTTTTACATAGTTATAAACAATTTTGTTACCTGCACTATCCGAACGTTTGCTAAGCGCCCAATCCAAAACAGTATTTGAATTGCTAGCCGACAATTGGTTTTTTGAATTATAGGAATCGCTAGTATTACCGTAGGTTTCAATAATTCCGTCTTTATATTCGACAGTAAAATAATCCGGGTGACCTGAAATACCACCGACAGCAGTGACGCGAGCGAATGAATCAATTTCTGTTTTATAGGTGCTACCTGCAGCACCATAAGTGCCAGAATCAAGCAGTAACCTATCGCCGTTCAAACAAAAACGATCCTCGTTCGTCCAAGTAATGGGTTTAGCTGCGCCATCCACCCCTTCAGTTTGGCGGCAACGGCTAATTGCACCATACGCACTGAGCGACCAACCCAATCCCGCAATTCCATTGCCGCCACCACTGGAATAATTCAGGCTTACATTCGGTACTAAACCTGCTGAACCAGGTGCAGTAATAACGGGAATTTTGTAAGTGGCTTGGCCGCTATTATTTACATCAAATTCAGCCGGTATAGCACGTGTTAAATCAATCGAACTAACTGCAGCCGGTACAGCCGCTATTTCAGGAGCAACAGGAGTTTGAACAATACCCGTTGAATTGGGATCAATCGTGGCATTGGCAATAAAGGATTGTAGGTTTGAGGATGTTGTAGAAGTAATTTGTAGATTTTTGGTTGCTATTTGCGCATCAGTATATGTTTCTGCGATTGGCGTTAGAAATTTATCACCATGACTATAAAGAACAAAACTTTCAGGAGCGGGTAAGGCGATAGGAGTAGCTATATCTCCGTGTATAAGTACGAATAGCGAAACCCCGTGAAAGTAGTAGTCAGGTCTGCCATCACCGTTTAAATCAGATTGGTAAACTTTATATTTATTGAAATTGGAATCTATTGTGACAGCTCCCGCGAAGCTAGCTCCCAATGCCCAAAAAAACAATATCCCTACGATAGATCGCATAGCTGCCCCTATTTAATTATTGATATGTAAATTTATCTATAATCTCAACAATATAAACATTACGTCAATCTACATTGAAAAATTCATAATTAGTTATCCACAAAAATAGCCATAGTTACAGGGCTTCTGTTGCGGAAGAAGTCTGACGTGAGTGTTTGAAATTTGTTGAGCTTGGTGGTCGATAGTAGTGTGGAAACTTGCTTTGATCGTCAGAAAAATGGCGATCTTTTATATGCAACTTGAGTGATTCAATGTGGCAGGAGGGGGGGAACACAGGGCTTGTTTTATGCCCGCATTTGGTTCAACCGCGCGTGTGATGCGCGACCAGTGTGCACGGGGCGCGATTCTCTTCAGCTGACTCCTGCTCGCCAAGGCAGCAAATAAATATTTATAAGTATTTGAATTTAAATAATAAAAACAAAAATTAACTAAATATTGACCATATGGTCATGAAATTGGACTGGGTTTTGCTATTCCTCTGGCTGTGTGTTTGTCGCCCCAATTTACCTATTGGTCGCTCATCAAAACCTTGCAGTCAAAACAATATGATGAAAATCCCAACCTGTCTGGTGCGGGTGGTTGTGCCAGCCGCTGCCGCTACGCTAGTTACCGCTGTTCTGGGGAGTGCTGTGTTTGCCAGCGCGCCGCAATATAACGAGGAGGCTGAGGCCTTTCTGGAAAAACACTGTGCCCGCTGCCATAACGATGAGCGCATGGCGGGCAATTGGACGCTTTCCGATGTCGCCTTGGATGATGTGAGCAAGGGCATGAATCTGGCTGATTGGGAGAGCGTGCTGCGCGTGACCCAGCGCGGTGAAATGCCGCCCGCCAGTCGCCCAAAACCCGGCCATGAAGAGCTGCAAGGGTTTGTCGATTGGTTGCAGGGTTCGCTTGACGGTTATGCGTCTGCCAACCCGAACCCCGGTCGCGCTACTTTGCGCCGTTTGAATCGCAATGAATACAGCAACGCGGTGCGCGACCTGCTGCACATCAATCAGGACCTGAGTGAAGCCCTGCCCGCCGATGACTCGGGTTATGGTTTTGACAATATCGCTGATGTGTTGTCGGTTTCGCCGGTGCTGATGGATCGCTACCTCGCGGTGGCGGGCAAAGTGAGCCGTTTGGCCGTCGGGCTGGGTTCCGATCAGCCTTATACCACCACCTATCAATTACCCAAAGACGGTTCGATTCTCAATCAGGGTGTGCCCTCTTACGACGAGCGTATGAGCCATTACCTGCCGCTGGATTCACGAGGCGGTGGCGTATTTGAGTATTACGCACCGCAGGATGGTGAGTACGAGATTAGCGGTTACCTCAATGCCAATACCAACAATGAGGTGGATCGGCTGGAGGATAACCGTGTCAGCCTGCGCGTGCCGCTCACCGCCGGTGCTCACTACATCGGTATGACTTTCCGCAAAGATCTGGCGCTGGATGAGCAGGTACAAATCCTGCACAACACCACCGAGGAAGTGCCGTTACCCAGCGCGCCACCCACAAGTCTGACGCTGGATTTTGTGGTGGATGGCGCCCGTGTAGGCAGCACCCAAGTGCCGTCTTACTACATGTCGCCGCGCTATGCGCAGCACAACTTCCCGCGCGATGTATTGGAGATCAATGTCGCTGGCCCCTATGAGGTTATCGGCCCCGGGGTGACGCCCAGCCGCGCCAAAATCTTCAGCTGTACGCCCGGCATCTGGCCTTTTACGGAAAACTATTGCGCGCAAAAGATCCTCGGCAAGTTGGCGCGTCAGGCTTATCGTCGCCCGGTGGAGGCCAATGATATTGAACGATTGATGAAGGTTTATCGCCAAGCCCAAACCCAGAGCAATAGCAGTTTCGAGCAGGGCATAGCGGCGGCGATTCAGGCGATACTGGTCTCGCCCAGCTTTTTATTCCTCTACGAGAGCGACCCGCAGGACGCCGCGCCCGGCACAGTACATCGTATTAGCGACGTGGAATACGCCGCGCGGCTGGCGCTGTTTTTATGGAGCAGCCTGCCCGATGAGGAGTTACTGAGCCTTGCCGAAAAAGGCAAGTTGCGCGAGCCAAAAGTGCTGCAACAGCAAGTCGCGCGGATGTTGACGGATGACCGCGCACTGGCGCTGGAGCAGAACTTTGCCGGGCAGTGGTTGTACTTGCGCAACCTGGAATTCCATCGCCCCGACGTGAAGGAATTCCCCGATTTTGATGTGCCCCTGCGCGATGCGATGAAGCGCGAAAGCGAACTCTTTTTCAGTTCGATTGTGCGCAACAACGCCAGTATTCTCGATTTCCTCAAAAGTGATTACACCTTCCTCAACGAGCGGTTGGCAGCACATTACGGCATCGCCGGGGTAAAAGGCCCGGAGTTGCGTCGGGTGCAATTGGCACCGGATTCCATGCGCGGCGGGCTCTTGGGGCAGGCCAGTATTCTCACGGTCACCTCCTACGCCAACCACACCTCTGTAGTGCGCCGTGGCCAGTGGGTGCTCGCCAATTTACTCGCCGCGCCACCGCCGCCCGCGCCACCGGATGTGCCCGCGCTGAAGGCGGAATCCACCAGTGGCAAGGCGCTCAACGCGCGCGAACAGTTGGCGCAGCACAGCAAAGACCCGGCGTGCCACTCCTGCCATGTGCGCATGGACCCTATCGGCCTGTCGCTGGAGAAATACGATGCGATTGGCCGCCTGCGTGAACTGGATGCCGGTCGCCCGATTGATGTCACCACCGCCATGCCCGATGGCCGCGCCTTTGAGGGCCTTTACGGCCTGCAGGATGTGCTGATGGACAGCCGCGAGCAATTTGCCGGTGCCTTTACCGAACGCTTGATGATCTACGCGCTGGGCCGGGGTTTGGAAGCTAACGATCAGCCCAAGGTGCGCCAGATTATTCGCGCCGCCCGCGCCAACAACTACCCCATGCACGAGATTATTCTGGGGATCTTAACCAGCGAACCCTTCAACTACCGAATGGTGCCAGCCCATGAAAAAACGACCGCCGCAGTTCACTAACGCCTTGTTGTCGCGCCGCAGTTTGCTGCGCGGTTTGGGTGCCGCCATCAGTTTGCCGGTGATGGAATCCCTGATTCCCTCGGCGCTGGCCAACACAGTGTTGGAAAATCGCCCGAAAAAACTGAGCGTGTTTTATATCCCCAACGGCTTGCGCATGCCCCAATTCACCCCGGCGGTGGCGGGGAGCGATTACGCCTTGACGCCGATTCTGGAGCCTATTGCGCGCCATCGCGATAAGTTTGCGGTGATCACTGGCTTGGCACACTACAACGCCAATGCCCTGGGCGATGGCCCCGGCAGCCACGGTCGCAGTTGCGGTGCCTATCTCACCGGCGCGCACCCCAAACGCACCGAGGGCGCCGATATTTACTGCGGTATTTCCATGGATCAGGTCATCGCCAACCACATTGGCCAACACACCCAGCTCGCTTCACTGGAATTGGGCATAGAGCCGCCCAGCCTGCTCGGCAGTTGCGATGTGGGCTACAGCTGCACCTACACCAATACCCTGTCCTGGCGCAGCCCCACCGCGCCCATGCCGGTATCGGTCAAGCCGGGTGATGTGTTCGAGCGACTGTTTGGCGATACCCGCGCCTTGGATGAAAAAAGCCGCAAAGCCCAGTTGGCCACCAAGGCCAGCATCCTCGATTTTGTACTGGAGGATGCCGCGCGCCTGTCGCCGCGTTTAGGCATGAATGATCGCCGCAAACTGGAGGAGTATCTGGACTCCATCCGCACCGTGGAGCAGCGCATCCAAAAAGCCAGTCGCCAGACGAATGAGGTGGATACCAGCCAATTAGCCCTGCCCGCGGGCATCCCGCAGAACTTTGAAGAACACGTGCGCATCATGATCGACCTGCAAGTGCTGGCACTGCAAAGTGATATGACGCGCATGAGCACCTTTATGCTGGGGCGCGAGCTGAGCAATCGCTCCTACGCTGAAATCGGTGTGCCCGATTCCCATCACAGCCTCAGTCACCACGGTGGCGACGAGGCAAAAATCGCCAAGCTGGTCAAGATTAACCAGTACCACATGGCGCAGTTTGGCTATTTGCTCGACCGTTTGAGCAGCACTGCCGATGGTGAGCAAACCCTGCTCGATAGCACCCTGGTATTCGGCGGCGCGAGCCTGGGCGAACCCAATGTGCACGACAACATGGATTTGCCCGCTCTGGTCGCCGGTGGTGGCCTGCGCGGCGGGCGTCACATTAAAGAACCCAAAGACACGCCCATGAGTAACTTGATGTTGTCGCTGATGCACGAAATGGGTGTTCCGGCAGAGCGCTTTGGCGATAGCACCGGGCCGCTGCAAGCGCTCTACGCCTAGTGAGATGAATCAGGAGTTTATGTGAAGTTAATCCCTATGCTGGCCTTAGCGGCCGCGCTCTGCTCGACCAGTGTGGCGCAGGCTGAATCTGCCGATGATGCCTTAATGCGTGCCATCTACGCGGGCGACACGGCCAAGGTGACCCAAGCGCTCAAGCGCGGTGCTAACCTGAATAAACCGCGCCCCGATGGCTCACTGCCGCTGGCCTGGGCGGTAGAGACACAAAACCCGGTACTGGTTTCCCTGCTGTTGGGCAAGGGGGCCAAGGTGAATCCGGCCAGTGAGCAACCCCCGAGCTTTAGCCCGCTGGTTGTCGCCTGCCAGCGTGGTGATCCAACGATTGTCGCGGCCCTGTTGGATGCCGGTGCCGATGTCAATCGCACCACCAGCACTGGCATCTCACCTTTGGCACTGTGCGCGGGGAACTCCACTGTCGCCATGGTGCAGCGTTTGCTGGCGCTGGGAGCCAAGGTGGATGCAGCCGATGACACAGGTCAAACCCCGCTGATGTGGGCCGCAGCCAAAGGTCAGGGGGCGGCTGTTAAGCTCCTGCTCGATAATGGCGCGGAGCTCAATCGCGTCACCGCCAAAGGCTTTACGCCGCTGTTTTTTGCGCTGACCAGCAAAACCCCGGATACCGCCCTGATGCTGCTAGATGCAGGCGCCAATGCGGATTACGTTACACCCGATGGCACTAGCCTGGTGCAAATGGCCATCTACCAACAGCAATTTGCAGTAGCGGAGCGGCTGATCCAGCGCGGAGCAGACCTCACAGCCTACGACCGCAACGGTAACCAATTGCTACACGCGGCGGTGCGCAATCGCCAACTGCCACTGGTGCAAACATTACTCGCCAAGGGCGCCAACCCCAATGCACTCACCGGCACCTCGGCGGTGGTCTGGCGCTATGAAGTGAACTTCACCAGCCGCCCCTACGTAACCTACCCGCAAACCCCGCTGCTGTTGGCGGCGGAGCTGGGCGATACCGATATCATGCGCGCGCTGGTGGCTGCCGGTGCCGATGTGAATTTCCGCGCGCAGGACGGCACCAGCCTGGTGCTGGCCGCTGTACGCAGTAACGCCAGCGCATTATCCTTGGCCCTGTCGCTTGCGCCGGACGTTAACATCACCAACAACAGCGGCAAAACGGCGCTGCATTTATTGCTGGGCTACAGCTTTTATATGCCAATGACCATCGAGCAAATTGCGGCGATGTTTGAGGTATTAGCCGCACAAGGTGCACGAATCAGCCTCGCGGATAGCAGCGGTCAAACGCCGCTGGATATAGCCAAACGCGAGGACTTCAAAGCCAAAGCGGAATTTGCCAGCGCCTTCCATCTGTCTTCAAAGGTACAACTATGATGCTCACACCCCGTAAAGCCTTATTAACACCATCGCTAATAAAAAGTGGCCTCTTAAGCGCACTGCTGTTGTTGCAACTGCCCGCCTATGCCCAGCAAGAGGTGATCGATGCGCGCCAGGAAGGTTTTAAAGACATGGGCGCCGCCATGAAAACCCTGCGCGACGAATTAAAACGCGGCAAGCCCGACAGTGCCGCCATCACCACGGCGGCTAATGATTTGGTGTTACTGGCAGAAAAATTACCCACATGGTTTCCAGCGGGCAGTGGCCCGGAATCCGGTTTGAAAACGGACGCGCGCGCGTACATTTGGGAAAACAAAGACAAGTTCGACGCAATCAGCAAAGAATTGATTGTGGAATCCAAAGCCTTGGCCTCACTGGCAAGCAGTGGCGATACCGCGGCCGTGCAAAAGAAATTAGGCACCCTGCGCGATAATTGTTCGTCTTGCCACGACAGTTTCCGCGTGGATTAATGGTTCATGACTATGTCTGCGCTTGAACCGGTTGTGAGCAAAAAAATGCTGTGGGATTGGCCGGTGCGCATTTGCCACTGGTCAATGGTGTTATTGGTCGCCGCCTGTTGGTGGACGGCGGAAAACCACGAGATTGTCTATCACAGCTACTGCGCCTACGCGCTGTTGGGGGTGGTGCTATTTCGGATTTACTGGGGGTTTTTCGGCAGCAGCAGTGCACGCTTCAGTCATTTTTTGCAAACACCAGCAGTGGCATTCCAGTATTTAAAAACTATAACGCGGCGCGATGTGCCGTCCTCTGCAGGACACAATCCACTCGGCGGTTACAGCGCACTGGCACTGCTGTTTTTATTGCTGCTGCAAATTGGTTTGGGTTTATTTTCCATCGATGTCGACGGCTTTGATGGCGGCCCCTTTGCCGATTATCTCAGTTTCAAAACCAGTCGTTGGATCACGGATTGGCATGAAGTCACATTTAATCTGCTGCTAGGTTTTATCGCGCTACATTTAATCGCAGTAATTTATTATCTGTTATGGCGTCGCCAGAATTTAACGGCCGCCATGCTGCACGGCAAAGCGTTTATTGCGGCGCCGGTGCAGCCAGCCAGTCACTGGCGTTTGGCGATAGGTGTGGTGCTGGTGGCAGCTATCCTGTGGCCCATCATTATGTAACTTTCATCAACCTGAGCGAGGCAAATTATGTGTGACGATCTGACGCTGGACGATAACCAACGCTACGCGCAAACCCACGGACAGCTCAACCGCCGTCAATTTGTCGCGGGTATGGTGGGCGCCAGTTTGGCCATGTATTTACCCCTCAACGCCAATGCGATGAGCGTGACGGAATCCACGGTAAATGTCGCCACTCCCGATGGCACTGCTGATTGCTATTTTGTGCATCCCGCCAGCGGTAAATACCCCGCCGTGATTCTCTGGCCCGATATTCTCGGCCTGCGCCCCGCGTTTGAATTGATGGGTAAACGCCTCGCCCAATCCGGCTACGCTGTACTGGTGGTGAATCCGTTTTATCGCACCCAAAAAGCCCCCGTCGTGGGCCCCGGTGCCTCCTATGAGGACGAAGCCACCCGCACGGCGGTCACTGCCCTCGCCAAAACCCTCAGCCCTGCCACCCACGTGATAGATGCCAAAGCCTTTGTCAGCTTTCTTGACCAACAAGCGGCGGTGGATAGCAGCAAAAAAATAGGCACCATGGGCTACTGCATGAGCGGTTCCATTGCCTTCCGCACCGCTGCCGCCTTGCCACAGCGCGTTGGCGCTGTTGCCAGTTTCCACGGCGGCGGTTTGGTTAACACCACACCCGACAGCCCGCACTTATTAATTCCGAAAACCCAGGCGCAATTCCTGATTGCCATCGCCGAAAACGACGACCAGCGCGATCTGGAAGCAAAAAACGTATTACGCAAAAGCTTCGCCGACGCCAAAATAAAAGCAGAGGTGGAAGTCTACACCGGCGCACTCCACGGCTGGTGCCCACCGGACTCGCGCGTCTACAACCAGGAGCTGGCAGAACGCGCCTGGAGCCGATTGTTGGTGTTATTTGATGAGAGATTGGTGTAATTTAAATATCAGGTACAAAAAAACCGCCAGTGGCGGTTTTTTTATGGGCGGGAGTTTTGAAAGGTATTTGATAAATATTTGGAGATAGAGATGGAGATGTTGCGGTTCGTTCCTCACCAGCAACCTACGTAGCACCTTGTAGGTTGCTGGTGAGGAACGAACCGCAACATGCATTACTCAAACAACATAAATTTTTATCGTATATAAAAATTACTTCGCCACAACCTCCACCCAATAGCCCTTACTCTTCGCCTGTATTTTTTCGTTGTACATGGCGCTGGCTGTCCAGCCGGGTAAGTAGAATTTACCGGCGTAACTCGCGTTTAGAATAATGCGCAAGGTAACGCTGGTTTGATTGCGTTCCTGATAGCGGTAATTCCAGTAGTAGTCGTGCCATAAACTGAAATAACCCAGTACGCGGTCGTCGCGGATATCCAAATAATCTATGCCTTTGGGCAGTTGTGATCCCTCCAATCGTTCATTGCGAATCTGCCAACCGCTGGGGACTACTGCTGTGAGTGCGATGTTTTCGATATTGCTGGTGAGCAATTTATCGAACTCGCCACTGATGGTGACTTCGGCAACAAAATCCGTGCCTTGTGGCAGTTGTTCAACGTTCAGTGGTTCGTTGGCCAGTGTTAAAAAATTCACCTGCAAGCCCAATCCATTGCTGCTGGCTTCCTCGCGTAAATTGGCTGGTGTGCCGCGGTTACTCACCACGACGCGAATGGGTTTGTCGTGATCGTTGCGCACTGAAACCTGTGGTGTGTCCAGCGTACGACGGAACACAGGGCTGTTACTGCCCTGGGTGATCCAATCTTTTTCACCGGTTTGCTGATACGAAAATTTCACGCCGTTACTGCTCTGGTTAGCGCTGGCAAATTCACTCATCGCTAACAATGCCCAGGCAATACTTTGCGTCGAGTACCAACCATCGCTGGATAATTCAGTTGCCACTTGTTCAGCCACTTCCCAAGTGGTTTCTTTGTTGGCATTCAAGCTTACCAGCGCCGCTAACAGCAATCCGCGGTCACGCATTTCGGAGCCATAGGTGTAACCTGAATCCTGATAGCTGGGTACACTCTTCGCAATCGTGCCCATTACATCCTGCGCGGCATCTTTCAAGCCAACATGTTGATAAGACATGGCCAATAACCAACGGGCGGGCATGCGGAAGTCCTGCTGGTTTTGTTGATTGTTTTTAAAGGTTTCGCGCAACCGGTTCATCGCCGGTAGTTCGGCACTGTCCGCTAAGGCAAGTGTATAGAGGCGATAGGCGAGCACCATCTCATCGTAATAATTTCCTTGAATTTGCGGATTGCGCGCCGCATTGCGCTGATAGTTTATCCAGCCATTTAAGAGTGCAGCGGGTACGGCGTAACCGGCGTGTTTGGCTTCCACTAAAAAATGACCGGCATAACTGGATGCCCATTCATTTACATAACCATCACCCGACCAATAACTAAATCCGCCGCTGGCATGTTGGAAACCCTGCAAACGCTTAATACCGGCGTTAATGTTGTTATCGATTTCAATTTTTTGCGCATCACTCAGGTTCACCAATTGTGCAAGGCGCAATTGTGGGAACACGGATGAGGTGACTTGCTCCAGGCAGCCGTGTGGATAACTGATTAAATAATCCAGACGCTGTTCCAAATTCAGCGGCGGCAAGGTGCTTACTTCAAGGCTCGCCTGATTAGTGCCAATCATTCCGTGAGCTTGTAGGGGTGATTGCCAGGTTTCGCCCGGCTGCAATAATTTGCTTTGCCACACACTGGTTGGCGGGTTCGCGGCGCGCACATCGATGTAAATTTCTTGCGTGGCCGTTTCATTGCCCGACTTTTCACTATTAACAGCTTGGGCAGTAATTTTCACACGACCTTTGCCGAGGCGATCGTTCACTTTCAATTGTAAACTGGCGATGGCATCACCTGGCTCACTGAAGGTGAGTGTCGCTGCACCTTTTTCCACGCTAAACATTTCATTGGTGTCCACCGAAATATTGACATCGCGAATGTTTTTTTCGCTCACAAATACATTGACCGGTAAATTCACCGCTTCACCGGGGCCAAGTACTCGCGGCAAGGTGGCAAACAGTGTGACCGGTTGCGTGACGGTTACGGTTTTTTCCGTACTGCCGTAAGCACTGGTTGCAGTATTGTTAAGGCTTGTATCACCGGCCACTAACATAATGCGCACAGCACCCATGTAGGGTGGCAGGGTGATTTTATGCTCGCGGGTTTCTCCGGCTTTTAATGCAAAGGCACCAAGGAATTTTACAACCGGTGGGAAGCGACGCTCGCGGCGTTTGCGCTCGGCTTCCAGCGCGGCATCCGAACCACCAATCGCCAACACGCGCTCCAGCGATGCACCATAACCACCGACGACTTGATCGAATAAATCCCAGGTGCGCACGCCCAAGGCTTCGCGTTTGTAAAAATAATCGTGCGCATCCGGTGCGTGGAAATTGGTGAGGCCGAGTAAACCTTCATCCACCATTGCTAAGGTATAAGTCATAGCGCGCTGATGTTGTTCGCTGACCTTGATACTAAATTCGGTTTCAGGGCGAACTTTTTCAGCGACATCCAATTGCGGTTGCAAGCGGGTTGCTGGGTCTTCCACCAGCAGTGGCACTATGCCGTACAAACGCATAGGCGCATCAGCAACACGTTCCTGATGTGGCAACAAGAGCGCGACCTGCGCATAGACGTTTGGCGCCATGGCCGAGGTAATGGGAATCTCTATCTCAGTTTGACCGGCTTGCAAATCCAGCCAGCGCGATTCCAATACGCGTGTACCATTTTCAATACTGAGCAATACGCGGCCTTCGCGCGCGTTAGGCAAACGTATTTTGGCAACATCACCCGGTTTATATTTTTCTTTATCGGCGGAGAGCATTAATTGGGTAGCGGAATCCGCACTGGCTGATGAATCATAGCTCCAGCCCAAATACACCACCTTGCCCGCACAATGTGCTTGTGCGTCTGGTGTGCTGCTATCGCATACGCGAATAATATGACGGCCCCATTCATATTTATTTTTTGCCAAAGTCCAATTAATACGACCATTGGCATCGCTCACCAAGGTTTCACTGTGCACTGGGCGATGACTGCTATTAGCAAAATATTCGGCGAGGTTTTCATTGTTTTCATCCCACCACCAGCGCCAGCCGATTTCATACACCTGTAAATCCACTTTGCGCGCGGCCTCCGCTTTGCCTTGTGCATTCAGGGTTTGAATTAATACCGGATGATCGGCATCGCGGCTGATTGCATCCATATAGCCATTGCCTTTGGGAATATTAATACCTACCCAATGATCAAACGGCAGTAATTCATAGGGGCGTAAAATCGTGCTGAAATTACCGCTCTCTTCAAACACGCGGGTCACAAATGTCGCGGTGAGTTTGCCGGGCGGTGGTGCGGACAAACTGACATTAACCGGAAAGCTGGCGTGACCGCTGTCATCCACTTTGTCATCAAACACTTTTTGGGCGCTGCCAGCAAAACTGCGCACCGGGTCATCAAAGGTGAATTGTTCAAACCCTGCAAATACCGATTCCCGTGTAGTGAGTTTTAATTCCGAATCGGCTTTTAAATTTTTGGCGGTAGCACCCTGTAACCACTGGGCAAAGAGCGACACTTGCGTAGGCATATTGTGCAAGCGCAACGGCGTTTCGGCGGGTGTTAAGTCCACTTTCAGGCGATTGGGCACCACCATTTCGACTTTGATAATTTTGTCAAAATAACGATTGCCCACATGCACCACTGCACGGTAATTGCCGGTAGGATCTGTCTCCTCGGTTTTTAATGCAAAGGTATAAAAATTATTGACGGGTTGTACGTTGGTTTGGCTCAACACTTTTTTACCGCTGGGATCAAATAAATCCAGCGTTACCGGATGCTTGGGTGGAAGCTGTTGTGTTTTATCTTCCAGTATAAAGCTGAGGAAAATATCATCGCCCGGGCGCCATACATCGCGCTCGCCGTAGAGAAAACCTTTTAAACCGCCTTTGATATGTTCGCCACTCACATCAAACTGATTGGTGGGCAGTGCTTCACTGCTGCGCAGGCGCAAATAACCGCGCTGTTTATTGTGCGCGGCTTGAATATAAAAGGGTACGCCATCGGTGGTTAATTGCAGCATGCCGTAATTGTCGGTGGTGCCGCTGCCAATGGGCTGTTGCTGATAGTTGTAAGCGGTAATCTCTGTGCCGCTCAGTGGTTTGGCGGAATTTAATTCGGTGCTGACAATGTGTAACTGGTTGTCGCTACCGCGTTTGGCGAGCAGGCCGATATTGGACACAATAAAATTGCGCGCTGATGAAATATCATCGCCGTAATAATAGTAAGTGTCGTCACAGGGATTATTGCGCTCGCTGTAATTGTAATAACCCTGTGATTGATAATATTGCTGATACCAAGCCGGCTCTTCCACGCGATCGTAATAATTTTCACCATCGGAATCCTCCGGCATTTTACTCACGGGTTCCGTAGGACGCGCCTGTTCACAGGTGTAAATGGAATTGCTGCGATCAATACGCAATTCCAGGCGAATCAAACCATCGGGGTGTTGCGCCATCAATTCGGATAAGTCCAGATTAAAACGCTGGGCACCGGCGCGGGGAATTTCTGGCAGCTGGTAGGTTTTGCGCCATAAATAACGGCCAGTATCGGTTGCGGCTGCCGCTGCCGTGAGTTGGTAGTCTTGTAAGTACTGGCCGATGTTATTGGCGAAGACTTTAAACGCAATGACTTGCACAGAATCCACACCCGCCGCTTCAAAGGGAACGGAAATTTGGCTGGCCGGTGGCAAAATACTGCTGTTGCCCACAAAGCGCACCAGCGGTTTAACCAGTTCAAATACAATTTTTTGTTGATAATCACTGCCGAGGCTTTTGGCATTTATGCTATTGACGCTGCCGCTGACCACCAAATCCAATTCGCCTGAATCGAGTTTTTCCGGTGTATAACGCAATACGCTGCCATCAATCACGGCATTGACTGTTTTACCGGCGAGTGTCACTAAACCGCTGAGATTTTGGGTGCTGTCGAGTTCCTCGGAAAATTGTATTTCAACGGCGGTATTGGGTTCGCGAATCACCTGTACGCCGGTAATTTGAAAGGTTTTTTGCGCAGGAATTTCCAAATCACGCGAACCCTTATCCTCCGAACCAATTGCTTTGCCATCCCATTCCAGATGAATGGTTCCGGTGGTTTCACCGCGCATGATGCCGGTAATCAAAAACGAATGGGTTTTGTTATCCAGCTCCTGGGTCCAGATTGCATCGGTAATAAGTTGGTCATTCACCTGAATGCGCAGGATTTTTTTCACATCATTCAGCGCAATGGTATCAGCAGTGGTAATCACACCACTGAGCCGCATCAGCTCTCCATCGTTTTTTTCCGCGCTTAAGCTGTTTACACGCAAATCAAAATCCTGCTTGATAGTGCGCACGGTAAATTCAAAATCGTCGAGCGACTGCTCAATACCTTCAAGGCCATTAGCACTCAAGCGGATGCGGATTTTCGTATCGTTTGGCAACCGCTCAACGGGTTGAATGCGCAATTCGGTGGTAGAGGTGAAGCTGAGGTTCACTGGCGTTTTGGTGTCCAGTGATATTTGTTTGGGGTTAAACGCGGTGTTCACTTCCGCTTCGCTAATCACCGGATGGGTGAAACGAATGTACATGGGCGCTTCAGCCGCAATCCAGCGCTTGGGGTAATCCGCGATATGCGCTTCCCATTCTGGCGCTATAGCCTGAGCTGTCGCCGCGGGCGGTGTTTTTTCTTCTGTGGTCGAGTTATCGCAGGCACTAAGCAATAGCCCCAACAATGCGATGGCACACCATGAATACCAATGAGCGCGCATAATAATTCCCTGTTTGGTTGTGATTAATGTGTATAAACGACAGTCATTTATATGCTTGAGTCATTCGCAATCATTTCTGCCTATGTTTTTCTGTTACAAGTACTTTGGAAAAGTTTGGCGATTATGGCGTGGTCGGCATAATTGCGCCATCAGACACTTATTTGACTGCATCAAGCAGTTGACGCTTAAGTATGCGAATATGTCACTTATGTGTGTTGTTTATGTCTACTTGTTGGGCTTATTATATAGACAAAAACGTCATTTATATGTTGTTTATTTGTCTACTTAGCGAGTGTTTATGAACCAAACAGCCGCCATTCAACGCTTTGCAGCCTGCGACAAAGAGGGTCGGTACATTTTTACCTATAGGGATTTAACCAAGGTCTTTCCAGAGGACAGTCCTCGCGCTTTGCAGGCCGGATTAAAGCGACTTGTGCAGCAAGGACTTTTAATGAATGTTGCAAAAGGCATTTATCTGTATGCATTTTCCCAACATAAGGGCAGCAATACCCTCGAACAAATCGCCAAGACCATTCGTCGTGGTGAATATAACTACATCAGCCTGGAGTCGGCTCTCTCTGAATATGGGGCAATATCCCAAATCCCGATTGACCGATTGACCGTGATGACTACTGGGCGCAAAGGTGAATACAACACCCCCTTTGGTACTATCGAGTTTACCCATACCAAACGGCCGGTTGTCGATATCATCAATAATCGGTTCGACGTAGGTCGCCCGCTGAAACTGGCGAATAAGGTCGCAGCCTATCGGGACCTAAAGCGGGTTGGTCGCAATACGCATTTAGTTGAGGAGCAAGTAGTTTATGAAAATCACTGAAGATGATTTTGCCCAACTGGTAAACAAAGCCATGCAGGACAATAAGGTCACGCACATGCGTCCCGTCATTGAAAAAGAATTGCTGCACTATGACATTTTGTTTTGTCTGGAAGAAAAAGGACTTTTGGACAACCTGGTATTTCAGGGCGGTACCTCGCTGCGCCTGTGTCGTGGTGGTAACCGCTTTAGTGAGGATCTGGATTTCGCTGGCGGCAAGGATTTTTCATCCGCCAGGCTCATTGAGATGAAAGACTGCCTGCAGGATTACATCGGCAAACGATACGGCCTTGAGGTCAGGGTTAAAGAACCGGCAAGTTTAAAAGAAGATGCGGAATACGCCGAGCTGAACATCGATAAGTGGCAGATATCCGTAATCACTGCACCAGATCGCAAAGATGTACCAAGGCAGCGCATCAAGCTTGAAGTTGCCAATATTCCCGCTTACACAAAAGAAGCTGTGCCGCTCAGAGTTAATTACAACTTTCTACCTGACGGCTATGAAGACACTCTGATTTTTACAGAAACTCTGGATGAAGTGATGGCCGATAAATTGATTTCGCTGCCCGCCACACAAAGATACGTGCGCCACCGGGATATTTGGGATTTGTCATGGCTGAAGCAGCAAGGTGCTGTTGTTCAACAGGAATTAGTTCAGCGAAAAATTGCCGATTATCGTTTGACTGATTATTCAGGCATGCTCGAGCTGATGATTAATAAACTTCCGGGCATTGTCACAGGCAGCGATTTTAAAAATGAAATGAAGCGCTTCCTCCCGACGGATGTTTATGATCGCACGTTGGGAAAAGAAAAATTTGAAGGATTTTTGATAAATACAGTTACGGGATTGTTCACGGAGCTAAAACAAAAACTAAATGGACAGCAGATTGAATCGGAGTTCAATATGTGATCGTGCTAATTACATCTTACCTGAAATAATAAGGAGTTACGGTGGATAATATTAATTCAAATGATGGAGATCAGGTTTTTACGATTCAAGACTTTTCTGAATGCGCCGACACAATTCTGCTGGAAGGGTTAGCCGCAACTGACTATCCATTAATGGCTGAATATTTCCGCAAGGCAGCCGAAAAAGCCAATAACGAAAATAAAACAACGCGCGCAAAAATATTCCTGATGTAAAACAATTATTTGACGAAGATTTGGTGTTTGAGCTAAAGGCATTATTTTGTGACCCGCTAGGCCCGAATCTTCGTAACGAAGTCGCTCACGGATTACTTGATGACAGAGGCAGTCAATCTGCCTATGCCATTTATGCATGGTGGTTTACGTTCAGATTGTTATTTACTAATTTTTGGAACAGCTTACGTTGAAATTAATTGAAAAAATGGCTACAAAAAAGCCACCGCATTCGCATGAGGTGGCTTTTGAATTTATAACATCTGGTGCATGAACGGCAGCTTTATTGTTTTACGCAATCAACAAAATAATCTTTTTTGCCATCCACTTCGCGTTTTACCAAACCGTGTACATCAGTTTCAAAGCCGGGGAACTTCTCGTTGAAGTCGCGCGCGAATTTCAAATAATCGACGATGGTTTTATTAAAACGCTCGCCTGGAATCAACAGCGGAATTCCTGGCGGATAGGGTGTTAACAAAATCGAGGTGATGCGGCCTTCCAATTCGTTGATAGGCACGCGTTCGATTTCGCGGTGCGCCATTTTTGCAAAGGCATCAGATGGCTTCATCGCCGGTTGCATATCGGACAAATACATTTCGGTGGTCAAGCGTGCAACGTCGTAGGCTTTGTAGAAGTCGTGAATTTGCTGGCAAAGATCGCGCAGACCCATGCGCTCGTAGCGTGGATTGGCTTGCGCAAATTCCGGCATGATGCGCCACATTGGCTGGTTCTTGTCGTAGTCGTCTTTAAATTGTTGCAGCGCGGCTACGAGAGTATTCCAGCGGCCTTTGGTGATGCCGATGGTGAACATAATAAAGAAGGAGTAGAGGCCGCACTTCTCGATGATTACGCCGTTCTCTGCCAGATATTTAGTGACGATCGATGCAGGGATGCCGGTATCGCTGAATTGACCATTCACCGACAAACCCGGGTTGACGATGGTGGCTTTGATCGGGTCGAGCATGTTGAAATTCGGCGCGAGTTTGCCGAAGCCGTGCCAATTGTCGTCGCTACGCAGTACCCAGTCTTCGCGGGTGCCAATGCCTTCTTCGGCAAATTCTTCTGGCCCCCACACCTGGAACCACCAATCCTGGCCCCACTCTTCGTCCACTTTTTTCATGGCGCGGCGGAAATCCAGCGCTTCAAAAATCGATTCTTCTACCAGTGCGTGACCGCCGGGTGCTTCCATCATCGCAGCGGCGATATCGCATGACGCGATGATCGAATATTGCGGTGAGGTGGAAGTGTGCATCAAATAGGCTTCATTGAATGCATCCTGATCGAGTTTTACTTTCTCGGATTCGCGCACCAACACTTGCGACGCTTGTGATAAACCGGCGAGCAATTTGTGTGTGGATTGAGTAGAGAAAATCATCGACTCTTTTGCGCGCGGACGATCTTTGCCAATCGCGTGCATATCTTTGTAGAACTCATGGAAAGTCGCATGCGGCAGCCAGGCTTCGTCGAAATGCAGCGTATCGATTTTACCGTCGAGCATATTTTTCAGCGTCTCTACGTTGTAGAGCACACCATCGTAAGTCGATTGGGTAATGGTGAGAATGCGCGGTTTCTTGTTTACGGCTTCGCGCGCAAAGGGGTTTGCTTCGATCTTGCGGGCGATGCTTTCAGGCGTGAATTCTTCCAGCGGAATCGGTCCGATAATGCCGAGGTTATTGCGCGTTGGCATCAGGAATACGGGGATTGCGCCGCACATAATAATCGAGTGCAAAATCGATTTATGGCAGTTACGGTCAACAACAACTATATCGCCCGGCGCTACGGTTGAGTGCCACACCATTTTGTTGGAGGTGGACGTACCGTTAGTGACGAAGTAGCAGTGATCTGCATTAAAGATGCGTGCGGCATTGCGCTCGGACGCGGCGATAGGACCGGTGTGGTCGAGCAATTGGCCGAGTTCTTCTACCGCGTTGCACACGTCGGCGCGCAGCATATTTTCACCAAAGAATTGGTGGAACATTTGGCCGATGGGTGATTTCAAAAAGGCCACGCCGCCGGAGTGGCCAGGGCAGTGCCAGGAATAGGAGCCGTCCTGCGCGTAATGTACCAGTGCGCGGAAAAACGGTGGTGCCAAACCATCAAGGTAGGATTTGGCTTCGCGGATAATGTGGCGTGCCACAAATTCCGGGGTGTCTTCAAACATGTGAATGAAGCCGTGCAGCTCGCGCAAAATATCGTTGGGGATATGGCGTGAGGTGCGGGTTTCGCCGTAGAGATAAATCGGGATGTCGGCGTTTTTGTTGCGAATCTCCTGCACAAAGGCGCGCAGGGATTTGAGCGCGTGGTCGGTCTCTTCCAGAGAGCCTGCGCCAAATTCTTCGTCATCAATGGACAAAATAAATGCAGAGGCGCGCGATTGCTGCTGCGCAAATTGCGACAGGTCACCGTAGCTGGTAACACCAACTACCTCCCAGCTTTCATTTTGAATGGCCTCCGCGAGTGCGCGTATGCCTAAACCCGAGGTGTTCTCGGAGCGAAAGTCTTCGTCGATGATGACGATGGGAAAGCGAAATTTCATGGAGTCTCCATAAAAAGGTATAAGGCTGGAATTTCACTTGCTGGCGAGACGCCTCTGGGTGGTGCTTGTTTATGTCATAACACAGCGTCATGACATAAGGCTGGTTGCGTGGCGCACCGTCCGGCCAGTCTGCTTGAGGGGAGACCGAGGAAAACCGGAAAGGAGTTGGAGCCATTTGGCCGCGCATTGCCCGGTTTACACCTGGGTTGACCCGGTACAACTGCGCCGGCAATTGTAAAGCACTTGAATGGATTCAAACACCCATAAATCGTTAGCAAGGCTAATCGAATCCAATTAATTCGCCGGTGCAGGTGTAGGCTCTTTGTCCT
Organism: Cellvibrio sp. PSBB023; assembly: GCF_002007605.1. Taxonomy (NCBI): domain Bacteria; kingdom Pseudomonadati; phylum Pseudomonadota; class Gammaproteobacteria; order Cellvibrionales; family Cellvibrionaceae; genus Cellvibrio; species Cellvibrio sp. PSBB023. The sequence continues at coordinate 3,088,311 of NZ_CP019799.1, read as the reverse complement.
TGCTGGCTGGATAAAGTTCGATATCGCGCGCCATGAGTGCCTGTGCGGCGGGCAGTTGTGCAGCAATCTGTGCCTGCTCTTCTGCTGTGGGGAGTTTGTAACCGCGCGGCCAAATGCCATCGAGATAATTCCAGCCATAACCCCAGCGGTAGCTGGACATCCAATAAGGGCTGCCGCCCCAGCGCACGTTGGCGTACATATACTGGGCCATGCCCGGCCCCTGGGCTTGTTTTACACAGGCGAGAATATCGGCATCGGCCTGTTGGCGGTCGGCCTTGGTGCCGCCTTGCCAGTAGGCGAGGTCATGGGCAACGCAACAGTGGCGCCAGAGGTGGGGCTGTTCGGGCGTGCCATCAATCCACAGGGAGCAGCCGTCAGTAGTAAATGGCTTGAGGCTATTGGCCGCCGCCGGGCTGGGCAAGCTGGCGCTGAGGGCAATGGCGCTCATAAAGAATGCCGCAGATAAAAACATGCGCATGGGGTAATCCTTGCTTCTGGTAAATCGTTGCAGAATGGATGCAGGGGGCAATTTTACGCAGGGATGACAGAAACACTATCACTTTTTTCCCGCGCGATATGGCCTCGCCCACCGCGCTTAATGCCAGTACAATGCAGCCATCCCGCCCGCTGGGGCGACCGTTTTGGAACCCGCTATGAACGAGAAAAAAACCACTCACTTTGGCTTTCAACAAGTTCCCGTCGAAGAAAAGGCGGAGCGCGTCGCCGAGGTATTCCACTCGGTCGCGGCTAAGTACGATGTCATGAACGACCTGATGTCCGGCGGCATCCACCGGCTGTGGAAGCGCTTCACCATTGAAGCATCGGGCGTGCGTGCTGGTCACAAAGTGTTGGATATTGCCGGTGGCACCGGCGATTTAAGCTACCAGTTTGCCAAGTTAGTGGGCGCCAGCGGGCAGGTGATCCTCGCTGACATCAACGCTTCAATGCTCGGTGTGGGCCGCGACCGCCTGACGGATCGCGGTATTGCGGGCAATATCAACTTCGCCCAATGCGACGCGCAATACCTGCCATTTCCCGATAACACCTTCGATTGCATCACTATCGCTTTTGGTCTGCGCAATGTGACTGACAAAGACCTCGCCCTGCGCTCCATGCAGCGGGTACTTAAGCCGGGTGGGCGCCTGCTGGTGCTGGAGTTCTCCAAGCCGCAAAGTGAAATCCTCAGCAAAATTTACGACACCTATTCATTTAAAGTCCTGCCGTTCATGGGCAAGCTGGTGACTAACGATGCCGAAAGCTATCGCTACCTCGCCGAATCCATCCGCATGCACCCGGATCAGCAAACCTTGAAAGACATGATGGACAATGCCGGTTTTGTACGCACCGAATTCCACAATATGACCGGCGGAATTGTTGCGTTGCACAAGGGAATCAAACCCTGATGGCCGGCATGCTGGGTACCGCCGCACTCGCCAGCGCCGAGAAAATGCTCAACGCCACGCTGCGCTATGACCCCGCCACGCGCCTTGGCCTTGCCCCTCTGGAAGGCAAAATACTGGCAGTGCACATCACTGCCCCTGTGCTGACGGTATTTGTCATGCCGATGGACGACGAGTTGCGCTTGATGGGTAACTGGGACGGCGATGTCGATACCCGCATCAGCGGTTCACTGCTCGCGCTGGCGCAATTGAGCCGCACCGAAATCCATAACCTCAAACACAGCGGCGTCACGGTGATGGGCGATTTAAGCCTGCTCGCCGAATGGCAGCGGCTGGTAAAAAACCTCGATATCGACTGGGAGGAAATGCTCAGTCAATTCACCGGTGATCTGATTGGCCACCAAACCGCGCAACTGATTCGCGCCCAAGTCGGCTGGGTGAATGAGCGTGCCAGCAGCGCCCGACGCCTGACCAGCGAATTCCTCACCGAAGAATTAAAAGCCCTGCCCGCCAAGCCCGAATTGGACGACTTTTACCAGCAAGTAGATGACCTGCGCTTGGCGGTGGATCGCGCGGCGGCGCGTGTTGAAAAACTCATTACGGAGCGAAAACCGTAGGTTGGGGTGAGGAACGAACCCCAACAGAGTAACGCCGAAAAATTGCTAAAAAATCCAATCCCATTCGCCTTTACGAAAGGAATTCGTCGTGTTGTGCGAATAAGTCATGTTGGGGTTCGTTCCTCACCCCAACCTACGGTAGAACAAAAAGAGAATTGTGCTTGTAATGGTCTTTCTGCGTTTATTAAAAATCCTGCGCGTATTTGCGCGTTATCGTCTGGATCAATTGCTGCCCGCCAATATCCCTTTTGGCGCGCGCGTGCTGCTGGCGTTGTTCAAGTTCTTTCCAGTACCCAAAATGACACGCGGCGAATGCCTGCGCCGCGCCTGCGAAGATCTGGGTCCGATTTTTGTAAAATTTGGCCAGTTGTTATCGACCCGGCCGGATTTGGTGCCCAGCGACATAGTGCTCGAACTCAACCACCTGCAAGACAATGTGGTCCCCTTTGCCAATGAGGAATTCCAGCGCATTGTAGAAACCTCACTCGGTGCCAGTGTCGATACTATTTTTGCCAGTTATGACAAAGCCCCCTTGGCCTCTGCATCGGTTGCCCAGGTACACACGGCGGTCTTAAAGGATGGGCGCGAGGTGGTGATCAAAGTGGTGCGCCCCGGTATTGAACGGGTGATTGATCAGGACATCGAGTTGCTGTTATTGGTCGCCCGCTGGGTGGAAAAAAATACCCTCGATGGCAAACGCTTGCACCCGGTGGAAATTGTAGAGGACTACCGCACTACCATTTTTGATGAGCTGGATCTGCAGCGCGAGGCCGCCAATGCATCGCAATTGCGCCGCAACTTTTTACATTCCCCCCTGCTGTATGTGCCGGAAATTTATTGGGATTACACCCGCAGCAATGTGTTGGTCATGGAACGCATCTACGGTATTCCCGTGACGGATATCAATGCCCTGGCCGCGCAACATACCGACATGAAAAAACTTGCCGAGCGCGGCGTGGAGATTTTCTTCACCCAGGTGTTCGAGCACAATTTTTTCCATGCGGACATGCACCCCGGCAATATTTTTGTCGCCACGAAAAATCCGCAACTTCCGCAATATATTGCGGTGGATATGGCGATTGTCGGCTCGCTCACCCGTGAAGATCAGTATTATCTGGCGCGTAACCTGCTTGCCATGTTTCGCCGCGATTATCGTTTGGTGGCCGAGCTGCACGTACAAAGCGGCTGGGTGCCAAAGACTGTGCGGGTGGAAGAGTTGGAAGCAGCAATTCGCACCGTGTGTGAGCCTATTTTTGAAAAACCGCTCAAGGAAATTTCCTTTGCCAATGTGTTGCTCAGTTTATTCCGCACAGCGCGCCGCTTTGATATGGAAGTGCAGCCGCAATTGGTGTTGCTACAAAAAACCTTGCTCAATATAGAAGGCCTTGGCCGCCAGTTGTACCCGGACCTGGATTTATGGGTTACCGCCCATCCATTTTTGGAGCGCTGGTTAAAAAATCGCTTTCATCCCAAATCCCTGTGGGGCGAACTCAAACGTTACGCACCGGAATGGATGGAAAAATTCCCACAAGTACCGGATTTGATTTTCAACAGCTTGCAACAACTGCCGCTGATCAGCCAGAAGCTCGATGCACTCGAACAGGATGTAAGCCGGCGTAATGTGCAACAGCATCGCGGACGCCGTAAGCTGATTGCGCTAGTGGCATTTGGTGCGGCGGGTTATTTCCTTTATCGCGATACCCAAGGCTCTGCGGTATTGCGGGATTGGCTGGCGACGGATCTCTCGCCCGCCGGTGTGGCATTGATCGCGATTGGTTTGTTGGCGCTGTGGTTTAGAAAATAGCGTCACACAGATCCAGTCCCAGCCTTAACTCGTATCAAGGTATAACCTGTATGGCAGACACGCATTTGCTGTGCACACGCAGGCTCGCGCCTATATAACATCCTTCGGCGCCAAGTCTGGAATGCTAAACAAAACTTCATAATCACCGCGTAGCTATTCTGATTCCTTCTGTTATTATCAAATATCAACAATAGCGATAGCGAAGGATTTCATTGTTATGTCGAGCGCGACGCGTATTCTGTTAGTGGATGATACTCCCGAGAATCTGGATGTCCTCAGTGGCATTCTGGAGGATTTGGATTGCCAACTGATTGTCGCCACCTCCGGTGAGCGCGCATTGGAACTGGCCGCGCGCCGCTTGCCCGATTTGATCCTGCTCGATGTCATGATGCCCGACATCAATGGCTTTGATGTCTGCACTCGCCTGAAAGGCGATATCACCACCACCGAAATCCCCATTATTTTTGTCACCGCGCGCACCGACGATATCAGTCAGGGCTTTCGCGTAGGTGGTGCCGACTACATTACCAAACCCATCAATGCCGACGAAGTGCGCGCACGAGTGCGCCATCAACTGGAGCGGCAGGCAATGCTCGCCGAGTTAAAGTCCTTTAATCGCGAGCTGGAAACCAAGGTGCGCGAACGGACCTCCGAACTGACCATCGCCAACCGTCAGCTACGCGAGGAAATAAATGAACGGCGCTACATGCAAGACCGCCTCAATTACCTCGCCACCCACGATTTTGTTACCCGCCTCCACAACCGCAACGCCCTTGAATCCTTTGTCTCCGAACTGCTGGCACGTATCCAGGTTCAGAATATCAACGCCAGCTTTTTAATGATCGACATAGATCGTTTTCGCTTGATCAATCAAAGCTGCGGTTGCATTGCCGGCGATGAACTGCTGCGCCAATTTGCCGATGCTATCAGCGGCTTGTTACGACGCGATGATTTTTTTGCCCGTCTTGGTGGCGATCGTTTTGCGGTGGTTACCTACTGCGATGAAGGCGACAAAGGGGATGCGCTTGCGCGATCAATTTTGGCGCAGTTGCAGGAATTTAATTTCCAGTGGGAGGATCGCCAATTCAAATTGGCTGCGTCCATCGCCACTGTGCCGTTGACGCGCACCATGGTGAGCTACGATCAAGTGATGCTCGCGGCCGATGAAGTGATTTTTGTAGCCAAACAAGAAGCGCGCGGTGGTATTTTCAGTTACGAAGAAGCGGCCAAGCGCAGTAATTTACACAAGGAAAATATCAATTGGGCTTCGCGTCTGGTGGATGCGATTCACAACCAATCCTTCCGCGCTTATTTTCAGATGATCGAATACTTTCCCGCAACGCGCGATGACGAAGCGCCGCGCTATAGGTTGGAAGTATTAATGCGCTTGTGGGATGCGGAGCACCAGCGCATGATTTCGCCGGGTGAATTTATTGGCCCCGCCGAGCGCTTGCATTTAATTCCCGAGCTGGACAAGTGGATGCTCCAGGCCACGCTCTCGCTGTTTGCCCAGCATCCGGATTTGCTGGATCAAATCGATATGGTGTCGATCAATATCTCCGCCTTTTCGATTCGCGAAACCCAGTTTGCACAATTCATTATCAATAGCTTCCAGCAATTCAATTTACCGCCGCAAAAATTCTGTTTTGAAATCACTGAAACCCAAGCCATTGTGAATGTGGAATCCGCCCGTCAATTTATGCAGCAGCTGCGTGAATTCGGCGCACATTTTGCGCTGGATGATTTTGGCAGCGGCTTTGCTTCCTACGCGTATCTGCACCAAATGGCGTTCGACAAAATTAAAATCGACGGTATTTTTGTACGCGATATGGACAGCGATGCCTCGCACTATGCAATGGTGAAATCAATTGTGGAAATGGCGGCCTCACTCAATAAAGAAGTGATTGCCGAATTTGTGGAAACCGAGGCCGTCGCCCAAAAATTGTATGCGCTGGGTGTGCGTTGGGGACAGGGCTACCATCACCATCGCCCCCAAGCCCTGAATTACCAGTCGCTGCAAAAATTGCTGCTGAGCCCGGTTCAGCAAACCACCTAATTCACGCAGGGAATGCCGCCCGTGGTTATGAGTGACCGTAAAAAAATCTATCTGCTGGCGAAATTGCCCGTGTTAAACCTGTTGTTTGCTGTGGGTTATCTGGCGCTTGCCCAATGCGGTTTGGTGTGGAGCTCACTGAACTCGCAAGTGTCGCTGATTTGGCCTGCTGCGGGCTTTGCGCTGTTTGGTTTGTTGATCTTCGGGTTGCGTATCGCCCCGGGGTTATTTATCGGCGCGTTTGCAACCAACTTCAGTATCCATCTATACCCTGCCTTTGGTATCAGCTTCACTACCTTTCTCGCCGGTACGCTGGTCAGCGGTGCCATGTTGCTGCAAGCCATCATCATCGCGCGCATTAACGACGGGATTTTGAATCGCAACCTGTTGGTCAATTTACCGCGCACGCTGGTGTTTATTGTCAGTGTGTTTCTATGCGCGTTGATTGCACCCTCGGTGGGTGTTTCTACCTTTTCCTACATCGGGCTAGTGCCCGATGATGAACTGGGCAAAGCCTGGGCCTTTTGGTGGATGGGTGACAGCATTGGCATGCTCACCTTTACTGCACTCTTTGCGTGGCTGGTCATTCCCCGTGTGCGACACAATGCCCAGGCGCAGGCGTTTTTATTGCTGTGTGTGGGTGTGGGGCTGGTATTTTTCCTGGTCTCGGCGCTCGGTTATATCGAGCACTCGGAAGCGCAACGACTGGCCAAGGCCGCGCACGAAATGACGCTGGGGGCAAAACTCAGTGAGCGGCCCTGGTATCAACCCAGTTGGTTGCAATTCTCCGCACTGGCTATTGGCCTGACCATGATTGGTTTGTTGTCGGCCTATATTCGCACGCGCCAAAAGCACGATGATTTGCTCAGCCAAAATCAACGCAAACTGGAAGAGGAAGTGCTTTCGCACACTCAGGCGTTGCGCAAGGCGAATGATTGGTTGCTCAATGAAGTGGTGCAGCGGCAGCAGGCGCAGGAGCAATTACAGGAATCGCAACAAGCACTGCGCGCGCGCGAACAACACTTGCGCAGCCTGCTCGATAATATTCCCGACCCGGTGTGGTTCAAAAATTTGCAAGGTGTCTACATCAGTTGCAACAAAGCATTTGCAGAGATGCTGGCATTAACGGAGCAGGAAATTATCGGTAAAAGTGAAGAGCAATTGGTCAGCCCGGAATTGGCGGCGCTCTTTCAACAAAATGATCAGGCCACGCTCAGCAGCGACTCGGCTCACCGTTACGAACAACTGATTACCATCAATAATGAACACCGCTATTTACTCGATACCATCAAAGTTGCCCTGCACGATGATGCGGGTGAGGTAGTGGGCATTCTGGGTATTGGGCGCGATATTTCAGCGCAAAAAGATGCCGAGCGCCAACTCTCATTCGCGAAAGAAGCGGCGGAGGAAGCGACGCGCGCCAAGAGCCGTTTCCTCGCCAATATGAGCCATGAAATTCGCACGCCGCTCAATGCGGTGTTGGGTTACACCCAACTGTTAATGCGCGACGAACATTTCACTGGCAGTCAGCGCGAACGATTGCAATTGATTTTGGTATCCAGCCAACGATTGCTGGGGCTGATTAACGATGTATTGGATCTTTCCAAAATTGAATCCGGTGTGCTCAACCTGCGCAAAGAGTATTTTGATTTGCATCAGGAAGTGGCCGACATCCAAACCATTATGGCCGAGCGCGCTGCAACCAAAGGTTTGCAACTCATTACCCAGGTGGATTTGCCCAACCCCTATATAGTCAAAGGGGATCGCCAAAAAATCGGGCAGATATTATTAAATTTATTGGGTAACGCCATTAAATTTACGCCGCAAGGCAGTGTCAGTTTGTATGTGGCCAATTTGCAAGGCGAAGTGGAATTTGTGATTGGCGATACTGGCCCGGGAATTTCCGAAGCGGAGTTGGCAGAATTATTTGCCGCGTTTAAACAAGGGCAAGCGGGCGAAGATGTTGGCGGTACCGGTTTGGGGCTAACCCTATCGCGCCATTTGGCACAGGGCATGGGTGGCAGCTTGCAACTTTCCAGCGTGCTGGGCCAAGGCACCCTCGCACATTTGCGCCTGCCACTGTTGAGTGAAAATATTGCCATAGACCTGCGCGATACCGGTGCTCAGGTGACGCGTATGGCGGAAGACTGTCATATAACCGCATTGGTGGTGGAAGACGATTTTGCCAGCTGTGAAATTTTGGTGGATTTACTGCAACAAATTGGCTGCGATACTTACGCCGCTCACGATGGTCGAGAAGGTTTGGCCATGTGTCATGCACACCATTTCGATATTATTTTTACCGACATTCGCATGCCGGGCATGAATGGGTTGGAAATGTTTCGCCAGTTACGCCAACGCCCGAATTATCAAACCACTCCGATTGTAGCCGTCTCCGCTTCCAGCCTTGAACATGAACGCACTTATTATTTGGCGCAAGGCTTTCAGGAATTTATCGGCAAGCCCTATGCCTTCGATGATATTTTTAATGCATTGCGTCAATTTACGGCTGCGCGTTTTGAGGGCGACAATCATCAGGCGGCACCATCATCACATGCGTTGACGGAATTCCCGCCGCCGGATTTATTGCCCATTCATTCCCGGCTGCAGGATTTTGCTGCCGCAGCGGCCAGTGGTGATATGGGAAGTTGCAAACGAATCATGGCGGAGTTGACGCTTGAACAACTGGGAAAACAGCGCCATCAACACTTGTCAACGGCGTTGCGCCAGTACGATTTGGAACGAGTGGAAATGCTGATTAAACAGTGGCTAGCAAATGACTAAACAGCGTTTATTCAATCACCGCGCCCCAACCATCAGATTTACCACCGAGCGGGCCAGCTAATTCATTCAAGTGTGCCTGGATGCGTTGTATTTCATGGTATTCCGGCACCATATTAATAAACACCACTACCGCCCAGAAAGGCCATGACTCTTCGTTCTCTGCGGTCATGACTTCACCTTCTTCCAGGTCACCTTCATCGTAGAGCGCATGAGCTTTGTAGCCTGCTGCTTGTAGTGCCGTTTCTATTTGCAAAGCGGTGGCTTCATCGGGGCAGTGCACGCCAAATTCCAAATCCATCGGCGCGGTTAAATCGATGCCGTGTTCATGCAACATTTGCAACAGACCGCCATCGTCATCATTAGGAAATTCCATAGTCTTCTCCAGTAAAAGTGAGTAATCAGTGGTTAATAAGAGTGGGGTGATGCTGCGCTACTGCATTTCTAACATAAAAGTGACCGGGCCATCGTTAACGAGGGCGACTTTCATATCGGCAGCAAATATTCCTGTTTCAACAATCGGATGCTTGCGGCGCAGCTGTTCGACAAGATAATCATAAAGTTCCTTGGCCTGTGCTGGTGGCGCCGCCGAGGAAAAACTGGGGCGCAGGCCTTTGTTGGTATCTGCCGCGAGGGTAAATTGCGATACCACTAAAATGCCACCCGCGATTTGCTGCAGGTTGTAATTCATTTTGTGGTTTTCATCGGAAAACAGGCGATAGGCGAGGATTTTATCGATAAGTTTATCGGCTGTTTCCGTCGTGTCATTTTTTTGAATGCCGAGCAGCAGCAATATTCCCTGATCTATCTTGCCGACAATCGCATTGTCGACGGTGACGGATGCTGTGCTGACTCGTTGCAATAAACCTAACATGCAGTGTCCATCTGTAACTGGGGTGAATCGGTGTTGGATAACATGGATGAGCCACTAAAAATAACGGAGCCATGAGGCTCCGTTAGCGGTGAAGCGGCAAGCGCCACAATCATGCGAGGCGATCGCTGGTTTGCAGGATTTTTTTGGCGAGATCATCGGTCGCGCGGATCAGTGCATCCACAATGCCCGGCTCCCGTGACGCGTGGCCCGCTTCGCGGATAATTTGCAACTCTGAACCCGGCCAGGCTTTGTGCAGCGCATAGGCGTTGTCCAGCGGGCAAATCACATCGTAGCGGCCATGCACAATCATGCCGGGAATGCCGGCGAGTTTATGGGCATCGCGCAGAATCTGGTTGTCCTCCAAAAAGGCATTATTCATGAAATAATGCGCTTCAATGCGCGCGAGCGACAGCGCGCGGTGCGGTTCGGTGAAGGAGTCGACTACGTCCTGGCAGGGTTTGAGTGTGGCGGTGCGCCCTTCCCAGCCGGCCCAGGTTTTGGCGGCAGACATTTGTTGAATCTGGTTCTCGCCAATCAGTTGGCGATAGTAAGCGGAGATCATATCGCCGCGCTCTGCCTCGGGAATTTGCGCGATAAAATCGTCCCAGAAATCGGGGAATAAACGGCTTGCGCCCTCCTGGTAAAACCAGAGTAAATCCTCGCGGCGGCAGAGGAAAATCCCGCGCAAAATGAGCCCCATCACCCGCTCAGGATAGGTTTGGGCATAGACCAAGCTGAGTGTTGAGCCCCAGGAACCACCAAATAACACCCATTTATCAATTCCCAGGGTGGTGCGAATGACTTCGATATCTTCCACCAGTTTTTGCGTGGTGTTGTTGTTCAATTCGGCGTGTGGGCGCGAGCGGCCCGCACCGCGCTGATCAAACAAGACAATGCGATAAACTTCCGGATCAAAAAAACGGCGATCATATTTTCCGCAACCGGCGCCCGGGCCGCCGTGCACAAACAATACGGGGATACCATCGGGGTTGCCGGATTCATCGACATACAATTCGTGGGGGGCTTCTACAGCGATCTGGTGACGTTGGTAGGGTTTGATCTCGGGATAAAAAATCTGCATAAACTCGCCTTGTTCGGGTCAGTGTTCGGGGCATTCACACCGGGATTAGATTTTCATAAAGGTAGCACATCCCCCTGTTAAACCCGAATCTTTTCTGTGCGCCGGGTCTAGTTCACGGGGCTTAACAAAGCTTGATTTGCTGCCCACCACCCCGCTTGTTACCCTGACTCAAATTGATTCAGGAGACTGCTATGACATTACTTACCCCACTGCGTAAGCTCAGCTTACTGGCCTGCCTGGCCTTAAGCCCACTGGTCGACGCCAAAACCCTGGAAGTCAAGACCGAAACCGGAACGATTCAAGTGAAAACCGTGGCGGAAGGTTTGCAAAACCTGTGGGGCATGGCGTTCCTGCCCGATAGCCGCATGCTGGTTACCGAGCGTGCCGGGCGCATGCGTATTGTGGGTGCGGACGGCACGGTGGGCGCTCCGTTGGCGGGTTTGCCTGACATTTATGCCCATGGTCAGGGCGGTTTGCTGGATGTGGTTCTGGCTCCTGATTTTGCCACCAGCAAGCGCATTTATTTCAGCTATTCCGAACCGGGCACGGGCGGTAACAGCACGGCGGTGAGCTATGCAACCCTCGCCGGCGATAAGTTGGAAAAGGTCACCCGCGTGTTCAGCCAGCAACCCAAAATCGATTCCAGTGCGCACTTTGGTTCGCGCCTAGTGTGGGCGCCGGACGGCACCTTGTTTATTACCTTGGGTGATCGCTACAGCCAAAAAGACAAGGCGCAAACATTGGATAACCATCAAGGCAAAGTGGTGCGCATCAATGCCGATGGCACTGTGCCCACCGATAACCCCTATGTAAAAACCGCTGGCGCGCTGCCAGAAATTTGGTCTTACGGGCATCGCAATATGCAAGGCGCTGCAATAAATCCCATCACCAAAAAGTTGTGGACTGGCGAGCACGGCCCTCAGGGTGGCGATGAATTAAATATTGATGAAGCGGGTAAAAATTACGGCTGGCCGGTGATCACCTACGGTGAAAACTACGGCGGCGGCAAGATTGGCGAAGGCACACACAAAGAGGGGATGGAGCAGCCTGTTTATAAATGGGTTCCCTCTATCGCGACTGCCGGTTTTATTTTTTACACCGGCGATAAATTCCCCCAGTGGAAAAATAATATTCTGCTCGCCAGCCTGCGTGAGCAAACCCTGGTGCGCTTGACGCTGGATGGCGACAAGATCACTGGCGAAGAGCGCTTGCTGAAAAAAGAACTCGGCCAGCGTTTCCGCTCGGTAGTGCAGGGGCCGGATGGTTTGATCTATGTGGTGAGCGATGAAAGTAAAGCAAAAATTTATCAGCTCTCGCCTAAATAATGTTTTTCGTTTTTACCAAAAACTCCCGCTACGGCGGGTGTTTTTTTATCGGGGCTGAGTGATGACACGCGAAGATTGCTATGCCGGGTGAAATGATTTTTGTCTATGGTACCTTGCGGCGCGGCTGTTCCACGGGCGCACATCAAACCTATCTGGCCGACGCCGAATTTATTGATAAAGCAACCATCAACGGCACTCTATTCCGGGTCAGCTATTACCCCGCGCTGGTATTGGATGCGCAGGCCGGTAAGGTGCTGGGGGAAATATACCGACTGGCTTCGGCGGAGCAATTAGCGCGGTTGGATGCCTACGAAGAATGTACCTATCCCGCCCTGCCGGAACAGGAATACCAGCGCATCAAAATTGACGTTATTACTCACTCGGGTAATGTGGTATCGGCATGGGTCTATGCCTACCAGCGCGCCAGTGACGGTTTGGCGGTGATTGACAGCGGCGATTTTTTGAATCCTTGAGTCACTGCACAGCGCTGTTAATCTTGCAGATCAAAAGGCATGGGCAATTCTGTTTTCTGTGCCGCTTCATTGCCGATCATTTCATCGTAGGGCGATTGCATCACCAGCCAGCCCTTGGTGTAACCCAGTTGTTTCAGCGCCTGTTGGGCGCGAAAAACGCTGGGAAATTTGGCCACTTTTCCATCTGTATTTTTAAGCAATTGCGCCGCATTACTTGAACCTTCCGGCTCTTGTGTAATGCCGGCAACGTAGTGGGTGCAATCGCTGAAACTGAAAATTAATGCGCGTTCGCTGCTCATCACAATAGCTCTCGATTCAATAACTCAATGGTTCAATGGGGATTATCGAGGGCACAGGCGTAGTTTTTACAATAACGCTTATCGGCCCAACGGCGATACATACGATCCACCACACCCGACCAGATTTTCCAGCGCAGCGGTTTCCACAAGAAACCCACGGGCGTGAATGACCAGGCGGTAACATTAGCCTCCACACCCAATTGCCAGCGGCCATCCGGCTGCAACAAATGCAAATCGCGCAGTAGCTGTTCGCGCTCTGCATCGTTAATGCAGCCCAGGGAATGAATATCCACCAGCGTTAATCCAGCGCGTGCGTGCTTACGTAAAAACGCCATCTCCCTTGCGCACAAGGGGCAGCGGCCATCGTAAAAAAGCTGGGCGCTAGCCGTGGGCAGGGGCAATGACATAAATGGCAAACCTCAATCAGTGGTGGTGTATGGCGTGCGTATTTCCGGATCGCACCTTGTTGTAACACCTGTAATTACGTCAGCCAATCCCGCTGCGATCAACCATTACCTCGCTGGATTTCCCGCCCACGAGCGAGTATGTTGTGCCGCTTTCAGGCAGCACAAGCCTTACGGAGATACCCAATGAGCCGATATACCGCTCTGCATTACGACATAGACCCGGTTTTTCACGCAGCCAATAAACCCCGAGCAAAAGTGGGTGTGCTGCTGGCCAATTTAGGCACGCCCGATGCACCAACCACCCCGGCACTGCGGCGCTACCTCGCCGAGTTTCTGGCTGACCCGCGTGTGATTGAAGTGCCGCGTGTCATTTGGCTGCTGATTTTGCACGGCATTATTTTGCGCGTGCGCCCCCGAAAATCGGCCGCGCTTTATAAAAGTGTGTGGACCAGTGAAGGCTCGCCGCTCATGGCGATTAGCAAACAGCAGCAGGCAGCGATTCAGGAGCAACTGGGCGATGGTTACAGCGTGAAACTCGGTATGCGCTACGGCAATCCCTCTATTGCTGGCGCGCTGCGCGAATTACAGCAGGAAGGCGTGCGCCAGATTATTGTGCTGCCCTTGTACCCCCAATACGCTGGCCCTACCACCGGTTCTACCTTCGATGCTGTCGCCAAGGAATTAAAAACCTGGCGCTGGGTGCCTGAGTTGCATTTTATTAATAACTATTGCGATGAGCCGCTGTACATTGAAGCGCTGGCCAATTCGGTGCGCGAGCACATCGACCAAAACGGATTGCCGCAAAAAATTATTTTTTCCTATCACGGCATGCCCAAGCGTTATTTAACCTCGGGCGATCCCTATTTTTGCCTGTGCCAAAAAACCACGCGCCTGGTACAGGAACGCTTGGGGTTGGATAAAAATACTTGTCTCACCAGTTTCCAATCGCGCTTTGGTCGCGAAGAGTGGCTAAAGCCTTATACCGATGAAACACTGGAGCAATTGCCTAAAGACGGCATCAACAATATTGCAATTATATCGCCCGCCTTTAGCGCCGATTGTCTGGAAACCCTGGAGGAATTGGCGGTGGAAAATCGCCATGCCTTTATGGAAGCGGGCGGCGAAAAGTACGCCTATATTCCCGCATTAAATGATCGCACCGATCACATCCATGCGCTGGTGGAATTAATAAAGTCAAAGCACTAAACCTGCCTATTCACTGATGCGCGCGGCAGTTTGCGCGCGCATCAGCATCACCCCAGAACGCTCACCAACATTTGCAGCGATAAGCCTACCAGCAACAGCGCAAATAATTTTTTAAGCAGTGCAACCGGCAAGCGATGGGCGAGTTTTGCGCCCAGCGGCGCCGTGAGAAAACTGACTGCCGCCATCGCGAGCACGGCGGGCCAAAAAATATAACCGAGGCTGTGCGCCGGTAAGTTGGCGACGTGCAATCCATTGATCGCATAACCCACTGCACCTGAGAGGGCGATAGGCAAACCCACCGCTGCAGAGGTGCCAATTGCCACCGGCAAGGCCACATTGCACCAGACTAAAAATGGCACGGTGAGTGTGCCGCCGCCAATGGCGACCAGCGCCGAAATCGCGCCGATTCCCGAACCCGTCGCACTGAGCGCAATGGTGCCCGGCAGCGTGCCTGTTGCCGGTGGTTTGCGATTAAACACCATCTGCAGGGCAACCAGGGCCATAAAACACGAGAAGAAAATGGCCAGCGGTGTGGCCGATAAATAACTCGCCAAAAATGTACCGGCAAAAGTGCCAAGTAAAATTCCTGGCGTAATTTTTATTACGACCGCCCACCGCACTGCTTTGTGTTTGTGATGCGCGCGCAAGCTGGCAATCGCGGTTGGCACAATCGCGGCCATGGAAGTTGCCAGCGCCATATGTACCACATGTTCAGCGGGAAATTGTTGCTGTGCAAATAACAGCGTTAGCATCGGTACCATAATGCCCCCGCCGCCTATGCCAAATAAGCCCGCAAAAAAACCGGTGAAGGCACCGAGTGCGAGCAGGGAAATAATAAAATAAATATCCATTGTGAAAATGTCGTTGGTGCTTGGGCACTCCGGCAGAAGCCTTCTACCGGAGCACCCTGAGAGTTTGTGCGTTGAATCAAAAAAAAAATCCCCATCGTTTTCACTCTGGGGATTTTTTTATTTAACGATTATACAGAGTAGTAATTGTTAGGCTTTTTTGCCGCGCTTACGCTCGTTTTCGGTGAGCAGTTTTTTGCGCACGCGGATGCTTTGTGGCGTTACTTCTACCAGCTCGTCATCTTCAATAAATTCCAGCGCTTGCTCCAGGGTGTGACGGATTGGCGGTGACAGGGTCAGCGCATCGTCAGTACCGGACGCACGAACGTTGGTTAATTGTTTGGCTTTGGTTGGGTTTACTACCAAGTCGTTGGAGCGCGAGTGAATACCCACGATCTGACCTTCGTAAACTTCTACACCGGCACCGAGGAACAAACGACCGCGGTCTTGCAGTGGGTGCAAACCATAGGCGAGGGTTTTACCTTTCACCATGGATACCAGCACGCCGTTTTGACGCTTGGCCACTTCACCTTCTTTGACTGGACCGTAATGGTCAAAAATGGAGGTCATGATGCCGGAACCGGAAGTCATGGTCAGGAACTGGCCACGGAAACCGATCAACCCGCGCGATGGGCAGAGGAATTCCAGCTTGATACGGCCTTTGCCATCCGGCTCCATGTTGGTCAACTCGCCTTTGCGCAGGCCAAGCTCTTCCATCACAGAACCCTGGTGATGTTCTTCTACGTCAATGACCACTTGCTCGAAGGGCTCGTGTATTACACCGTCAACGATTTTCTGGACCACTTCGGGGCGCGATACGCCCAACTCATAGCCTTCGCGGCGCATGTTTTCAATCAGTACCGACAGGTGCAATTCACCGCGACCGGACACAATAAACTTATCCGGTGAATCGCCTTGTTGCACGCGCAGTGCCACGTTGGCAATCAGCTCTTGTTCCAAGCGGTCTTTGATATTACGGCTGGTAACGTACTTGCCTTCTTTACCGGCGAAGGGCGAGTCGTTTACCTGGAAGGTCATGCTTACGGTTGGCTCGTCAATCGACAGGGCTGGCAGGGCTTCGATGCAATCCGGGCTGCACAGGGTGTCAGAAATGCCAAGCTTATCAACACCGGTAATACATACTATGTCGCCCGCGTAGGCTTTGTCTGTTTCGATACGTTGCAAACCGTGGTAACCCATCACCTGCAATACTTTGGCTTTACGGGTATTGCCTTCGTGGTCAACCACAACGATTTGCTGGTTGGGCGACAGGCTGCCGCGAGTGATACGGCCAATACCGATAACGCCCACGTAGCTGCTGTAGTCCAGCGCTGAAATTTGCATTTGGAAAGGGCCGTCGAGGTCAACTTTAGGCGGCTTTACTTTGTCCACGATCATTTGGAACAGCGGAGTCATGTCTTCCGCGATATTGTCCGGATCCAGACCTGCAACACCATTCAAGGCTGAGGCGTAAATGATCGGGAAGTCGAGTTGCTCTTCAGTCGCGCCCAAACGGTCGAACAGGTCGAACACTTGATCCACCACCCACTCAGGGCGTGCGCCCGGACGGTCGATCTTGTTGATCACCACAATCGGATTCAAGCCTTGTTCAAACGCTTTAGAGGTTACAAAGCGGGTTTGTGGCATAGGGCCGCCAACGGCGTCCACAATCAGCAATACCGAGTCAACCATCGACAACACACGTTCTACTTCACCGCCGAAGTCGGCGTGGCCGGGGGTATCCACGATATTGATACGGTAGTCATTCCACTTGATCGCGGTGTTTTTTGCCAGGATGGTAATACCGCGTTCGCGTTCCTGATCGTTGCTGTCCATGATCAAATCGGCGCTGTCATCGCGGCGATCCAGGGTGCCGGATTGACGCAACAACTGGTCAACCATAGAGGTTTTACCGTGGTCAACGTGGGCGATAATAGCGATGTTACGCAGTTTTTCGATTGCTGAATTGTCTGTCACTATGGAAATACTCTTGGGTGGGCGCCTGATGGAAGGCAAAATGAAAGCGTAAAAAGGGCGCGCATTATACCTAGGTTGTCATTACACGGATATGACTAAGAGTGGCTAATTGGTGAAAATTTAAGCTGGCGACATAAATACTTCATGTATATACTTCATGTGATTACACAATGGAGGAATAGTCATGACACTTGCTCGTGTTTTTCAATCCGGTAATAGCCAGGCAGTAAGGCTCCCCAAAGAGTTTCGTTTTGATGTTGACCAGGTTGAAATTTTCCGGCGTGGCGATGAAATTATCTTGCGTGCGGTGAACCCCAATGCCGGCGTTATCTTTGACACACTTACCCGACTCCCAACCGATTTTATGGCACAAGGTCGGGATGATTTGCCTCCTCAGGAAAGGGACGATTTTTAAAAGGGACTCATTATGACAATACGCTATCTGCTCGATACGAATATCTGTATTTATATCGCTAAATATAATCCCGCCTCTGTACGTGCACGCTTCGCACAGCATTCTGCAAATGAATTGGCGATGTCAGTTATCACTTTGGGCGAGTTGCGCTTCGGTGCTGAGAAAAGTCATACAAAAGATCAGGCTATGGCTGTTATTGATGAACTAGCCAGCCTGATGAATGTTGAAGAGCTTGGTGACGGCGTGACCGAGCACTATGGAGACATCCGTGCACGGCTACAAAAGTCTGGCCAGATCATCGGCAATAATGACTTGTGGCTTGCAGCCCATGCCCGCTCTCAAGATTGGGTGCTGGTAACCAATAATGAAAAAGAATTTGTGCGAGTAGATGGACTGCGCGTGGAGAATTGGGTCTAAGTGCAATCTATATCCTGGTTTTTATTTATCGAGTGATAATTCTTTCACCCATTGCTTTTTACGTTCCTGACGTAAAATTTCTATTTGTGTCCAAGCAAACAACAGGCTCAAGTACAAAATATACATGCCCAAGATATTGATGAGTAAAGGCACTAGCATTGATGGATCGATCGCGCCTTTCATGATGGATGCAGGTTGGTGCAAGGTGTTCCACCATTCAACAGACTTTTTGATGATGATCACATTGATCACACCTACCAGAGCTAAAATGGCTGCGGCTTTGTTGCCGGAATCGCTATTTTTGTAGGCATTCTGCAATGCGTAAACACCTAAAAAAAGAAACAGCAATATCAGCATAGATGTAATTCTTGCATCCCACACCCACCAAGTCCCCCATGTTGGTTTTCCCCAAATTGAACCTGTCACTAATGCGGCGAAAGTAAAAGCAGCACCTAAAGATGCTGAGACTTTCATCATCATAAAAGAAAGTTTTGTTTTCCAAATTAATCCTGTGGCGCCCATCAGTGCCATTAACACGTAAGCGACTTCTGCAATATGTGCGACTGGGGCGTGAATATATAAAATCCGGTAACTGTTCCCTTGTTTGGAATCGACGGGCGAAAAGCCTAATCCCCAGACGGTTCCAATGAACAATAAAACGAATGACACTGCGTACATATAAGGAAGCCATGCGGATGCCAAACGGTAAAAACCGGCGGGAGCTCCATATTTATATAACCAAGTCCATTTCATAAATTATTCTCAGTTAATGGATGTTAATTGTTAGTCAATTAAAAGACGGTTGGTTGAAGTTAGGTGTTTGCGAAGTACGCTAGCGATTATTGCCGACCCGTAAAGCTGCACCAAAAATACCACAATAAAAACGCAAAGGCTGATTATCAATAATGGCCAATGCCACTGCTGAAGTTGAATCCTGTACTGTGAAAATAAAATACCCAATAAGTAAAACGGCGTGAAATAAATGAGACACTGCAAAAAGTTGGTATTGGATTCTGGCCTGTGCATAAAGAGCGCAATCAGCGCGATGGAAATGCCGCGCAGATAATCAAACTCGACGATTCGTTCCCTTCGCGCTGTGGGGAGCGCGTCCATCATGAAATAGCGCAGGCACTACGCGGTTCGGGGCGATAAACACCCACATTCAAATGGCCTGCATCCTTGAGGTTGGCGGCGTGTAATTGACTCATCACCCCTTTCTGGCAGTAGAGGAAATACTGGACGCTGCTATCCAACTGCGGGAATTGGTTATTCAGTGAATAGAAGGGAATGACGCGGACTTCCACGCCTTCAAGTGCAAGGGGATTGGCTTCCTGTTCGTCCGGGTGGCGAATATCAATCACCACCTGTCCGGCGATAACTTCACCCACCAGGGGCACGCTCAGGTCGGCATCCAGCTCTTCGACAATTTCGTCGATATTCTGCGCGCGGCGCTCGTCAATCGCGCGCTCCAGAATCGCCATATCAAACTTGCCTTCCTCATGCACCACCCGTGGCAGCTTGGCTTTGATGGTCGGGTTGACCGAAATCACCCCGCAGTATTCCGGCATGCTGGCGGCAAAGCTCTCGGTGCCGATTTTGCGCGACAGGTCGATGATATCGCCCTTGTCCATAGTCACCAGCGGGCGCAGCACCACCGTCTCTATAGCGCGATCAATCACGTTGAGGTTAATCAGGGTCTGGCTGGCTACCTGGGCTACGCTTTCGCCGGTCACGAGCGCGGGGATTTCCAGTGATTCCGCCACCTTTTCGGCAGCGCGCAACATCATGCGCTTGAGTACCACACCCATGTAGGCGTTATCGACCTTTTCCAGGATCTCCTTCAGCACCTCTTCAAACGGCACAGTGACAAACTTGACCCGGTGCGAGGCGCCGTATTTATTCCACAGATAGTAGGCCACTTCCTTCACGCCGATTTCATGGGCGCGGCCGCCAAGGTTAAAAAAGCAGTAGTGGGCGCGCAGGCCGCGTTTGATACAGAGATAGGTGGACACGGTGGAATCAAAACCGCCGGAAATGAGCGACAGCACCGGATCCTGTGCACCGAGGGGATAGCCGCCCAACCCCTGGGTTTTACTGGCGACCACCCATAAGCGCTCGCCTTTGATTTCCAGCGAGACGGTGATTTCCGGCTTTTGCAGCACCACACCTTTGGCGTCTGAGTGTTGCAACAGGCCGCCGCCCACGTACTTCTCCGCCTCCACCGAACTGAAGCTGTGTTGACCTACTCGCCTGATACGCACACAGAAGGTCTTACCGGCCAGCGGCTCACGCCAATGGCGCAGGGTGTGCTGGAAAATCGATTCCAGATCGCCCAGCGGGTACTCGTGGATCAACACAAAGTTAGCGATACCCGGCGTGCGCGCCAGCACATCGGCCACTTGCGCGGTGACTTTGGCATCGGCGCCGGGGCTGCGAATCTCGATTTTTTCCCAATCACGCTGTACATCAATCACCACCCCGATATTCGCCAACAGCAGGCGCAGGTTATCGCGCAACTGTTTGATAAAGCGCTTGCGCACCGGTGGACTTTTGATAGTGATTTCAGGGAAAACTTTGACAACAAAATGCATGAGCGCGCCTAAGGAAATTCAGCCGCCGCCGGTAAATGCCGTGCAGCAGAAGCGGGTTGGATAAAAAGGCGGCGATTATAAAGCAAGGAATTCCCCCATCGCTTGCGTATCGCAAAAAAATGACGGTTTTCGCCATTCCTTCCCTATCTGTCACGCGTTCTTCTTCTCGATCAGCCCCGGATAGAGGGATTTACACCCTTCTACTGAATTATTAATAACCAAATATATTTTTCATGTGCGATTTTTAGAACTTTTAATAACTTTTTAGGTTTGATGATAACTATTTGCACTAAGGTTTTTTTGGGCGTTGATGATTTTTGTGCCAAGGCGCATCCGAATTACCAACACCATTTACCTAAAAATAGAGCTATCCACACTCCGTGAGATGCCTGGTTTGGATCTGGCTCCGGCTGTATCGAACCCCCTCAAGTCTGCAACAGCGGTCAATACGTACGTCGAAGCCTTTGTGCTCGGCATTCAATTAAATATGGAGTTATGACGCTATGTTAAGAAATATGAGGATCAGTACACGCTTGTCCTGTGGTTTTGGTTTGCTCGCGCTGATTGTGCTCGGGTTAGGTTTGTTTTCCAGCACCACAATGGGAGTCATGAATAAAAAAGCGGAAGAAATTGCTGGTACCTGGGTGCCTGCCCTGGATGCCATTGGCAGTTTAAATTTGAGCATTATGCGTTATAGGGTAAATACCCTTCGCTTGGTGATTTATACAAATCCCACAGCAATCAACAATACCGAGCTTAAGTTGAATGAGTTGCTGGCTGATATAGAAAAGGATCAGGCGCGCGTACTTCAGCATATTCCCCAAGGTAAGATGCGAGAGCTTGTTGAAGCTTTGTTGGTTGATAATAAGCAATATGTCGCGTTAACACGGCAAATTCTTGATGCTGTAAAAACGGATGATATTGAGCGAGCCAAGACCATTTTGGAACAGCAGCAGCGTCCTTTATCTGATGCCATATCCCAGCAGCTAGTAGAGTTGGGGAATGAGCTTGAAAAAGGTGCCACTACTGCATCATTGGCCGCAGAAGCGACATTTGACCGCAGTAAGAACATGGTGATTGCAGCCATAGTCCTGGCATTGGCGTTGACTACAGGTTTGGCGCTGGTCGTGACGCGCAGTATTACTACTCCGCTTGCCGAAGCGGTGCAATCCACGGAAACCATCGCCGCCGGTAATCTCACCCAGGAGATCCACCTGGAAGGCCGCGACGAACCGGCGCAGTTACTCTCTTCCCTGGCGATGATGCAGGACAACCTGCGCAGCGCTATCACCCAAATCAGCAATTCCTCCGTGCAGCTTGCCTCGGCCAGTGAGGAGATGAGTTCGGTGGCCGAGGACTCATCGCGCACGCTTCAGCGCCAGAATGGTGAAATCCAGCAGGCGGCTTCTGCCATCACCGAGATGAGTGCGGCTGTGGATGAGGTTGCGCGCAATGCGTCCGCGACGGCGGAAGCCTCCAATGCCTCGGCGCGCTTGGCCCATGAAGGGCGTGACCGGGTGAAGCACACGGTCAGTTCGCTGCGCACTATGACCGAGGAATTCACACGCACCTCGCAACAAATTGTCGGGTTGGCGGAGCAATCCAAAGATATTGGCAAAGTGCTGGATGTGATTCGTGCCATTGCCGAACAGACTAATCTGCTTGCCCTGAATGCGGCGATTGAAGCGGCGCGCGCCGGCGAGGCCGGGCGCGGTTTTGCGGTAGTGGCGGATGAAGTGCGAGCCCTGGCGCATCGCACCCAGGTCTCGACCCAGGAAATCGAGCAGATGATCAGCACAATCCAGGGCGGAACCAATGCGGCCGTCGGCTCTATGCGCAGCAGTGTGGAGCAGGCCCAGCAAGCGCTGACTGTCGCTGAGGAGGCTGGTCAGGCATTGGATGGCATCTACACCAAAGCTGGCGAAATCAGCGAAAGTAATTTGCTGATCGCCAGTGCGTCCGAAGAGCAGGCCGCAGTAGCGCGGGAGGTGGATCGCAATATTGTGAATATCAGCGACCTCTCTACCCAGTCGGCAGCCGGTGCTAACCAGACCAGCGCGGCGACCAATGAGTTGGCGCGTTTGGCTATTGATCTCAACAGCTTGGTTACTCGCTTTGTGATCTAAACGGCGCGGTCGTACGTTCTACTCTTGTTAAGCCCCCGCGCCTGTGCGCGTGGGGCTTTCTTTTATCTCAACGATCAATGTCATTTGTCAGTTTTCTTTCTTTACCTTTCAGCATTCTGGTCGATACTTTTTTAGTTAGCCTTTTTCGCCTAAATAAAACACCGCTCTCTGGAGAATGAAAATATGTTCAGGAATATGAAAATTGGCCCCCGTTTGGCATTAGGGTTTGGCCTGCTGGCGTTGCTTATCATGCTGTTGGGCGGGTTTTCGCTGAAGCAAATGGCAGCCATGGACAGCGACAACAAAGCCATTATCGATAATTGGTTGCCCTCAATCGAAGCCCTGGCGGCTATGAATCTGAATATTATGCGCTATCGGGTCTTTTCGTTGCGCCAGGTGTTAAGTCCCGAGCCTGAGGCGTTGGCGCGTACTCAGGCCAAGTTGAATGAGTTGAAGGTGGAAATTGAACAGCATCAAGCAAGGTATGAGAGCCTGATTTCAAGTAGTGAAGAGCGTGAACTGTTCTCTCGTATGAGAGATAC
Source organism: Cellvibrio sp. PSBB023 (assembly GCF_002007605.1). Taxonomy (NCBI): domain Bacteria; kingdom Pseudomonadati; phylum Pseudomonadota; class Gammaproteobacteria; order Cellvibrionales; family Cellvibrionaceae; genus Cellvibrio; species Cellvibrio sp. PSBB023. The sequence goes on along the minus strand of NZ_CP019799.1, from coordinate 3,065,075 downwards.
CAAAGATCGTTATATGGTCGTTTCTGGGCGCATTGGTGATGCAGTCAAAAGCGGAGACATTGATGGTGCCAAAACTATTTTGGATGAGGAGCAACTGCCTCTGGCTGATGAAATAGCCAAACTACTCTTGAGTCTTAATGACTTTAACGAGCAAGGGGCGAGTAACGCTGCACAACAATCCGAGGCGGCTTATGCGAGCAGTAAATTACTGGTACTCATTGCTCTCGGCGTTGCTCTGGTGATTGCAGCGGGTTTAGCGATAATTGTCTCGCGCAGTATTGTCAGCCCTTTAAACGAAGCAGTAACCGCGACCGAGACTATTGCCAGTGGCAACCTCACCCAGAAAATTCGCTTTGAAGGTAATGATGAACCCGCGCGCTTGCTCGCGTCACTGGCGTTAATGCAAGACAACCTACGTTCTACTATCACCCAGATTGGCAATTCCTCGGTGCAACTGGCGTCGGCAGGTGAAGAGTTGAGTTCAGTCGCCGAAGAGTCCTCACGCAACCTGCAGCGGCAGAACGATGAAATCCAGCAAGCGGCATCGGCCGTGACAGAAATGAGCGCGGCGGTGGATGAAGTGGCGCGCAACGCCGTGAGTACAGCGGAAGAATCGAATGAGTCGTCCCGCCTGGCACATGATGGTCGGGATAAGGTGAATCATACGGTAGCGGCATTGAAATCCATGACCGAAGAGTTTGGCCGTACCTCGGCATTGATTGGTGGTTTGGCTGAACAATCCAAAGATATCGGCAAGGTGTTGGATGTGATTCGCGCCATCGCCGAGCAGACCAATTTACTCGCCTTGAACGCAGCGATTGAAGCGGCGCGTGCCGGTGAAGCTGGTCGCGGGTTTGCGGTGGTAGCGGATGAAGTGCGCGCACTGGCACATCGCACCCAGGTATCCACCCAGGAAATTGAACAGATGATTAGCAAGGTGCAAGGCGGTACGGCAGCGGCGGTGGAATCCATGAAAGGCAGTGTCGAACACGCCGGAAAAACCCTCACGGTGGCCGAGCAGGCGGGTGGCGCGCTGGAGCAGATTTACCAGAAAGCCGGGCAAATCGGCGAGCGCAACCTGTTAATCGCCAGTGCTTCAGAAGAGCAGGCAGCGGTGGCGCGGGAGGTGGATCGCAACATTGTGAACATCAGCGACCTCTCTACCCAATCGGCCGCCGGGGCAAATCAAACCAGCGCAGCGACTTACGAACTGGCGCGTTTGGCAACGGATCTCAATACCTTGGTTGCGCGCTTTGTGATTTAGCATCCAGGCGTGTTGAGTGCCTACAAAAAGCCCCCGTCACTGTGCAGTGGCGGGGGCTTTTTTACGCAGGTGAGTTTACAGGTGCGCGGTGCGCTATTTGGAACGCAGGATCATCGCTTTCATCTTTTGCAGTTTGGGCGACACTACCGGCACCGTCAGCATGGTACTGGCGACGGCCATAATGAGCAGGGCGGTGAAGGTTTCGTTGGTGATAATTTGCTTATCGAGCAACACATTGGCGAATATGATCATGATCAGCGCCTTGGTTTGCAGCAACCAGCCAATAATGGAAGCCTCGCCTTTTTCCCATTTGAGGATTTTACCGGCGGCATGAACACCTGCCAGCTTACCCGCCACTGAGGCCACCAGCAGTATGGCGGCGGCGACAAACACGGCGGTACCGCCTACATCCCAGTTGGTGCGCAGACCGGTACTGAGGAAGAATACCGGCATAATAATCATCAGGACAAAGTGGCGCAGCTTGTCCATATTCTCTTGGTTAAACCACTCCGCATCCATCACCGCGCCGGCCAGGAAGGCGCCCACCATGTAGTGCAACCCTGCCCAATCCGCCGCCAAGCCGCAGGCCGCGAGCCAGATGAACCCGGCATACCAGCGATCCTTCTCCTGAATGGCGACCATCAGTTTGCGGAACACATAAGCGAGTAAGGCAAAGCCCAGCAGGAACATGCCCTGGCGACCCACTCGCTCCCAATCCAGCAGGATTAACGCCAATACGCCCCAAATGGCGATGTCATCAAGGCTCGCATAGCGCAAAATACGCTGGCCAATGGGCTGGCGCAGGATTTCCATCTTCTCCATAAAAAGAATCAGAATGGGTAAGGCTGTTACTGCACAGGCCATGCCTACGCCCAAAACAAATTGCCAGGTCATCCCCTGGGCGCCAATCCAGCCATCGCTAAAGGCCATCATCGCCACCGCCGCGCCGCAGCCAAATAGCAGTGGTGTGCCCAGCGCCAGTCCGGCGGTGATACTGCTTTCGCGCTTGTAGGCCCAGGCTTTTTTCAGGTCGAGCTCGATACCGGCGATCCACACAAAAATCATCACCGCCCACCAGGCGATACCGTTGAGCGACTTGATGACATCAGGTGTGAACACAAAGGTGTAGTACTCGGGGAAGGCTTTGCCCAAAACCCCCGGCCCCAGCACTATGCCCATAATAATTTGCACCACGACCAGCGGTGCCCAATAGTCCGTACGGCCCAGGCGCCAAATCAAATAAGGCACCGTAAAAATGATTACCATGGCAATCAGGAAGATTTCTGTCGTTGTCATTGTGTGCATAACTGCCCTTTTATTGTTTTGGATATTGTTTCAGGTCTTGTTGGAAGCAACGAACCCTTGAAGCTGAACCCAGGTTCAAACGCGGCGCAGCCTACAGCGGATCATTTCGCGCGGCGAGATAAAGTCCATAAATATTCACTATCGCATTTTGGCGCACAAAAACACGCACTCTACCGGGCGACGTGACTGGTGCAGGTGCGGTGTTAGGCGACACGATTTGGTGCAACATAAAGCCGGTTCAGTGGCAAGCCAAGAGGCATTCTTGGTGCTAAGATGCGCGCACAGCCCCGAGCGTCCTTCTTGTGCATTTTAATGGTGCATAATTTAAAAATTGAGTCCCATTTTGGTGCATTTGCAGCTTATTTGTAGTGCGTAATCGCCCCGAGAGCCTTATTTTTAAAGGTCTGTTGCTATTTTATTTAAATGGCATATATTTTGCCCCTTTTCTGACACCCTAGTCTTGCCACGCTCCCCTAAATGAGTCGCGAGTCGGATGAAGTGGGGAAAATTTTCAGGTAAATGGTCTCTGGCCGGTTACCCTGGTAGTTATAACTTTTCATAATCCGTAGCCTTCGGGCTATAACACTTGGAGGCATTCAATGTCTAAGACTTTAGACCTGATCAAAGAACACGAAGCTCGCTGGATTGATTTGCGCTTCACCGACTTCAAAGGTAAAGAGCAGCACGTAACTTTCCCTTCACACGTTGTAAACGACAGTTTCTTCGTTGACGGTAAAATGTTCGACGGTTCTTCTATCGCGGGTTGGAAAGGCATTAACGACTCAGACATGATCCTGATGCCAGACGATTCAACGGCTGTTCTGGATCCTTTCTACGACGAAGCAACCATCAACGTTCGTTGTAACATCGTTGAACCAGCTACCATGCAAGGTTACGACCGCGACCCACGCTCTATCGGCCTGCGCGCTGAAGAGTACCTGAAGTCTACCGGTCTGGGCGACGTAGCATTGTTTGGTCCAGAGCCAGAATTCTTCATCTTCGACAGCGTTCACTTCCACAGCTCAATGGGCGGCGCTTTCTACAAAATCAAATCTGAAGAAGCAGCATGGTCATCAGGTGACGACGTTGAAGGTAAACACGGCCACGCTCCACGCGTAAAAGGCGGTTACTTCCCCGTTGCGCCGGTGGACTCACTGCACGACATCCGTGGCGCTATGTGTAACGCCATGGAAGCTATGGGCCTGGAAATCGAAATCCATCACCACGAAGTTGCTAACGCTGGCCAATGTGAAATCGGCGTAGGCGCTAACACTCTGGTTAAGAAAGCGGACGAAGTGCAGATCCTCAAGTACTGTGTACACAACGTGGCTCACCAATACGGTAAAACCGCTACCTTTATGCCGAAGCCTTTGATCGGTGATAACGGTTCAGGTATGCACGTTCACCAGTCTTTCTCCAAGAACGGCAAAAACCAATTCGCTGGCGACGCTTACGCTGGTCTGAGCGAAACCGCTCTGTACTACGTTGGCGGTATCATCAAGCACGCTAAAGCATTGAACGCTTTCTGTAACGCGTCTACCAACTCTTACAAGCGTTTGGTTCCAGGCTTCGAAGCGCCAGTAATGCTGGCTTACTCTGCACGTAACCGTTCTGCTTCTATCCGTATTCCTTACACTGTTGGTGAAAAAGCCAAGCGTATCGAAACCCGTTTCCCTGATCCAACTGCTAACCCATACCTGTGCTTCGCGTCATTGCTGATGGCCGGTATCGACGGTGTTCTGAACAAGATTCACCCAGGTGAAGCAGCGACCAAAGATCTGTACGATCTGGAGCCGGAAGAAGAAGCAGAAATCCCACAAGTGTGTTCATCTCTGGAAGAGGCTTTGGCATCTCTGGAAGCTGACCATGAGTTCCTGTTGGCTGGCGGTGTATTCTCTAAAGACTTCATCGATGCTTACATCACTTTGAAGAAAGAAGAGATCCAACGCATCAACATGACTCCGCACCCAGTAGAATTCGAACTCTATTACAGTGTTTAAGAGCTGCGTGTAAGTCACCTGGATCTGCTGGCGCCCGGCGCTGGCAATCTGTGAAAAAGCCCGCACCCGCAAGGGGGCGGGCTTTTTCTTTGGGCGCTGCGCGAGTAACCTAGGGCAAATCAATCGAAAGGGAGAGAGCAATGCGCGCCTTCTGGCTTTTGTTACTACTGCTTGCCCCGCTGGCCGTGGCGGAGATTTACAAAACCGTCGATAAAGATGGGCGAACGGTTTATACCGATAAGCCCAAAACGGAAAATGCCGAAAAAGTGGAGCTGCGCGGGCTAAATACAGTGCCCGGTGCCCAGCCGTTGCCTGATTCCTCTCCCGCCTCGTCGTTTGACTCGCGCCCGGCTCGGGTCGAGTACAAAATTGACATTATCAGCCCCCGCTCCGATGTCACTATTCCCGTAGGTCAGCGCGATTTGGCCATTGCCGCAGTGTTGCAGCCTTCTCTGGAGGAGGGGCATTTGCTGGTGTATTTCATGAACGGCGAGCTGCTGGAAGAGACCACCATGAGCAATATTATTGTGAAGGATGTGCCTCGTGGCACACACACCCTGGTGGTTGAGGCAATTGATGCGAATGGGCAATCATTGGGCATCTCTCCCCCGGTGATTGTTAATGTAATTCGCACCGTTGTTAAAAAGAATGCCCCGCCAAAGCCCACGCCAAAATAGATGCACTATTTTGGTGCTATGCTTGCCCCACTATTCACCATAATGGATAGTTTTTGGGGCTAAATTCGCGGGATCACGCCGATTGCTAACTTGGTTTGGTTTTTGCAGTAGCCAAGGTGCCCATTGTCAGGGCGTTCAGGAGAGCAAGCGCTGGTGAACTCGCACAACGTCTACAAACCCATTTTGGATAGCCTCAGTACCGCCATTATTTTGGTGGATGTGGATTTGTTGATTTGCCATATGAATCCGGCCGCCGAGGCGCTGCTGGCCATGAGTTGCGAAAGCAACACCGGCGAACCTATCACCTATTTCTTTTACGAGTCCGACGAGACAGATCGCCAGCTCAAAATGGCGGCGACCCAAGCCAACCATTACACCAAGCGCCATGCCGAATGGCGCTTGCTGAGCGGCGGCTCGGTAACGGTGGACTACACAGTGACTCCCTTTGGCAATCACGATGGCTTGATTATCGAGATCCAGCCCATTGATCGCCTGTTGCGTATCAGTCGCGAGGAGATGCTCACCTCGTCCCACGAGACCAGCCGCAACCTGATTCGCGGTATGGCCCACGAAATTAAAAACCCGCTGGGCGGGATTCGCGGCGCGGCGCAATTATTGGCGCGCGAACTGCCAAACAGCGGTTTGACCGAATACACCAGCATCATCATCGATGAGGCTGATCGCCTGCGCAATCTGGTGGATCGCATGCTCGGCCCCAACCAGTTGCCGCAGTGGCAATCGCTCAATATCCACGAGGCGATTGAGCGGGTAGCCACCATCATCAAAGCCGAAGGTCGCGATGCCATTAATATAGTGCGCGACTATGACCCCAGTATTCCCGAGTTGCTGGGCGACAAGGAAATGCTGATTCAGGCGCTGCTCAACATAGTGCGCAACGCCATGCAGGCGTTGACCGAGGCGCAGGTGGATAACGGTGTGATTCAACTGCGCACCCGTATCCAACGCCAGTACACCATTGGCCGCAAGCACCACGGCTTGATCTGCCGCATCGATATTATCGACAACGGCCCGGGAATTCCCGAGCACATGATCGAGAACATTTTCTACCCCATGATCTCCGGCCGTGCCGAGGGTACAGGTTTGGGGTTGACCATTTCGCAACATCTCATTCATCAGCACCATGGCCTCATCGAGTGCCATAGCGAGCCGGGCAATACCCGCTTCTCGCTCTACTTACCAATGGAAACACACCATGCAGAAGTCTAATAAAGTCTGGATTATCGATGACGATCGCTCGATTCGCTGGGTGCTGGAAAAAGCCCTGCAGCAGGCGCATATAGAGACGCGCCTGTTCGAGTCGGTCGATAGCGCCATGAGCCAACTCAATCGCGATGCGCCTGATGCCATCATCAGCGATATTCGCATGCCCGGTACCGACGGCCTGACGCTGCTGGGCAACCTGCATGCGACTCATCCGCAGATTCCCATCATCATCATGACTGCCCACTCAGACCTGGACAGTGCGGTGGCGGCCTATCAGGGCGGTGCTTTTGAGTACTTGCCCAAACCCTTTGATGTGGACGATGCAGTCGCTGTAACCCAGCGCGCGCTGGCTCACGCCCAGGAGCAAAAAACCGATCACGGTGCCGAGGCGGCGCTGGATACCAATACCGAAATCATCGGCGAAGCGCCGGCCATGCAGGAAGTATTTCGCGCAATTGGCCGCTTGTCGCAATCCAACATTACGGTGTTGATCAACGGTCAGTCAGGTACCGGTAAAGAGCTGGTGGCGCGCGCGCTGCATCGCCACAGTCCGCGCCGCAATGCGCCTTTTATCGCCTTGAACATGGCGGCGATTCCCAAGGATTTGATGGAATCCGAGCTGTTTGGCCATGAAAAAGGGGCATTTACCGGCGCTGCCGCACAGCGCCAGGGGCGTTTTGAGCAGGCCAACGGTGGCTCGCTGTTCCTCGATGAAATTGGTGATATGCCCGCGGAAACCCAAACCCGCTTATTGCGCGTATTGGCTGATGGTGAGTTTTATCGCGTGGGCGGCCATACGCCGGTGAAGGTGGATGTGCGTATCATCGCCGCTACCCACCAGAATCTGGAAACGCTGGTGGCGGACAATCGCTTCCGCGAGGACTTGTTCCATCGCCTCAACGTGATCCGCATCCATATCCCCAAACTCGCCAACCGTCGCGAAGACATTCCCAAGCTGGCGCGTTTCTTCCTGCACAAAGCGGCGACCGAATTGAATGTCGACCCGAAAGTGTTGCTGCCGGAAACCGAAGAATATTTCTGCACCCTGCAATGGCCGGGTAACGTGCGCCAGTTGGAAAACACCTGCCGCTGGATTACGGTCATGGCCTCTGGGCGTGAAGTGCACATCGAGGACTTGCCGCCAGAATTGCTCGATAACAAAGAAGTCTCTACACCGGCGGATGACTGGGAAAAAGCCTTGCGTCACTGGGCTGATCAGGCACTGGCGCGCGGCCAGCACCAACTGCTCAGCGAAGCTGTACCAACCTTTGAGCGTGCCTTGATAGAAACAGCGCTCAAATACACCGCTGGGCGTAAGCGCGATGCCGCTAACCTGCTCGGTTGGGGGCGCAACACCCTGACCCGCAAGCTCAAAGAGCTGGGCATGGCCGGTGGTAATGACCCGGATGGCGACGGCGACGACTGATCTACATCGCGTATGATCCTTTCCGCAGGCGCCATCCCCTTGGCGCCTTAATCATTTTCTGGATTTAACCCTTTCCCCTTGCGCAGCTTCCATGGGCTGTGTCTATACTCACAAGGCAATGCAAATCTATGGCTTGCCGAGCGCAATCTTGTCTGTGTGATTAGTGCTCAAGATTGGTGCCCACTGGCCGCCATAGTGAATATGCTGTTACAACAATAATTGCTAAACAATAACTACGATGTGTGTGGTGCTCCAGGGGGAACCATGGTTCAAAAATCCTTACTGACAAAATTAATGACATTCCTGTTTTTGGTTATGACCGCTATTGCCTCATTGGTCGCCTTTACCAATTATCAGATTGCAGCTAACGAGCTCCGGCACAAGCTGGATGCCGAAACCGCTGCCATGGTAGAGCTGGCCAACAGCTCGATTCTGGAGGCCGTGTTTGCCTACGACTTCCAGCAAATTGAGGCCATTGCCAAATCGCTGGTAAATACCTCCCTGATCACCTCGGTGAATGTTGTGGATCATCGCGGCAAAGCCTTGGCCGCGGCTGCTGATGAAGATCGCGGCGAAGGCCAAATCGTCCGCCAAGCCATTCCCATTGTGTATGGCGGCAATACTATTGGCAGTTATGACATTGCTTTCAGCACCCAATCTATGACCGATGCCCTGAGCGATCAGCGTAAAACCAGCTTATTGACGGTGCTGGCGTTGCTCGCCGCCAGTTTGATTACGGTGTATGTGCTGATTCGCAGCCTGGTGCTGGCGCCGGTGGATGAAGTCACCCGCTCGCTGTCCACTATCGCCGACGGTGGTGGCGACCTGACCCGCCGCTTGCCTACTGACAGCGGCAATGAAATCGCCGCCTTGGCGCACAACTTTAACCGGGTGATGGAGCACATCGCCGACATTATCCGCAACGTGGTACAGGTAAATGACAAGGTGCGGGTCAACGTCAATACCATGAGCCGCGCTACTGAAAGCACGGTGAACTCTACCTCGCAACAGCTGCGTGAAATTGAATTGGTGGCCACGGCGGTGGAGGAGCTGTCGGCATCGGCCACTGAGATTGCCCGCCACGCCGGTGAAACTGCCGAGCACACCAATGCCACCAGTATTTTGGCAGAAGAAGGCAATGCTATTGTTAGCCTGTCGCTGGAAAATGTGAATCGCCTGACCGGACAAATCGAATCCACGGCGCAGAAAATCCAGGTGTTAAAAAATAACTCCGTGAATATTGGCTCTGTGATGGAGGTGATTCGCACTATCGCCGAACAAACCAACCTGCTTGCGTTGAATGCTGCGATTGAAGCGGCGCGGGCTGGTGAGCAGGGGCGCGGGTTTGCGGTAGTGGCCGATGAGGTGCGCTCGCTGGCGCAAAAAACACGCTCATCCACCGAGGAAATTGAATCGATTATTGTGCAGTTACAGCGCGCCGCCGACGAAGCCCATCAGGCCATGAATACCAGCACTGTCTCTGCGCGTGAAACCATCGATACTGCTTCAAAAGTGGGTGAAGCCCTGGATAAGATCCGCGCCAATATCGGCACCATTAATGACATGAACCACCAAATCGCCAGCGCCTCCCATCAGCAGAGTTCTGTCGCCAACGAGGTGAGTAAAAACATTACCGCTATCCACGGTTTGTCAGAAAATGTGGTAGAGAACGCGCAAGTGGTGAACCACAGTGGCAGTCAGTTAATTAATGAAACTGGCGAACTGAAAAAGCAGATTGATAGTTTTAAAGTGTAATTCACTCGCTCAGCAGCAGTTTGTGAGTTGTTTTTTTTACGGATAATTGTTTGCGCTGTAAAACAACAACTTACAAACTCTGGTCTCTTGGTAAATCCGCAAATTTTTCTCCAGGGTATCCACTTTGCAGTGGGTAAGGCCAGCTGTTGATAGAGGTGTATGTCATGTCAAAAATCAAAATCGAGAAATTCGTTGCCGGAACGCTGGAAAGCAGTTTTGGTGTTCCCGCATTCGCGGTAAGTGTACTCACCCAACTGTTACCTGCATCTGCAATTAGCGAGCTGGCCGGCCGTGGCATAGACATTGACGCTATTCTCAGCGCCCAAAAACTGGGCACTGCCTATTCTTCCTCGATTGAGGTTACAGAAGATGGCGTGCAAAAAACTGTAGTTATATCAGTTGCCTAGATGCGCTGGCGAATGAATGCTGCTGCATTAACTGCGAAAGATTTCATTGTGTTTCTACTGCCATAGCCGGCAGTAGAAACATATTACTCGCTCACTATGGTTTTAAACGGCAGCAGGCTGGCCGCTTCATTTGCGTACTGGCGCACGCCTTCTGCTTCCTGTACCAGAAATTGCTGGATCGCCGCCCGAAAACCGGGTTCTTGAATCCAGTGGTTGGAGTAGGTCAATACCGGCTCAAAACCGCGTGCAATTTTGTGCTCCCCTTGGGCACCACCATCAAAACGCTGCAACCCATTGGCGATCGCAAAATCAATGCCTTGGTAATAGCAGGTTTCAAAATGCAGGAATTGGTATTCCTCAAAGCAGCCCCAGTAGCGGCCGTAGAGTGTGGTGTCATCGCGCACAAAGAGCGAAGCGGCAATCACTCGCTCATCCCCGTCATCGCGTTTACTGGCGCAAATCAGCACCAGGTTTTCAGGCAGCGTCGCCCCTATTTGCTGGAAAAATGCGGCCGATAAATAGCCGTTGTGGCCGCTGCGTTTCAGGTAGGTAGTGCGATAGAGCGCATAAAATATCGCCCAATCATCCGCCGTGAGTTGATGGCCGGTTTTCACCTGAAATACAAACCCCTGTTCATGTACCTGTCGGCGCTCCTTGAGGATATTCTTGCGCTTGCGCGAACTCATGGCGGCGACAAAATCCTCGAAGCACGCATAGCCGTGATTAAACCAATGAAACTGGCAACCAAGGCGCTGCATGGCCCCCAAGGTGTGTAACTGCTTACTGAGCGGTTCATCGGGAAACAGGCAATGCCAGCCGGAATAACCCTGCTTTGTGGATTCTGCGCCCAATGCGGTCAATATGGCGGGCAGCAAGTCCGCCGGATTATGGTCGGCTGATACCAGCAGGCGTGGCCCCCGGCAGGGGGTAAAGGGGATGGCATTGATCCACTTGGGATAGTAATCCAACCCGTGGCGACGATAGGCATCCGCCCAGGCCCAGTCGAACACATACTCACCATAGGAATGGGTTTTGATATACCCCGGCATCGCTGCGATTACTGTCCCCGCCTGCTCTATCACCAGGTGATGGGCTTGCCAGCCAGTGCGGGCAGTAATACAGCCGCTGTCTTCCAGCGCCGCCAGAAACTCATGGCGTACAAAGGGGTAATCGGCCGGGCAGAGCTGGTTCCAGCGAGTGGCATCCAGATCATGAATGGTGCTGATAAAACGAATCTGTACAGGGCTTTCCACCGGTCTCTCCACGTGGCTCTCCAAACGTCAGCACGACGGGCCTTAAGGGGTAATAGGGCGCGCATCATCAACCTTATCGGTAAAGTTACGCAACGACAAATATGCTCGCTAGTCAGTGTCACGCGACTACAGTAGAATCGGCCCACTTTAGTTACTATTGGTCACTCAATGTCTTTGCCTGAACCCGACCCTGGGTTGCCTGCCCCGCGTCATTCAAGTGTCAGTTTATCCTCCTTGTTATTGGACTTTGCTGCGAATTTCAACGCTGAGCGCGTACGGGTTCGCGATATCACCGAGTCGCTTGGTCAGCGCTCCTTTGGTTTCATCCTGCTGATTTTTGCCCTTCCCAATTCGCTGCCCATTTTGGGTATTCCCGGCGTTTCCACCATTACCGGCTTACCCATGTTGTTTGTGGCGGTGCAAATGGCCATGGGGCACCAACGTGTGTATTTACCTCGCTGGATTGCCGACAGTTCACTCACCACCGCCGATTTCAATGCCCTGATTAATAAAGTGGTGCCCTGGTTGCGCCGCATAGAGCGGCTGATGAAACCGCGCATAGCCTTCCTCTCGGCCGGCAATGCCGAACGATGGTTGGGAGCCTTCTGTGCGCTGTTGGCATTCTTGCTGGTGCTGCCCATTCCCTTGGGAAACCTGATGCCCGCATTGGGCATATTGTTTATAGCCCTGGGATTGATTGAGAGCGATGGTGTTTGTGTATTGGCCGGTATTGGTATCGGTATTGCAAGTTGGGTGTTGCTGGGTGGCTTGGCCTGGGTGATTTTTAAAACCGCCCTGCTGGTCATTGAGCGAATGTTTTAATTCTGAGGTTCTAAACGTGGAATGGATGGCTGATCCCGGCGCCTGGCTGGGACTCTTAACACTGGTCATTTTGGAAATTGTACTGGGGATCGACAACCTGATCTTCATTGCGATTCTCGCCAACAAGCTGCCGCCGCATCAGCGGGATAAGGCGCGGGTTATCGGCCTTGGGTTGGCGCTGATTATGCGCTTGCTGCTATTGCTGGGCATTTCCTGGCTGGTGACCCTTACCGAGCCGCTGTTCAGTATTTTTGATAAATCCCTCTCCGGGCGCGATTTGATTTTGCTGCTGGGCGGTATATTCCTACTGTTTAAAGCCACGGTCGAAATCCACGAACGCCTTGAAGGCAAGGTGATCACCCAGCGCAAAAGCCAGGTACACGCCGCCTTCTGGGCGGTGGTAGCGCAAATTATCGTATTGGATGCTGTCTTCTCGCTCGATGCAGTCATCACCGCCGTCGGCATGGTGGAGCATGTGGAAGTCATGATGATTGCGGTCATTATCGCCATGATGATTATGATCGTGGCGAGCAAGGCGCTCACCGACTTCGTCAACCGCCACCCTACGGTGGTCATGCTCTGCCTGGGCTTCCTGCTGATGATTGGTTTCAGCCTGGTGGCCGAAGGCGCCGGTTTCCATATCCCCAAAGGCTACCTCTACGGCGCTATCGCCTTCTCGGTGCTCATTGAAGTATTCAATCAATTGGCGCGCTCCAACCGCACCCGTCACCTGATTGGTGAGCGCCCACTGCGCGATCGCACGGCCGAGGCCGTTCTCAAGTTGCTGGGTGGTCGTGGTGACGCTGACGAAGTGGGCGATGACATTGCCGGTATGACTGCCCATCGCGGTGAAGATGAAGCCTTTGAGCACAGTGAGCGCAACATGATTCGCAGTGTGCTGCAGTTGTCTGATCGCCCGGTGCAATCACTGATGACCCCGCGCCCTGATATTGTCTGGGTTGATGCCAATGCCAGTCCCACCGAATTGTTGGAGACCCTGAAAACCACTCCGCAAACCCGGCTGCTGGTGGCGCGCGATGAACTGGACAACCTGCTCGGCGTTGTACAAAGCCGCGACCTGCTCACCGCCGCGCTCGACAACCAACCACTCGATCTGGCCAAGCTCGCGCTCTCGCCACTCGCGGTGCCCGAAGGCACCAGCGCACTTAAAGTGCTGGAAATGCTGCGACAGGAGCCTTTGCCTCTGGCCATTGTGATAGACGAATACGGCAGTATTAAAGGCCTGGTCACCACCGGCGACCTGCTCGCCGCCATTGCCGGTGAATTGGCTGATACCAACGACCAGCCGCTCGCTGTCGCCCGCGACAACCGCTGGTGGCTGGATGGCAGTATTTCACTCGATCAAGTGGAAGAGTTGTTGCAGATTAAATTGGAACGCGGCGACGGCGATTATTTTACTCTCGCCGGATTATTGCTGGAGCAATTGCAACATGTGCCTGTGGTGGATGAGCAAATCCTGCTCGCGGGTTATGAATTTCAAATTAAAAGCATGGAAGGTCGCCGCATTTTACAAGTGTGCGCTACACCATTGACTGAAGATCTGGGTACTCCGCAAATCGGTTATTGAGCAAAAAAACGTCACTGCGTGCGCATGGACTTAATAAGATGAAAAATGTGTCATCTTACGAGACCCAGCGCACTGTCCGGTTAAAAAAACCATCAGATAATGTCACCACAAAATGTCGGTAAATACACATTCAGCAATTGTTCATTTGCGCAGATTAGTATCACCCTTGAAGACCTTACTGGAGAGTTTTTTATGAAATCATCACTGAAAAAGATGAGCATGGTTATCGCCGCTGCCGGTTTATTCAGCCGTAAATGCATTGGCAAATTCACCGATCAGTTACAACTACGCCGGTATTCAATTTGTTAATCAGGATGTAGATAACTGCAGTAGCAATGCCGATGGTCTGCGTTTGAGCGGCAGTCTGGAATTGAACAGCGATTTTTTTGCGCTGGGTTCCTACAGTGATTTAAGTGATGATCGCTGTGGCTCCAACGCGATCAGTGTTGGTATTGGTTACCACACCTTGTTTGGTGCAGATTCCAGTTTGTACGGCGCACTGAGTGTGGAAAATATTGATATCGATCACGGCGACAGCGATTCAGGTTTAATTGCGGCTGTAGGTCTGCGTGGTTTTATCAACCAACAAGTAGAAGCCAAAGTGCAACTCGCGCATCACACCGCATTTGATGGCAACACTGTATTAAGTGGCGGCATTGCCTACTGGTTTGCACGCAATGTTGCAGCAACAGCAGATGTTGGTTTGGGAACAGAAGCCTCAGAAATTGGTTTGGGTTTGCGCCTGAATTTTTAATTCATAGGCAGCACCTGCACCATAAAAAAAACCGGCGCTGCCGGTTTTTTTATAGGTGGCTATCTCGCGCCTAACCATGCACCGGTACTGGTTGCCAATAAACCGGACACCAACCATCCATTTAAATCTTCACCTAATACCAGTGATGCGCCAATGCCTGCCAGCGCCGGAACCAACGCCATGCACGCGCCGGTTCTGGCTGGTCCAAGCCGCGTCATTGCCGCCATATAAAACAGCATCGCAATCACCGCCACTATCAGCCCCTGATAAATTCCTTGCAGCACAATATCCTTAACCGGTGCCAAGAGAATCGCTTTGGGTAGCCATAAAATATAAACCGGCAAAAATATCAGCGCAGATAAAAGCGCACTGCCAATGGCTGTTTCCCACGCCCCAAAACCGGAGCGTTTGGCCAGAATGGTATAGAGCGCCCAAATAAGCGATGACGTAATTAACAACAGATCGCCGGGCAAGGTATTTTCGCTGCGCGAAAAAATATCCACACCAAGGCAAATAATACCCAGCGCAATAATTGGCAGCGCTATACGCAAATTGCGTCGCAGTGGTTCGTGTAACAATATAAATGCCATCAAGGGCACAAAAAACGGCAGTAGCCCTGAAATAAGCACGGCACCATGGGCGGCGGGTGCATGCTTAAACGCAAAATACACAACTGTTGAATAACCTATGCCACCGGTTAGTGCTAACGACAACATGGTTTTATTAAAAAGTGGAACGCGTTTCCAGAATAGCCACAAAGGCAGTAACACCAATGAGGCAACACCAAAACGCAACGCGGTAATATCAAACGCATTCAATTCACTGGTTCCACCCATCCGGGCCACCAACACAAAACCAGACCAAATCAACACAGCGCCAGCGGCAAAAAAATAACCGCTGTTGGAAGGGGATGTTTGCATGCTAATTGCCGCTCACCATCAATTCATAACCAATATCCCCCAAATGCCGCTGTTCAGTGTCCAGGTCCGCTTGGGTTAAGGGGTGGCTTTGAATCCAGTGATGAGGCAGTGATAATTTAATTTTTTTGCCATCGGCGGTGAGTGAAATGTTGGGCAAGCCATCTTTTATGCGGCCGCGATGAAAAATGGCGGCGAGGCGCAATAAAATGGCGAGGCGCACCAGGTCAGTATTGTCGAGCGGGAAATTTTTAGCCGGAAATCGTTTGCGATGTGCGAGGACTAAGGCGGAGAGTTGAGTTTGCTCCGCCCGTGAGCAACCAGCGAGATCAACATGTTGCACAATGTAAGCGGAGTGTTTGTGATAATCATTGTGCGCAATATCCAATCCCACTTGGTATAGGCGCGCCGCCCAGCCCAATAATTTTCTGGCATCGCGCGCCGTGAGCTGCCATTTTTGTGCGACCTGCGTTAATAAGTTGAGTGCAGTTTTTTCTACCGCTGTTGCCTTTTCCATATTCACATGAAAACGCAGCGCGAGTGCATCTACGCTGGCTTGGCGAATATCGTGATTTTCCAGTCTGCCTTTTTGGTCGAACAATAAACCTTCGCGCAGCGCCCAGTCGGCGGCGATCATGCTTTTTAGTTGCAGCGCTTCAAACAACGCACGCAACACAATGGCGCCGCCTAAAAAAACCGGCTTGCGATCATCGGATAATCCGGGCATGTCGATATCGAGTTTGCCGGCATCCAAATAGCGCGCAATAATTTTATCAAGTGATGTGGCGCTAATAGCACCGTCACTCCAGCCGTTAGTCTCACACACTTTGGCAACGGCTTTGATGCTGCCCGACGCGCCCAATACTTCTTGCCAGCCGCGTTCGATAAATTCATCTTTCACTGGCTGTAATTCTTGCAAGCAAGCAATGAGTGCTTTGGTGATGGATTTCTCTGTGACCTTGCCATCATTAAAAAATTGTTTGGTGATAGCGACACAACCCATGTTTAAACTTTCTTTCAGCGAAGGCGTCATGCCGGAACCCAGAATGACTTCGGTGCTACCGCCGCCAATGTCCATCACAATGCGATTGCCTTTATCCGGCGCAATGCAATGGGCTACGCCCAGATAAATTAATCGCGCTTCTTCATCGCCGGAAATAATTTCCACCGGGTGCCCCAAGCGCGCTTCGGCGGCGGCGAGAAACTCACCGGCATCGCTAATGCTGCGCAAGGTTTTAGTGCCCACAATGCGCACACTGCGCGAGGGATAAGCGCGCAGGCATTCGCCAAAACGCTCAAGGCAGGCGAGTGCACGTTCACGCGCGTCTTTGCTTAAGCTGCCATCGGCTTGCAAACCAAAACCGAGGCGCACTGGCTCGCGCAAACGATCAAGCAGCGTGAGTTGGCCGTTATCCCAGCGCGCGACAATCATGTGAAAACTGTTGGAGCCTAAATCCAGTGCGGCGATATGGCTGGCACCCGCGTCGGGGCTTGAGGATAAGTTAAACATAGCGATTTACCGTTCATCATCAACTGCAGTGATTATGCGAGACTTGACGTAGATTACACTCACAAAGCGACAAAACAAGGTGATAGCTAAAACGCGGCGCAATAAAAAAGGCAATCACCGACGTGATTGCCTTTCAGCGCAAAACCGGATGCCTGATTAGTTCAGGGTTTCTGTTGTTTCGCCCTTGGCTTGTTGAGCTTGCTGCGCCTGTTGTTGCGCGGCGCTGATGGCTTGTACGAATACTGCATCAAAATTGATAGGAGGCAGCATTAAGGGGGGGAAGCTGCCGCGACCGAGAATGCCATCTACCGCTTCGCGTGCGTAGGGGAACAAAATTTGCGGGCAGGCGGTGTTAATCAATTGCGTGACAGCAGGGCCTTCGATACCGGAAATAGCGAACAAGCCCGCTTGTTTTACTTCCACCAGGAATACTGCGCGGTCTTCCAGGCGTGCAGTAATGGTGAGCAGCAGAACCACTTCATACAGGCCGTCTTCCACCGGATTGGCCTGGATGTTTAAATCCTGTTGGATATTAGGCTTGTAAGCCTTGGTAAACGCTTCCGGGCCCATGGGCGTTTCAAACGAAATATCTTTCAAGTAGATACGTTGAATAGCGAATACCGGGCCCTTGGCACCTTCTGCTGCAGCAGTTTGTTGATTATTTTCAGACATAATGAACTCGACTTGGTGGTATTAAATAGATGAGTGATTGTTGGTACAGCAGCGACCGCTGGCGAATCAGGGTTGCGCCAGCAGTGCGTCTAATTTGCCCGCTTTATCCAGCGCCCAGAGATCGGTAAAACCGCCGACGTGATGTTCGCCGATCCAGATCTGCGGCACTGTGCGCTGACCGCTTTTGTCCATCATTTCCTGACGCAATTGCGGCTGGGTGTCCACGCGAATTTCTTCCACTGCCACGCCTTTTTGCGCCAGTAGCTTTTTTGCATTAACGCAATAGGGGCAGACAGCGGTGGTATACATAATCACGTGGGCCATAAAAACTCCAAAAATTCAGCTAAATCAAACGGCCAATGGCACAGGCATTACTTGCCTTTTACCAGCGGTAAATTTTGCGCTTGCCATTCGGCAATACCGCCGCCCAAACGGCGTACGTCAAACCCTTCCTTGCCCAGAAAGCGGCCAACAGCACCGGCGTGTTGACCCAGTTTGTCGATGAGGATAATGGTTTTATCCTTGTAGCTCGCCACCTCGGTAGATTCTTTGGTGAGCTTGGCGTAGGGAACATTGATCGCTCCCACAATGTGGCCCGCTTTGAACTCGGCGCTATCGCGCAGGTCGACCAGTACCGCATTGCCCTCATTGACCAAACGGGTTACTTCATGGGGTGACACCGGGCGTCCACTTTTGATGCGATCGCGCCATACATAGATGTAAATCAATACAATCAGGGTGGTGACCAGAAGCCACTCATGTGAAACAAATACAAAAAAATCCACGGTACTTTGCCTTCTTTTGGTTGGGTCCGACCCGATAGGTGGGGGCGTATAAAGGGGTTTTCAATACGCGCCGCCAGCAGTTTTATGGTTGGCGACAACAAGGCGCCGGAGTATACACGATTGGTCGCCGCGATTGACGGCGGCATTCAGGCCCGGAATGAGGGTTTATGCCGCCTATAGCCAGATTGTAAGCGGTTAATAGCACCTTTTTACATAGAGTTAGCGCGCTCAACCCGTTAGAATACGAGCCATTATCGCGCTTGCCGCCCGGCAACCTGCGCACCTGATTCGCCGCTGTGGCCCCAACGGCTATAGCGATTTGTCCCGATTCATGTTCATCCGACCCTGGAAACGATTTATGAGCGCTAAAAAACCTGTAGTTCTGTTAATCCTCGATGGCTTTGGCTATTCCGAAAAAACCAAATACAACGCGATTGCGGCAGCGCACAAACCGGTGTTCGATAAACTTTGGGCCAATGATCCCAAAAGCCTGATCGAGACCTCGGGTATGGCGGTGGGTTTGCCTGAGGGCCAAATGGGTAACAGCGAAGTGGGCCACATGACCCTCGGCGCTGGCCGCGTGGTCTACCAAAACTTCACTCGCATCAACAAGGCCATTAGCGATGGCGATTTCTTTACCAACCCGGTGTACGTCAAGGCGATTGATTCCGCAATCGAAAGTGGCAAGGCCGTGCATATTCTCGGCCTGCTCTCGGAAGGCGGCGTACACAGCCACGAAGACCACATCTACGCCATGATGAAAATGGCCGTAGAGCGCGGCGCAAAACAGGTTTACCTGCACGCCTTCCTCGATGGTCGCGATACCGCGCCACGCAGCGCCGAAAAATCCCTGCAAAAGGCGCAGGATTTGTTCAAGGCATTGGGTGCCGGGCGTGTCGCCTCTATTGTTGGCCGTTACTTTGCGCTCGACCGCGACAACCGCTGGGATCGCGTGAAAGCTGCTTACGATGTGATGGTCACTGGCGATGCAGAATTTGATGCACTCACGGCAGTCGATGGCCTGAAAGCGGCCTACGAGCGCGGTGAAAACGACGAATTTGTGAAGGCGACCGTGATCTGCGGCGAAGATGAAGAAGTGGCGACTATCAATGATGGCGACTCGGTAATTTTCATGAACTTCCGCCCGGACCGCGCGCGCGAAATTACCAATGCCCTGATCAGCGAAGACTTCACCGGTTTTGAACGTGAATTGCACCCGGCCATTGCGCATTTTGTGCAAACCACCGAATACGCCTCCAGCATCAAGGCACCCATCGCCTTCCCGCCGGAAGACCTGACCAATTCATTTGGCGATTACATCGCCCAGTTGGGAAAAACCCAATTGCGCATCGCCGAAACAGAAAAATATGCCCACGTAACCTTCTTCTTCAACAGCGGCAACGAAGTGGTTTACGAAGGGGAAGACCGTATTCTGGTGCCATCACCCCAAGTGGCTACCTATGACCTGCAACCGGAAATGAATGCGCCCATAGTGACTGATAAATTGGTGGAGGCGATTGAATCCGGCAAATATGACGCGATTATTTGCAACTACGCCAACTGCGATATGGTTGGTCACTCGGGCATTATGGAAGCGGCAACCAAAGCCGTTGAAGCAGTAGATGCTTGTGTTGGTCGTGTACTGGAAGCGGTAGACAAGGTGGGCGGCGAAGCGCTGATTACTGCCGACCACGGCAACGTGGAGGAAATGTTCGACGAGGAAACGGGGCAGCCCCACACCCAGCACTCCACTCTGCCGGTGCCGTTTATTTTCCACAGCTACCGCAAAGGCACCATTGCTCCTGGCGGCTCACTGGCGGATGTTGCACCTACCATGCTGTACTTGATGGGCTTGCCGCAACCCCAAGAAATGACTGGCCGCAATTTGATTACCCTGGCGTAATCGGGCGGCACAAAGCGGCTGGTGCCCTGCACCGGCCGTTTTCTTTTTCACCTTTATTGATATCACTACCATGAGTCGATTTTTTGCATTCACCAAAACTCTCGCACTCAACAGCTTGCTTTGTTCGGTTGTCCTGTTTGCGGCCACGGCTTATGCGGATGAAAAGGCCGAGATGGCCAAGCTGCAAAAAGAGATAGAAGCCCTGCAAAAAGAATTGCAGCAGGTGCAAGGTACACGTTCCACACTGCAAAAAGAGCTGCAAAAATCCGAAGAGGAAATTAACAAGCTGCAGCAAAAAGCCAATGAGATCAACAAAGAACTCAAACAGCAAAACAATGAATTGAATCAGCTAAAAAATGAGCGCAGCCAACTGGAGCAGGCAAAAAAAAAGCAGCAGGGACAAATCGCTGAGCAGATGCGCGCCGCCCATAAATTGGGTGAGCAGAGCGAGGTTAAAGTCTTGCTCAATCAGGAATCGCCCGATCAGCTCTCGCGCATCATGAAATACCACAGTTATTTTATGGAAGCGCACAATGGCAAAATGCAGCGCTTTATGGAAACTATCACCCGTATTGATGCACTAACACCGGAGATAGAAAAAAAAACGCTTGAATTAGGTGCTATGCAAGCGCAGTTGGACGAGCAGCGCCAACAGATGAAAAGTCGCCAGAACGAGCGCCAGCAAGCTCTGGCCAAGGTCAATGATCAATTCAAAGACAAAAACCAACAACTCAAACAACTGAGTGAGGATCGCCGCCGCCTACAGGCCTTGTTGGAGCGAGTAACCCAGCGAGTGGCGACGAGCGGTGCGATGAATTCGCCAGCCTATGTGCCCTTGCCGGCGGGCGGCGAAAAGTTTTCCCAACGCAAAGGCCGTTTGCCCTGGCCAACCCAAGGTAGCCTGATTCATCGCTTTGGCAGCCCGCGTATTGCCGGGCAGATTAACTGGAGCGGCGCTTATATTGCCGCGCCTATGGGCAATCAGGTGATTGCCGTCCATCATGGGCGCGTGGTGTTTGCCGATTATTTTGGTGGGCATGGGTTGCTGGTTATTGTCGATCATGGCGAGGGTTACCTCAGCCTTTATGCGCACAACCAAAGCCTGCTAAAAAAAGCCGGTGAACCGGTGCGCGCCGGTGAGGCCATCGCCAATGTCGGCAATTCCGGCGGTCAGGCCACAACCGGTTTGTATTTTGAAATTCGCCATCAGGGGCGCCCCATTGACCCCGGAGCGTGGCTGGCGCGCGGTTAGCGCTGCAGTGTTATTTTTTAGCGGGTGGCTGTCATTTCCGGCAGTTTTGGCTTAGTGTGCACCCCGATTCAGGATAGATTTTGGCTTGTTCAGCCATCGGAGATCTCATGTTTTGCGCGGCTTTTTTCCAGTTTCACGGTAACCTCCGCTCGTCCCTTATCGGCTTGTTGGTCCTGCTTCCTGCCGTGGCGCTGGCGGATGAAAAACCTACCACCAAAGAAAGTGGCCTACTGCCTCTGGAAGAACTGCGCACCTTCACCCGTGTGTACGATCATGTGCGCAGTGGCTATGTCGATGAGATCAGCGACGCGCAACTGCTTGAATACGCCATAAAAGGCATGATTGCCGAGCTCGATCCTCACTCCGCCTACCTGGACAAAGAAGCCTTTGCCGACCTGCAGGCCAGTACATCCGGTGAATTTGGCGGTGTTGGTTTGGAAGTGAGTATTGATGACGGCTACGTCAAAGTCGTTACCCCTATCGATGGCAGCCCCTCGGCCAATGCCGGCATTATGGCGGGCGATGTTGTGGTGCGCATCGATGACAAGCCGGTAAAAGGCATGGATCTGAACAAGGCCGTAAACCTGATGCGCGGCCCCAAAAATAGCCCGATCAAAATTACCGTGATGCGCGATGGCGTTGATCAACCCATCGACTTCAAACTGCTGCGCGACATTATCAAGGTGCAGAGTGTGCGCACCCGCCTGCTGGAGCAGGATTACTTCTATATCCGTATCGCCCAATTCCAAATAGATACGGGCAAGGAAATGAGCAAGAAAATCCGTGACCAGTTAAAAAAGAACCCGGAAACCCGCGGTGTCATACTCGATTTGCGCAACAACCCTGGCGGCGTGTTGCAAGCGTCTGTCGAGGTGGTGGATGCCTTCCTCGATGGTGGCCAGGTGGTCTATACCCAGGGGCGCCTCGAAAACAGCAACATCAGCTATAACGCGGATGCGGGCGACATTACCAACGGCTTGCCACTGGTGGTGCTGATTAATGACGGTTCCGCCTCTGCCTCGGAAATTGTGGCGGGTGCTCTGCAGGATCACAAACGCGCCATCATTATGGGAACTCGCAGTTTTGGCAAAGGCTCGGTGCAATCGGTGATTCCGATCAGCAATGACCGTGCGGTAAAGCTCACCACGGCGCTCTATTACACACCCAATGGCCGCTCGATCCAGGCTCAGGGCATTGAGCCGGATGTGGAGGTCGAGCGTGTGCAAGTCGCGGCTATCGCCCAAAACCCAGGGGTTACCGAAGCTGATCTGGCGCGTCATTTGGGCAATACCAAAGGCGGTAAAGAGAGCACCAGTAAAGATCGCGCTACCCGTCGCATCACCAGTGCCGAGCTGTTGCAGGAGGACAACCAACTCCACGAAGCGCTCAACCTGTTAAAAGGTTTGAATATTTTCCTGCAAAGTTCGCCCTTGGCCAGCAGCCAGGAGCCGACGCCGGAAATCGCCCCGGACATAGTGTTGCAGCCCAACCTTGACGATCAGTCACCACATTAATTGCTCCCATGGATAAGCCAAAGGCCATAGTCCTGTGCCGCTGGCTAGTGGGTGCGCTCAGCGCGCTGGCAGCCTTGTGCAGCGCCAGTGATTTTCACCCCGCTTCACCCGCCGCCAAGCCATCCCATGAGATGGCGCAGCTGGCAATCATCATCGACGATCTGGGCTACAACTTGCGC
Source organism: Cellvibrio sp. PSBB023 (assembly GCF_002007605.1). Classification (NCBI taxonomy): domain Bacteria; kingdom Pseudomonadati; phylum Pseudomonadota; class Gammaproteobacteria; order Cellvibrionales; family Cellvibrionaceae; genus Cellvibrio; species Cellvibrio sp. PSBB023. The sequence continues at coordinate 3,041,868 of NZ_CP019799.1, read as the reverse complement.
CTGGGTCAGCGAACCCTGAATTTAGCGGGTGATATTACCGTCGCTGTGCTCCCCTTTACGCCTCATGGTCAAGAGCTGGCCGAATATGCTTATCAGCAAGGCAAGGAAGTTATGTTGCACGCGCCGATGAGCAACCACCATGACTACCCTCTGGGGCGTGGCGGCTTGCGCAGTGGTATGTCAAAAGCAGAATTTCTCCGGGTGTTACGCCAGAATCTGGCCAATGTTCCCCATGTCAAAGGGGTAAATAACCATATGGGTAGTCAGCTCACGGAAGAGTCTGCGCCTATGGGGTGGTTGATGGCCGAATTGCAGCAGCGCCAACTTTATTTTGTAGATAGTCGCACCAGTGCCCAAACCCAGGCATTAATCCAGGCTCAACACATCGGCCTGCCCAGCCGCAAACGGGATGTATTTCTGGACGATAAAAGAGACACTACAGTCATCTACCAGCAATTGGTTGTTGCATTGAAAAAGGCCCAGCAGCAGGGTTCTGCCCTCGCGATTGGCCATCCCTATCCGGAAACGCTACAGGTATTGGAGCAACTGCCCGAATTGCTCTCTCGCTACAAGGTCACACTGGTAAAGGCATCCCGGCTGATGACTTCTGCCACGCCTCGTGCCGTCAAGGTGGTATCTACAACTTATTGTCTGGCACCACCCGCGAGTCTATGGCCGTCGACTTGGGCGCCGGTTGACCCCTTTGGTTATAGGCCGGAATTGGCGGAAATTGATGAGTAAAACGTCAAAGGATTAACACCGGAATCTTCTAAAAACAGCATTCTGGCAGAGCAACTAAATCTAGCGATCTGTTCCTGTTGCTGTCTATAATCACCTTGGGTGATTAATGTTCAGCCCGCAACAAGGAAATCATAGAGTGGAAGCGCAGCGAGGAATCAATATGGCTACCGCAAATAGAGCAGGCGAACAGGGCAGCGTCCCTACCCGCCACGGTCGATATGTACAGAAAGAGGGCTATTGGTACTACACCACCCGCGAAGGTGTGGACATAGGCCCATTTGATAGCCGCACTGATGCCGAAGTGGGTGTTGGTGAATTTATTGAATTTATTCAAGCATCCGAGCCGAAGGTCTCCGATGTGCTAAAGCAGTACCGCGCGGCCTAGATTTTTTCTAGGCCGCTAGTTCACACCGGTATTCATTCCTATCACTGATTGGCGGCTTCCAGCTCTTCGCTGATCATCAGCCAGTTTTCTTCCGTCTCTTCCAATTGGCTCTGCAGTTTGCCCTGCTCGGCAATCAGCTCCTGCATTGTGGTTTTGTTTTTCTCTTCATAAATGCTGCTATCGCTTAATTGGGTTTCAATGTCGCCCAAGCGTTTTTGCAGCTTTTCCAACTGGCTTTCCAGATTTTTTAATTTATTGGTGAGCGGTTTTAGCTGCGCGCGCTGCGCCGCTGATTGTTGGCGTTGGGCTTTTTTATCAACCTTGTCGCCACTATCAGCAGTGATTATTTTTTCTTTGTCGGCGGAAGCTGCCGTGGTTTTTTGCTGTTGCATCCACTGGTAATAATCCTCCAGATCACCGTCAAACTCTTCGACTTTGCCATCGGCAACCAGCCAGAATTCATTGACGGTGTTGCGCAGTAAATGACGATCATGGGAGACCACAATCACGGCGCCTTCAAATTCCTGCAGCGCCATGGTGAGTGCGTGGCGCATTTCCAAATCCAAATGGTTGGTGGGTTCGTCGAGCAATAAGACATTAGGTTTTTCCCAGGCGATAATCGCCAGCGCCAAACGCGCCTTTTCACCGCCAGAAAAATGGGTGATAGGCTCAAACGCGCGGTCGCCATGAAAATCAAAACTGCCGAGGAAATCACGAATTTCCTGCTCGCGCGCCATAGGTGCTAACCGCTGGATATGCAGCGCGGCGGAGGCATTAATATCCAATGCTTCCAGTTGATGCTGGGCAAAATAACCCAGCTTGAAATGCTCGCCGTTAGTGCGATCGCCGCTCAGCAGCGGCAGCGAACCGGCGAGGGTTTTTACCAAACTGGATTTACCCGCGCCGTTAGGGCCGAGCAAACCAATTCGCGTTTCGGCGCGAATGCTCAGCTCGACTTTATTCAGAATAACTTTGTTGCCCTGATCACCGCTTTTATAACCTATGTCGGCGCGTGCGATATGCACCAGCGGCACTGACATTTTGTCGTGGCATTTAAACGTGAAAGTAAACGGCGAATCGATATGGGCGGGCGCAATTTTTTCCATGCGCTCCAATTCTTTGATCCGGCTCTGCGCTTGACGGGCTTTGGTCGCTTGGGCACGGAAGCGGCGAATATAACTTTCGACGTGGGCGATGCGCTCTTGCTGCTTCTCAAAACTCGCTTGTTGCTGTGCGAGTTTTTCCGCACGCTGACGTTCAAACGCAGAATAGTTACCACTGTAGTTATCGAGCTTTTGTTTTTCGATATTCACAATGCGATCGACAATATTGTCGAGAAAATCGCGGTCGTGCGAAATGATAATCAAAGTACCGGCGTAGCGTTTGAGCCACTCTTCCAACCACAGGGTGGCGTCAAGGTCCAAGTGGTTCGTTGGTTCATCCAGCAACAACAAATCAGACGGGCACATCAGCGCTTGCGCAAGGTTTAAACGGATGCGCCAACCACCGGAAAAATCACTCACCGGGCGCTGGTCATCACCGGGGGCAAATCCCAAACCATTGAGCAACTGCTGCGCGCGCGATGGTGCGGTATAGGCATGGATATTTTCCATATCGCTATACAAATGCGCCAACTGCTCGCCATTGTGTTCCGGGTCTTGCAGGGCAGTGGCGATGGCGCGCTCCAGACGGCGCAGTTCGCTGTCGCCATCAAGCACGTAATCCAGCGCGCTTCGGCTGGTATGGCCAACTTCCTGTGCCATATGGGCGACGCGCCACTGCTTGGGAATATCCAGCGAACCGGTATCACTTTGCAGTTGGCCCAACAAAAGTTGGAATAAGGTGGATTTGCCTGTGCCATTGGCGCCGATTAAACCGACTTTCTGGCCAGGGTAGATAGTGAGGTCAGCACCATCCAACAGGAATTTGGTGCCGCGCTGAACGGAGACGTTTTGTAATTGAATCATGGCGCGCATTCTAGCAGACTTGCCCTAAACCCCTGCTAGCGGATTCTGCAATGCTCTCGCCAAACCAACTCGATTCCCTGTGGGATTTTTCCCTCGCACTCTATGCCCAACCTGAGGTGGCCGACACTTGCCTACGCTTGCAGGATGAGCAGGGCATCAATGTGAATTTATTGCTTTGGTGTGTATGGCTGGAATGCAAAGGGCTGGCGCTGGACGATGCTCATCTGCACGAAGCTCAACGCCGTATTCGCGGCTGGGACCAGCATTATGTAGTGCCGCTGCGCCACCTGCGGCGGCGGATGAAAGCCGAATTTGGCACACAGGACGCTGCTGTCGAGGCGGTGCGCAAGCATATCCAGCAAGCGGAATTGGCAGCCGAGAGAGAATTACAAATGCGCTTGCAACGGGTGACGCAGCAGTGGCTGGAACAGGGCAACGCAACTACATCCGCCGCGATGGCTGGCGGATGTAGAGGCGAGAACCTGCGCCGCTATCTGGACCAAGCGGGCGTCAATCGCGGCGCAATTGATACTGTGGTTCAGTGCTTTACAGGCGTTTTGCGCAACATTTGATCCAACTGGTCAACCAGGTCGCACCAGTCTGAATCCTGCTGCCAGCTTTCGCGTAAAAAAGCGCGCTGTGAGGGCGTCCAAAAACTCGCGTCGGCGAGGCGTATGTTGTCAGGCAAGGGGTGGTGTTGAATAAACTGTGCGATATCCGCGTAGTCGTTATCCAAGCCCAGTTGGGAGAAGAGTTCCGGCATGCCCATGGGTTGTTGATTCATAAAAGATCCTCCGTGTTATATCCCTTCAAGTATGAAACTCCTTTCAGGGGAATGTTCAATTGTTTTTTCATAAAAAAAGGAGCGCACAGAGCGCCCCTTTTGATGAGTGGCGATCAGCCTTCGCCAAGTGCTTGTTTTTGCAGCTTATGTAGCTCGGCAATGGCTTTTTTGCCCAAACTTAACATAGCTGCAAATTCAGCCTCGCTGAATGGCTCGGCTTCGGCGGTGCCCTGGATTTCAATAATGCCGCCGTCATCGCCAAGCACCAGGTTCATATCGGTATCGGCAGAGGAGTCCTCAGGGTAATCCAAATCCACTACGGGTACGCCTTGGTAAATCCCGACCGAAATAGAGGCTATGCCGCGCTTGAGCGGTTCGCCATTCACTTTGCCGGTTGCTTTCAAATGATTGATGGCATCGGCCAATGCGACCCAGGCGCCGGTAATGGATGCTGTGCGGGTGCCGCCATCGGCTTGAATAACGTCGCAATCGATATGGATGGTGTTCTCACCCAGGGCGGTTAAATCCACCGCTGCGCGCAATGAGCGGCCAATCAAACGCTGGATTTCCACGGTGCGCCCTTGCTGCTTGCCACGTGCTGCTTCGCGATCCATCCGGGTGCCGGTAGAGCGTGGCAACATGCCATATTCAGCAGTGAGCCACCCTTGCCCCTGGCCACGTAAAAAGGGAGGAACCGAATTGACCACGCTGGCGGTACAAATCACTTTGGTATCGCCAAATTCCACTAGCACTGAGCCTTCGGCATGTTTGGTGTAATGGCGGGTGATACGAACAGGGCGTAATTGGTCGGGTGAGCGACCGCTGGGGCGTTGCATGGCTTGATCCTTACTGCGAAAGGGAACTTAAAAGGTAAAGCAGGGAGCTGTGATAAGATCCTGCATCGGTTATGACAATTAATTTACGCGGGAACTCTACCAGCTCAAGGGCCGACAAGACCAGCATTGATCGCCCGACCCGCGCCTTCTGAGGAATGACTATGCCACGCAGTATGACCGGGTTCGCACGTCGCGAAGCCAAATTTGCCTGGGGAACCCTGGTTTGGGAAATCCGCAGCGTTAACCATCGCTACCTGGAGCCGAATTTTCGCCTGCCGGAGGATTTCCGCGAAATAGAGCCGCACCTGCGCGACGCCATGCGCAAAGCCCTGCAGCGGGGCAAAGTGGAGGCGAGCCTGAATGTCCATTGGGAGCAGGAAGGTGAAAACGAATTGGGGGTGAACCTCGCCAAAGTCGCCCAGCTCACCACGGCTGCCCAGCAAATTAACGGTTTACTGGGTGCTGTTGCCGCACCGGTCAATGCGCTGGAAATTTTGCGCTGGCCAGGGGTTATCCAAAAACAAGAGTTGGATCGCGATGCGATGCACACTGCCGCGCTGGCATTATTCGACAGCGCATTAGAGGGGCTGATCGAACACCGCTCGCGTGAAGGTGCTGAGCTGGAGCAATTGATCCTGAGCCGTTTGGATAGCGTCTCAGCACAGGTGGTAAAAGTGCGCGCGCGCATGCCGGAAATCCTCGCCGCGCAGCGCGAAAAACTGCAAGCCAAACTCGCCGCCCTGCAAGTGGAATTAGACCCTGAGCGCTTGGAACAGGAAATTGTCCTGCTTGCGCAAAAAGCAGATGTGGATGAAGAATTGGATCGCCTGGACACTCACGTTATTGAGGTCAAACGCAGCCTCAAACAAACCGATTCACTGGGTCGCCGTCTGGATTTTTTAATGCAGGAATTGAATCGCGAAGCGAATACCCTCTCTTCCAAAAGCATCGTAAGCGATACGACGCAAGCGGCGGTGGAATTGAAGGTATTGATTGAGCAGATGAGAGAGCAAATTCAGAATATTGAATGATGTTTCTCAAAATTTCGCGAAGACTCAAAAATATATAAATATTTTATAATTCAGTCAGTTATGCAAAATTCTATATAAGCTCAGTTTTACATTGTATCGCTGAGTTTCATTTTGGAAGTGACACAATTGATGACATGGATGTTTACATAAGAACTATTGACGAAACAAAGAATTTACCCATATTCAAAGAGCACACCATTTTTCGGAGACTCTTTGATGAACGATCAGCAGCTAAAATCATTAGATCAGAACGGAACGCCACAGCTAAAGTAAGTGGATGATTTGCTTTAGCGAGTTCATCGGCAGTCACCGGGCCATCATCAAAAACACTTGCAGATGAGTAAATAATTTTTCTTATTCCCCTCCGTGTAAATTATTTAATTTGCACGGAGGTCATTTGGATGTTAATGCCCCATAAAAAGCCGGGGCACAACATGAGACAAGTAAGATGCAACAAACACAATAATGTAAAATATGGCTATATTAACGCCTTGGTCAGAACTGATCGTTTTTTCTTCCAGACCTTTCTGGAACCCCTTGTGAGATGGAAAACCAATCACTCTCCATATGATAAAAAACTCTTTTTTGTAAAAAAACAAAACAAGAAAAAATAACCATGGAGTAATGATTGATTTAAAGTCCATTTCCCAAAGCACAAAGGTTATAGCAATAAACAATTGAACACCGACAGCTCCATGATTCAGACCTTTAAAATTATCGCTAGATATATTAGCGGTAAAATTAATACCTGCCGAAAAGATCAGATAGTAAATAAATGCCCAAACGACCCATAAATTTTCAATACCAAGAATATTATTAGAAAATATATGCGCTGCATAAATAAAATATATAAAGGGCAACACTGATAATATAGCAGTATATTTCTTCACTTATAAAAACCCCGCAGCACCTGCAATTACACTTACCAGAAATGCCCAAGCAATCCCCTCGTATCCCATCCATGCCACCCAAGGGAAATATGAGATGAAGGCACTAACAAAACCTAAAAATGAGTTATTCCTATACTCAGTCTGCGTTGTTGCCGTAGACATTCCATAGACCCAACTTGCGAAATTTATTGCCTCTCCTATTAACACTGCGACCAAAAGCCATCCACTCAAAAAGAACAATGCAGCAGCTATTAAGGCTCCAAATGCTAATAAATTCCCCCAAAATAGCAAATCATCAACAAATCCACCATTTTTCCCACCAGAAATCATGTAGACGCCAGCGCCTGTTTTTGGATCAATTAACGTATATCCTTCGCCAACCCATCCATTAAAATTAATCCGAGCTTCGTGGACAGTAGCAATTTTTACAGCATTTACTGCATTACGAATATCATTTTTTGCATCTGCGCTAATGTTAATTCTACTTAATGCAAGATTCACATTGGATTTGCTAATTGTCCAAATTTTCTGGCCTTGCTGGCTTGCAATAGCTAACGCTTTTACCGCACTAATACCTTGCGCTCTTTCAGTTTCTGTAGAAAACATTTTCTCTGGAACAAAATGTTCCATAACACTCATTCAAATACCTTGACTAAACAGAATCGATTCTTCTTTATTATTAGTTTTACTCACACGATGCCGCTTCATGTGGCCAATATCCATTGATAAACCACCAAAATTCACATTTATTGGTAGTCCAAACCAATATTGTGTTTGTATATTGGTACTGAAAGTACTGTAACTCGGTAAACGATAGCTCAGCATTCTTGAGCTTTGTGCGGCAATTTGATCTTACAAATTATAAATATGGAATTGATTAGGCGCTTACTTAAAAACAGCTGCCGGAATCACTAATCCCGCAGCCGTGACTGGCCAAATAACAATTATCAGCGTAAGCGTAGCACTAAACAGCAATAAATATTACCGACGTAAAGGTAATCGAAAATAGTAATATGCGAGCGTAATTGTAAATACCAGGACAATCTTTTCGACTTCCCCCTCTAGCATGAAGTCTTTAGTTAATAACAGGATGCCGAAATAATGCCAGTAACAATAACATGACTATAGAATTTATCCTTTTCTAGCAGCTCAACCCCACATGATTTGCAAGGCATCAGTACACTCGCATCAGGATTGAGTTTTATCCTAGTAATCAAACTTATTGAAGCACCACAATTCCAACATTTTTTCATTTTTAACATCCTTTACTTACTACATACGATGCTAGTCGATCTTCTATATAACCCAAAACTAAAGATTTGAAAGCACATATTAAGGTCGCCAACCATACAATAAAAAACCACAGTATTGTGAACTGTGGTTTTTCTGATAAAAGCAATCGGATTAAAGTCCCATTTTGTCTATTTTTCCAACCATTAACCATGTTGATATGAAAGAAATAGCGACTGTAGAAGCGAATGTAAATTTAATCATTCCAAACAAGAATGCCACCATGACACCAAAGCAAGTTGCCACTATCGGCCACTTTTTTGTATCTAAATGGCGTCGTTTGCACGAATAAAGCGCAAGTAAATACGACGAAATTATAGCAGCTCCCAAATACAAGGATTCAATGTGCGGCGGTGTATTTTGATAATCCTGAAATAAATGCCACATTTGCCTGTCTCTTTGCCAGTCTTCGATTTAACCTTATCGATTAAATTAGCGGGATTTTTCAAACTCAAAGTAAAAGCCGAACCCCAAAAAACTCAGTAGCTCCCAAAATAAGAGCCACCAAACCAAAAACAAAAGAAGCAGATTTATCCACTCAATTACCATTATGATTCAGCGACAAAAAATATCATCAAGCTCAGGCAAGATACTTACCAGCCTTCTAGCCTGTAAAAAAATAAGACGCCGATGATAATTCCGACTGAGACACCGAGAATATCAATGTTGGCACTCAATAGCCTTCGCCAAAGATATTTTACTTCCGCAATATTTAATAGTGCTAAGGGAATCCCATAGCCAAAAAATATGTACAGAAAATTTACCGAGTCAATACCCTCAGGAAATAGAAGAGGCAGTGAATATTTAGCTAAATACCACCCAATCACCCCCCCCACAAGAACAAGAATACTACTTAGAAAAAAGTATCCTTTTGATATCATTTGCATTTATACGTACCTGCTCATTCTGACAAGATTATTTCTTCTTACATTGGACGCCATCTCAGCTTGAAGATTCAAAATTAATAAGGACAGAGTAATCGCAATTGTCGCAAGAAAAATGCCTAGAAGAATTGGGTTTGCGGCAGCCAAAGCTAAATTGGCCATTACGGCTTGTGAAATTCCTATCATAGCGATGGCAGAGCCGATATTAATAATAATATCGCGAATTTTTTCACCCACAGATAAGTTTGGATTGGCCAATGTATCCACTACTGAATAAATTGCACTAACAAAAGTCAATATACCACTAACTTTGGCGTATAACGGGGCATTCCCGGCGTTAAACCAGTGATCCTTAAATCTTGTTAAACCGTCCAAATATGCACTGGCGGCCCCTAATGTTATGGTTAGCGCACTACCATTTCCACCGCCAGAAATCATGTATGCTCCGGCGCCAGTGTCAGGATCAATAAGCGTGTAACCTTCACCGATCCATCCATTAAAGTTCAATCTGGATTCATGTGCGGTCGCAATTTTTCCAGCATTCACAGCATTACGTATATCTGCTTCTGCGTCAGCCCCCAGATTAATTCTACTTAGCGCCAATGAAACATTATCCTTTGTGATAGTCCATATTTTTTGTCCTTGACTATTTGCAATAGCCAATGCCTTTGCTGCGCTAATGCCGTGAGCAGTTTCGTTCTCTGTGGAAAACATTTGCTCTGGAACCCAATGCTCAAGAGCACTCATGCGAGCACCAATACTTTGACTAAAACTCGAAGATGCTTTTTTATCATTATTTTTTGCAACATGGTGCTGCTTCAAATGATCAATGTCCATACTCATCCCTCCAAACTCTACATTTCGAGGCAAGCCGAACCAGTATTGTGTATTAATTGCGGTGCTAAATGTGCCATAACTTGGTAAGCGATAGATCAGCATGTTTGAACTATCACCGTTCACACGATCCAGCATGTCGTTCATTGCAAAATAGGACAGTACAGTTGCTTGCAGCAAGCTACCTGACGTTTGATGCTTCGTAAGTGATGCCAGTTGTACGGAGTCCGCACTGCCTAACTTGATTGCAGTTTGATTAACCTCTAGCTGCATTCGCGCAGCTTGTTCAGGGTTAATTCCTTGTAAATTAAGACCAATAGCTCGGTAGCTTCCTGCTACTGGATGATTGATGCTGGTTTCCCAGCCATCCTTAGGACTCCACACGCCCATCTCTTCGTAAAGCTCGCCGCCCATTTTTCCTGCGGCACCAGCTTTGATGGTTTCACCATTAATCGTGAATTCTGCCGTCAAGCTGATTAAATAACCCGGTAAAGTTTTAGGAAGTTTGGCAGGGTCGATAGAACCGTCTGCTTCCGGTGCGGGCAAACGGCTGGCAATAATATCTTCATCGGCTTTTGTTGCTGGCTTGAAACTTAACGCAAGGGTTTTACCTGCAAGTTTAGCTATCGGTTCTGTAATAGAAATAAACGCTATATCCGCATAGCCATAATTTTCTGTTGCCAAGGTGTATTTGAATTTATGGCGAAGGTTATTCGGTACTTCATTGAAAGTTTGGCTGGTGATAATGCGGTTGTAAGGCAAGCCAGCGGCTAATGGGCGCGCAGGCAGGATTTTAATTTTTTGCAAACCTAATACTTCACCAACCGTTGAATCGGGGTTCTGGTTTTCAATGTAGGTTTTCAATTGATTTTGAAAATTCTCAAGTTGAGCCTCGATATCGGCTTGCGGCACATTTTGTACCCAACCTTCGGTTTCATTCACAATCGATTTGGTCTGGATGGTATTGGCTAATGTTTCTACATCGAATGGCACTTGATCTTTTAAGTCCATGCCTTCAGTGAAATCATATTGTTTGAAACTCGCATCCATTGGAATCCAGCTATCACCGACCTGTTCTTTCATCCCTCGGCTGGGGAAATAATCGACATAAGCCTCTACCCAAACATGCTCCAGTTTGAATTGGGCAATCTTTCCACCTTCCAGCAATCCGATAGTGGGTACGCCACCCATACCGAGAATCGCTTGCGCCGCTTCTGGCGTTTGCGCACCACCAACCCAGTTCATGACTTTTTCTGCGGGGATTTCTACCGTGCCGTAGGCATAACGCGCAGGGATGTTCGCTGCACGCAGTAATGCAATCAATAAGCTCGCGGTATCAATCGCGTTACCTTGTTTAGTTTCAAGGGTATGTTGAGCACCCTGGATAGAACCGTGGCTGGGTATGTAACGAATGTTGTTATGAACCCAGGTGTAAATTTCGATGCTATTGTTATTGAGCTCAGCCGCGAGCGCTTTGATTTCCGGTGTTAATTGGATTTCGATATTTCCGGTTAGCGCCGCTTGTAATTCTGCATTGGCCGCATTCGCCATTGCCTGTGCAATCAGACCTGGATCGGTGTCCCCTGCTTGTGCAAGCTGTGCGTATTTAGCGTAGGGGTTAATGCCCAGGTTGGCTTGTAAATCATGCGGATTATCAACCGGCTCACGTACCGATTCATCAGGTGCTTTCCACGGCAAACTGTCGGGTGTCGCCGGTGTGTGCGTCGGTTTGAATTGCTCTTGCTCCAGGGATTGGTTTAATTGCTCCAATGCTTGTTCTTGTGCGCTGGCAGATTGGGCGTTGATCAAGGCTGTTAATTGTTGTTGGGTTTGCACGTAGAGGCTTTTGATGTGTTCCAGTGCTTCGGCATGACGTGACTGGATTAATTGTTTTACCTCTGGTGAAAGAGTATTGCCTGCGGCTACTACATCTTGTTCAAATTGTGCCGCTTCGTTTTCAAAATCAGTAATGGCTTCTTGGTAGGCTGCATCAATGCTCGCACTCAATGTTTGTAATTCAGCGAGTTCATCGGCAGTCACCGGGCCATCACCAAAAACACTGGCAAAGGCTTTTTGGAACCAATTCTGTTCTGCATCGCGCTGTTCAATGGCTTGTGGCAATTCCAATACGATTTTATCGCGTAGTTTTGCCAAACGATTGCTCAATTTTTTCTCCGGCGTAGTTTCTATCGCCGCTTCCAATGCTGCTTCGCGCTGGTCTTCCTTATTGAGTTCGTTGGCAACCGCTGCGGCGGCCGGGTTCGCGTAAAACACAAACGTAAAAAAGAATAAAGTCAGTAACGCAATTGCGCGTGCAAAAAAGCCACCACGAAAACTGTCCATAGTGATGGCATCAGTTCCTGATGTTATGAAATTTCCTTGGGTCATAGTGCTTACCTTTGATCCTGCTGTTAACAATATTCAAAAAAAGAAAATACGTTATTCACCAGCCCTGCTTAACAGAGCTGGTGAAGTGAGATTTACTGCGGGGATAACGCCAGCGTTTTTTCAAGCCGGGTCGCCCAATCAGGTGCGGTGCCAGTTTGTAATTGCAACTGGATGCCACTGCTGCCGCTTGCAGGCAACTTCACATAGATAAGCTGGTGTTGGCTTGCACTCGTGCCCAGATTGAGCGGCAATACCCAGTCAGTGCTGTTGGCAACAGGGCTGAAATTACCGGCATTGATAACACTGATGTTATTACTCAGTGATAACTTCACCTGGCCTGTTACTGCCTGAGCGCCGATGTTTTCGTAGGTCACAGCAACCGGAATGGTTTTTCCAGCTCTGGCGGTTATCGGTACAGGGTTTACATGCTCCAATGCCGACAACAACAACTGGGCAAATGGATTTTCATTACCTGCGCCCAACGCTAGCGCTTGTGCTAACAGATCGAAACCAGCAAATACCGATTTGCCTTGCTCGTACTGATGGATCGACAACGCATTTTTACTGGCTTGCCCAACGGCTGCCGACAAATCACCACCAAAGAAACGGTTATGAATCGACATATAGCCGTTGGTAGTGGAATACCAGGATTTCACAATCACTTGACCATCGATACGACCGGCAGGCTGATCAACCTGGGCAAATGGTGCGAGGATGCTGCCTTCAATTCCAACCGATGTCATTTTCAATGAAGTCGCTTGCGGGAAGTTGAACAGCACTTTATTGCGAATGGTGCTGAGCGATTGCATTCCCATACTCTTAATGCTGACATTCTGACCAGACACGTTGAATACCACAGTAGCACCAGCAGGAATACAACTCACGGCAAAGGTGTGAGCAATACCGAGGTCTGCACCGTTCACATTGAACACTTGTGAATTGCTGCTGCAATCGCCTTTCAATTCCAATCCACCCCATTGCATTTGCACAGTGCCATTCGCTGGCAAATTCGCAAGATTGGTTGAAAGTTCTTGCAGGTATTCACGCTCACCAGTGAAATTAATTGGCATGGTTGCATTACCCTGGATGACAGCACCCTGCGCCATACCAAAACGCACTGCATCACCCACACCGGCTACGCTGCCACCGGCAATTAAATTACCGTAATAAATGCGACCTGATGGGAAGGTGACACTACCACCGACAGTAACAACATCATGCAGTTTATTCAGATCAAGCTTATCGCCCACACTGAAATTTTGCAGGCTGAGGCTACCGCCAACAGCGATGCGACCTTCTATGGTCGATGACAATGACGTGAAGTTGTCCCACGCGAAATTACCGTAACGACCCGCCGCACCTAAAGCACCGAGAACCGTTTGGGTATCAGCACCCGGTAAGTTGTTGCGATACTCACCGATTACCGTTGCGCCATTCGCAGTGAAGTTCAGCACACGCGCTGATTTATTGAATGCACGCTCCCATGGATAACCCAGAGCACCTTCCTGGACGGTGATACCTTTTGCATAGGCTTCATTAGCGCGAGCTTTAATGCCCAGTGCTTGTTCAAGCATTTGGTGACGATCTGTTGCACCTGCCACGATTAAACCATCACCGGCTGCCACGTTAATATCCAGCAGGTGTTGTGTGGCCTGATCCAGCGTGACTTTTTCGCTGAGCAATGCGTAAACGCCATAACCACCTTGATTTAATTCCGTTGCAAACGCAGCGGCGTTATCAACGATGGTGTAGAACCAACCGGCTTGGGTGAGCAAGTTTTCCAGATAAGTACGCTCAGTTGATGAAGCATCCATCAAGACCAGCAGGCGAGCTTTTTCACCCACATCAATATCACCGGCTAATTGAATGGATGATTCTTTAACTGTGAAAGTTGCCGTAGCCAAAACAATAGCCTCAGAGCCACGGAGGACTTCGAGCACACACGCATAAGTACCAGCCGAGAAACCAGGTGTTGCGAAGTTTTTACTGTGTGGTATTTGCTCTTCTACACCAAAATTCAACACGCTTGTTTCATCGGATTTAACCAACTGACTATCCACATTAACAACGCTGTAGCGAATATTCTGGTTTTGAAGCAATGAACTGCTGGCATTAATCACGGTGAAATCACATTGCTGCTCACCACCAGAATCAATTTCTGCAAACGTCACAGTGACGTTACCACGCAACGCTAACTCAGGATTGCTATCCACAATAAATGTGCTGACACCTACACCATACACAACATCACTGGCGTCCTTGAGTGTTGCAATAACCTGATAGGTACCAACCGCTGCTCTGCTCAAATCAAAACTTTGTTGCCATTGCAACAATTGCTCTGGCAGTAACGATGAATAGGGAATGGTATTTTCATAAACCGTTGCACCGGTTGGTGAGCTTACGATTAATGACACGATTGGATTATTGATTGTGTGAGTTCTGGTGATATTCTCAATGGAATAACCCACTACAACCCGATCATCGATATGGTATTGGAGTTTATCGGTGAAGGGCGAAACACGACCCAACGGATCACCATTGCCATCCAACTCGGAAATAACAAACGCTTCTGTATCGCTATCCAGCAATACACCCTGCGCATCAAACAAGGATGCTGTAGCTGAATAATGCCCGGCAGCCGTTAAGCTCGTGTTCCATTGATTAGGCAGATTAACGGAAGTATTAGGCTGTAAATTGTTGATATCACTCACAGCAAACGAATGAACTTCAATACCTGCATTATCTTTAATCACTAAAGACACCGAGTAATGACCATTCAGCGCTCCTACGTTGGTGACAACGTTTGAGAAGTGAACACCCACATTCGGGCCAAACGTATTGGCATTGAGCGATAATTCAATATCGCCACGCTTGGACGCGACAGGAATTTCCTGACGATTATTGTTGCTATTACACTCGGGGAAATCACCCGATAATTTAGCGACAACCACCATTTTTCCTGTGGCGAATTTCGCAGGATCAATAGTGGTGAAAGTCACATCCAGATGACCACCAGAGGGTAAATCAGCCTCGATCACTTGAGAGGCAATCAATTGGCCGCCGGACTCAGGTTGTGCATCATAAACACTCACCGTAATCGATTCCGTAATCGTCGTTGCCCCTGCGTTACCGATTTTCACTGTTGCATCGGGATTAGCACCAAAGCCATGATCAATCAGCTTAGCTCCACCTAAGGTAAGATCAGCAATTTTGGTTTCGCGTTGAATTTTGTTGGTGATTCCATTCATGTATTCCTGGTAATTTTTTACCGTCAACACAAATCCACGGTCACCACCAACCGGCTGTGGAAATACAATCGCATTCAACAATGCAGTACTGATTCCCGTTCCTACACCAATCGAATTCAATACATCGACGCCTGCTGTTTTGGCACGATTCGATGCTGCAACAGCAAGGGTTTGAGTCGATTGACCATCAGTGGACACATCGATGATTTGCATGGAACTCGCCGGTAATGCTTTGGTTATTAAGGTTGTTGCACTATCAATACAGGCATGAATGGATGTGCCACCACCGCTTTTTCTGATCGCCCGGATTTTATCGGCAATCACCTGAACATTATCTTCTTCAATAATCGTTGGGTTCAGCTCAACTTTTGCAGAACTGTCAAACTGCAAAGCGGAAATACGCACAGTACCATCACGCGGAACTACATTTTCAATCGCTTGCGCAGTCCCCTCCAATTGCAATTTGAAATCAGCGGCACTGACGCTTCCCGATGAGTCCATACACAATGCCAAATCCACATTGGGCTTTTGCTGATTGCTACACAAACCGGCGGTGGAACTTAAATTATTCGCTTCGGATAACTCAACCAGCACATTGGTTGCATCCAGCAAAATACTGATCGGTGCATCACGGAAAGAAAGTGTGCCTGACACAGTAATTGATGTGCTGATCGTCCCATCAACAGCCAACGGCGATGACTGGTTAATTACAGGTGATACCTGCCCCAACAATGTATCAGCGGCATCGTAAGTACCATTGTTATTTAAATCTTCAAACGCATAAATGGTGAAAGGAATTTCAACACTCGCATTACCCCTGTTAATGAGGGTTACACCGATAGTACCTGATGCGGTAAAACTGGCGACATCAGACACCAACGCCGAGCTATCAATAGCGAGTACGGCAACATCCGGAATCAAAGCATCAATGCCCAGTTTGCGCATCAATACATTACCCAAATCAATTTCATCACCCGCTGAAATAATGGAGGCGAAATCAACTTGTGTGTATCCGGTTGCTTTAACCGTGATGGCCTGCGTCCCCGCAGGTACGACAGGGAAATTAAATGTCCCATCACTACCGCTGACAACTTCAAGCAACTGGTTGGTTACTGTGTTTTTAACTGAAACGATAGCTGCACTTATTGGCTGTGAGGTACGTACATCCGTTACATATCCAAAAAGTTTGCCGGATGTTACAGCCGATACCGGATTAAATTGGATGCTGCCAAGATCCTGAATCAAGCCACTTTCGGTATTGAATTGTGCTTGCATGGATTGATAACCGGCCTTGATCAATTCAATAGTAATCCTTCCCGATTCCATATCACTTATCGAGAACTCGCCATCGATACCTGTAACGAGATTGATGGCTGCACCGGTATCATAAGTCACGGCAACAGCAACAGATTCAATACCTCGACCAGTTACAGAATCAACTACCGTGCCGATGATTCCGCCAGTCGTGAGCACAGGTGGCTGGGAAATTAGTGTTAGCTTGGGTGAGAATTCAAGCCTGTTACCATCTTTCGGTTTGGCAGACGCTGAAACGGGATGATATTCAGTTAAGGCAACTTCAATTTCAATATCCGCTGCTGTTATCCCTTGTATTACATACTGACCCGCAGCATCACTGAGTGCTGAAGCAACCACCACCCCCTCTTTTAAAATATCTATTTTGGCTCCGACAAGAGGTGTGTCTGTACCATATTCAGAAATTACACCGTTAACACTCACACCCAACGCGACAGACTCTTGCAAGGATGGAGAAAATAACAATGTTTGTTGTGCTGTTAATTTTGCTGTAGTAGACACATCAGCATAACCTGACTTGGCAACAATCAGCGATAGATTACCTGCGGCGACATTACTTATTTGGTAAGCACCATTGGCATCTGTCGTAGCAGTTAATCCCAGTGAAGGAATACCCACCACAGCACCGGAAACGGGTGAGCTTGTTCGACGATCCGTCACAACACCACGTACTGTACCTGTAGTGACAGGAGTGCCCGTCACAGGATCGACAGCCAGCTTTGTTAATTTCAATACTCCCAAATCTGGCTTGGAACCTTTGAAAACCAATGTCGTTAAGGTTATGGAACCATAACCTTGTGAAGTTGCTTTAATAAAATAACTGCCCGCCGCCAGGTTTTTGAAAGCAAATACACCTGCTGAATTCGTCAATTGGGATTCTGAAGAAACACCCGTGATTTCTACAGTGGCACCCACCAAAGGATTGCCACTTTGTCCATCAATTAATTTACCCGACAATGTGATTTCATCAGGTGCCGGTAATGAGGCCAGATGCAACGCATACAATGCGAGTGCCGTTGTATAAACATCCCCGTTAAAACTGCCATCGTTTAATTGGGCAGAGGCCAATGCATTAACACTGGCAGTCAATCCCGAACGATCATTGGTGTAATTTAATAACACAATTAATGCATGGGCACTGGTATTGAGTTCAGGCCAAAGCCCACCTGAAACACGTTGCGCTAACAAATAATTATTGGCTTTCTGTAACGCACTGCTAACGGCATAAGTATTTCTGAATCCCCATACCGCTTTCATGACTTGCGCAGTCAGAGTGATGTTGGAGGTATTGTTTTCCAGCGACCAACTACCGTCGGATTTTTGAGTCTCCAGCAAATATTGAATGGCATAACCAATTCCAGGATTCTCAGAACCCACTTTTGCTACAACTTCAAGTGCAAGTGCTGTACTTAGCGGATCAGCTTCATAACCCACGCCGTAGCCAAAGCCGGAGTAAGGCATTTGGCGCTGTGCCAACGACGATAATTCCGGGGCATATGCTGCACCCAACCCATGCTTTATGAGAATGGTTTTTGCCAAATGCTCTGTGCTGTAATTGATGGGCGATGGAGCAACGAACTCATTTGCCGCGACCAAATTGACACCCGTCGTTTTATTTAAAAAGACCAGCGTTGAAAGGCTTTCCAATGTGGAAAGTTGGGGGTTGGATTGGGTTTGTGGTGAATAAAATTCACCTTGGGCACCTTGCTTGGATTTGAGCCAGGCAACACCAGTATCCACTGAGGCGATAGCAACTGATGAAATAAGATAAATAACAAGAAAGAAAAATGCAGACAGCATTTTCCTGGAAATGAATAACGATCCCATGTTGTTTCCTTTTCAGAGATAGAAGTACAAAATCCCAGACAAGCTAAAATGAACTTTTGAGGACTAACTAAAAACGGCGGCAACTATACTCAGGAACCTATTTTTGTCCAGTAACTGGCGCACAGTTACACACCGCATACGGATTACCAAATCTCTCCTTGGAAGGCGCATTTATCTAAATTAAAATTTATGCGCCACGTTTAGCCGTTAGTTACTAGATCACTACCGATAGTCCCACTACACTCCTGCTCTGACTCTTGGGCGCTTATCAAAACAATGGATAAGCACCTACGCGAATATTCTGATCATTAATTTGTTTGAGAGGCGACAGAGACAGAATTGCAAATCACGCAACAACAGCAAAGTAAAATGCAAACCATTGATTTAAAAGGATTACTAAACTGTGTGCCATATTTTATTCAAAAAAATGTTACTAAACTCAATAATCTGGCCAAAGAGAATTGAAGATAAATCCGAAAAAAACTCCCAAATAAAAGATATTTTTGAAGCAGAAAAAACATAAGATTTTTATTGCAGCGAAGGAGTAAGGCATAGGCCTCATGGTGACATAGTCGGTGACACTAAACCTTTTTGACAAAGGGAAGCATTCATACTCTTTTGATTTTTAATGATTTTTTAAAATTACTTGCAAAACAGATTCAAAACATCAAATAGTTTTTTGCTTGCTTCATCGCGTTGAAAAAGCCCTGCATGTCAGGGCTTTTTCTTATCCAAAATAAATGCTTTTCGATGTTGGAAGATTATAAATCCACATTAAACTGAATAATTTGCCCTGGTACTAATCGATCGCTTTCAATTGTTAATTCAATATCTTGCGGGTTGTGTTCATCAAGGGTGATTTCTATATCGCGAGTGCTATCGGGTAATAAACCTTTCAGGCTTTGCGTGGCGCGTTGGTTGTTAATGGTGGGGTAAGCATCGTAGTACAAAGGGGCTATGCCTTCGTTGCGAATACTGAGGCGCACCGTTTTGCCGTTGCTTTCCAGGCTGCTCACGCGAAAGGCGTAGCCTGTTGCCATGGCGGCGGTTTTGATTCGTGTTTGGGGCTGATAATTGAATTGATCGTTCCCGATCATGTAAGTGATGTGATACTGCCAGGCAAATGCTTCAAACGATTTATTGTGTGCTCCATCAGGATCAAGTACATGGGCTTGGTCATAGTCGGTGTAGTAGCTGAATTCACCGCCTGCTGGGCTTTGTTGGTAGCGGTTTGCACCGAAAAAAATCCAGGAGGCACGATTATATTCGCTGTCATTTCGCGAGTGATTTTCATGCATGAAGGAGTCATCAAACAATCCGAATGCCAGATTCTTTAATGTCGTTGAGGATGAAAAGGGAGAATAGTCCGGGCTGGCAGCATCTATCGATATGGACCATGGTGTGAGTGAGAATAAGCTGGCGACATGATTGAGGAATGTTGTTTGAAACGGTTTGCCGGGGAAGTTTTGACCGAGAGTCGGGTTACCATCATAAAGGTGATATTCGGCATAGGAGCCAAAGCCGAGCTGTATAAAGGCAAGGCGCGGATCATGGTCGTAGCGCTCCGCGAAACGGGTAAAAAAATCGAGAAGAAATGCCTGTAGTTCTGTTGATGACCAATCGGGAATAAAGGTGTTTTTGCCTTCTACCTTGCTGATAGTGGACGGCAGATTATTGGGGATAGAGCTGGCGGTGACTCCCGGATAGGTATCGCGGAAACGAAAAATCATTTGCCGTCCGCGCGCTGCTGCTTGAGCCAGTTTTTGGTCAACCAGATTCCAGTTGTAAGTGCCAAGGGTGGTAACTACATCGCGATAACGCAGGTAGGAAAATTCCAACTGCACGCTATTGCCCAATGCGGTTAACGCGCTGAGATTATCGCTCCAGAATACGATCCCGGTCATGGGCTGCACACGGTTTATTTCACTGCGTAAATGCACAGCAACAAAATGATTGTTTGAATTGCCTTCGCTGCTGTTCGCCATTGATGTGCTTGATATCGCGGATGAAATGCTGCTGGATAAAGCAAAGGATGAGCTGAGGGGAAGTGCGCTTGATTGTGCATCACTGCTGGCAATGGATGAACTGCTGACAGATGAGGTACTGAGCGTCGATGTGCTCGACTTAGTCGAGTTGCTACTTCCGTTGCTGGATACAGCTTCATCGCCTGCTGACGAGCCGCCGCAAGATACCAAACTCAGTGAGAGCGCCAGGACGCCAAGCAACAGATTAAGCTTCATAACATTTGTGCAATGCACCCTCATTTATGTTGTTCATGATCGGGCAAGAGCAGGCGTAGTTTTTCCTGTCCGTTGGCGCGACCAATGTGTATCGATGGTGCAAAAGCTTAGCACGAGGCACGGGTTTTTATATCCACCGGCTTCACAAGTGCTACCCGCCATGTCATGACAGACTTGGGCGATGCTGGGCCAACAGCGGCTGTCAGATTGAAGCACAAGAATCATGCGCAACCATTGACATAATTCCCCGGCGGATAAATATTGTGCGCAGCGGTTGCTTGGCTATTGAGCCGCTGTTTGCCCCCATAATAATTTTCTAACGAGGCCTCAATCATGGGTTACTCCCGCATTATAAAATGCTTGCTTCTGCTGTCCGGCACTGGGTTGTTATCGGCAGCTGCACAGGCGCAAGAACTGAATCCTAATTATTTTTATCTGGTGAAAGGTGAACTGATTAGCCGCAGTATCGCCGTGGGTGACGCCACTAATTGGTACACGCCTTTGCAGGGGCGCGAAGGGCAGTCGGCGGGTGGGAAAGTCATTGTCGCACCCACAAATTTCAAAGGCAAGGGCGATGCGATTCAAATTACTTGGGCATCGCGTAAAAAACTGCAAGGCAATTTCTCATTGTCCGGCAGGCCGATTGATTTATCCAAATTCAAAGACGCAGCCTCACTTACTATTGATATGCGTGTGGATGTGAAGCCAGACAAAAATGTCACCATCGGTTTGGATTGTGGCTACCCTTGCCGCGCCGATTTGCCTATTAATGGCTTGATCAAAAAAATGCCCAAAGGTGAATGGTTCAGCCTGCCGCTACCTTTGAACTGCTTTAAAGGGGATAACTTTGACCTAAGCAAAATCAGCGGTCCTTTCAGCATTGCTACTGATGGTAAGCTTACCCTGAGCATCACCAATATTCGGTTGGAAAAGTTGCCGGATGGCGAGAAGGGATGTGTGGAGGAGTAATACTCTCTGAACCGGATGCCATAAAAAAGAGGCCGCTATGGCCTCTTTTTTATGGTGCGTTTGACGCACGAAAGGAAAAAATAATTTGCGTTAAATTATTTTTTAATCCCTTCTACATGCAGTTCCAGTTTTACGGTTTGTGAAGCTGGGCCTAAATCCATTTTGATGTTGAAATCTTTCATATTGATTTCGGTTTCGCCTTCAAAGCCTGCGCGGTAGCCGCCCCATGGATCTTTGCCTTCGCCTACTTTATCCACTTCAATGGTGATGCTTTTGGTCACGCCATTGAGGGTCAGGTCGCCCACAATATTGAACTCGTCATTGTCATCGTCCAATACAATTTTGGTGCTCACAAACGTCGCTTTGGGGAATTTTTCTACGTTGAGGAAATCGGGGCTGCGCAGGTGTTTGTCGCGCTCGGCGTGGTTGGAGTTCACACTGGTGGTGTCGATGGTGACATTCACGGTGCTGGCTTCCGGTTTGGCTGGGTCGTAGGTGAACTGGCCGGAGAAGGTGTCGAAGCGACCGGTCAGCCAGCTGTAGCCCAGGTGTTTAACGGCAAAATTGATAGAGGCGTGGGCGCCTTTGGTATCAATTTCATAGGTGTTTGCCAGAGTCGGCAAACTCATAATGCCAATGCTGGAAACAGCGAGGGCGAGCAGAGATTTTTTTAACATTGTGAAACTCCTTTAGGGTTAAACGATTGTCGAACAATAATGGATAAACAGTTTAGGTACAGAGTATTGCATAACATTATTTTTTCACCGGCTTGAGCATGCGCACCAGCGTGCGGTCGCGCACAACAAAGTGATGCACCAGTGCGCCGGCAACATGCAGTACCACCAGACCAATAATGCCCCAGGCCACATATTCATGTAATTCACCGGCGAGGTCGACCTGCTGGGCACTGAGGGTGGCAAATGAGGGGAAATAAATCCAATCGAAGAGGCTCGCCGGTTTTCCCTCGGCAGTAGTGATCAGGTAACCGCTGACCAGCACCACAAAAATGGCCAGATAAAGTCCCCATTTGACCAGCGTGGCACCGAGGAGTTGCACGCGTTGATTGCCCAATGCGGTCGGTGTGGGGTTGAGGATGCGCCAGGTGACGCGCACTAGCATCAACAGCAGCACTATGAGCCCCAAGCTGATGTGCAGTGCCGGGCCTTTGTGATACCAGTCGTCGTAGTAACCCAGCCCGGTCATGTAAATACCCAGGCCAAACAAAAACAGGATCAGCAGGGCGCTGAACCAGTGAATGATGATTGAAATAAGGCCGTAACCGGCAGAAGAATCCTTGAGCATAATTGCCTCTGGGGTGTGCTTTTTACCAAGATAACAGTAAGCCTGAATAATTACAGTAATGCCTAGTCTAGCTCTGCTGCGCTAACTATTGGCTATAGCGCTGTGTAAATTCGGGTTTACATATAAAAGTCTATATACATCAACTGGTTATGATGCTTTGGTGATGATGGAGCCTATTCCTGTTAGGACAATAGATCAGATTTTTAGTTCTTTATCATTCAAATTTCGGGATATTTAATCGGATTTCTGCGTGTGTTGTAGCACCGGGCGTTTGTGTCCCTGCTGGTCGATTGCCACATACACATATTCACCTTGGGTGACTTGCAGTATCTGGTGGGTGAGGAAATCCTTGATCCAGACCTCCACCTTGACGCGGATGGAGGTGTTGCCGATACGCAGGGTGCTGGTGTAGCAACTGATGATGGCGCCAACGGGCACCGGGCGCATAAACACCATGCTGCCAACGGCGACAGTCGCCACGCGGCCGTGGGAGATTTCATTGGCGTGGATGGCACCGGCGATATCCATTTGCGCCATTACCCAGCCGCCAAAAATATCGCCAAAAGGATTGGTATCGGCGGGCATGGTAATGGTTTGTAGGGTGAGTGTGCCGCTGGGCTCACTGGCAAAGGACTGCATCGCATTTTTCTCCGGCTTGGAGCTTGCAGTATAGCCAGTCTCCACACAAAAACGGCTCCCGAAGGAGCCGTTGGTGATAAGAGAGAGTTAGTCCGGTTCGGTGATGATGTAAATCATGCCGTTGACATCGTTCCAGGTTTTACCCAAACCATCGACCAGGTTGACGCTCACGGGAAGGTAGCTATCTGCCGGCAAGTCCCGGGTGAAGGTTTGGGTGCCCATGAAGTAGAAAGGCCGTTCCTCGTCGTCTGATTGGGCATCGACATTAATGCGGGTGGTGATGGTATCCACTACCGCGCCGCTCTCCAGACGTTTGATGGTGATGGTGGCATCCATGGGGAAGGCGTCGTAGTTGCCGTAAGCCATCAGGATCAGTTGCTTGCTGGCAGGGTCATAGCTGCCCATGATCAGTGGTGCACTGTGCTTGATGGTTTGGGTTTTCATCACCACCTGTGCACCATCGTCACTCTGCTCATCGGCATCAAGGTTGCCGTCGATACGTGTCTGCTGCCATTGCGCCTGAGTGTTGGAGAGGATGGAGGCGAAGTTGTAGATGTCGTAGTGGCCACCACAGGGTAAATTCAGGCGGTAATTGCCCTGTGCATTGCTGTAGGTGAAATCAAACCCATAGACCGCGTTTGCTGTCTGGCTGCTAAGGCCATAAACCAGGTTGCGGGTGACTGGCTGGCCGTTTTCGTAGAGGAACTTGCCACTGACCTCACAAAGCTGCGGGCGGCTCAATTCGATAACTTGTAGCGGCGGGTTGATGCAGTTGCTCGACAGGGTGATCGGGTGGGTGACATAGCCAAAATCGCTATTGCTGAAGAAAAAGACCTCGGCGTCCAGGTCCGGGTTCAGGCTCGATTGGGCGATGCGGATATGGGCGGTGCCATCCTCGCCGCTGGTGAACAGGGTGGAGGCGAAGTTAAAGGTGTCGTCGTTGTCCATGACATAACCGTTAATACCGCTGAGCACTTGTCCCTCGGTATTTTTCAGCTGCACCCGGGCGCAATAATCAGTGGGTTGGTTAAAGGCCAGTGGGTAATCCAGGTTCCACCACTCGCGCTGGAAGATTTCATTGGTTACCAGAATTTCCAGGGTGAAGGTGGCGCTATCGCAATTAAATAGGGTTTGGGTGGCGGGCACTTGCTGGCCTGCTGCGTTGTACAGGGTGCCCTGACCGATCAAATCCCACAGGCCTGCACTGCTGTTGTAGGTGTAAACCGGCACCTGGAAACCTGCCATGTCTGGCGCGCTGTCACCGAGGCTTTCGAGCAGTCTGCAGCTCTGCGGCGGGATTTGGTAATTGATAGTGACAGGCTCTTCCGCAAGGGTCTTTTGGGCGCCGCCCAGTTTGGCCAGCTTTTGTTGGCGCGCCTTGCGCATGGCGACGGCGACAGGTTCGTTGGCGCTGGTTTTGATCTCGGCAAAGTTAAAACCGACGGAGGCGAGTTCATTGCCATCCGAGTCCGCATAGGCGCCGGGGAAAAACTCGGCATCGTTGGGTTCGTTGGGGTCAAAGGTGCGCACGGCCACTTCCAGTGAGCTGGTATCCTCGGGCAATAGCGATTGCGGGATGTTGATCAACAGACCGTTACTTTGCTGTTCATCGTTGCCGCTGACCTGAATGTTAAAGCCATCCAGGCTGACGCCGGAGGCGGTGGTCGCCGTGCCGGGAACAACGGTTTGTACCGGTACGGCTTGCAGTTTTGCATCCACATTGATTTTGCTTTCCGGTGGCAACTTGCGTGCATAACTGGTGTGCCCCGGGGCACTGATATACAGCGCAAGGCTGGTGGCACCAGTGGCGCTCAGGTCGGCACTGAAACGCAGTTCGGTGGAGTTGTTGTAGTCGCTGGCGATAGGGGCAGCGTTGGCTAGCGGTTGCTCATTGGCATCGAGCAGCACCAATTCGACGTTGACCTGTGATTTATCCAAAGTGGTGCTCTGGCCCGATTCATCAAAACCATTGATGGTGCCGTTGATTTTTACCGTGACCAGATTCGCGGCAGATGAACTGCTGGATGATGACAGTGCGCTTGAAGTAGTCGAACTGGACGAGGCCTGAGGGGAGGATGAGCTGCTGGATAGCGCTTGGCTGGTTGCGGACGAGCTACTGGCGGGCTTGTCGCTACCGCCTCCGCCACCGCAGGCTGCGAGGCTGAGTGCTGCCATGGCAGCGGTTAAACGAATAATCGATAACATAAAAATCTCCTTGTAATGGATGTAAAAAATCCCTGTTTAGTGCAGCAACGGCGACTAAATCTGATGGCGGGAAACGCGGTGAATTCTAGCGGCTTGGCGCTTAAAACACTTATTGGATTGATAGCTCTGGGAGGCGGGTCACACTCCCTGTGAAACCTTATAGTGGCACAGGGAATGTGGCGGGAGCTGTTAAAAAATGTGAGGGTTATTAAAGCTGTGACGGTAGCCAGGTTACGAGGCTGGGCCAGAGCGCCATGATGCAGAGCAAGGCGAGTTGCAGGCCGATAAAGGGCAGTACGCCGCGATAGATTTCGCTGGTTTTAATGCTGGCAGGGGCCACGCCGCGCAGGTAAAACAAAGCAAAACCAAAAGGCGGTGTGAGGAATGAGGTTTGCAAATTGACGGCGATCATAATGCCGAGCCAAATGGGATCGACACCCATAGCGAGCAGTACCGGTGCCACAATCGGCACTACTACAAAAATAATTTCAATAAAGTCGAGAATAAAACCGAGGATAAACATCGCCAGCATCACCAGCGCAATGGCGGTGTAAACGCCGCCGGGCAAACTGCTGAAAAACTGATGCACCAACTCTTCGCCGCCAAAGCCGCGAAACACCAGTGAAAATAAAGAGGCGCCGATCAGGATCATAAAAATCATGGCGCTGATTTGTGTGGTGGAGCGAGAGACATCGCGCAGGCGCGCCCAGCTCAATTGTTTTTTACACAATGCCAGAATACAGGCTCCGAGTGCGCCGACACCGGCCGCTTCGGTGGGGGTGGCAGCGCCAATTAAAATCGAGCCGAGCAGCAGGCTGATTAACAGCAACACCGGTAGCAAGCTGGCGAATAAGCGCCAGAGAGATACCTTGTCATCATCGTTAATTTCAACGCGCGGAATAATGTTGGGACGCAGCCACGCGGTGAAAAATACATAGAGGATATACAGCAACACCAGCGCCAAACCGGGCAGCATGGCGGCGATAAATAAATCGCCCACGGAAATGGTTTTGGGGTTGAAGATGCCCATTTTTAATTGCGCTTGTTGATAGGCGCTGGAAAGTACATCGCCGAGCAATACCAGCACGATGGAGGGCGGGATAATTTGCCCCAGCGTGCCGGTCGCGCAAATGGTGCCGCAGGCAAAACTGGGGGCATAGCCGCGCTTGAGCATGAGCGGCAGCGACATCAGCCCCATGGTCACCACAGTGGCGCCCACAATGCCGGTGCTGGCCGCGAGCATGGAGCCAACCAGCACTACCGAAATGCCCAGACCGCCGGGCAGGCGCCCGCAGGCTTTGGACATATTGGCCAGCAGGTCTTCAGCGAGGCGCGACTTTTCCAAAATGCCGCCCATAAACACAAACAGCGGCACCGCCACCAGGGTGTAGTTATTCATGATGCCGTAGAGGCGCGCGGGAAAACTTTTTAATAAATTGGGATCAAACACGCCGCCCAGAATACCCAGCCCGGCAAATGCCAGGGCAACGCCCGCGAGGGTGAAGGCAACCGGGTAGCCGAACATTAAAAAGAGGCAGATGGCGGCAAACATCAGCAGCGGGATTAATTCGATCAGCATGATGAATCCTCCGCGGCGGATGCTGACGGGAAAGGAGCCAGGTTCATCAGCGCCAGCAGATTGCGCAGCAGTTCGGCAATCGCCTGCAAGCTCAGGCTCACCGCCATCACTGGCAGCAAGGTTTTAAGTAAATAGACGCCACCGATACCGCCAGAATCGGTCGAGCCTTCATGGATGCGCCAACTCTCGCGCACGAATTCCAGGCTGCCCCAGCCAATCAATACCATCACCGGCAAGGTGAACAATAAACTGCCCAGTACCTCGACCCAGGCGCGAGTTGATGGCGACATTTTCTTGTGCAGTATATCCACGCGCACATGGCCATCGTTTTTCAGGGTATAGGCCGCACCCAGCATAAAGACGGCGGCGTGCATATAAGTCACCGACTCTTGCAGACCAATGGAGCCAATATTAAACAGATGGCGCAAACCCACGACGACGGAAGCGATGATGACCATCAGGCCAGTGAGCCAAGCCGTTGTGGTGCCGGTAATCTCGGCGATGGTGTCGAGCAGGGTGACAATTCTGTGCGGGGTGGCAGCGGTAGCTGAGTGGTTCATGGTGTGGTGGTTATCGTTATTGGAATAATGAGGCGGCGATTATACGCAAAGCCGTTATCGCCGCCGTCATTTTTTGCAGACATTATCTGCAAGGATTCAACAAATTATTGCAATTTCCCCAGCTGCCCTTTTGCCGCTTCGCCAATTTCACCGCCGCCTTCGGCTGCCTGCTGGAAATACTGCGCGGCTTGGGTGCGGTTGCCTTTGGCGAGTGCCACTTCACCCAGATAGTAAGTTGCTATTTGGGTTGGCAAATAACGCTGGCTGGTGGTCAGGTCTTTTTCCGCCATATCGTTTTTACCCAGTTGCTTGTAGGCGATGCCACGGAACACATAGGGTTTGAAATATTGCGGGTTGGCCTGAATGGCGCGATCCAACGCAACCACGGCGTCGTTGTCTTTTTTCTGTTGCAATAACAGCTGGCCTTTCATCTCCCAGAACAGGTTTTCCTTGGGCTGTTGTTGGATGGATTGCTCAACATAGCTCATGGCGTCGATGTATTTTTTCTCGCCGGCCAGCTTTTGCGCTTTTTGGTAATTCTCGTAGGCTTTTTTGTCTTTGTTTACCTGCGCCATGGCGCGCTGGAATTGTGCTTTGTTGCGCACACCGCCAGGGTATTGGGCAGCGTGTTTGCGATTGGCTTCTACCCGCGCTTGTGACGGCGGGTGACTGGCAAACAGGCCTTCAATGAAGCCGCTGTTGCGACCCTCGGAGAGCTTCACAAAAATCTCCTGCAATTCCACGGCCGCTTGCGCGTCGTATCCGGCTTTGGCCATGTACTTCATGCCGACTTCATCAGATTCCAGCTCGTGGCTGCGGCCATATTTGGCTTGCCATGCCTGGGAACCCACGGCCAGAGCACCCATGCCGAGCACGCCGTATTCCGGTTTTTTCTCGGCGATGGCCACACCCGCGAGCAATACCCCGGCGCCCATCAATACATTCTGGGTTTGTTGTTGTGCACCGTGGCGCGCGGCGGCGTGCACAATTTCGTGGCCCAGTACGGCCGCTAATTGGGCTTCATCTTCCAGATACACCAGCAGGCCGCGGTTAATGGCCAATTTGCCGCCGGGCATAGCCCAAGCGTTGGGCACATCATTATTCAGTACCACGAATTCATAGGGCAGGTTGGGGCGGTCGCTCACGGCGGCCAATTTCTTGCCTACTTGCTGTACATAGGCTGTCAGTCCCGGATCTACGACGTATTGGCCACCCTGTGCCTGTTGGCCGGGGCCGTAGTTTTGGGTGCCGGTGGCGATCTCCTGTTCGGGAGACATAATCGACAGTTGGCTTTTGCCTGTGACCGGATTGACCACACAGCCCGTTAAGAGCGTGGTGAAGGCGATCAGGCCGAGTAAGTGCGAGAACAGTTTCATAGTGGGACTCCTTGTGACAGAGGTGAGTATAATGCCACAACTATTTTGACGATAAGATCTAAATGCAAGGTGAACAGGTGTCGATGAAAGCGTTACAAGTGATAGAACTTTTTGCAGGAGTGGGCGCGGATGGCAAGCCCATCGTCGAGCAACTCCATGTGCGTGAGCTGGAAGATGGCAATTTCCAACTGGTACAGTCACCCGCGTTTGCCAAAGGCCTCGCCAGTGGTGATGTGGTGAAAATGCTCAGCGATACACGGGAATTCGACCTGGTACAGCGCAGCGGCAACCTGAGTATCCGGGTATTTAGCCGCAGCGATATCCAAGCCATCGCCGACCTCCTCACCCCCGAGCTGGAAAAACTGGGCGGTGAACTGGATCGCGAAACCCCGCGTATGCTGGTCTACTCCATTCATGTGAGCTGCGGGTTCAGTGCGATTGAAAATATCCTCAACGAGTTTGTCGGGCGCGACGGCCAAAGCGCGTGGATGTACGGCAATGTCTATGACCCCACCGACGGTCAGACACCGCTTAACTGGTGGCTGGATCTGCTCAAACCCGAATAGCCTTTTGCTGCGTCTTTAGTTGTTACGAGTTCACTCTATGCTGCATGTCATATCCCCGGCGAAAACCCTGGATTTTGAAACCCCATCACCCACGGCCATCCATACCCAGCCACAATTTCTGGATCAGGCTCAACTGCTGATTAACGACCTGCGTCGCCTGCCGCCTGCGCAGGTGTCCCAGCTCATGTCCATCAGCGAAAAACTGGGCCAGCTCAACGCCCAGCGGTTTCTGGAGTGGCAACCGCCCTTTACCCCGCACAATGCCAAACAGGCCGTTGTTGCGTTCAAGGGCGATGTTTACACCGGCATGGCTGCAGAGACCTACAGCGCCAGTGACTTTGAGTTTGCCCAGCAGCACCTGCGAATCCTCAGTGGTCTCTATGGCTTGCTGCGCCCGCTGGATTTGATCCAGCCGTATCGCCTGGAAATGGGCACCGGTTTTGCCAACCCGCGCGGTAAAAACCTCTATCACTTTTGGGGCGATATCATCACCGATCAGCTCAATGCCGAGTTGGAACGTCAGCGCGAGCGAGTGCTGGTGAACCTCGCCTCCACCGAATACTGGAGCGCGGTGAATCCCAAAAAACTGCATGCCGACGTGATTACGCCAGTGTTCAAGGATCAGAAAAACGGCAAATACAAAATCATCAGCTTTTTTGCCAAAAAAGCGCGCGGCATGATGAGTGCGTATATAGTGCAAAACCAGTTGACCCAGGTGGAGCAGATCAAAGGGTTTGATACGGCAGGCTATGCCTACAACAAGGCGATGTCCTCGCCCACAGAGTGGGTGTTTACCCGCGCCGAGCTGCTATAGCCTGCGCTGGCGGGGGCGCACGATTTTTATACGATTTTGAGCAATTAAGCGTTTTCTGGCGTCAAAAATTAAACTATGCTCTGCCGATGCCAAAAACCTGTGGAACTTGGCATCACTTTACCGCTGGATGCTGCCAAAAAACACGATAGGACATCGTCTCCATGAGCCTGAGTAACGCCTACCTTGACCATGTCATTGCCAGCCTGTCGCGCGTGGCAGAGGTAGCTTATCGCCGCATTTTTAATGGGGCGGCGGTTTACCATCATGGGGTTCAATTTGCGCTGATCGTGAATGATCGCCTCTATTTCCGCGCCGATGATTGCTCCCGCTCGCTCTATGAGCAGCAGGGGATGCACTCGCTGCAGCCGCGCGGCGTGACAGTGCAATCCGACTTTTACCAACTGCACGACAGCCTGCTCGATGAGCCCGATGAATTGCGCCACTGGGTGCGTATTGCCATCGATGCCTCCAGTGCCAACTATTCCCCCGAAGAAGACCCCAGCATTATCCCCCTGATGCCGCGCCGCGCTCGCGCTTAAGTCGTTGTCCTGCATACCTCTTTTTGTCAGCAGCCCCGCCAAACATAGTCTAGTCTCTAGTGACATATCGCTTGGGAGAGGGCAATGGCAATACGTATTTTGGTGGTGGACGATGCCACCTTTATTCGCGACATGATCAAGAAACAGTTGCGGGATAAGATCCCCGGAGTGGAAATTCTGGATGCACCAGACGGCACTCGCGCCTTGGCACAACTGAAAAATCAATCGGTAGACCTGATTCTCTCGGATTGGGAAATGCCCAACATGACGGGCGCTGAACTGCTGACGGCGGTGCGTGCCATGCCCAATGCAGGCGCGGTGCCCTTTATTATGATTTCCAGTCGCGGCGACCGCAGTCACATAGTCAAAGCGATCCAGTTGGGGGTGTCGGATTATCTCTCCAAACCCTTTTCTGCCGAGGAGCTGCTTAAAAAGGTCTTCAAACAACTCAAACTGGCAGGCAAAGCCCCCGAGGCCAGCGCCCGCAGCGCGACCACTCAGGGCATTGCCTTTGCCTCGGTGGATGTACTCACCGGTGGTGCCAAGCCGGCGGCCGCGCCAGTGGCCAACCCCTTTGCCAATAGCAGTGCCAGTGCACTGGGTGCCAAACCGACAGCCGCGCCTGCCCCTGCTCCGGCCAAAACGGTCAAGGGTAAAGCGCAATTGCGTTTTGCGAACAATCGTCTTTTTGGCGTGGTGATTCGTGAAATGTCGCTGCAATTAATGAGTGGTTTAATGCAGCGCGCCGATAATTTGCCCGGCTTGTTCGAGCAGGCTGTGGTGGATATCGAAACCGGCGATGGCAGCAGCCTGGCGCGGGTGAACGGCTATGTGCACAGCATT
The DNA here is from genome assembly GCF_002007605.1 of Cellvibrio sp. PSBB023. Classification (NCBI taxonomy): domain Bacteria; kingdom Pseudomonadati; phylum Pseudomonadota; class Gammaproteobacteria; order Cellvibrionales; family Cellvibrionaceae; genus Cellvibrio; species Cellvibrio sp. PSBB023. The sequence goes on along the minus strand of NZ_CP019799.1, from coordinate 3,009,817 downwards.
CAGGCGGGCGAGAGTCGCCCGGATACCAATGTGGTGAAAATCGTTATCCGTTTTGTGGACAATGATGCCGAGAAATTTGAAGCGCTATCCAAATATATCGCCCAGATGTAACCCTCGCATTGCAATCATGCAGCCAGCGTTTGGCTGGCTATACTCAGGTCATTCTCTCTGCATTTGCCAGTAATGGCCTAACAGGTTCTGGTCATGTTCCGTCTCGCCCTGCTCTCGTTTGTATCCGTCTGTGGGTTGCTGGCTCCGGCGCTGGCCTGCGCCAACGTCGAACACCGCTTTTCCGGTTTTGCTACGCTGGGATTGGTCGCCAACACCAATGAGGCGCTGGTATTTCGCCGCGACGTCTCCCAGGACGATGGTTCCTACGACGGCTCCATCGAATGGAAAAATGACAGCCTGATCGGTGCCCAATGGGATGGACGCTGGAACCATCAAATAGAGACTACGGTACAACTGGTTGCCAAGGAGCGCTTCAATAGCGGTATTGAAGAGTCGTTAGAGTGGGCTTTTGTTCGCTACCGGCCATTTGATGGTGTCGATTTGCGCTTGGGGCGTATGGGCGCCGATATTTTTATGCTCTCCGACTATCGCCAGGTGGGTTACGCCTATCCTTGGGCTCGCCCGCCCCATGACTTTTATGGCTTGTTATCCATTTTTCATATCGATGGGGTGGATCTCGCCAAACGCATCGACTTGAACGGCACAACCCTGACCCTGCGCGGGTTTTATGGCAATCACGATCAGAAATTTCCCGTGGGGGTGCGTTCCGAGGCTCACAGCCGCCTCGACTTTAACGCCGGTGGCCTCAGCCTGATTGCCGAGCGCGACCACTGGAAACTACGCTACACCTATGCCGATCTCAAGATCAACAACGATGCGACCGGAAGTCTGGTAATAGGGCTGGATTCCTTTGCGCCCTATTGGCCCGAGGCCGCCGCGTTGGCCGATATGGCAGCTACCTACAAACGGCATTTCAGCTATCACGATTTTGGCATCAGCTATGACAACAACACCTGGTGGGTGCAGGCGGAATACAGCAGTGTGCACAGCGAGATAGGTGTTGTTCCCCAAAGTGATCGTGCCTACCTCAGCATTGGTCGTCGGTTTGATCAGTTTTCCCTCTATGCCTTGACGGGGCGCGCGACACCGCGCAGTCGGCAGGTGGAGGTAGAAGTGCCTACCGGCTTGCCCGATCCTTGGACTGCGTATGCGGCGCAGTTGGCGCAAATCACCGAGGCGAGCTTGAACGGTGTTCGCATTAACCAATCCAGTGTTGGGGCCGGTGTGCGCTGGGATTTTGCGGCCAAAATGGCGCTCAAGTTGCAGGTTGAGGAGTTTCGCATTGATGTTAACGGCACTAACTTATGGCTGCGGACTGATCCGAGGGTACCTATTACCACTCGCCAGCAGGCCAGAGTGACCAGCCTTACCTGGGATATCTTGTTCTAATGGCCAAACTCGCCCTGATAATGGTGCTGTTGCTGACTGGCCCGGCACTGCGAGCAGAGATTCTGGTGATTGTGCATGCCAGTAATCCCAACGCCCAACTGCAGCAAAAGCAGGTGGTCGACTTATTCATGGGGCGTGTTTCCGCCTTTCCCGATGGTGCCCCGGCGCGCACCTTTGATTGGGTGGCTGGTGTGCCCTTGCGCGCTGCATTTTATAAATCCCTCACCGGTAAAAATGAAGCGCAGGTAGATGCCTACTGGGCGACCCTGGTGTTCGCCGGGCGCATGTCGCCACCCAAACAATTCCCCGATGCCCAATCCATTATTGCTGCTGTGGCCCAGGACCCCACGGCAATTGCCTATGTGAAAACCCAAGCCTTACCGACAACAGTCAAGGCGGTTATGGAGCTACCTGGCGGCTGATGAATATCAAGAGTTTGCACATCAAAGTCTCCCTGAGTGTGGCGCTGGCGGCGCTGCTGGTGGTGGTTTTGTCCTCCCAGTATTTTTACCAGCGCAGCTACCTGCAGTCATTTCGCGACAGTGAGCGCTCGGTACATCAGCTGTTGGAAACGGTGCGTACCACCGCAGGCATCGCTGCCTATGTCGGCAATCGCGAACTGGCCCAGCAAGTGGTGGATGGCCTTGCCCAAAATGACATAGTGACCAGCGCCATAATTACAGCAGGTAAGGACGTAATTGGGCAGCAGGGAGCATTGACTAAAACCGCACGTCGTACGCCAGTTACTTTGACGTTAATTGACCCCTTTGACGAGCAGGAGGTTGTTGGCGAGCTGGTGGTTATGCCCAACAACGCGCTGATTGAATTGCGCGCGCGGGACTCCGCCATGGCGACTGCGATAGGCCTTGCCGCCCAGGCGGCAGTGGTGGCGCTGCTGGTGTTGATTCTGGTCTATTGGTTGATGACTCGCCCGCTGGCGCAGCTCTCTGGCCGTTTGCATTGCATCACCCCCGGCGATGGTGGGCGCATCCAGGTGGCTGGCCGGCATAACGGCGATGAAATTGGCCAGCTGACTGGCGATATCAACGCACTCTTGCATACCGTTGAAGTCATGCTGGAAGAGGAGCGACAGTTGCGCCGCCGTGTTGAACAGTTGGAGACGCGCTTTCGCGGCATTTTTGAGGACAGTAGTGCGGGTATTTTTCTGGTGCGCGATGGCAGCCAGTTAATCACCGCCAATGCCGCCTTCTTCCGCCTGACCGGCTTGAGTGAACCCGGACTCGACGAACCGCACACCGACCTGATCAACGCCGTGTTTCTGGATGCTATCGCCGCCGCCTCCTTAATCCAACTGGCGCGAGTGACCGGACGTCCGCACTCAACTGACCTGCGCCTCCTGCAGCGAGGGGAGGCAGGGCGCGAACGCTGGGTACACTGTATTTTTTCGCCCGCCGGCAACACAGAGCAGTCGGCGACCGTGGAAGGGGTGATGTACGATGTGACCGAGCGTAAATACGCCGAGCAGCGCTCGCGTGAGCTGGCGGAGACTGATGTACTGACCGGCCTGAGTAATCGCCAGTCGGTAGAAAATGCATTCATGGAGCTGATCCGGCAGCGCGGCCCGGGGGAAAACCGTTTTGCGGTGTTGTTGATCGATCTGGATCGCTTCAAATTTATCAACGATACCTATGGCCATGATGCGGGCGACAAGGTGCTTATTGCCATCGCCCAGCGGTTGCGCAAGCTGGTGCGTGACTCCGATGTAGTGGCGCGCATTGGCGGCGACGAGTTTTTGCTGCTGCTCAATCACGCAGGCAACTTGCAGATGGTGCAGCGCATCGCCCAAAAAATCCTCGATGCCCAACAAGTGCCCATCGAAGTCCAGCCTGGCGTGCTGGAGATAGTGGGAATGAGTATTGGCATCGCCCTCTACCCCGAACATGGCGACAATCCCTTGAGCCTGCGCAAACACGCCGACCAGGCGATGTACCAGGTGAAGCGCAGCGGCAAAAACCGTTTTGCGATTTACGATCCCGACCATGCTGAACCTGCTGGCGAAGGTGAATAAATACGACAAAATGTAAACGGTTACATTTTTTAATGGTAATGATTTGAAACGTTTACACACAAAAATTGCATTTATTTAGGATTAAAAGTCCAAATAAATGGCTTTTTGAACAAAATATCTCCTTTCTCGGCTTGCTCGATTTCATTCCGCTGTGTAGCATTTTCCTTATGGATAGCGCCTGATAGTGTCAGGTCGCTATCGCGCCGTATCGCCCTCAGCCGGGCACTGGTCTTTTTCCGGATTACCACTATGAAACAACGTAAACCAATCGTGATCGCCAATTGGAAGCTCAATGGCGGCCTCGATCTTATCTGCACGTCGGTCGCGTCTTTTATTGGCAAACACTTTGCAGCACAAATTGCGATCTGCCCACCCTATCTGTACATGCGCGACATGATGACTTTCTTGCAGTACTCCGAATTGCAAATCGGCAGCCAGAACGTCAGCCGCTACGAATCGGGTGCCTACACCGGTGAGACCTCGGCACAGATGCTGAAACAAGCGGGCTGTTCGCTCTGCCTGATCGGCCACTCTGAACGCCGCGCCATGTTTGCAGAGAACAACGAAGGCTGCAAAATCAAAGTGAACACTGCACTCAATCACGGTTTGTTGCCGGTGTTGTGTGTGGGCGAGAATCGTGAAGAGCGCGAAGCCAATATCACCGAGCAAGTGCTCTACAAGCAGCTCAGCGAAGGTCTGGGTGGGTTGGATCTGGCCGGTAAGGATTTGTGCATCGCCTATGAACCTGTGTGGGCGATTGGCACCGGCCTGGCCGCTACGCCAGCCATTGCGCAACAGGTGCATCAATACATTCGCGCTGAAGTCACGCGCCTGTTCGATCAGGACACCGCCAACCGTGTACGCATTTTGTACGGCGGCAGCGTGACCAAAGCCAATGCCAGCGAGCTGCTGCAACAACCGGACATCGACGGCCTGTTAGTGGGCGGCGCAAGCCTGGACCCAGGCCACTTTGTGGCCATCTGTGAGCAGGCATCGGAATTAGCGGAAACGCACTAAAGCAGAAAAGTTTTACCCCGGGCCGACAATAAGCCCGGGCAACATACTAAAAATTGTTTAACAAAAACATTCAGAAGAAAAACAAGAAAATAGAATCGGCGGCAGTTTCGGTCATCCACAATCAACCACACCCCTCGCGGGCTAATTTCGGGAATTTGTGATGAACAATCTTGCCAGTCTTGTTGCTCCCGGCGTCGCTACCGGCGATGCTCTCAATCAATTATTTGCTGTCGCCAAAGCGGGCGGTTTTGCCTACCCGGCGGTCAACGTCTGCAACACCAATACGATTAACGCCACACTGGAAGCTGCGCGTAATGTGAATTCGCCGGTGATTGTGCAGTTGTCCCAAGGTGGATCAGCATTTTTCCTGGGTAAAAGCATCAAGCTCGATGGACAGGGCAGTTCTATTTTAGGCTCCATCGCCGCCGCCAAATATATTCACGCGGTTGCGGAAGCCTATGGTGTGCCCGTTATTTTGCACACCGATCACGCGGCTAAAAAATTATTGCCCTGGATCGATGGTTTGTTAGCGGCGAGTGAAGCCCACTTTGCACAAACCGGTAAGCCCTTATTCAGTTCGCACATGATCGACCTGTCGGAAGAATCGCTGCAGGAAAACATTGAAATTTCAGCCGAGTATCTGGCGCGCATGAAAAAAATCGATGTCACCCTGGAAATTGAGTTGGGCTGTACCGGTGGTGAGGAAGACGGCGTAGACAATACCAACCTGGACAATTCCGCGCTCTATACCCAGCCGGAAGATGTGGCCTATGCCTACGAAAAACTCAGCGCTATCAGCGAAAAATTTACCATTGCCGCCTCCTTTGGCAATGTGCACGGCGTATACAAGCCCGGCAACGTGCAGCTCACGCCTTCCATTTTGAAAAACTCACAAACTTACGTGAGCGAAAAATTTGGTTTGCCGCATAACAGTTTGAATTTTGTATTCCACGGTGGCTCGGGTTCTGCTGCCAGTGAGATTGCCGAAGCAATTAGTTATGGCGTAATCAAAATGAACATAGACACAGATACCCAATGGGCTTTCTGGCAAGGTACTATGGATTATTACAAAACCAATGAAGCCTATTTGCAGGGCCAGATTGGCAACCCGGAAGGCGACGATAAGCCCAACAAAAAATTCTATGATCCGCGCGTTTGGCTGCGTCAAAGCGAAGAGGTAATGGTAAAGCGGTTGGAGCAATCCTTTGCCGATTTAAATTGCATCAATCGCTATCGATAAATGCACACCGTTTATTAACGAGTCACAGCATGAAAAATTTATTCAGTGTATTGCGCAGCGACCAGGTGGCCGATGACCTGATCCAGGTCATTGGAACCATCGTCGATGCGAGTAAAGAAATTGCATTCCGTGTGCGCCAGGGCGCATTGGCTGGTGTATTGGGTTCAACCCAGGATGAAAACATCCAGGGCGAGACCCAAAAACATCTGGATATTATTTCCAATCAATTGCTAAAAGATTTATTGCTGGCGTGTCCGGCAGTAGCAGCTATCGCCTCGGAAGAGGAGGACACTGTTGTTGCGGGCACCAGCACCGGTCAATACCTGGTTGCTTTTGATCCTCTCGATGGCTCATCGAATATCGATATCAACGGGCAAATAGGTACTATTTTCAGTATTTATCGCTCGCAGGATTTAATTCCGCACGGCAGTGAATTGCAGTTCCAGCAAGCAGGCAGCCAACAAGTGTGCGCCGGTTATGTGCTCTATGGACCATCCACTTTGCTCGCCATTACCACAGGTAAAGGTACTCGTTGCTTTACGCTGGATTCCACCCAGGGCAATTTTTTGCTCACCGCTGATCTGATCCAGCTCGCTCCACAGACGCAAGAATTTGCTATTAATACCAGCAATGCGCGCTTCTGGAGCGAAGACATGCGCGCTTATATTGATGATTTGGTGCTCGGTGAAACTGGCCCACGACAAAAGCGTTTTAACATGCGCTGGAACGCGGCCATGGTGGGCGATGTGCATCGCGTGTTAACGCGCAGCGGTATATTTTTATACCCATCAGATTCGCGCAACCCTAAGCAACCCGCCAAATTGCGTTTGCTGTATGAAGCCAATCCCATGGCGTTGCTGATTGAAAATGCAGGCGGTAAAGCCTGGAGCGAAAGTCAGCGAATTTTGGATATCCAACCGCAACAGTTACATGAACGGGTCGCGGTGATTCTTGGTTCTGCTGATGAAGTGGATGAGTGCCTGAGTTATTTGCGTCGCTGATTAGCGACGCAGTTCAAAGCGTACGACGTTTGTCGCCGCCATCACGCGATTGGCCAGTGCATTTTGTTGTTCCGCACTTTCCGCCAAACGGGTGATGGCAATATCGGTTTCGTTAATCCCCGTAATGAGATGAATCAAGCGGCCGCGCATAGCCTGTGCGCGCTGGCTTTCTTCTTGTGCGCTGTTGTTGATGGTCTGGGCAATCCCCCTTGCATCGGCCACAGCGCCTTCTATATCCAGCAGCGAAGATTGCGTCGCACGGGTTTCCAATAAACAGCGTTGTGCTGTTTCCTGTTCGGCAGTGAGCCCATTGGAAATGTGGGTGACAGAGTTGCGCAACTGATCAATCATTTTTTTAATTTCACCGGTTGCTGTTTGTGTATCAAATGACAAGCGTCGCACCTCTTCTGCCACCACTGCAAAACCGCGTCCCTGTTCTCCTGCGCGTGCCGCTTCAATCGCCGCATTCAAGGCCAGTAAATTGGTCTGTTCCGCTACGCTTTGAATGGTGTCCAGCACGGAACCTATATTGTCGGTTGCGCTACGCAACTCCGTCAGGGTGGAGCAGGAGTGTGTTACCTGCTCGGCAAGTGTTTGCATTTGCTGTGTGGCTGATTGCACGCGCAGCCTGCCTTCGCTCGCCAGGGTAGAAGCGTGATCCACCTTGTGACTGACGAGTTGTAACTGCTCTGTCATCTGTGCGAGCGATTGCACCACCACATCGGTTTCAGCGCCGACATGATTCATATCCTGACGTTGGCGCCTAGCCTCATCGCGGCACTGGCGTGCCGTAGCAACATTATCCAGTGCGCCTTGCAAGCTTTGCTGGCTGGAGCTGTTGACTTGAACCAGTGCGTTGTTTAATTCGTGAAATAAAAAATTCAGCGAGCGGCCAATATCGCCCAGCTCATCCTTGCGTTGATCAGGAAATTCGACAGCAAGGTTTTTTTCCTGTGCTGACTGTTGAATCGCACGCGCTAATTGCTCCAGTGGTTTGCCAATATGTTGGGCAAATGCATAGGCAACCAACGCGGCGATTGCCGTTAAAAGAAAAATGGCCAGGGCAATACTGCGCCAAAGTGTATTGCGCAGGTTCGCCAGAGGGGCAAATACTTCATCGGGATTTTGTTGCGCCACGAGTGCAAAATGCTGATCTCCTACCATCACAGGTTGCCAACTGCTCAGCACCCGGCGCGCCAGATAATCCTCCGTCATACCGCTACCGGTCTCGCCCGCCAGTGCACGGGTTACTGCTTGGGTCTTGGGTGAAAAAATTCCACGGGTTTGTTGCAAGCGATTGATGGTGTCAAATTGATTGCTGTCGATAAGTGTTTTTAATTGCGGTAAAAATACGGCCGGTTCTTCCAGCATGGGGCGCAGTTCGGTGAGCAATTGCCCGTCCTGATCAGTCAGGTACACATCGCCACTCAAACCCAAGCCCAATGCTTGCCAGTGCTGTCCGGCGTTCACTATGTCAGTCAGTGTAGTCGACGGAATTTCAACCACTAAAAAACCTACCGCGCTGTTCGGGCTTTGCACATCGTGAAAAACCGGCAAGCCCATGTAGGCCACTTGCTGATTAAAACGCGCCGGGTTGGTATAAAAACGCGAGAACAATACCTTATCGCGAGGTGCAGTGCGCAATTGCGCGCTCAGCTCTGCCAGTGACGATTGGCTAAACGGGCCATCGTTGAGCGAGCTGCCGAGCAGTGGACTTTTTTGTACTGAATAAATAACCGTTTGGCTTTGTGCATCAATCAGTAATAAATCGCTGAAACCAAAACGCTGGCTTAAATCGCGAAAACTGCTGTGATAACGACGATGTTGCTGCCCGTAAATCGTTGCGTCATTAGCATCCTCCATGAGTGCCAGTTGCGCTAACGACTGGGTATTTTTTTGCAAATAATAATGCTGGATTAACAGCGCTTCCTGAGAGAATTTCTCCAGCCATGGGCGCGTATCCAGCGCATCTCCTTTACTCTGTTGCAGGTGATAGGGCGCATAAGTATTTTCATACCAGTCGGCCAATTCGCTGCGCAATTCTTCCGTAGTACGCGCCGTGACTTCATAGCGATAAGATGCAAAAGGCCGCACAAAACCATAGACTGCTTCCTGGGTCATGCGTCCATGGGAGAGTGATAACAGCAATTCACGGTAATTGGAAAACTGGGTGGTAATAGCTTGCGCGCGGCTGGTAGCCAGCGATTGGAATTGATGTTCAAGGTTTTGCGAGAGCGCACGGTTGGATTCTGTTAATGCGAGCCAGCCCGTGGTTCCCGCGGCAAGTAGCACGGCCAGGCCCGTTAATAACATGGCGCCGAGCATCAAACGGGAGGAGATTTTCATAAGCAAATACAGATTGGTGAATACACTTCGCAATCTAGGTAGTGATTATGACGATTTGATTACATAAGGCTTGCCGGATATTTTTTTTGTGACAGGTAAAAATATCCGGTTATATAAAAATGAAAACACTACGAAAAATGAGTTGATTACTTAATCGCCCAATCACCTAGAATGGTTTCGCGTGTATATTTTTTTACATCATCACTGGTTAACTGACGACGACTGCTATTAATCACCGCACCAGGCCCACGGCTGCTGTATTCAAAAAAGCGTGCATCCTCTGGTAAGAAAGCAATTTTGGTTCCGTCTTTTGCGGTGCCATTCATGGAATACCAACCGTCACGGGTGATGTGTGCGTCCATCCAGGTATTAATGAATACGGCTTTGCCCATTGCATTGGGATCGGCGTAGCGACCATCAGCAAACTGAGTGGTAGGGTGCCAGGGGCGGCCGAGGGGGACGGAATTGTCGGGAACCGATTCAGCGCGAGTGAGCTTGCAATGAATAAACGTTAGCCCGTACTCATCACTTATCTGAGTCGAGGGCGCAGTGATATAACCGTGGGGAAAATTGGCACGGCCGCGTTCCAGTGTTTTAATTTCTGAATGGGTAAACAACGCATTACCCTTACCAAAAATATAATCCACATTGCCAGCAATCAGGCTGCGATCAAACCAGCTGCGTCCACTATTTACATATAAGGTGTCTTGATAGCCGAGCAGTGCTATATCGCGTGCAAAAAAAGTATCGCTGCCACTATCTAACAGCAAGGCGACTGCTTGGGTGTTACCGACTCGCTCAGTAGCATCGGGTTGCAGTGAATCGTTATGCAAAAAATCAAATGAATTTTCTACGGTTAATTGATGCAATGCGATGCCGGGCGCACGTAGTGTCAGTGTGGCCGAGCCTGCGGTGCCCCAGATTTTTCCGGCAGAGTACTCTTGCCCGGCATAGGCATCGTAATGGATGCGGGTTTTAGTTGCGCCGGCACCGTACAAATGAATGTTGGGTTTGTCGATGATCAGTTTTTCGTAATAGTCGCCTGGCGCAATAAAAATGCGATAGGGTTTTTGGGCATTAACCGGTGCGGCGTTGAGGGCAGCTTGAATCGTAGGAAAATTATGCGCATTCATCTTTACTGCAGGATCAACCCGGGCGTCATAGGTTGATGAGAGGGGAGTAGCGCAACCGGCGATGAATAACGACAACAGTAATAGTAATTGTGCACGCAACAGCATGTGAGATCCTGATAATGCCGATTAGAAAAATAATCATGTCACTCCCGCTGCATGACTGATCGCAACGGGAGTGAATGACTGCAGGATTTACTGAAAATACTCTTGTACCGAGGCCAGTACACCTTTGGCATAAAAACGCTCCAGCCATTGCGTGGTGGTGGCAATAAAGCGGCTTTCATCAATTAAATCCGTACCAAATACTTTTTGGATGCTGACTACGGCTTTCACCATCGCTGCAGGGTTGCCCTGGTTTGCATCGCAAGCGGCGCGCAGTTCAGATGCCAGCGGGTCAGACACTTCAATTGCATTGCCTTTTTCATCTACGCCCGAGACATAACGAATCCAGGCGGCAACGCCCAAACATAAAATATCGATATGACCATTGCCTGCTAATTGCTCGCGCAAGGTTTCCAATAAGCGTTGCGGTAATTTTTGTGAGCCATCCATCGCGATTTGCCAAGTGCGGTGTTTAAGTGCTTTGTTAGAGAAACGATCACGCAATTGTTGCTTATAAGCTTCAATATCAAAACCGGCAGGAGCAGTAACCGTTTCACCTGCTTCGCGTGCCATGTAAGTTTTTACCAAATTGACAAATGCAGGTTGCTCCATGACTTCGCTAATATAATCAAAACCGGAGAGGTATCCGGTGTAAGCCATGGTGGAGTGCGCGCCGTTTAGTAAACGCAATTTGATTTTTTCAAACACACGTACGTCTTCTACCAGAAGCACGCCAACCTTGTCCCATTCAGGGCGGCCATCGGCAAATTTATCTTCCACTACCCATTGTGAAAAGGGTTCGCACACAACCATGCCTTCATCGCGCAAGCCGAGGCGCGCTTCTATATCGCGGCGATCATCATCGGTAGTGGCAGGTACAATACGGTCAATCATAGTGCAGGGAAAGGTAGCATTTGCTTTAATCCACTGCGCAAATTCGGGAGATACTTTTTCTGCAAATTGCGAAACCACTTTTTCCAATACTTCACCATTATTTGGCAGGTTGTCGCAGCTTAATAAAGTAAAGGCTTTTTGGTTATTGTTAAAACGTTGTTGCAGGGCGGCGACTAAAAAACCAATTGCAGATACGGGTTTATCCAGATTTTGTAAGTCGTGAATAATATCCGGGTGATTGAGATTCAAATTACCGGTGGCGGGGTCGTGGCAATAACCTTTTTCAGTAATGGTGAGCGAAACAATTTTAATATTGGTGTCGGCCATTTGTGCGACCAATGCTGCCGGATTTTCCGGGCCAACCAATGTATCCAGTACCGCGCCAATCAATTGCAGTTTTTCACCTTCACCAGAGCGCTCTACCAATGTGTAGAGGCAGTCTTGCGGAACCAATTGATCGCGCACGCTGGCAGAGCGCAGGCTGCTTCCCACAATGCCCCAGTTACCGCCAAATTGATTGAGCACCGCCTCGGTATAAAATGCCTGGTGTGCGCGATGAAATGCGCCTATTCCCAAGTGCACTATACCTGCTGTTAATTGATCGCGGTTATAACGCGGCAGTGCAACATCGGCAGGCAATTCGGTAATCAGGTTTTTGTTCAAACGATTCATTGTGAAAATCCAATCAGTTGATGTAATAGAAATGTTAATCATCTTCGCCGCGCAAAATCGCTGGCAAATAAATGTGTGTTTTTACGCGAGTAAGAGTGATATATTTTGAACTCATTCTGTTTCGATAAAAATATTCTTTTTCTGAATATTATTGCGTAAAAAATTTAACGCTACCGTTTTTCATTCGTCTCCAATAACTCTGGAATTATCAAAATGGCACACATAGCAGCAATTGGCGAAGTCATGGTGGAGCTGGCTCCATTTCCTACTGCCGACAGTAATGGCCGCGAAATCATGGCCTTATCTTTTGCGGGTGATACCTACAACACGTCGGTGTATATGGCGCGCTTGGGGTTAACCACCGATTACGTTACCCAGTTGGGAGAAGACCCCTACAGTACGCAAATCATGCAGCGCATGGCGGGCGAAAATATTGGCACCGGGTTGATTAAACAACTGCCGGGTCGCTCGCCGGGTTTATACATTATTCGCAACACTCCCGATGGCGAACGCGAATTTTTTTACTGGCGTAAAGAAGCGCCCGCGCGTGAATTGTTTTCCTCCCAAGAGGCTGCCGATCAACTCTGCCAAAAGTTAGTGCATTGCAATTGCGTTTACCTGAGTGGTATTACCCTGGCGATTATCGGTGAAAAGTCGCGCGAGTTTTTGTACAACAGTTTGCATAAGTTGCGTCAGCAAGATGTGATAGTGGCATTTGACAGCAACTACCGTCCGCGCTTGTGGCGCGATAAAGCTGAAGCACAGCAAGCGATGTTGTCCATCATGCAGTACACCGATATCGCACTCTTGACGCTTGATGACGAGCAATTGCTTTGGGGGGACGATTCTGTTGAGGGCTGCAAAAAACGTTATGCCGCTTACAAGCTCAGCGAGCTGGTGCTAAAGCGCGGTGCTGATGATGCGATCATCATTACCCCTGACGAGGAATTGCGCGTACCGGTTCCACCGGTGCAGGGTGTCATTGATACGACAGGAGCAGGCGATACGTTTAACGCTGGCTATTTAGCAGGGCGCTTGCAAGGTAAATCGCTGGTGGATTCTGCCAAGCAAGGTATTCGCTGTGCCGGCATTATTATTCGCCATCGCGGTGCAATTATAGATAAGGCTATTTTTGATAAAGAACTTGGCGCTTAGGCCCTGTTGCGTTGCGCGAGTAAATCTCGCGCAACGCAGGTATAAACATCACACTTTTTTACTGCTGGCAGCGCAACATTTTTTTGCCGCGCTTACACAATTGGATCGACAGACCCCAAGGGTCGCGCATCATCACCAAATGTGATCCATCTTGAATGCGAACTTCTTCTGCAAAGCTCGCACCTACCGCTTCCAGTTCCGCACGTTTTTCTTCCGGGTTGTCGCACACAAATGCCAAGTGCACCAGTAGTGGACTCATGTTGGCATAATCAGGCACTTGATCGGGCGGGTTGTTGTAAATTTCCAACATTACATCGCCACTGTCATCGCCCAAAAAATGGGTGTTGGCGCCGCCATCCTGTTTGCGCACAATGTTCAAGCCCATATGCGCTACATACCAGGCCGCCATGGCGATAGGGTCTTTTACGTTCAGTGCAAAGTGTTCAATTTTCATAATCAACTATCTGCTTAGCGCTGCATAAAAAAGAGTGCCACAAGGGCACTCAGCAAGGGCTTACACAATATTTTTAACAATCGTTTCTACCATTTTCTTGGCATCACCAAACAACATCATGGTGTTGTCGCGGTGGAATAATTCGTTTTCTACACCTGAATAACCGGAGGCCATGGAGCGCTTCACAAACAATACCGTGCGCGCTTTTTCCACTTCCAAAATCGGCATACCAAAAATTGGGCTTTGCGGATTGGTTTTGGCGGCAGGGTTGGTAACATCGTTCGCGCCAATAACAAAAGCAACATCGGCTGTCTGGAACTCATTGTTGATGTCTTCCAGCTCAAATACTTCGTCATAAGGGACATTGGCTTCCGCCAGTAACACGTTCATGTGGCCGGGCATACGCCCTGCAACCGGATGAATGGCGTAACTGATTTTGACACCGGCTTTTTTCAATTCCTCACACATTTCACGTAGCGCATGCTGTGCCTGGGCAACTGCCATGCCGTAACCGGGAACAATAATCACTGACCCTGCATTTTTCATGATAAAGGCAGCATCTTCGGCACTGCCTCGTTTTACCGGGCGCTCTTCTGCGCTATCGGCGCCAGCTGCTGCAGAGGTATCTGCACCAAAACCACCAAGAATCACATTAAAGAACGAGCGGTTCATGCCTTTGCACATGATATAGGAGAGAATGGCGCCTGACGAGCCGACTAGTGCACCAGTGACAATTAATGCATCGTTGTGCAGAGTAAAACCAATGCCTGCAGCGGCCCAGCCGGAGTAGGAGTTAAGCATGGACACGACCACGGGCATATCCGCTCCGCCGATAGGAATAATCAGCAATACACCAATCACAAAGGCCAGCGCCGTCATGCCCCAGAATACCCAGGGGGATTGATCAACGCAGAAATAACCGATCAAACCGAGAATGGCTGCACCGAGAATCGCATTAATAAAATGTTGGCCGGCAAATACAATGGGCTTGCCTGATACCAAACCTTGCAGCTTGGTAAAAGCAATCACTGAGCCGGAAAAAGTGATTGCACCAATGACTACACCCAAGCCCATTTCAATTTTGCTAGCGATAAAAATCTCGCCTGCTGTATTCACAATACCAAAGGCTTCCGGGTTGCTAAACGCTGCACCAGCAACCAATACCGCCGCCATACCCACCAGGCTGTGAAATGCAGCGACCAGTTGTGGCATGGCCGTCATGGCAATCTTGCGCGCGATAAAAATACCAATGACCGCACCAATAGCGAGTGCAATAATAATCCAGCCATAGGAAGTAACTGCAGGGCTGAGTACGGTAGTGACTACGGCGATTAGCATACCCAGCATGCCAAACAGGTTGCCCTTACGCGATGTTTCCGGCGAGGACAAACCGCGCAGTGCCATAATAAACAGCACGGCAGCAACCAGATAAGCGAGTGATGTCAGGTTCTCATTGATGTTCGACATAATTATTTCTCCCCTGCTTTATTTTTCTTTTTATACATAGCGAGCATGCGGTGGGTGACGGTAAATCCACCAAAAATATTAATAGCTGCTAATACCATGGCGCAAAAGCCCAACACTTTTGACAGGCTCATGCCTTCCGGCCCCACAGCAATTAATGCACCTACAATAATCACGCTGGAAATGGCATTGGTCACTGCCATGAGCGGGGTGTGCAGGGCAGGAGTCACACTCCACACCACGTAGTAGCCGACAAAAATAGCGAGCACAAAAATCGATAACTGCGAAACAAAATTGGCTTCCATGATGATCTCCCGTTACGCCGCACTGGTTGGTTTGAAGTTGGGGTGAACAATATTTCCGTCGCGCGTGAGCACAGTGGCGGCAATAATTTCATCCTGCCAATTCACGGTGAATTGTTTATCCGCGTCGATCATGGGGGTTACAAAATTCAAAATATTTTTGGCGTAGAGCGCACTGGCATCAGCCGATAAGCGGCTGGGAATATTAAATAGGCCGATAATTGTCACGCCGTTAATTTCTACCACTTCACCCGGTTTGGTCAGGGTGCAGTTGCCGCCTTGTTCTGCGGCGAGATCGACAATGACTGAGCCCGGGCGCATGCTGTGTACCATCTCATCATTAATCAGTGTCGGTGCTTTACGACCGGGAATTAATGCGGTGCAAATGGCGATGTCTTGTTTTTTTAAGGTCTCGGCAACCAATTCAGCTTGGCGACGTTTGTAGTCATCGCTCATTTCTTTGGCGTAACCACCGGCGGTTTCCGCATTTTTTACTTCGTCGCTCTCCACCATCACAAATTTTCCGCCGAGGCTTTCCACTTGTTCTTTGGAAGCGGCGCGCACATCGGTCGCTGACACAATAGCGCCCAGGCGTTTGGCCGTGGCGATGGCCTGCAAACCGGCAACACCGGCACCGAGTACCATCACGCGCGCCGGTGCAATAGTTCCCGCCGCGGTCATCATCATTGGCATAGCGCGGTCATAGACATTGATGGCTTCCAATACCGCGCGATAACCGGCGAGGTTGGATTGTGAGCTGAGTACGTCCATGGATTGCGCACGGGTAATGCGCGGTACAAATTCCAGCGTGAGCGCAGTGATACCGGCATCGGCATATTGCTGAATCGCGCTGGGTTCGGCGTAGGGCGAGAGCATGGCGATCAGCAGTGCGCCGCGTTTCATCAAGGCGAGTTCGTTAATCTCGCCTTCACCGGCAAGCAGTGGGCGCTGTACTTTTAAGAGGATATCGGCGCTGCCAAGCAGGCTGACAATATCTGCACTGATGGTGGCGCCTGCGTCTTGATAGGCTTGGTTGCTGATGCGGCTGTTAATACCTGCATCCTGTTCAACTGCCACATCAAAACCCAGGGCGATAAATTTTTTTACGGTGTCAGGGGTTGCGGCAACACGGCGTTCGTGCGCGCGTCTCTCTTTGGTGATGACTATTTTCATTGTTGTCGTCTCGTTGGTGATGGCAAATGTTTGGCAGCACAGAATCCATCAATGGGTTATTGATGTGCCTGTTTTGTGGTAACGCCTTTGCAGGCACCGTCATTTGCTTTCTAGTAGTGGCCGGATGTTTCCGGTTATTGTTTTTTTAAGGGCGGGAATCCCCCCTTTTTGCAAAGGGGGAATGTATTCTTTAAACCACCGCCCCGATTTTCCAGGGGATAAATTCATTGTCGCCATAGCCAAGCAATTCGCTTTTGGTTTTTTTGCCGGAGGCAACCGCGAGAATTTCTTCAAAAATTTCTTGTCCGGATTGCTCCAGCGTCAATTCACCATCAATCACTTTGCCGCAGTTCAAATCCATATCCTCATTCATATGGGTATAGATTTTACTGTTGGTGGCCAGCTTGATACTGGGGGCAGGTTTGCAACCAAATGCCGAGCCGCGACCGGTGGTGAAACACAAAATTTGTGCGCCGGATGCAACCTGACCTGTAGCGGATACCGGGTCGTAACCCGGGCTATCCATAAACACAAAACCCTTGGTAGTAATTTCTTCGCCGTAGAGGAAAACATCCGTTAAATTGGTGGAGCCACTCTTGGCTTGAGCACCGAGGGATTTTTCAATAATGGTGGTCAATCCACCCGCTTTGTTACCGGGAGATGGATTGTTATTCAATTCAAAATCATTGCGTGCAGTGTAATCTTTCCACCACTCAATACGATCCAACAACTTTTGCGCGATTTCCGGTGATTGCGCGCGGCGAGTCAATAAATGCTCGGCGCCAAAAATTTCCGGCGTCTCCGACAAAATCACTGTGCCGCCATGGCGCACCAGAATATCGCCCGCAATACCAAGCGATGGGTTAGCGGTTACGCCGGACAGTGCGTCTGACCCGCCACATTGCAGGCCAATCACCAATTCGCTGGCTGGTACGGTTTCGCGCTGGCACTCATTGACCAGTGGCAGCATGGCGCGCAGCGTTTCAATGCCTTTTTCAATAGCAATGCGAGTGCCGCCAACATCCTGGATAGTAAAGGCGGTAAAGGTTTTGGAATCGGCCAGGCCGCACTCTTCCATTACGCGCTGGATTTGCATGGTTTCGCAGCCCAGGCCAACCATCATGACGCCACCAAAGTTCGGGTGACGCGCATAGCCGTTAAATGTGCGACGCAGTGTCTCGTAGCCTTCACCGTCGGAGCGCATGCCACAGCCGCTGTCGTGAGTCATGGCTACTACGCCATCGATGTTTGGGTACTTATCCAGCTCGCCGGAGAAGGTGAAATGCTGGGCAATCGCTTTAGCGACAGTGGCCGAGCAGTTAACCGTGGTGAGAATGCCCACATAATTGCGTGTACCGACCTTGCCATTGGGGCGTTTGTAGCCCTGAAAGGTCGCGCGCTGTTCAAGGGGAACAAAGTTGGTGGCTTTGGCTTCTTTGCTGAAGCCGTAATCTTTTTCCCACTCGCCCATTACACAATTGTGTACATGGACATGCTCGCCAGCGGCTATGTCGCGGCTGGCAAAGCCGATGGTCTGGCCATATTTCAGGATGGCCTCACCTTGGGTAATAGGGCGTATTGCCACTTTGTGCATGGCGGGGATGTCATTAAGCAATGTGACATCCTTCTCTACGAACAAAACACCAGCGGGCAGCGCTACCTTGCAAATTCCGACGTTATCACTGTCATGCAACACAATAATGCTATTCACGCTGATCTCTCTCTAAATGGGTTAACCGATGGAAGGTGGTGCACTCAGACGGATACACGGGATGTGCACCCAGGGTAAGTGCGCTGATTATATTCACTACCTGTGGCAGTGCGGGCGAGCCTTGGTCTGCTATGCCTTATAGAAGTGTAGTTCGCACCTGAACTTCTCGCGTATTGGCAGCTTGCGTCGCCTCACTTTTTCAGCCCTGAAAAAAAAGGCGCCTTGCGGCGCCTCAAAATCGGCAATGGTATTCGGTCAATACCGGGATCAAATCTACGCTGGAAAAATTCACTCCACAACCCATCGAAAATGGCAAAAAACCGCAATGTAACCGATTTCATTTGGAGGCAAAGGTCATTTTAGCCTGTTACACAAAATGCACTTGTTTAATAAGTGACAATTTGTCACTAAATTTCAAAAAATTAGGATGATTTATCTTTTTGGGAAATTAAAATTTTCTTAAATTATTTTTATCGATGTTTGTATGTATACGTTTACAAATCAATTGCTTATTAAATGTAAACGTATACATATGGCAAGGTGGGAAAAAAATACTCAAAAAAGGATTTTTGGGGAATTTTTTGGGAGCGCAGGTTGCATTTATCCAACATGACATCCAGAATGTTTTTCACTCTATATGAGGATGTGTATCTCTTTGGCACCTCTGTGCTGGATAAATGCACCGAACATTCATAAAAAGCTACAGCAGTGGCAGACAACACGAGAGCCAACATCAGTGACTGACTATTGCCTTCAACAGCCTAATCGTCGCACGTTTCTCGGTTTAACCCTCGCAGGTTTGGCCGGATCAGCGACCTTAACCAGTTTATCTGCTTGCAGCAGCCGCAAGGCTCCCGCCGCTTTCTCTGCCGACGCCTGGCGCAAGGCGGAAGAGATTCGCCAGCAAGTGCAGGTTCCCGAATTCCCTGAGCGTACCTTCGATGTTCGTCGCTTTGGCGCCAAAGCCGATGGTAAGCACGACAATAGCAAGGCGTTTGCGGCCGCCATTCAGGCGTGCCACGATGCCGGTGGCGGCAAAGTGCTCATCGCCGATGGTGACTACCTGACCGGTCCCATTCACCTCTTGTCCAACATCAACCTGCACATTGCTGAAGGTGCGCGGGTTCTCTTCATTACAGACCCTAATGCCTACTTACCTGCGGTGTTTACCCGCTGGGAAGGCATGGAGTTAATGGGTTATTCGCCGCTCATTTATGCCTACGGCCAAACCAATATCGCCATTACGGGTAAAGGTGTGTTGGATGGTCAGGCAAATCGCACTACCTGGTGGCCCTGGAAAGGTGGCGCCTGGAAGGGCGGCACCGACTGGAGTGTGCCTGGTTTTCCAACCCAGGATGCCGCACGCGATAAGTTGATGGCGGATATGGAAAATGGTGTGCCGGTTGCCGAGCGTATCTATGCCGATGGCGCCAATTTACGTCCACCCTTCATCCAGCCCTACGCCTGTAAAAATGTATTGATTGAAGGCGTGACCATTACCAACGCGCCTTTCTGGCTACTCAATCCGGTGCTGTGTGAAAACGTCACTGTTGATGGTGTTAGCTGTGTTAGCCATGGCCCCAACTCCGATGGTTGTGACCCTGAATCCTGCAAAAACGTTGTGATCAAAAATTGTCTGTTTGACACGGGTGATGACTGCATCGCTATTAAATCCGGGCGCAATGCCGATGGTCGTCGTTTGAATGTACCAACGGAAAATGTAGTGATCAGTCACTGCAAAATGCGTGAAGGTCACGGTGGTGTGGTGATTGGCAGCGAAATTTCTGGCGGTGTGCGCAATGTTTTTGTCGAGCATTGTGAAATGAGCAGCCCGGATCTGGATCGCGGCATTCGCATTAAAACCAATTCCGTGCGTGGCGGTGTGATCGAAAATTTCTTCTTGCGTGATATCACGATTGGTGAAGTGACAACCGCCATTGTTATCGACTTTGACTACGAAGAGGGCGATGCCGGTAAGTTTACACCCACGGTGCGCAATATCGATATTCGTGATTTGCACTGCGAAAACGCCAAACATGTCTTTCAGGTGCGTGGTTACAAACGCTCGCCGATTCAAAACCTGCACCTTACCAATTGTCACTTTAAACAAGTGCAGGATGTTGGATTGTTGGAGCAGCTGGAAGACTTCTCAGCCACTAATGTCACGATTAAAGGCGTTCCGTTTAAAGTGTGATAGCGCTTTTACAGCGTGAAGTAATTTGTATTGTTTTTGATACAACAAAATTAACTATAAACAACTAAATGGCCACTTTTTTTAACTGAATTAATCAAAGTGGCCTTGTATCAACTAGGGTTAATCCAGTTGATGAAAGAATTACAAATAAAAACAGATGTATTGCTTTTATGGCGTAACGGTCTGTGATGTTTGTGAAAACCGTCAGCGCAGAAACCATAAAAATGCGTTGACACAGCTCCGCTAGCTCAATGTATTTAATCACAATAAAAGATGGGGAATAGCTATGAGAAAGTTTACGTTTAATCCACTTGTGTTGGCCATGGCAGCTTGTGTGGTGCCTGTGTCTACCTATGCGCAAGATGACAGTACGTTGGAAGAGGTTGTTGTAACTGGCAGCTTCCGTGAGAGTTTGAATAACGCGCTTAATATCAAAAAGAACTCATCTGGTTTTGTTGATGCAATTGTCGCATCAGATATTGCTGAGTTTCCAGATAACAACCTTGCGGAATCGTTGCAGCGTGTTCCGGGTGTTGCTATTCAGCGCTCTGGTGGTGAAGGGCGTGGTATTACCGTTCGTGGCTTAGGTCCAACCTTTACGACTGTTCGTTTGAATGGTATGGAAACTGTTGCCACTACTGGTGGTACAGATGCGGTAGGTGGTAATAATCGTGGGCGCGGTTTTGACTTTAATACCTTTTCTTCTGATTTGTTTAGCTCTTTGACTGTACGCAAAACAAATAGCGCTGAAGTGCAAGAGGGGTCTTTGGGAGCAACTGTTGATCTGAAAGCAGCGCAGCCTTTTGATTATGATGGCTTTGTGTTAACAGCTTCTAGTTCGTTAGGCTATAACGATCTTTCAGAAAAAACAGATCCCAGTGCTGCATTTCTGGTAAGCAACATTTTTGCTGATGGAAAGTTTGGCGCACTGTTTTCTTTATCTTACTCTGAGCGCCAAGTTCAAGATGATGGTACAAGTACCGGGCGCTGGTCAAATGCGGCGGGTGATCGTTTTAATCGTCGCCAATTAAGCAGTGATGCAACTCCAGTGGTTATTGCTGCGAGCGATGAAATTAACACTGCATTTCACCCACGTCTTCCTCGTTACGATTCATACAAACATGAGCTGGAGCGCCTAGGTGCAAGCCTGTCATTACAGTTCAGGCCAACTGATTCTACGGAGATTAGTGTTGACTCCTTGTTTGCAAAATTCGATGCAACTCGCGAAGAGACATTTTTCTCAACCGTTCTTAACGGTACTATTGGCAGTAATGCGGCAAATCCAACGATGAATATGATCGTTAGAGATTATGAAATCGCTAATGGTAATCTTGTCTATGCTGACATTGATAACGCTCGTTTGTGGTCCGAAAATCGTTTTGATGAGATGTCAACTGACTTCTCGCAAACAACAGTAACATTGAAACAAGACTTTACTGATCGTTTCCGTGCTAAAGCAATGATTGGCACAACCAAATCTGATTATGATAATCCTATTCAAAATACCGTTATTATGATCGCAAATGGTCAGGACTTTACTTATGACTATCGTGATTACGATAGTCCTGTGTTGACCTTTGGTGATAGTGCATACAACAAATCTTCATGGGTTACCAGCAGTATCAGACAGCGTCCACAGGCAACAATCAATGAAAACGATGCAGGTACTCTTGCATTCGAGTTTGATGCCACAGAGTCCATTAAGCTCAAAGCCGGTGTTGATTATAAGGACTTCAATTTCAGTACAACTGAAAGTCGAATCAACGAAGGTACTCAAGGTGTAAATATTCAATCGAATGCCGATTATATTGTTGAATATGATTCAGGTCTGGGTGATGGTCGTAACTGGCTTATCCCAAATAGAGCATTAATCATGTCAGCGAATAATCTTTTTGATGCGCCATTAACGAAACAGTATGCCGCTATCTATGACATCAATGAAACAACCACTGGTGTTTACGTTCAAGCTGATTTCAATTTTGAATTAGCCGGCGTACCTGTTCGTGGTGATATAGGTGTAAGACGTTTTGAAACTGACCAGACCGCCGCTGGCTATGATAATGCTGGCACTCGATTGTCTGTTGATCATAGTTACTCAGACACTTTGCCATCTCTTAATATTGTTGTAGAGCCCATAGAAGATTTTCTTGTTCGCTTTGCGGCATCAGAAGGTATTGCTCGTGCAGGTTTGGGGGCATTAGCTCCAAGTACAAACGTATCTGTTTCGGGTAATGCGTTCACTGTAAGTAGTGGTAACCCTTATCTTGAGCCAACGAAAGCAAAAAGCTATGACTTGGGTTTTGAGTGGTACTTTGCTGAAGGTGCAAGCATCGGTGTAACTCTATTCCAAAAAGAGATAGAAAGTTTTGCTCAGACTGCTCGCTTGAGTACTACCTACACCAATCTGATGGCTGAGTTAGGTTTGTCTCTGGATACAATGATTGCTGCATGTGGCAGCAATACAAGTTGTACTGCTGATGCTGATTGGGGTTACAGTACTCAAGTGAATAGCCCAGGCGGCGATTTAACTGGTTATGAAGTGAGTTACCAGCAACCATTTACTTTCTTGCCTGGTTTTTGGTCTAACTTTGGTGCGATTGTTTCCTATACTTCCGTAGATTCTGATCTTGATTATTTAAATGCGACAACTCGCTTAGTTGAGCGTACTAGCCCATTGGTTAACCTGTCTGACGAGACTTATGCCGCAACTCTCTATTATGAGCAAGACAACTTTGGTGGGCGTGTATCGCTTGTTAGCAGAAGTGATTATCTCACTACCGCAGTTGGCCGAAATGGAAACTATGAAGAGGGCACAAACGGCACTTTGAATATCGATGCTACGATCAACTACACCATCAATGATAATTGGAAGGTGACTTTCGAAGCTTTGAATTTAACTGACGAAGCTGATGATCAGTGGGTTGGTAACATGGGTAGCAATGAGCGCCTGTCTTACTATCACCAAACTGGCCGCCAGTACTACGTTGGTGCGCAATATAAGTTTTAATATGTAGTTGTTGTTAAAGCCAACAGGGATGCCAGCTTGCTGGCATCCCTATTTGATTATTTAGGATGTGCGATTTTTTTACAGCGCGTTTGTGCGCAGAGGTAATGCTCAATCTGTGATTGGGTCTTAAGCGATTAAGAGGTGAAACACGTGAGTTTATTGTTAAACAGCATCGCATCCCGCAAGCTTATTTACGGCGGACTTCTTTTGGTAGCAATCACCGGTTGCTCCCCCGAAAAAGCCAGTGAACAACAAACCAGTGCCGCAGCCCCTGCACCCGCTACCCAGGGTCAATATCAGGTGGCTACTGCTGAAATCAGCAATGCCAATGATTTTTCCTTGCAGCAAGAACCTGTTTATTTTTCGTTTTATGATTTAGGCATAGATTCAAACGATGCAGCCAAACTGGCTGTATTGGTAGGTGATCAAGTTCAAGCATCGCAAAGTGTCGATACCGATGGCGATGGTGCACTGGATGGCTTGTTATTTGTTTCTGATTTCGCTCCTGCAGAGCGTAAAAATTTTGTTATCTCAACCGATCCTGCAATCGTAAAGCCTGCGCTGAAAAAACAAACCCAGGCTGAAATTTCCATCAAAGAAGGTGGGGAGTGGAACGGCAAGGTTTATGAAGGTGGTACGTTTAAAAATGTGGATAGCGTAAATCCACCGCCACAATATACCGATCACTCCTATTGGATTCGCTATGAAGGCCCGGGTATAGAGTCCGATAAAGTCGCGTATCGCATTTATCTGGATTGGCGTAACGGTTTTGATATTTTTGGTAAAAGAGTCAGCGATGTAGTTTTACAAAATGTTGGCTTGGATGGTTATGAATCCTATCATCACAATGAAGATTGGGGTGTGGATGTATTAAAAGTGGGCAAGTCGCTCGGCATGGGCGGCTTTGGTTTTTGGAATGGTAAAAGTGTTGAGCTGGTATCCCAAACCGAAAGTCGCTCCGCCACCCTCACCAATAATGGCGATATTTATTCCGGCTTTAAAATTAATTACAACGGCTGGCAAGTGAACAATCAAAAGCTTGATATGACCGCGCATTTTGCGATGAATGCGGGAAGCCGTTTAGTGAAAGTGAACCTGAGTAAAACCGAGCGCCTGCCCAATATGGCAATTGGCTTGGTCAAGCATCCCGGCACTAGTTTACTGCAAGGTAATCAAGACATCAGTGGTTACGCGTGGACTTATGTTGCCAGTTGGGGCAAGCAAAGTTTGAGCGGTGAAAACGATCATTTGGGAATGGCAATTATTTTCCGCCGCGATGATCGTGCCCAGCAAACTGAAGATGAAACCTCTTATGTGTCTGTGATGAAGGATAAGGGCGGTCAGTTGGAGTATTACTTTCTGGCAGCATGGGAACATGAGTTGGATGGTGTTAAAACGGAAGCAGAGTTTAAGGCCTACCTTGATCGCGAAGTGCTGCGCTTAACCAAAGAGCCGCGTGTGCGTTTTGAATCCACATTGAGTGCAGAAGCGAAAAAGAAACCGCTGACCGCTGATGTTGCCTTGAACTGGACCAAGGCATTGGCTGACTCCGAGCTTGATCGTAAAACCCTCAATTATCATTACCAGGGTTGGGATGAAAATCGTCGCCGTCCATCCAAATTTGAGTACGATGTAGTGGGCTTGCAAATCATGGCATTGCAGGCGCTGAACGAGGTGAGTCCCGACGCACGTTATGTTGATGCAGCAGAAAAGGTAACGGGCAGTTTTATTGCCGACGACGGACACATCCATACCTTTGAGCCGGAATTGTTTAGCATCGACCTGACCAAGCCGGGTGATGTTGTAATGGTGTTGGAGCAGCGCACCGGTGAAGAAAAATACCGCAAAGCGGTTGATTTTTTGCGTGAAAATTTAAAGCGTCATCCACGCACTAGCGGTGGTGCCTTTTGGCATCGTTCTACTTACCCCAATCAGTTGTGGTTGGATGGCGTTTATATGGGGATGCCGTTCCTCGCACAATACGCCGCATTGTATGAAACTGGTGAACAGCAGCATGAAAGTTTCAAAGAGGCCGTTCATGAATTTGTTATCGCTCGCGAGCAATTGCGTAATCCCGATACCGGTTTGTATTACCACGCGTGGGACGAATCCAAAAAAGCACCTTGGGCAAATAAAGAAACTGGTCAGGCCTCGCAATACTGGCTGCGTGGTTTAGGCTGGTACGCTATGGCCTTGGTGGATGTGTTGGATTATCTGCCGGAGTCAGAAACTGAATTGCGCAAGACAATGATTGATATCGCACAGGAATTAGCGGCTGATTTAGTACGCTATCAGGATGCCGAGACGGGTACCTGGTGGCAAATTCTGGATAAGCCGGGCGCTATAGCCAACTATCGCGAATCCAGTGGCAGCGCGATGTTTACTTATTTCTATGCAAAAGCGGTCAATAAAGGCTATTTGCCTGAGTCCTATCGCGATGTGGCGATCAAGGCTTATCAAGGGTTGATCAACGAGTTTGTCACGGTTCATAAAGATGGCAAGATCAGTATGACAGATCAGTGTTTGGTGGCTGGTTTGGGATTTGGACGTGACGGCAGTTACGATTACTACATGACCGAGCGTATTTTTTCCAACGATGCCAAAGGCAATGGACCGTTTATTTTTGCCGGTGTCGAAATGTATAAATTACTCAAACAATAATAATCATCTGCGCTTGCTTGTATGCATTTACTACGGGTAAGCGCCTTGCTTCTATAGAGTGGATTACCATCAACCTGTGTTGTGCATAGCGCAGCAGCTGAGAGACAAAAGGTTTTATTATGAAAGTGTTAGAAGAACGTTTTGCCGTCCATCTGGACGACTACAAGCATTACGATACTGAAAAACTGCGCAAGCATTTTTTGGTTCAGACTATTTTTACGGCGGATCAAGTGGAGTTCACCTATACCCATTATGAGCGTTTGATGGTGGGCGGTGTTATGCCGGTTAGCACGCCCGTAGTCTTGGAGACCTATGACCAGCTTAAGTCCGAATTCTTTTTGGCGCGCCGCGAATTGGGCGCAATTAATATCGGCGGCAGCGGTAAAGTCTCGGTTGACGGTGAAATATTTGAGATAGGTACCAAAGAGGCGCTGTACATCGGTCGCGGTGCAAAAGAGGTTATTTTCAGCAGTGATGACAGCAATAACCCTGCAAAATTTTATTTGAACTCCACTCCGGCGCACCAAACCTATCCCACTAAAAAAGTGAACAAGGAAAACAGTAAGGTGTTGCACATGGGAGCAGGTGATACCTGCAACGAGCGCGATATTTATCAGTTGATGATCAGCACTGTATTGGATACCTGCCAATTGCAAATGGGCATGACTGAATTAAAACCCGGCAGCATTTGGAACACTATGCCAATGCACACCCATAGCCGTCGGATGGAAGCTTATTTTTATTTCAACATTCCAGACACTCACGCTGTTTGCCATTTCATGGGGCCAGCGGAAGAGACCCGTCATATTTGGGTGGGTAATGAGCAGGCGGTGGTGTCGCCACCTTGGTCAATGCACTCTGGTGTTGGTACCGCTAACTACACCTTTATCTGGGGAATGGCTGGTGAAAATATGGACTACACCGATATGGACTTCCACAAGCCCAGCGACCTGAAATAATGTGTACTCCCGTAGCGCCAGGGGTGACTGCGGGGTTTTCTAGCGACAAGAATTGCTATTAGCTTCAACTGCTATCGACAGAGATTAACTATGACTCATCCACTATTTGATTTAACCGGAAAAGTTGCGGTAGTTACCGGTGCAACTCACGGTTTGGGTATGGCCATGGCAAGCGGCTTGGCAAGTGCCGGCGCCACCTTGATTATCAATGGCAACTCATCGCAGGAAAAAATCGACAACGCGGTGAATGAATATCGCGCAAAAGGTTTTAAGGCTTATGGTTACAAATTTAATGTAACTGATGAGGCTCAAGTCGTCGCCGCTGTTGATCAAATCGAAAAGGATCACGGCCCGATTGATATTCTGATTAACAATGCCGGCATTATTAAACGCACTCCATTGCTGGAAATGACGCTGGAAGACTTTGAAGAAGTCATCAAAATTGATTTGACCGGCGTGTTTACCATGACTCGCCCGGTTGCGCGCAAAATGGTTGAGCGCCGTCAGGGAAAAATTATCAACATCTGTTCAATGATGAGCGAGCTGGGTCGCAATTCAGTGGGTGCCTACGCGGCGGCCAAAGGTGGTTTGAAAATGCTCACCAAAAACATGGCGACCGAATGGGCGAAATACAATGTTCAAGTAAATGGTATTGGCCCAGGTTATTTTGCCACCAGCCAGACTGAACCAATTCGCGTCGATGGTCATCCGTTCAACGATTTTATTATCAGCCGTACCCCGGCAGGCAAATGGGGTGACCCCGACGATTTGCAGGGCGCGACTATTTTCCTGGCCTCCAAGGCGAGCGATTTCGTTACCGGTCAAATCGTGTATGTGGATGGCGGTATTCTTGCCACTATTGGTAAGCCAAGTAACGAAGCTTAAGTCTCTGAACCAAATCAGGATAAAACTACCCCTTTCATCCTGATTTCTCCCGCTGGCAGTCACCTCACAAGGGTGGCTGCTTTTTTTTAAGCGTATCCCTGTGAGCCTATTGCTGCATCCAACCCTTGAACTTCTCCCTCATCACCCCAACATTCGCGACTTATTCTGCCTTCACCTCTTTCGGATGGCCCCAGGTTATGAGCGAAATATTTATTCTGCAAAATCAGGAAAAACTCTTTCTCGGCAAACAAAACAACTGGTTGGATGGTCGCGATTTGAACGCTCTGTACAAAACGCCGCACAAAGATGAAGCGATTAACCAGATGGTAGAGGCCAGCTCCAAAGACTATACCCAGCGCATCAAGGTGGTGACTTGTTCGGTGAACGAGAAGGGGCTGCCGCTGATTGACCCGGAAATACTGCCGGAACCCCTACCGAAGGTAGGTAAAGATCTGTTGGCCACGCTTGAGGCCGAATCGGCGGAAGTGCATGCTGATCAGTCTGTAACGGCGCCTGTGGAGCCATCCCAAGGGTAACTCGTCTGGTTAGATGCTGTGTTGACAGCGTCTGCGTGTTCTAAACTTCCATAACCTACCGCTGCGGCGGTTTTCTTATCTGTGCTTGCGCTTGTCGCCCAAGGATTTCGAATTGTCACAACGTCATGGTTTATCCAGTGAACTGCTCCGCGCTTTTGCCGAGCCCTCGGCCAATGCCAGCTTGCGTGGTATTTTGCGCGGTTTGGAAAAAGAGAGTCTGCGTGTTACGCCACAGGGGACCTTGGCGCAGACTGACCATCCGCTTGCGCTGGGCTCAGCCTTAACCCACCCGCATGTCACAACTGATTACAGCGAAGCACTGCTGGAATTTATCACCGAGCCGTTTGATGATGTCGATCCCTTGCTGGCGCAGTTGGATGATATTCATCGCTTTACTTACCAACATCTGGCAGCCAGTGGCGAACGACTCTGGCCTGCGAGCATGCCTTGCACTTTAGGGAAGGATGAAGAGATCCCAGTGGCCCGTTACGGCACTTCCAATTCCGGGCGGATGAAAACCGTGTATCGTGTGGGGTTAGGGCATCGCTATGGCCGCTCCATGCAAACTATTGCGGGTATTCACTACAACTTCAGTTTGCCCGATGATTTTTGGCGTGCACTGCAACAGCAAGCTGGCAATCAACAATCGCTGCAGGATTTTAAAACCGAGCGCTACTTTGGGTTGATCCGCAATTTTCGCCGCAACTTCTGGCTGCTGATTTATTTGTTTGGCGCCTCGCCCGCAGTCTGTTCCTGCTTTGTGAAAAATCGTGCGCACAAGCTACAGCCTTTTCCCGCGGCAGAGCAAACCATGTATCTGCCCTATGCCACCTCGCTGCGCATGGGCGACTTGGGGTATCAGAGCGATGCACAAAAAAGTCTGGTGGTGAATTACAACAACCTGAATGATTACCTGGCTACCCTCTGTGGTGGCATCACCCAGAGTTATCACGCCTATGAGCAGATTGGCGTGAAGGATGGGCAGGGCAATTACCAGCAGCTCAACTCCAGCTTGCTGCAAATCGAAAACGAGTTTTACTCCAGTATTCGCCCCAAGCGCACCACGGGGCGTGGCGAAACGGCGTTGCAGGCACTGCGTTTGCGCGGTGTGGAATATGTAGAAGTACGCTGCGTGGATTTGAATCCTTATGAGCCCTTGGGTATCACCAAAACACAAATGCAAGTGATGGACGCGTTCCTGCTCTATTGCTTGCTGAGCGATAGCCCGCAGACTGACGAGCGCGAGTTTTATCAGGGGCAGGAGAACCAGAAGCGCATAGTGAATAGCGGGCGCGATCCTGCCTTGTGTTTGCAGCGGGGCGATCAGGAGGTGTCGATGCGTGAGTGGGCGGCGGAAATCCTGCAGGGCAGTATGGCGGCCGCCGACTTGTTGGATCAGGCCAAAGGCGGCTCAGCACACCAGCAAGCGCTGGCGCTGCAACAGGCTAAACTCGCCGATCCGGAATTAACGCCTTCCGCGCGGGTATTGCGCGATATGACGGCGGCAGGCCAGAGCTTTTACGCCCATACCCTGGCGCTGGCCGAACAACAGCGTGCCTATTTCGCTGATCGCCCGCTGGCTGCAGACCAACAGGCGGTGTTTGCGCAAATGAGTGCCTCATCCCTGCAAGCGCAGGCTCTGCTGGAGGCAGATCAACAACTCAGTTTTGATCAGTATCTGGAAAACTATTACGCCCAGTATCGCGGTTGCGGCTGTTCGACATAATCTGGGCCGCTGCGCGGCAATCTGTGGTCATGACTACTTTTGCACCACAAAGTTATTGAAATACAGATCAGACGCCGGGCCTTTTACGGGGGTTACAACCGGCAGCGCGGTCGCTGTGGCCGTAGTTGTGACGGTTGGTGCTGGTTCGGCTGCCGGTGTGGTCGAGGCGGTTGCGCTGGTCGTAGCGGAGGTCTCTGCCGTTGCTAGTCCTTGGACTTGCAGCAGCGCTTTGTTAATTTCCGCCAAGGCATAGGTTCGCAAATACTCTTTACCCTCGGCGCTACTGACTATTTCATCTGTCTGTGCGCTTAAAATACTGACCAGCTTGTCGCGGATCAGCGGCAGGTGATGGGTCACTGTATTGGCATCCGTCGCATTTTCACTGCGAATCGACAATTCCGCTTTAATATAGCGCGACTTGCCCGGGCCACCGTAGTTCACCACCAGCGGTGGGGTAATGGGAATATAGTTAATACCCTCTGCGGCGCCTTTATGACCACCGCCTGACGCCAGTGCAGGCAGTGCCAGCGTAGCGCACAGTGCTACAGCCCAACGGCTTGGCAGCGTTCGGCGAATCAGGTTGCGCACCGGTTCAAACTTACCGCGTTTCATACAGTCTCCCATGGTGAACTTTCGCAACGGGCGTTGCTCAAATCAGGGTGCCACACCGGCATGGGTGGCAATTGCCTCAAAGCATAGTCTATTCAGTTGCCCAACTGTATCAAGCCTGCGTGGAATAATCCCTCCACTTGGCTAAATGACTGGCTCTGTGCGCGCATAATTGCTTACCATAGCCATCATTATTTCTATATCAATAATACGGCTACCATCCCGTTAACTTCGTTACCTAAGGATTGTTCATGTCTCCCAGTGTGCGTCAAACCAATCTGCTGATATTTATTATTTGTACTGCCATGATGCTGGCTGCTGCCTATATGGAGCATGTGATGAAAATGGTGCCCTGTTCACTCTGTATCACCCAGCGCGGGTTTGTTGTGTTAACGGGGTTATTGGCATTGATTGCGGCTATCCATAACCCGGCGGATCGCGGGCGTCGCGCCTATGCGATTGCCGGTATCCTGAGTGCCATTTTGGGCGCTTGTTTTGCCGGTCGCCAATTATGGTTACAGAGCCTGCCAGAAGATCAGGTGCCAGCCTGCGGCCCCGGCCTTGCCTATATGTTTGAAGTTTTCCCCTTTATGGATGCCCTGAAATTGCTGTTACAGGGTGATGGGAACTGTGCTCATGTGGATAAGATTCTTGGCCTGAGCCTCGCCGCCTGGACATTGATGGCATTTATCGCCCTCGCTGGCGTCAATTTATACCAGACGCTGCGCTCTACGCGCCGTGCATGGGCATAAAGCCGTGCATAGTCTTGCCCTGATGCGTGAGATCGCCTATTGTGACCAACGGAATTTACCGTCGTGTGCTTGAACCGGCAGGCTGTTTGGCGTATCCCGCGTCAAGCAAACCGCCTTCGAAAATAGATAGGAATAACTGATGTTAGAAAATTGCAAAAGTGCCAAAGAACGCTGGGGCGGTGTGAGTGAAATTATTGACCGCTGGTTGGAAGAGCGTCAGCAAATGTTGGTGCAATACTGTGCATTAAGTGGGTTGGATCAAGACCTGAGCGACTTGCAGCGCGGTGAGAAATTGCGCAGTTTTTGCCAGATTCTGGTGGATTATGTATCTGCTGGCCACTTTGAAGTTTACGATCAGTTGATCAAAGAAGGGCGCGAGTTTGATGATGCAGACGCGCTGCAGGAAGCGGGCAAACTCTATGATGTTGTTGATACAACCACAGAAAAACTGCTCGACTTCAATGACAAGTACCTGGAAACCGATGACCTGAGTTCATTGACCAACGATTTATCGCTGCTGGGCGAAGCTCTGGAAGTGCGTTTCAGTGCAGAAGACCGCCTTATTTCGGTACTGCACACATCGCATAAAGATCTGGTGAACTAAGCAGCGTTTGCGTTTCGTTTACCCATAAAAAAACCCGCAATAGCGGGTTTTTTTATGGGTGACGGGATTGCTCCCGTCGACCTTATTCTGCAGCTGCTTCAGGTGCTTTGATCTCAAGCAGTTCAACTTCGAAAATCAGCGTAGACGATGGTGGGATTGGACCTTGACCACCAGCACCATAAGCCAATTCTGAAGGGATAACGATTTCCCACTTGGAACCTTGTGGCATCAATTGCAGCGCTTCGGTCCAGCCAGGAATTACGCCATCCAATGGGAAAGTAGCGGGTTGGCCATTTTTTACTGAGCTGTCGAATTCTGTGCCATCGATCAGTTTGCCGGTGTAGTGAACAGTCACAATGTCAGTGGCTTTTGGCTTGGCACCTTTGCCTTCGCTGATCACTTTGTATTGCAAGCCGCTTTCGGTGGTGGTTACACCTTCCTTCGCTTTGTTTTCATCGAGGAATTTTTTGCCTTCAGCAATATTTTTTTCGCTCAGCTTCTTTTGTTCTTCTTCTTGCTTAGCCATGGCTTTTTGCTGAACTTCTTGCATGATCTTTTGCATGTCTTCTTCGCTGATACGAGATTCTTTGCCATCACGCACATCAGCCAATGCCAATGCCAATGAGTCCGGCTCGATTGCCAAACCACCGTTCTGCAGATTCTTACCCAGGTTTTGGCCAATAATGTAGTTGGCTTTTTGTTCCAAGGTAGTCAGCTTGGCGCTGTCATCAACCGATTTTGTCTCTTCTTTATTACAGCCAATCAAGCCTGCAGTAGCAGCCATCAAGCCAACAACCAATAAACGTTTGTTAAACATAATGCACCTTATTTTGTAATCATTGATTTGTATTTGTTGTCTGTATGAGATGGGCGTTGCCCATTTCTTCCTAGCCGACAGCCTGTGCAGCACCAGAACAGGCGCCAATGGTATACCAAGTTTGGCCAAATGTGCGCGTTTTTAGCGCGGTTTGCGACGGCCAATAGCCTTAAACCCTGAGCTACTACACATTTGCGCAGGAAGCGTATCTACCGGGCTTTGCCGAGTCAGCTCTGACTGCAGTGTTTCAGTAAAGTTCCGGGCTGGGAGTTGATGCTTATCCTAAGGAGGGGCATACACTTTTTGCCGGGGCACAGCTACAATTCGCTCCATTGCATCCGCTAGTCTATGATGCACCCTCACTGCATATTCCCAACGCTTTTTTCACACAGGTATTGTTTATGGCCGCCTCTTCAAAAACCAAAATTTCCGTTGCCGACTTGGAACAACAGATCGCTAAAATCAGTGCAGCATTGGATAAAGCGCGTGCGCAAGAACTGGCTGCGGCGCAAAAGGCTGTTGCTGCTGGACAAAAAGCACTGGCAAGCGCCAAGAAAAAAATTGCTGATATTTCAGCAAAAGGTGTAGCGACGGCTGCAGCCAAGGCGCGTTTGGCGCAAGCCAAAAAAGATCAGGCTGATGCAGGCAAAACATTGGCGGTGGCGCAGGATGCATTGGCTGGGTTGAGTGCAGCACAGGCCGCGGCAAAAGAAGTTGCCAAAGAACTGGCTGCCGCAACCAAAGGTAAGGGCAAGGCCAAAAAAGAGAAAAAGGCAGCAAAAACTGATGCCAAACCAGCTGCCAAAGCAAAAAAAGTGAAAGCCGTAAAAGAGGCGCCGGTTGCTGAGGTAAAAGCCGCTAAAGCCGACAAATCGGCCAAGGCAAAAAAAGCGGCCCCAGCAGAAAAACCAGCTAAACCTGCCAAAGCCGCGAAAGTAGCGCCAGTTGTTGCTGAAGCGAAAACCGAAGAAAAAGCCGCAAAAGCACCTGCTGTAAAAAAAGCAAAAGCAGCACCCAAAAAGCCAGCCGCTAAAAAAGCAGAGGTTGCGCCAGTGAAAACGGACGTAGTACCAGCACCGGTCGTCGTTGAAGAGCCTGCGCCACAGCGTGAGGTTGCTGCGCCAGTGGTAGAGACGATTGCGCCCGAGGTGATCGCACCGGCGCCGGTTGAAACTCCCCCTGTGACGGAAGCCTTACCTTTTGACGATGACAAGGGATCATTAAACTGATCGCCGTAAAATTGCTTCAATAAAAAAGGGCGCAGGTGATGCGCCCTTTTTTATTGCGATGGTTTTCTATATGCCAGCTATTTAGTCATCGGTGGGGATTAAACCCAGGTTGCGCACAATTTCTGCCGTGGGTTCGGTTTGGTTCATGGTGTAAAAATGCAAACCCGGCGCGCCGTTTTCCAGTAATGTATCGCACAGGTCTGTGACTAACTCTACCCCAAAGGCTTTTAAGCTCGCTTCATCATCGCCGTAATTTTCCAGCGCTTTACGCAACCAGCGTGGAATGTCTGCGCCGCATACATCAGAAAAGCGAGTCAGATTTTTGTAGTTGATGATGGGCATAATGCCGGGGTAAATCGGCTGGGTAATTCCTGCTTTTTGACACTGATCGATAAAATAAAAATACGAATCAGGGTTAAAAAAGTATTGGGTGATGGCGCTGTTGGCACCCGCATCAAACTTGCCTTTCAGGTAGCGAACATCGTCGCTGTAGCTTTTGGCTTGCGGATGGATTTCCGGATAGGCCGCTACTTCCAAATGGAAATGTTCGCCAAAGTGGTTGCGGATAAAAGCTACCAGCTCATTGGCGTAAACCAACTGATAAGCGCCGCCGACACCGGAGGGCATGTCGCCGCGCAGGGCCACAATACGATCAACGCCGGCATCTTTGTATTCTTGAATTAATGATTTGATGGTAACTTCATCGTCGCCACCAAATGACAAGTGCGGAGCAATGCTTATGCCATCCGCTTTAAATTGTGTGACTATGCCTTTGGTATTGTCGCGGGTTGAGCCGCCAGCGCCATAAGTGACAGAAAAAAAGTCAGGGGCAAATTCATTTAATTGATCGCGTACTTTAATCAGTTTTTCTTTGCCTTCCGGCGTTTTAGGCGGAAAGAATTCAAAACTTAAGCGCGGTTGTGAGTCGTTCATGTTCACTTCTCAAAAAGCGTTAATCCCCGCCTGCAGTGCTCCCTTCTAAAAAGGGAGGCGGCAGGGATTAATGCAGTTAATAAATTAATACTTATAAGCTTCCGGCTTAAATGGGCCGTCTACGTCTACACCGATATATTCAGCTTGTTGCGCGGTGAGTTTGGTAATAACGCCACCAAAACCTTCCACCATGTCTTTAGCCACTTCTTCGTCGAGTTTTTTCGGCAGTACACGTACGTACAAGTGTTCGGCTTTTTGCTCGGCAGGCAGGTCGGCAAATTTGCGTTCGTACAAATAGATCTGTGCCAGCACCTGGTTGGCAAAAGAGCCATCCATAATGCGTGATGGGTGGCCGGTGGCGTTACCTAAATTCACCAGGCGACCTTCCGACAAGATGATCAAATGATCATTGGTGGCTTTGTCGCGATACACTTTATGTACCTGGGGTTTGATCTCTTCCCACTCCCAGTTTTTGCGCATAAACGCGGTGTCAATTTCGCTGTCAAAGTGGCCGATATTACACACAACGGCATTGCGTTTTAACGCGCGCAGCATGGCTGAGTCGCACACGTTAACGTTGCCGGTGGTGGTGACAACCAAATCGGTAGTACCAAGTACGGCGTGGTTGATGTCTTCAAATTTACCGGTATTGATGCCGTTATTGTAAGGAGATACGACCTCGAATCCATCCATGCAGGCTTGCATTGCACAGATAGGATCGATTTCAGTAATTTTTACAATCATTCCTTCCTGGCGCAGTGACGCGGCCGAGCCTTTACCTACATCGCCGTAACCGACAACCAATGCTTTTTTGCCCATCAGCAAATGGTCGGTGCCGCGTTTGATGGCATCGCTCAAACTGTGACGGCAACCGTATTTGTTGTCGTTTTTGCTTTTGGTAACCGCGTCGTTCACGTTAATGGCGGGCACTTTTAATTGGCCTTTTTTCAACATATCGAGCAAGCGGTGAACACCGGTGGTGGTCTCTTCCGAAATGCCGTGGATTTTGTCGAGCATGTGCGGATATTTCTCGTGCACGACTTGGGTAACATCGCCACCGTCATCGAGAATCATGTTGGCATCCCAAGGCTTACCATCTTTGTTAATAGTTTGCTCGATACACCACCAGAATTCCTCTTCGGTTTCGCCTTTCCACGCGAATACTGGAATACCTGCCGCTGCGATAGCCGCTGCAGCGTGATCTTGCGTCGAGAAAATATTGCACGATGACCAGCGCACTTCTGCACCCAAATCTACCAGGGTTTCAATCAATACAGCGGTTTGAATGGTCATGTGAATACAGCCGATAATTTTTGCATCGGCCAGTGGTTTACTCGCGGCATATTTACGACGCAGTGCCATCAATGCGGGCATTTCACCTTCGGCGATTTCAATTTCTTTGCGGCCCCAGTTCGCGAGGGACATATCGGCAACTTTGTAGTCGGTGAAGCTCATAATTTGGTTTCCTATTTTGAAGTTTTAATCCCTCCCCAACCCTCCCTTTGCAAAAGGGGGCTGGGGGATTTAAAAATGTGTTAAAGCGCTTTCTTTAGTGCATCTGCTTTATCGGTTTTCTCCCAAGTGAAATCCGGCAGTTCGCGACCGAAGTGACCATAGGCAGCCGTCTGGCGATAAATCGGGCGTTTTAAATCCAGCATTTGGATCAGGCCGCGAGGGCGCAGATCAAAATGTTCGCGAATTAAATTGATAATCTCGGCGTCGGAAATTTTTCCGGTACCAAAGGTGTTGATTGAAATGGAGGTGGGTTCAGCAACACCAATGGCGTAACTCACTTGAATTTCCAGTCGATCTGCCAAGCCGGCAGCAACAATATTTTTTGCTACATAGCGGCCAGCATAAGCTGCCGAGCGGTCTACTTTTGATGGGTCTTTACCGGAGAAGGCGCCACCGCCGTGACGAGCCATACCACCGTAGGTGTCGACAATAATTTTGCGGCCAGTCAATCCACAGTCGCCAACCGGGCCGCCAATAATAAATTGGCCGGTGGGATTGATGTGGTATTGCGTATCTTTGTGCAGCCACTCAGCAGGCAATACGTTTTTGATAATTAATTCGCGCACTGCTTCACGGATTTCTGTTTGTTTTACGCTAGGGCTGTGTTGGGTAGACAAAACCACCGCGTCGATGGCTACTGGTTTGCCGTTTTCATAGCGCAGCGTTACCTGACTTTTTGCATCGGGGCGCAGCCAGGGTAATTCGCCGCTCTTGCGCAACTGTGCTTGTTTTTCTACCAAACGGTGCGCATAAAAAATCGGAGCAGGCATTAATACCGCTGTTTCATTGGTGGCATAACCAAACATCAAGCCTTGGTCGCCTGCGCCCAAATCTTTATCGTCGGCTTCATCTACACCCATGGCGATGTCCGCAGATTGTTTGCCAATTGCATTTAATACCGCACAGCTGGCGCCATCAAAACCGACATCGCTGGAGTTGTAGCCAATATCCAGAATGACTTGGCGAATCAAATCTTCCAGATCGACATAGGTGGAGGTACGCACTTCACCGGCGACAATAGCCATGCCGGTTTTTACCAGCGTCTCTACCGCCACGCGCGCATTGGGATCGTCTTTTAAAATGGCATCGAGCACGGCATCAGAAATCTGATCCGCTAATTTATCAGGATGACCTTCGGAAACAGATTCAGAGGTAAAAACAGAATATTCGGACATGGTTTTTTCCTTGCAAATAAAAATCAGTAATTAGTCGGTTTAAAAAATTGGCGCAATTGAATCTGGAAGCCGTTGCGCAACGCAAAATACACACTCTGGCCTTCATCGAGTGTGGCTGCCTGCGCCCAGCGTGAAAAATCCTGCGGTTCAAAGCCCTGCCATAAATCGCCGCAAGCCTCACGTGCCCAGGCTTGTTCGTGGCGACAGAGATCGCAGATCAGCAGTGCGCCGCCGGGGGCGAGTGCATTGCTTAAATCCTGAAAAATATCGGCGGGCGATGGGGTGTGGTGCAGCACCATATTCACCAGTATGCAATCGGCGAGCACCTTGTGGTGGGGCAAGCTGCGCGTATCGCCATGAATAAATTCAATATTGCGCAGTTGGTTTTCGCTGGCATAGGCGCGCGCTTTGTCGAGCATATTGGCGGCGTTATCCAGGGCGATGACGTGATTGAATTGCTGTGCGAGTACTGCCAGAAATTCACCCTCACCCGGGCCAACTTCCAGTGCGAGGTTTTTGTCGCGCAGCGGAGTGTTATTGAGCAGTTGTGTCATCTGTTCGGCGTAGACGGGGTAGCTGGCAATCAAATCCTGCTGGGCGCGAAATTTATCGGCGTTTTCGCTAAAAAAAGCTTGTGCGGCCAAACTGCGTTCCTGCTGCAACTCGCGGATGGGGGCGCGTAAATGTTCGGCAATCGGGAGGGTATCCACCGTCGCAAATAGCTGTTGTTGTAGCGCGGCGAGGGCGTGATCCGGTGCTAAATAGGCGCGGCGATAAAAAATCGAATTGGCCTCGCGGCGCGAACTGAGTAGCCCTGCGTTGGTGAGCACTTTCAGGTGATGGCTCATGCCTGACTGTTTAATCGCAAAAATCCGGCACAGTTCCAATACCCCGAAGGAGTCCTGGCTCAATACACGTAGAATCTCCAGGCGCAATGGGTCGCCCGCTGCTTTGAGCAGGTTGGCGAGCGGGCTGAGCGGTGTATCCAGTTCGACCACATCGGTCAGCACTGGCAGTGCATCCGCCGTGTTGTGCAGGGATTGGTTCATGGTTTGACCAGTAGGGGATAAGTGCTATGCAGTCTAGCAGCCCGAAAAACCTATATCAAAATATTTTGATATAGGTTTTAGTCGATTTTAGTTCGATTTGATCGAATCAGTGGCTTTTTCGATCTTTGACGCGGTTTTTATCGATTAATTATGCCTATGGACTCGGTTATTCCTTTACGGGCAGCCCGTGCTGGGCGAAAATGCTCCCCCATTTTGTCAGCGGGCTTTTGTTTTCTCCCTAAGAGCTTGCTCCCAGCGACGGCGGCTGGAACCCAACGACACAAAAGCCCATCAGAGGCCTGTAAATAAGTGGCATTTGCCCATTAGTGCTTTGCAACCCCAGGGCGTGCCTGACTCGAACTTGTCGGCTCAGGCAGCGGCGCCCACCTACAACAGCAATCAACTTATAACGTAAGGAGCCTTGAGTTTCATGCCAACTCGCCAACATCTTGCCAATGCAATCCGTGTCCTCTCGATGGATGCGGTACAAAAAGCCAACTCAGGCCACCCGGGCGCCCCTATGGGCATGGCGGATATCGCCGAAGTTCTCTGGAATGACTTTTTAAAACACAACCCACAGAACCCTGAATGGGCTGATCGCGACCGTTTTGTATTGTCCAACGGCCACGGCTCCATGCTGATTTATTCCTTGTTGCACCTGAGCGGCTACGCGGTTTCTATTGAAGACCTGCAACAATTCCGTCAATTGCACTCCAATACCCCCGGTCACCCTGAGCGCGGTTACACCCCGGGTGTTGAAACCACCACTGGTCCATTGGGTCAGGGTATTGCTAACGCCGTTGGTTTTGCGCTGGCGGAAAAAGTACTCGCGGCACAATTTAATCGCGACGGCCATGACGTAGTTGATCACTTCACCTACTGCTTCCTGGGCGATGGCTGCATGATGGAAGGCGTTTCCCATGAAGCTTGTTCACTGGCGGGCACCTTGGGTCTCGGCAAACTCATCGCCTTCTACGATGACAACGGTATTTCTATCGACGGCCATGTTGAAGGTTGGTTTACCGATGATACGCCCAAGCGTTTTGAAGCCTACGGCTGGCATGTAATCCCAGCGGTTGATGGCCACGATGCGGCAGCTATTAAAGCAGCTATCGAAGCGGCGCGCGCTGAAACTAGCAAGCCAACTCTCATCGTTACCAAAACCATCATTGGTTTCGGTTCACCGAACAAACAAGCCTCACACGATTGCCACGGCTCACCACTCGGTTTGGAAGAAGTGGCATTGGTGCGTAAAACCCTGAACTGGGAATACGAGCCATTTGTGGTTCCTGCCGATGTTTACGAAGGTTGGGATGCAAAAGCCAAAGGCGCAGCGGCAGAGAAATCCTGGGGCGAAAAATTTGCTGCTTATAAAGCGGCTCATCCTGAATTGGCCGCTGAATTTGAGCGTCGTGTAATCAAGGGCGACTTGCCTGCCGACTTCGCCGCAAAAGCCGAAGCGCTGATCGCTGAAACCCAAACCAAAGGCGAGAAAATCGCCAGCCGTAAAGCCTCACAAAATACTATCGCGGCATTTGTTGAGTGGTTGCCAGAAATCCTCGGTGGTTCCGCTGACTTGGCCGGTTCTAACCTGACCCTGGTTAAAAAATCCAAAGGCGTAGAAGCAGGCGATGCGAGCGGTAACTATGTGTATTACGGTGTGCGCGAATTTGGTATGAGCGCGATCATGAACGGCGTGTCAGCCCACGGTGGTTTTATTCCCTACGGCGCTACCTTCCTGATGTTCCAGCAATACGCGGCTAACGCGGTGCGTATGTCGGCGCTGATGAAATTGCGCAATGTGTTTGTGTACACCCACGATTCCATCGGCCAAGGCGAAGACGGCCCGACTCACCAACCCATCGAAGTGTTGGGCAGCCTGCGTCTGACGCCAAACCTGGAAACCTGGCGCCCGGCGGACAGCACCGAATCTGTGGTTGCCTGGAAAGCGGCTGTTGAGCGTAAAGATGGCCCAGCCGCACTGGTATTCAGCCGTCAGAACCTGGATTTCTTCGCGCGTACCCCTGAGCAAGTCGCCAACATCGCCAAAGGCGGTTATGTGTTGGTTGATTCCGTGGGCGAGCCGGATGCAATCCTGATCTCTACCGGTTCGGAAGTTGGCGTGACCGTGAAAGCGGCTGAAGCGCTGAAAGCCAAAGGTAAAAATGTGCGTGTGGTATCTATGCCATCCACGAGTGTGTTTGATCAGCAAGATGCGGCTTATAAAGAGTCGGTATTGCCGAGCAGTGTATCGGCGCGTGTGGCGGTAGAAACGGCCCATGTAGACTTCTGGTACAAGTACGTTGGTTTTGATGGCCGTATTGTGGGCATGACCACCTTCGGTGAATCAGCTCCAGGCAACAAACTGCTCGAACACTTCGGCTTCACTGTCGACAATATCGTCAGTACGGTTGAAGAGTTGTTGGAAGACTAAGCAGGTAAATGCAACACAAACACCCGGCGCGAGTCGGGTGTTTTGTTTTGGCTTTTTATTTTTTACTGCTTTTGCTATGGTCAGGCTGTGTTTAATTTGTGGTGTTCTCTTTTAACTGGATATATTTTGCCTTATGAAAAGACTTTCTGATCAGGAACTGTTGGCTTTATTGGTCTCATTGGAGGCTGATAATGTTGAGCGTAAGGAATCTTTTAAAGGCGATGTCCCAAAAAAAGCCCGTCAAGCTATCTGTGCCTTTGCTAATGATTTACCTGATCATCGTGATGTAGGGGTTTTATTTATTGGTGCGAAAGATAATGGCGAACCATCAGGCATCGAAATAACTGATCAACTCTTACTATCATTGTCTGATATTAAGTCGGATGGAAATATTTTGCCGATGCCTGTTATGTCGGTTGAAAAGCGTAATCTTAACGGTGCTGATATGGCTGTCGTTACGGTGATGCCATCAGATATGCCCCCAGTAAAATATGAAGGACGAATCTGGATTCGTACTGGACCTAGGCGTTCAATAGCAAATGAACAGGAGGAGCGTATCCTTAACGAAAAAAGGCGGTATAAAAATTTACCTTTTGACCTTTATCCGGTTCCCACTGCAAAAATTACCGATCTTTCAAAAAATATTTTTTTGAACGAATATTTACCTGCAGCATTTGCCGAAGACATATTGGAAGCTAATGGCAGAACCTATGAGGAGCGATTGGCATCTTGCAAAATGATTGTATCTCCTGATGATACAACGCCAACTGTAATGGGGGTTCTAGCATTAGGGAAAACACCGCAAGATTTTTTGCCTGGTGCTTATATTC
This sequence comes from Cellvibrio sp. PSBB023, assembly GCF_002007605.1. Classification (NCBI taxonomy): domain Bacteria; kingdom Pseudomonadati; phylum Pseudomonadota; class Gammaproteobacteria; order Cellvibrionales; family Cellvibrionaceae; genus Cellvibrio; species Cellvibrio sp. PSBB023. The sequence continues at coordinate 2,967,748 of NZ_CP019799.1, read as the reverse complement.
AGTTTTTACGCATTGATGGTGTTGAACTTGCTGATCCAGTGATTGATGCTGAAGAGATTGGTGGGGCCTTCGTTGATATGTTGCGCAAAGCTGAAGAAAAGTTGAATGCACACAACAGAGTAGCGATAGATATAGTGTCGGCAGCAACACATATAGCCACTTTGCCATATCCGCCAGCATCAATTCAGCAAATCCTTTATAACGCGGTCTTGCATCGTACCTATGAAAGCACCAACTCGCCCGTGAGATTTTATTGGTTTAATGATCGTATCGAAATTACTAGCCCTGGTGGTCCATACGGAAATGTCACTGTAGATAATTTTGGGCGTCCAGGTGTTACGGATTATCGCAATCCTAATATTGGTGATGCCCTGAAAACATTTGGTTTTATCCAGGCATTTGGGCGAGGTATAGCTACAGCCACACGTGAGCTTCAAAAAAATGGAAATCCAGAGCTCGCATATGAAGTTAATCAAGGTTTCGTATCTTGCGTGATTAGAGGTAAGTCATGACTACTCCAGTTTTAACTTTCTTTAATAACAAGGGGGGAGTTGGAAAAACTTCACTGATATATCATTTGGCGTGGATATATTCTTTACTTGGTGTTCGCGTTGTTGCTGCTGATTTGGATCCCCAGTCGAATTTAACCGCCGCTTTCTTAGATGAAAGTACAATAGAGGATTTGTGGGAGCGAAAAGAGCCGGGAAGCTCAATTTATGAGTGTGTAAAACCTCTAACTGCGGTAGGGGATATACTTGACCCAATATTAAAAAAAATCAGTACTAACTTATATTTAATTCCTGGCGATATAAATCTATCCAGTTATGAAGATGCTCTTTCGAGCCAGTGGCCAGATAGTCTGGGAGATAATAATTTATATCGCCCAATGAGGATCCTAAGTTCGTTTTGGCAAGTAATGCAAATGGCTGCAAAAAAAGTAGATGCAGAAATAATATTAGTAGATATAGGCCCAAATCTTGGAGCTATAAATCGCTCGGTATTATTGGCTACCGATTATGTCGTTATTCCTCTGGGGGCTGACTTGTTTTCTCTTCAGGGTTTGAAAAACCTTGGGCCTACTTTGAGAACTTGGAAAAAACAATGGAACAAAAGGTTAGTTAATTGGCATGAGTCTGCTGACTCTAGTCAACATCCGAAATTTAATTTGCCACAAGGCAAGATGGAGTCTGTTGGTTATCTCTGTCAGCAACACAGCGTCCGTCTTGATCGACCAGTACAGGCTTATGATAAATGGGTTAATAGAATTCCAAGTGTGTATCGGGAGTTTATACTTAATCTATCAGACCATGAAAAGATTAAACAAGAAGATGATCCATATTGTTTGGGTACAATAAAACACTATCGCAGCTTAATCCCCATGGCTCAAGAAAGGCGCAAACCAATTTTTAAATTAACTTCAGCTGATGGAGCAATTGGCAGCCATGCTGGGGCTGTGCAAGATGCGAAAAGAGATTTTGAAACATTAGCGTACAAAATTGCCGATAAAATTGGACTAGATATACTTTAAAACTCAAATTTTAGATATTTGAATTTATTATCCTAATTACTCTGGAGTAAAAGCATGACTGTTAAATTGATGAAAGATCAGGATCTCGCTGGCAAACGTGTATTGATTCGTCAGGATCTGAACGTGCCACTGGAAGATGGACGCATTACCAGCGCCGTGCGTATTGATGCTTCTATCCCTACTATTCAAGCAGCACTGGCGGCTGGCGCTAAAGTCATGGTGATGTCGCACCTTGGTCGCCCGGATGAAGGTGTGTATGACGAGGCCGCCTCGCTGGCGCCTGTAGCCAAATACCTGAGCGAAAAGCTCGGCCGCGCTGTGCCACTGGTAAAAGATTGGGTGGATGGCTTTTCTGACCAAGGCGATTTGGTGTTGTTGGAAAACGTACGCTTCAATGTGGGCGAAGGCAAAAATACCGACGAACTGTCCAAAAAAATGGCGGCCCTGTGCGATGTATTCGTGATGGATGCATTCGGCACCGCGCACCGCGCGCAAGCCTCAACCCACGGCGTAGCCAAGTTTGCCCCTATCGCCTGTGCTGGCCCCTTGCTGGCTGCTGAATTGGAGGCACTGGCAAAAGTATTGGATAAGCCTGCGCGCCCATTAGTGGCTATTGTTGGCGGTTCCAAAGTATCCACCAAGTTGAGCGTACTGGATGCACTGTCCAAAATCGCCGATATTCTGGTGGTGGGTGGCGGTATCTCCAACACTTTCGTCGCCGCGGCTGGCAATGAAGTGGGCAACTCACTCTACGAGAAAGACCTGATTCCTGAAGCCCAGCGTCTGTGCAAAACAACCGAAGTGGTTTACGCCACCGATGTGCGCGTCACCAAAGAAGGCTTTAAAGAGTGGAACCACAACTCTGTAGCCGTGGCCAAGAAAGCCAATGAAATTGAAGCCGATGAAGAGATTATCGACTACGGCCCGGAAACCGCAGCGCGTGTAGCCGAGATCATCAAAAACGCCAAAACCGTTCTCTGGAACGGCCCTTGTGGCGTGTTTGAGTTTGATGCCTTCGCCCAGGGTACGGAAACCATTTCCCGTGCCATTGCCGAGAGCGATGCCTTCTCTGTCGCCGGTGGTGGCGATACCCTGGCGGCGATCGACAAGTGGCATTTGGCCGATAAAATCTCCTACGTATCAACCGGTGGCGGTGCGTTCCTCGAGTTTGTGGAAGGCAAAGTACTGCCCGCGGTAGCGATTCTGGAAGAGCGTGCCAAGGGTTAATCCAGCGCACTTTGCCCATAAAAAAAGCGACCTGCGGGTCGCTTTTTTTATGGGCATGAATTCTGGTCGGCGCCCCACTTTTCTCTGATATACAAATTTTGCTGCCATCTTGATGGTCTTTTTGGGGTGTTCTGGCCTTCTATGGCGCCAGTTACATTATCCAGCAGGCGTTCACTTGGGTTGTTTTTGCCCGCTTTGCCGATAAAAACATCATTTTAGTGTGCCGCTTTTTGCGTTTTACCTTCTCACTTATGTCTTTTTGGCATCTCACTTCTGTTTTTTCGCGTTCCACTTTTGGCCTTGGGAAGAAAGTACACAGCATTCTTTTGCGATGCTTTTTGACTTAAGTTTATGAAATTAAAAGATTTTATGGCGTCTCATTGAGTTTAATTGAAAGTGAACTGCGTCAGGTTTTACCTTTTTTGAAGGTGGGACGACACCTTGGCGCCTAATCATGATGATGAACTGGCTAGAAAACGAGTTGTGACCCAGGCATCAACCCGGCGTTGAGAGGCGCCGTCTGGACTGCACAGCCAATCGATACCAATAAAATAGATGGAGTTCTCCATGAGTAAAACACTAACGACGAATCAATCGGTCAGTTTTAAGAAAAAGTTGGTTGCTACGGCCGTTGCATCGGCAATGATGGGTGTCAGCGGATTCGCCTTCGCACAAGAAGGTGTGATGGAAGAAGTGGTTGTTACCGGCATTAAGGGCAGCTTGCAGCGTTCGATGGATATCAAGCGTGAAGCGCAAGGTGTTGTTGATGCCATCTCCGCAGAAGACATAGGTAAGTTCCCCGATACCAACTTGGCAGAATCCCTGCAGCGTATTACAGGTGTATCTATCGATCGCGCCAACGGTGAAGGTGCCCGTGTAACAGTGCGTGGTTTTGGCCCGGACTACAACCTGGTGACCCTGAATGGTCGTCAAATGCCGGCATCCGGCATTGAGGATACGACTGCAGCTGCTTCGCGCTCTTTTGATTTCTCTAACATCGCCTCTGAAGGTATCAGCGGAGTAGAAGTCTACAAAACCGGTCGTGCCAGCGTTACCAGTGGCGGTATTGGTGCGACTATTAACGTGTTGACCAGTCGTCCTTTTGACAATCCGGGCCTGAAAGCCAGTTTTGGTGTAAAAGGTGTAATGGATCAATCTACTGACAAGGGCGAAGACATTACGCCTGAATTGTCGGGTATTTACTCCAATACCTTTGCCGATGACACCTTTGGTGTGTCTTTGTCTGCCTCTTATCAAGAGCGTGAAAGTGGTAGTAAAACCGCAAGCACAGGTGCGGGTTGGTATTCCAGCCCCGGCAATGCTCTTTATGACGGTGACTGGGGTCAAGCTGGCGCTGCATGGGGTGCCATCCCAACTAATGCCAACCAAGTCAATAGACCTACCAGTGCAGATGAAATTTATTCTATTCCGCAGCAGTTGAAATACGATTTCAACGAAGTGCAACGTACCCGTACCAATGGTCAGTTGGCTCTACAATATCGCCCTGTTGAAACGGTAACCACCACATTGGATTACACCTATTCAAAGCAGGACTTCTCCCAGCAGTACAACGACTTGTCAGCATGGTTTGGCTGGAATAACAACTTTACCGGTATTAGTACTGTATGGACTGACGGCCCTATAGCATCGCCGCTTATGTATGCGGAAGAAAATGTGGCTAGTGACTATGCAATGGGAGCTGGTGCTTATTCCCGCATTAATGAAAATAAATCCCTTGGTTTAAATGTTGAGTGGGCGGCTACTGACCGTTTGACCTTGGAGTTTGATGCACACCAGTCTGAAGCTGAGTCCCGTCCTGATGGCAAGAATGGCAGCCACAACGTCATAGGCACCACTGCTGCTGTTCGCGGTAAGTCGTCAGCTTTTTTTACTGACAAGTTCCCTGTTCTTCAAATTGCGCTGTCAAATGGTGAAACCTCTGTTAACCCTGAAGATATTCGTATTTCTGGAAGCTCATTCCGCAATAGCTATACCCTGTCAGAAATCGATCAGTATCAATTAAAAGGTACATTGGAACTTGATAATGACTTCACTATCAATCTGGGCGTTGCCTCTACCACGGTGGAGAATACGGGTCGGTTTGCCAATGTCCAACGTGATACGTGGGGCGGTGTAGGGCAGGCAGGTGATTTTGACAGCAGTTACTGGCATTCATCGGGCGTAGCAAGCGAATTTGATTTGCCCGGTAGTAATGATCCGCGCACTGTCAACCAAACTTACTTGTTCAATTTTGAAGATGTGAGAAAGCGTGCGCAGCAGTTGTACGGTGCTGATGCGGGCTCGACTGCTCCTGGCGATTGTGGCGATTGGTTCTGCCCATCTACCGATTATAAAAATGGTACTGACCGTTTCACCAAAGAAGAAAGTGAAAGCGCCTATATACAGTTTAACAAGAGCGTAGATATCGCCGGTCGTGCGTTGAATACAGTTCTTGGTTTTCGTTATGAGTCCACTGAAGTCACTTCAACATCGGCAGCAAATACATTTGATATCGTTAAGTGGGTTTCCGACAACGAGATTTCTCTGCAATCCTCTGTTGATCGCGAGTATGTGAGTGATACAGGCAAATACTCTCATATGTTGCCGAGCTTGGATGTTAGCTTTGAAGTAGTGGATGATGTAATTTTGCGTGCATCTGCGAGTGAGACTATTGCTCGTCCAGGCTACAACGATATTCAAGCTGGTGCCAGTTTAGGCGGTCAGGCTGGCTTTAATGGCGGTAATGGTAGCCGAGGCGATGCAGGTCTGCTGCCTTATGAGTCTACCAACTACGACCTGTCTGCCGAGTGGTATTACAATGATGCCAGCTACTTGTCTGTTGGTTACTTTAAAAAGGATGTACAGAACTTCATTGGTACTCGTCAAATCCGCGAAAATTTCTACGGTTTGCGCAATCCGACATCGGGTCCTCGCTACAGAGCAGCAGTGGCAGCTTTGGGTAGTGGTGCTAGCGTGAGCGACATCCGCGCCTGGATTATTCAACAAGGTGGTCCAGGTGTTGATGGAACTAACATTCTCGCCTTACCAGAAGATGATTTGTTGGAATTTAACGTAACCGTTAAATCAAACGAGAAAGAAGCATCAATTGATGGTTGGGAATTTGCGGTTCAGCATGTGTTTGGTGAGAGTGGTTTTGGTGCAATTGCTAACTACACTATGGTGGATGGTGATATCGCCTATGACAACCTGAGTTTGGATGAGCAATTCGCCCTTCTCGGTCTCAGTGATACCGCTAACTTGGTTGGTTTCTACGACAAAGATGGTCTGCAGATTCGTATCGCCTATAACTGGCGCGATACATTCCTGGCTGGCACCGGACATGGTACTGGAAATCCTAACCCTGTTTATGTTGAAGACTACGGTCAGGTTGATATTAACGTAAGTTATGATATTAACGATAACTTGACAGTTTTTGCTGAAGGTATAAATGTGACGGATGAATATACACGTTCGCACGCTCGTACCAAACTGCAGCTTATGAACATGACCCAGTTAGGTCCGCGTTACAATATTGGTGTTCGTTATAGCTTCTAAGTTGTTATTAAAACACTATATTTTTTTGTATGTTGAAGCCGCTGTTTTACAGCGGCTTTTTTACTCTTAAAAAAATAAAAAACCTGATGTTGGAAATAATATGAGTAACCATGTCTTGTTAAATAATATTGCCCATAAAAATGTGCGGGTAATAATCGATAGATCGGAAAAGTATGGCGATAATGTTATGTTTGCTGCAACTTTTCCGCTTGAGTTTAGAAATATTCAATCTTATTACCCCATTTTCTTTCATAAAAACAATAAAACAGGAAGCTTTTATCCAATTGCCCTTTTGGGTTTTAAAGAAAAAGAAAACCTTTTTTTGACTGATAGAGGTTGGGATGCACGCTATATCCCTCTCACCATCGAGCGTCATCCTTTCCTTATTGGCTTCCAGCAATTTCAGGAAGAAGGTGTTGCAAAAAAGCAAATGGTTATTCATATCGACATGGATAACCCTCGCGTCAATGAAACTGAGGGTGAGTTGCTATTTATGCCACATGGTGGAAATACCAGCTATCTGGAGCGTGTCGCCTCTGTGTTGGAGGCCATTCATTATGGTTATGAACATAGTGAAGGTTTTATCAATATGCTGCTGGAGTTTGATTTGTTGGAATCTTTTTCACTGGATATTCAGTTGAACGACGGATCCAATAATCAACTGCAAGGCTTCTATACAATCAATGAAGATAAGCTTGGTGCACTGAAGGGGGATGTGCTGGAAAGGCTGCATAACCAGGGTTATTTGCAAGCGATTTATATGGTGGTTGCCTCGCACTCTAACATTCGTACATTAATTGATGAAAAAAATAAGAGATTGCAATCGATAGATAAGTGATAGGGTGACAGGATAATTACGACGGCTTTGTTGCAGCCCATGGTTGCGTTGTGCATTTTATCACGTGAGTTTTCAGACTGGCAGATGTTGAAGGGGGAGATATGAAAGCCAATGCAATACATAAGGTTGTTATTGTCGGCGGTGGTACTGCTGGTTGGATGACTGCAGCTGCCCTATCAAAAATCCTCGGTAAGACTCTGGATATCTCACTCGTTGAATCTGATGAAATTAGCACTGTCGGAGTGGGTGAAGCAACCGTGCCGCCACTTATCAATTTTCACGGTTTGTTAGGTATAAAAGAGCAGGAATTTATGTCGGCCTGTCAGGGCACGATTAAATTGGGAATCTCTTTTGAGCATTGGAAAGAGCAGGATGATAAATACATCCACGCTTTTGGTAAAACGGGTAAGGATCATTGGGCCGCTGGTTTTTGGCATTGCTGGCTTAAAGGCTTACGCAATGGCATAGGTGATGGTTATGGTGATTATTGTGTTGAGCATTTAGCCGCAAGAGCCGGTAAATTTGCCATATTGCCCAGATCAAGGGATGGTCACAATTACCAAGTCAATTATGCGTACCATTTTGATGCTGCGTTATATGCAAAGTTTTTACGAAAGATTGCTGAAAATAGTGGCGTCAAACGCGCTGAAGGCAAGATAACCCATGTGACGACTAATGCGGATACAGGATTTATCGAGTCGGTTAGCCTTGCATCCGGGCAGCTTATCGAGGGCGATTTATTTATTGATTGTTCTGGTTTTGCAGCTTTATTAATTGAGCAAACTTTACATACAGGTTATGAGGATTGGTCGCATTGGCTTCCTTGCGACAGGGCCGTTGCAGTTCAGACCACACTGGTTGGGCCGCCGGTTCCCTACACCCGTGCAATTGCACGGGATTTTGGTTGGCAATGGCGTATCCCCTTGCAGCATCGGGAAGGATCAGGGTTGGTATATTGCAGTCGTTATTTAAGTGATGATGATGCAAAGAAAACATTATTACAAAATGTGGATGGCGATCCATTCTTTGAGCCGAGAGTCATCAAATTCCGTTCGGGCCAGCGCTTAAAACACTGGAATAAAAATTGTGTTGCATTGGGGCTTGCCAGTGGTTTTATTGAACCTCTTGAATCAACCAGTATCCATCTTGTCCAGCAAGGTATTTTACGTTTAGTGAGCTTGTTCCCCTCTGGTGGAATTCAGCAATTTGATATTGATGAATTCAATGCGCAAACCAAAATTGAAACTAACAATGTCAGGGATTTTATTATTCTGCACTACAACACAACACAAAGAACGGACACACCTTTTTGGCGCTATTGCCGCAATATGACCGTGCCGGACTCTCTTAAACACAAGCTGGAACTGTTCAGAGAGTCAGGGAAAATTTTTAAGGTTCCCGGAGAGCTTTTTGGAGAAAATAACTGGGTTCAGGTCTTGTTGGGGCAAGGCATTATGCCGAAACAGTACCATCAAATTGTTGACATGATGAGTGATGAAGAGCTTGCAGCATTTTTATATGGTATAAAAATGTCTGCTCAGAACCTGGTTAAGCAGTTGCCGAGCCACAGCGATTTTCTTGAGAGCTATTGCAAAGCCAGTAATATGTAATGACTGCACATGCTTGTGAATTGCTTAACTGCCTCTCATCAGAGAGGCAGTGTCTTGATTAAAGACAAGTATATTTTAATCGTGGATAAGAGTGTTGATCCAGTGGCGTTACGCTATGTTTGCATTGCGGTTGTGGGCCACAAGAGCTCGGATTGAATGCTGGAATTACACCCGGTCCAGTTTGGAAAACTTGAGAATAGCCAGTGTTGCACTGATTTGAAGCTGATGAGGAGCTTGATGTGCTTGATGAGCTCGGTGGAGTGCCCGATGCAATGATAATGTCATTACATAATGATGGGTAAGTGGAGCCTTGTTTGATATTAGTATTCTGGTATCCGGCAGAAATACTGACAGCTCCACAGCTTTGAACTTGGCCGGAGAGAAGCGTATCTACACGTGTTGCTACAGTAACATTGCTACTGGTTTTACAACCGAATGTTACATAGGAGTAGTTGCCATGGCTATTTCCACTAATACCGCTCCAGGTGCATGCTGGTGTTTGGGCGCTTGCATTGATTGCTACACAGCCTAAAACCAAGAAACTAAAACCTGCTAATGCCTTAGAAAATTTCATAAAAGCTCCAATTTATTTAAATTTATAGTTCGTGTGAAATCACTGGCTCCTGCCGGTGTTCACGGCGATGATCGTCACATCACCTGTTTAATAAAGCGTCCTTCTTTATTTATTACCAAGCCCGCTATTGGACTTTTTCAATGAAAAAGTCGCGAGAGCTTTAATGATTTTTAAGGCTGCATGCCTAGTTGAAATCAAAGCTGTTTTCGCTGTTGCTTATATATAATTTACTTGTGCCACTTCGCGCATCGGCCGCGATCATAATGGCGACTGGTTGACCATTGGCCGCCAATGCGCTGCTGATTGTTTGAAAAAATTGGTCTGACTGTTCGACGTTGACAATACCAATAGTGATTTCACATTGGGTGCTGCGGCATTGGGCATCGCGCAATGCAATACCTTGCAGATCTGTTCGTTCACTAAAAAGTTGTCGGTAATAGCCTTCTTGTTGTTCGGCCCAAGTGGGGTCCCTGTGTTCCTGTTCAAAACGGCGTAGCAGCGCATTATTTAAATCAAAGTTGCTATCGGCATGTTGGGATTGCATAACCCAATTAATAACGTCCCTGGCTTTGCGCTGTTGTTTTTCCATTTCCAGGCTTTCCAGTTGCGCTAGCTGTGTGCTCTTGGTGGCATTGCTGGCGGTAGTTGCATCTGGCGTGGGCTGCATGGATAAGAGCCTGCGTACTTGCTGCTTAAGCTGCAGGTTTTCAGTTTCGAGTTGTTGGATGTGTTGCTGTAATTGTGCGATTTCACTGGGCTGCTCAAGGGTATGGATTGGCAGCGCCTGAGGTGAGGTGGCAATTGTTGTGCGGGGTTTGGAATCCGGCCATTGAATAACCTGAATGCCAACAACAAGGGCGATTACGGCCAATAAAGCCAGTGTGTAGGGGCGCGTCATGATCTGCATTTCCTTGTATCAGTGCGATTACTGGGTGTTGTTTACTTTCCCAAGCGAAATACAGCTTAACGATCTTTTCCTGTGGTGGCTGTCCCACTTTTGACGTGCGATGAAGATGGGATAGTGCGAGTAAATAGTGTGCAAAAAAAGAGTGTGCAGGCGAACGCCCCACTATTGTTTGTTTTTGCACCACGTTCCGCTCAACGCGAAAGTGGGACGACAGTTTTTTTCTTAGCTGCCACTCTTCATCCCGTAAGCATGAGCGATGTGCCCGTGGTTGAGCCTCGTAAATGTTTTGCTGATGGTTTTCTCATTGGCTATGAACCCCTGGGTGATGTCAGGTCCCCTTGGGTGTTAACCGGTGTGGTGGGTGATGCTTCATTCCTGCGCCTGTTAACTCTCCTTGCTTAGCCCCCGCATTCTCCAGTCTTGCAGAAAACGGGGGCTTTTTTCGTTATCGACACTGTTGAGCATGCCATCCATCAGCGGTGGTAATAACTACAAGAATATTGATTTTTCAGAGAGGTCATCTATGTCCAATTTCTATAAACCGCTGACGGCGGTTGCTTGCAGCCTTGCGGTTCTGGTCGCTTTGAGTGGTTGTGAAAAGCCTTCACATGAAACGAGTGCGGCTGCAAGCAATGTTGAGGCGCAGTTGTCTCCTGAGAAATCCCTGTGGCCGCGCATTGAGAGCGCAGTGAAAAAAGACCCGGCAATCGAAGCAAAAATTACCGAATTATTGAGTCAGTTGTCGCTGGAACAGAAAGTGGGACAGTTGATTCAGCCCGAATTGCGCCATGTGACCCCACAGGATGTCACGCAATATTCCGTTGGCGCTGTGTTAAATGGCGGCGGTTCTTTTCCTGATGAAAATAAGCACGCGACGGTGGAGGATTGGTTGGCCTTGGCGGATGCATTTTATACGGCATCCATGAGCACTGAAGGTGGGCGTATTGCTATCCCTGTGATGTGGGGAACCGATGCGGTTCATGGTCACAACAACATTATTGGTGCGACGCTGTTCCCGCACAATATTGGTTTGGGGGCTGCGCGTAACCCGGAATTGATTCAGCAAATCGGTGCCGCTACCGCTGCTGAAATTGCGGTGACAGGGATTGATTGGAGTTTTGCGCCGACGCTTGCTGTGGTGCGCGATGACCGTTGGGGGCGCACTTATGAATCCTATTCTGAAGATCCGGCTGTCGTCAGAGCCTATGGCGGTGTGATGGTAAAAGGTTTGCAGGGCGCCGCAGGCGATGGCTTTTTGAGTGAGCGCCATGTGGTTGCAACGGCAAAACACTTTTTAGCCGATGGCGGCACCTTGGGTGGTGTGGATCGCGGTAACGCAGCGATCAGCGAAGAAGAGTTGGTGCGTATCCACAATGCAGGTTATGAAACGGCACTGGCAGCAGGCGCGCAAACGGTGATGGCGTCGTTCAATAGTTGGCAGGATGTGAAATTGCACGGACACAAATATCTGCTGACCGATCAGCTCAAACACACTATGGGGTTTGATGGTTTTGTGGTTGGCGATTGGAATGGTCACGCGTTTGTCTCTGGTTGCACGCCGGTAAGTTGTGCGGAGGCGATCAATGCCGGGCTGGATATTTTTATGGCGCCCGATGCCAACTGGAAGGAGTTGTATCACAACACCCTGGCGCAAGTGAAAAGCGGCGAAATTTCCATGGCGCGATTGGACGACGCCGTTGCGCGTATTCTGCGTGTGAAGTTGCGTGCGGGTTTGTTTGAAAAAGGTGTGCCATCCAGCCGTGAATTGGCCGGCAAGCGCGAAGTGATAGGTGCGCCTGAGCATCGCGCTATTGCCCGTCAGGCGGTGCGTGAATCCATCGTGTTACTGAAAAATAATCAGCAAGTATTGCCGGTTAAGCCCAGCGCTAAGATTTTGGTGGCGGGCGATGGTGCCGACGATATTGGCAAACAATCCGGTGGCTGGAGTATTACCTGGCAGGGCACAGGCAATACCAACGCGGACTTCCCCGGTGGCTCTTCTATCTATAAAGGTATTGCTGATGCAGTGACCGCCGCGGGTGGCTCGGTTGCGCTGAGTGTGGATGGTTCCTATCAGCAAAAACCCGACGTAGCATTTGTGGTATTCGGTGAAGACCCTTACGCGGAAATGCAGGGCGATGTGAATCAACTGGCTTACAAAGACTCAACCAATCTGGCGCTGCTGAAAAAATTAAAAGCCGATGGCATCAAGGTGGTTTCGCTGTTTATCACCGGTCGTCCGCTGTGGACGAATGAGTTTATCAATGCCTCCGATGCCTTTGCCGTGGTGTGGCTTCCGGGTTCTGAAGGCGTGGGCGTGGCCGATGTGGTACTCGCAAAAGCCGATGGCTCGGTGAACATTGACCTGAAAGGCACCTTGCCCTTCTCCTGGCCATCGTCCCCAACCCAAACTCCACTCAACGTTGGCGATGCGGATTATCAGCCTCAATTCCCCTATGGTTTTGGCCTGCGCTATGGCGATAAAACCGAAACCGCACTGCTGGATGAAACCGCTGGTCAACTTGCCGCGAGCGCCACACCCGACAGTCTGCCCATTTTCAATCAGCGGGTTATGAATCCCTGGCAATTGGTGTTGTTGGATCACCTCAACAACATGGCTCCGGTGACTACCAGTAGCGGCACCTTGGGCGCTGTGACGGTTTCCTCTCTTGACTACAAGGTGCAGGAAGATGCGCGCCGCTTGCAGTGGGACGGTTCAGCCAATGCCAGTGTGAGTTTTGTAGCTACCGAGCGCAACGACCTGAGTGCCTATGCCGGTGGAGCCTTGGTATTCGATGTGAAAGTGGATAGCAAACCCAGCGCCGATGTTCGCCTCGGCATGTTCTGCGGCAGTGATTGTGGCGGTGATATTGCGCTGACCCCATCCCTGAACGCGGCAGCACCGGGTGAGTGGACGTCCATCACCATCGCCCTTGAGTGCTTTGCGCAAAAACGCGTGAAGCTGGACATGGTACTGACTCCTTTCACGCTGAGCACCAGCGGCACATTGGATATGAGTCTGTACAACCTGCGCATCGATAAAAATGCCAAAGCACCCGCGTGCCCCGAATAACCCGAGTGTCCCTGCCGGTGCTGTAGACGCGCGCAGTACCGGTTAAAACAGAGTTTGATCCAGCGCTATAGATAATAAAACCTAACAATAACAACGAGGTAGAAAATGAAAATTCATCAAAAAATGCTCGCCCGGCCACTCGTGCAAGCGTCTCTGACGCTGGCACTGGTGAGCCTGATTGGTTGTGGCGGTTCCAGCGGTGGCAGCAAGCCTGCCAGCTCATCGTCCAGTGTGGCGACGAGTGCTGTTGTGGAATCGTCCAGCAGTAGTTCAGCAGATGCCTCCAGCAGCGATACCAGCGCAGTGGTGGAGTCCTCTAGCAGTGTTACCGAATCCAGCAGTTCGACACCTGCCAGTTCGTCAGCGCCTGCAAGCTCATCTGCAGCGAGTAGCAATGGTTGGGAACTGGTGTGGAGCGATGAGTTCGATGGCACTAGCATCGATACCAGTAAATGGAGCTATGAGCAAAATTGCTGGGGTGGCGGTAATAATGAGCAGCAGTGTTACACCAATCGCCCGGATAACTCATTTGTCGCGGATGGTGTGTTAAATATCGTCGCGAAACGCGAAGATTTTACTGGCCCTGATTCACCCGAGGGCGATGGTTCCAGCACCAAGACCTTGCCTTATACCTCTGCGCGGTTGCGCACCAAAAATATCCAAGAGTGGACCTTCGGGCGTTTTGAAATTCGCGCAAAACTGCCCTTTGGTCAGGGAACCTGGCCTGCTATATGGATGCTGCCGACTGATTCGCCTTACGGCACCTGGGCATCCAGCGGTGAAATTGACATTATGGAAGCGGTCAATTTAAAAACGGTTACTGATGGTGGTGCGCCGGAAGCCGCAGTGCATGGTACTTTGCATTATGGTCGTAACTGGCCGGACAATGTCCAATCTGGTGCTGCGTATTTATTGCCGAACAATGCCAACCCTGCGGATGATTTCCATGAATACGCTGTTGAATGGGAAGAGGGAGAAATTCGTTGGTATGTTGATGGTGTCCACTTTGCCACCCAACGTGACACTGGCTGGTACGGCCAGTATAAGGTGGATGGCGTTTTAACTGATGCACCCTTAGGAGCTCCCTTTGATCGTTTTTCCCAGTTCCATTTATTGATGAACCTTGCTGTTGGTGGTAATTGGGCAGGTAACGTCAACAACAAAGGCGTTGATGAATCGGTCTTCCCACAAACCCTGCAAGTGGATTATGTGCGTGTGTATCAATGCAGTGTATCGCCAGCAGACGGTAAGGGCTGTGCCACTATTGGCGAAGATGCCACGCTTGTCGAAGGTAACGAGCGTCCCATCATCGGCGCCGTAGAGTTACCCGGTCCACCATTGTTTGTAATGTATGACGATGAATTGGCAGCCGGTTTACGTTTTGATTCCTACACGACTGCTGCGGGTCAAATCAGCTACTCGGAAGTGGATGAAGCCGGGCGCGGTAAGGTGCTCAACATAGTCAAAACCGGCACCACTGGAAATGTTTATTTCAAGGTGGCGGGCGATCCAACCGACATGCGTAACTGGTCTACTGACAGCGAATTAATATTCGATGTCAAAGTCAACAGCAAAGCCAGCGGCGCTAATCTGTTGGTAAAAATTGACAGTGGTTGGCCGAAAGTGAGCGATGTGGTGGTACCGGTAGCAAACAATGGTGAATGGAAAGAGTTCCGCATCACCCTGGCGGATTTGATTGCAGATGGCAATTCTATTGAGCCGGGCAAGGCAATACTGGCCTCCATCGTCAACACCTTTGTCGTTGATCCAACCGATGCGATGGATGTGTCCTTTGACAACATTCGCATTGAGGGCAGTGCCAGCAGTGGTGTCGATGAGTTTGCTTCATTGCCATCATTTACACTGTATGACAATAGCTTGGCTGCTGGTTTACAAGTGCAATCCTTTAATCCTGCAGGGCAGATTACGGCATCAGAAGTCGATGAAGTTGATCACGGCAAAGTATTTAACGTGGTAAAAACCGGCGCGCAAGGCAATGTCTTTTTCAATGTGGTCAATGCCCCTGTTGATTTGAGTCACTGGTCCGCAAATGGTGAGTTGGTATTCAATTTCAAAGTGAACAGCAAGGCGGTAGACACCGAGTTATTAATCAAAATGGACAGCGGTTGGCCAAATGTGAGTGATGTTAAGGTGCCCTTACCAGCCGATGGTGTTTGGACCGAATACCGTATTGCTATTGCCGATCTTATTGACAACGGCAACTCCAACTCCTGTTGTCCCGGTGCTGCCGCACTCAATGCAATTACCAATATGTTTGTTATGGAACCAACGGGTGCAATCGACATAGTGTTTGACAATATTCGTTTCGTCGCATCTGGGGACTATAGTATTTATGACGATGCCCCGAATGCTGAATTGAATATTCAAAGTTACAATCCGAATGGTTTGGTCAGCACATCATCCGTCGCTGAAACAGATCGCGGCAATGTATTTCGTGTGGTGAAAACAGCCGGAGGCGAAGGTAATGCGTTTTTCAGCAATACCGCTGGCGCTCGCGACATTAGCGATTGGTTAAATGCGGAGTTAGTATTTGATTATAAAATCAGCAGTTATAACACGGGCGCCTATTTGTTGATTAAAATGGATAGTGGTTGGCCCAAGGTCAGTGATGTGGAAATCACGCCGAGCGCTAATACCGATTGGCAAGAGTACCGTGTCCGCGTTGCTGATCTTATCAATAATGGCAACCACTACACGTCGCAAGCCGATAAAGCCAATCCACAGCAGTTATTAAATCTGTTTGTTATTGAGCCGCAAGGTGCTGCGATGGATGTGTCATTTGATAATGTCCGTATTGTTCTTGAATAAGTAAACGGGTAAGCAAATAAACTCCGGCTGGTCCGGAGTTTATTTTTTTTATGGCTAAGACCAATTTAAAACTCCAACACAGAGCGAAGTCTATGCGTTATCTGATTGTGACGATCATATGTTTGGTGCAAGGTTTTATATCGGGCTGTAGTGTTCACAGCAGTACGACTAATTCACAAAAAAATATGAGCAAGGAGCAGTCAGGTGAAGTGATTTATTTGTCGCGCAGTAGCTATCGCGATTCACTCTATGGTTTTTGGTTGGGACAGTGCATTGCCAACTGGACTGGACTGGTAACGGAAATGGATAAGATCGGTAACATTGGCGAATTAAAAACCGGCGAATTTTATACCCGTCATGACTGGGGAAAGCCGGATCAACCGAGTATCTGGGGGCAAGGTGTCCCAAGTGATTTGTCGGCAACTATTGATTTTGTGACTATTGGGCCAGAAGGCATCTGGGGCGCGGACGATGACACCGACATTGAATATATTTATCAGGAATTATTAAAAAACAGTCCGTCGGTTATGCTGACACCCGAGCAAATTCGCGATGGTTGGCTCAAACATATTTATTCCCCTTTGGAACCGACGCCATTCGGTCGTGACCCTGAGGGCAATTACGAAAACTTTCTGTGGGTATCCAATCAAAAAGCCTTTGATTTAATGCAGGCGGGCACTTTGCCGCCTTTGACCGGAAGCAAAGCTTTAAATCCGCATTACGATATGATTGATGCACAGCTCACCACGGAAATATTTGGCTTTTTTGCACCGGCACGCCCGGATGTTGCATTGAAGATGAGTGACTTACCCGTGCGAACGGTTGCCGACAAAGAGGCAATCGACATCGCCAATTTTTACATCACGCTTTATTCATTGGCCTCTGCTGTCGATAAAACCTTGCCGCTAAAAGCGCAAATTATGTGGATGGCAGAACAGGCGCGCCAACAATTACCCGCGCAGCAATACCCAGCGGCTATGTACGATTTGGTCAAGGATATGTACCTTGCCGATGTGCCCTGGGAAAAAACGCGCGATACACTTTATATTCGTTACCAACAACATCAACGCGATGGTTATGATCTCACCGGCAGAAATTTATATTGCAATGGTTGTTTTGCTGCCGGCATTAATTTCGCGGCCAGTTTGGTCAGCTTGTTTTATGGCGAAGGTGATTTAAAAGAAACGATTAAAATCGGTGCGCTCACTGGGTGGGACTCCGACAACCCAACCGCTACCTGGGGTGGCTTATTAGGGTTTATGCAGGGCAAGGAGCAGATCGAAAAAGTATTCAATCAATCATTTTCCAACCGCTTCAATATTCATCGCACCCGCAAAAATTTTCCTAACAACGGAATAGATACCTTCGATAATATGGCCGATAAGGGTATCGCCATAGTGGATAAGGTTGTGGTACAGCTCATGGGCGGCAGCGTAGATCTGGAAAACGACCAGTGGATAATTCCGGTGAAGCATTAAGTGTTAATAAAAAAGGATGCCCCTCACGGAGCATCCTTTTTTATTTTTACCTGTTTACTATAAGTGCTTTTACCAATTAAAAATCTGCTCTTACACCCAAGCTAATGCGACGACCGGAAAACTCGTACATGGATGGGAATGATGGATCTATAGTGTAAGCACTGGTTTCCTCGTCGGTAATATTAATTCCTTCCAGTACCACTTTAATAGCATCAGTCACTTGGTAGCCCAATGAGATATCGGTTTGGCCATAAGCTTTGCGGTAGACCGGGTACATATCGCTTGAAATGTATTCTACGTACTTGTCTTTGTAGTTATAGGAAATTCGTGCATCGAATATTGCATTTTCGTAATAGAAGGTCAGGTTATAGGTTTCATCCGCGAGGCCTTCGGGTGGTGTGGGAATACCTAAATCCGATTCGCCGGTGAGCGAATTGTCGAGCATGGTGAAGTTGGCGTTGATGCCAAAACCATCCAGCGATTTGTGCACCATATTCAGCGGGAATTGTGCAATTAATTCCACACCGGATACATCGTAATCCCCTTCCGCATTAACCTTTTGATAAATTTCAAAATCATACACGCCATCGATAGTGCCATTGGCATTGTATTTGGTCACATCTTTTACTACACCGGTCAGCGATTCGCGTACAACACCTTCAATTTTTTTCTCAAAGTAGGATGCGGCAAAGAGTGCACCATCACCTACATACCATTCCAGGCCCAATTCCCATTGGTCAGCATAAGTGGGTTTAAGGTCAGGGTTGCCATCGCGGTATTTAAAATCGTTGAGGCTTACCGTGCGCTTGTAGGCTATGTCGCCCAATGCCGGGCGAATTAAAGTTTCAGAAGCGGCGGCGCGCAATAACAAACCGTCGCGCAATTCCATGCTCATATTGACGCTGGGCAATACATCGCTGTAATTACCTTCTTTGGAGATGGGGGTGGGTGTGTAGCCAGTAGAGCCATCGGAATTTTGTACTTGGTGATAACCAAATGACAGAACACTGGTATCTACCGAGCGCACACCAGCATTAATTGTTGTAGGCATTGTTGCTACATCGAATTTGAAATCGGCCATGGCATAGAGGCTCAATACTTCTTCATCGACGCGATAATATTCACTATCGGCAAAGTCAACACTGAAACCGTCATAGCGGAAGGTGTTGCGTGCGTAGCTGTTGGAAACTTGTGACCAGGTTGGGCTGTTGGATGATTGCGACAAATAGGCCCCACCCGGAACCAGATCCGAAATTAACGTCAGCTCGCTATCTTGCAATGTACGCACATTACGCCATGAGCTGTCGCCTGCTTTAGGGCCTCTTACGGTATTGGTGCCGCGATTGCGCTCTTTGGATTTGTCGGTATAGCGCGCGCCAAATTGCACTTGATTCAGGGCGCTGAATGCGTTCAATTCCAGTGGCTTGATAAAATCCAGTTGTGCCGCGTATTTGTCATCCTGAATTTCTTCAAGATTGACTTCATAGGAATCGAATAAATATTTATCCGGCGAATTATACATATCAAAACTAGCGGGGTTTGCGCTCACCACAGTTTCGCCACCGGTGCTGGTGTAACGGCTGCGCGAGGGCGCGTAGGCAACGTGTTTCAAATTGCTGGTGTCGGAGGTTTTTTCGGCACCTGAATATCCGACAAGGCCTTCAATAAACCAGCCTTCCAGTTCCCAATCCATATTTAAACTGTATTGGGTGAAATCAGTTTTATGTACATTTTCTTTGCTTAAAAATTCATGTTGTGTGGCAGCGTAGGAAACATCGCGCAATACCACTATGCCGTGTTCGGCCAGTGTTGTGCTGTCGTAGTCGTGAATCGTTTCCAATGCACTGATGCTGGAAGCGGTGTAAGCCGCTGCGTCATATTCATCTTCGGTATTGTCGTAGCCACCCAACATTGCATCAAACGCCAGGCTAAAGGTGTCACTTGGTTGATATTGGAATGCTGCGGTTGCGCCCCATTTTTCTTGCTCATTTAAGTAGGCGCGATCACCAATTTTGTCATGAAATACAATGCGATTGGTGATGTCTTTATCGAATCGATCATCAATCACAATGCCGGTATCGCGTTCCAGTACGGCGAGGGTTTGATCAGCCTGCCATTTGGATGATCCGGTTTTTTCAGTCCAGCGTGAAAGCGGACGGAAATTAATGCCGGAGTTAGAGTCGGTTCTGTTAGTGCGTTCTGCTACCGATACCGAAACCAGTGCGCCGAAATCACCGAAAGTATTGCTGGCAAGGAAGGATACTTTAGGGTCAATTTCTTCCGAGATAGAGTTATGTGCCCCTTCAGCAGACACTACAAATTTTGCCTCGTTATAATCAAAGGGGCGCGCCGTTGAAATCAATACAGAACCGGCGATTCCACCTTCTTCATCTGCTGCTGTGGGCGATTTTTTTACCGTGACGCTTTGAATAATTTCCGATGCGAAAATATCAAATTCAACATCGCGCCCGCCGCTACCAGATGCGGTGGATAAATTATTAATAGACACATAGGTGAACTCGCTGGGCAGGCTGCGTACATTTACTTTACTGCCCAAACCCTTATTGCGTTCAATGGTGACGCCGGGCATACGTTGCAGCGCTTCCGCGAGGTTTTGTTCCGGGAAATCAGCAATGTCGGTAGCGACGATAGAATCAGAAAAACCGGTGGTAGTGCGTTTAATATCAATCGCTTTTTCCAGGCTTTTAGCATAGCTGCCGGTTACTACGACTTCTTCCAGTAAGCTGGCGTCCTGTGCCATACCATGTGTGGCAGCGGCGGTTAATGTGGCACCTACAATCATTTTCCCCAAGACGCTGCTCAGTAGGGTTTTGTTGGAGCGCAGCGGAATTTTTTTACCGTTTTTCATATTTGATTTCCTCTCATTTATCACAGTTAGAAAAACAACGGTCAACCATTTCTAGCTCTCATAAAAAGAGAAAAATCCATCTTTGTTTCCTGAACAGGAATTAGAAACGCGACGGCACGGTAAACACTGTGCGTTTCATTTTTATTGCGGTTCTATGGCAAAAGGTCAAATTAACAGTAATTAACGATTGGTTTTTTGCAGTGAGCTAAATGTCATCAAGTTGTAGTCACTTTTCTGTAGGCTTCCGGTTTACATCTTTATCCATTGCATAAAATATCGACGAATTTTTGTGCAGTTTCCCTGCCTGGTTAGTGTGTTATCTCTATGAAGTTATTACCCTGGTTTCTCTCAATCGCTATTTTGTGTGTGTTATCTGGCTGTCAATCGCTAATGCCCAGCAGTGCACCGCCGGAATCTATGCGCATTGCGTTTATGCCGGACATTCATTTTCACGATATCTACGGTCAGTTTGATGACGAGGCCTTTACCGGCTTGCCAACAGCGACAGCGCAAGGAATGCAATACGCCAGCATTCGCTCTATGCGTGCGCAGTTACAGTCCACGCGCTTGTTTAATGAAAACTATTTTGCATTGCTCGCTGCCTTGGATGATGTGGTTAGCAAGAAAATAAAATATGTTGCATTGCCCGGTGATTTTAGTGATGACGGCCAACCTTTGCATGTGCGGGGGTTAAAAAAGATATTGGATAAATATCATCGCGAACATGGCATAGAGTTTTTTGTAGCGCCCGGTAATCACGACCCGACCAAGCCGGTTTCTCACCCGGCGGGTAAACCGGATTATTTGGGCGAAGGTGGAAAAGAGCAGCCGGTGTTCAGTTTGCTGCATCCCTTATGTAAAGCAAAATCGACCAAAAAATGGCAAGGAAAAACGGTGATTTGCAGCGATGAGGTGCAGGAGTTGGGTTACCAACCCCTGATGGAATTGTTGGGCGAGCACGGTTTTTACCCTAAGGCGAATTATCTCTATTTTGAAACGCCTTACAGTCGTCAGCTCTCATCCGGAGGCGCATCGACTTATGATTTTTATACTGCACGTCAAGCGGCTTCGTTTGATCGGCGGCAGTATGAAATTTGTCATCAAGGCGCCGGCGGAAAATACAAGCAGCCGCATTACAGCGATTGTTATTGGGTGACTGACACCAGTTATTTAGTAGAACCTGCGCCAGGCCTGTGGCTATTGGCAATTGATGCGAATGTGTACCAGCCGAAACAGGGCGGCAATGGTCAGTCGTGGGACGCAGATAATTTTTCAGGTTCCAGCGATGCAGGTTACAACAAGGTCATTACCCATAAGCCACATTTGCTTAGCTGGATTACGGATGTTGTGCAGCGTGCGCGGGCACAAGGTAAAACCCTGATTGCATTTTCGCACTTTCCCATGCAGGAATTTTACGATGGCGCGGCGGATGATATAGCGCAATTAATGGGCGAGCAAAAGTTCCAACTGAATCGTAACCCGCGTACAGAGACCAGTCGATTATTGGCGGAGACAGGATTACAAATCCATGTTGCCGGTCATATGCACATCAACGATACCGGTGTTTATCGCGGAGAAAATGGCAAAGTACTATTTAATATTCAGGCGCCTTCGTTAGCCGCTTACATGCCCGCTTACAAAATCCTCAGCGTTAAACCGGATAATAAAATTGAAGTGGAAACCATTGTATTAAAGGATGTTCCTCGGTATGACGAACTGTTCCCTCATTACCGCGCAGAGTGGGAATATTTGCAGCGCCATGATGCGCCGGATATTTGGAATAAACAGATTTTGCAGGCGAGAAATTATCATCAATTTACGGAATGGCATTTGCGTGAATTGGCGCGCTTGCGATTTTTACCTCAGGACTGGCCAGCGGAGATTCGCGATTTACTCATGCAAGTCAATGGTGAGCAGTTATTGGTGATGTCGCAATTGCCCGCCACATTCAGCCTTGAACAAATGGGTACTGCCATTCAAGGGGAGAGCCTTGGAGAAAGTCAGGGCTATGCGCAACAACAGGCATGGCGTATGGCGCGTGAGCGGGCTGCAGCGATTGCGCGTCGTAACGGCCTGAGTTTAAAAGACTTTGCCGCATGGAGCGGGGAAGACATGAGCGTGGATTTTTATCGCCTGTGGAGCGCCGATCAGTTGGCATTAAGGGATATAAATTCGCAACGCATGGTTCACTATGCACTGCTCGCGCAACAATTTTTGTTGGCGACCCAAGCGAGCGCGGCAGAGGGCTCGCCAGTTGATCCGCACCGCAATCAGTATCAACAGCAGTTGGCGCAATTGCTGCACATCCTTGTGCAATTTTCTGGCGATGCGCCGAGCGATCATTTTTTACTGGAACTGGATTCGGGGCGCATACAGGCCTTGCCCTGATGACATCACTCAGCCCGCTTTTTCTTTTTGCAGTTGTTGCTTGCGGTATTCGGTGGGTGACATGCCAACCAATCGATTGAAAAAGCGATGGAAGGCCGACTTGCTGTTAAAACCCGCATGCAGCAATACATCCATCACGGTCATTTCGGCATGTTGGTTATCACCCAACAAACGCTTGGCTTCCTCTACGCGATAGCTGTTCATAAATTCAAAAAAGTTGGTGCCGTAATGTTTGTTGATAACGGCAGAAACTTCTTTCACGGGCAAATTAATCCGCTTGGAAAATTCTTCAATATTCAGGTTTTGCTTCAGAAACAGCTTCTGGGTTTCCATGCCTTGTTGGACTTTTTGAATCGCTGAATCAGTGAGTTTTTCATCCACTTTAATATCCTTGCTCAACTCCGGTTTGGTGGTGAGCAATTTGTGGGTGTGCACCACACTGTTGATAAACAAGGCGTTGATCAGAATAAACACAATGTAGTTTTCGGTAATGCCGATCACATCAGAAATGCGCGGTGAATCAATGGTGTTGGCAACCACATGCACCAGAATGGAAAACGTCCAGGTGATTAAAAAACCCAGGCTGAGTGTTTTGAGCCAACTGGGTTCGGTTGAGGAAAAGGTGGAGTATTGATCCTGCAGGCTAATCAGATACAAACGTACTTTGTTGAAGGCCATCAGCCCGTAAAAGAACGGCATCACTTTGATGAAATGCCACACGGCATTGGCCAATTGTTGCTGGTGAAGTGTTTTAAAGCTTAAATCCGAACCATTGATATGGAATACCAGCAGCCAGAGCAGCGCAATCGCGATAGGAATGGCATGTAGCCAATGGCGGCGATTCAGGCTGAAGGAATCTTGTGTGAGCGCCGTCACGTACAGCAATAACATAGGCCCTTTCAGGAGCTGGGTAATTACCAGGAAATAGGGCAGCAAGGTTTCGTCAAAGAGTGGAAATAGCCTGACGTTTTCATTCCACAGCACCAAAATGCAGGCGGAGCTGACGGCGATGGACAATAAGAAAACACTCAGCAAGCGGTTAGCGAGCTGGTTTTTGACCGGAAGGATTGCCTGAAAAATAACGAGCAGGAAACACTCCGCGACGGTCATAAAGAGCACAACATCGTGGATGTTAAAGATATATTTCTGCATAGAGTTCTAGCCCGGGGTTGTCGTTGTTATAGGTTTTTTAATAGTTGATTGGGGTTATTTCCCATCGGGAGCTGAATTATAGTGGAACTTTGGCGCCAGTGTCGCAGCCATTTACCCGCTTTTCCTTTTTGCGAGTGACTTTACCTATGCCACAGAATTCCCCGCCTGATGACGCCGGTGAGTGTTTATCCGCCGAGCTTGTGTTTACCTGGGCAGATGCTGAGGCTCTGATGCAACAGATGCCCGCACTGGTCTTTGCGCCGTCAAGCGACGGTCTGTGGGCTAAAAGCGAGGCAGTGCAAAATTATCTCAATTACTACCGCATTAATTTTGCCGCGCAGGATGCACAACTCTGTCACGGTTTTGGCCGGGTGCAAGCCGCCGGGTTTGCTATTGCCACACATTACTGGCTGCCGCCGAATCCACGCGGAACACTGGTGATTGTGCACGGTTATTACGATCATCTGGGCATTTTTAATCATGCTATTGCCTTTGGTTTGGCGCAGGGCTTGGCGGTATTGGCCTTTGATTTGCCTGGTCATGGCCTGAGCAGCGGTGAGCGTGCCGCGATTGATTCATTTGACCACTACGCCGATGTATTGCAGCAGGTGCTTGAAGCGGCGCATCCGCTGCTGCCTGCGCCCTTGTTTGCGCTGGGGCAGAGTACGGGTGGGTCGGTATTGCTCAATCACCTCTGGCGCTACCCGGTGTTATTTGAGCGCACAGCCCTGTGTGCACCGCTGATTTTGCCGAAAGGCTGGGGCTTGGGGCGCTGGTTATACCTGCTGTTGCATAAATGGGTAAAACACCTACCGCGCGGTCGCTCGCGCAGTTCCCACGATGCACAATTCATTCGTTTTATTGATGGGCAAGATTGTTTGCAGTCCAAGCGCTTGTCCGTGCGCTGGGTGGGGGCGATGAAAGCTTGGCATAGTCAATTTTTGCACTTTCCGGTGCGTGATTCCCGGCTCTTGGTGGTACAGGGTACCGACGACCAGACAGTAATGTGGCGCTATAACACCCAGCTAATTCAGCGTCAGTTACCGCGTGCACAAATGGTATTTATTCCTGCGGCCGGGCATCAGCTGGTCAACGAATTGCCCTGTTACCGCATCGCGGTTTTTACGGAAATTCAGCGTCATTTTTTTGATGATTAACTTGTCGCTCTCCATTCCTTTCAGGCACACTCGCGGCACTTTTCATTTATCAACTTCACCTAATAGACGCGAGATTCACTCATGACGACTCCCGATCCCAAGGAAATAGCGCTGCATCAACCGAATCGCAGCATCAAGGATTACCTGCTGATTTTGCTTAAAGGCTTGTGTATGGGCGCTGCTGACGTTGTGCCCGGTGTATCGGGCGGCACTATTGCATTTATTACTGGCATTTATGATGAATGGCTCAGTTCATTGAAGCGCTGCACTCCGGCCGTATTGCTCATGCTAAAGCGCGATGGCATTGTAAAAACCTGGCAATACATCAACGGCAATTTTTTGGTGGCTTTATTTGGCGGGATTTTAATTAGCTTGAAAACCTTTGCCGCCATTGTGTTGTTGGCAATGGATAGCTATCCGATTTTGGTCTGGGCGTTTTTCTCCGGTTTGGTGGCGGCATCTATTTATTTATTGGTGCGTGCACAGCGTGGTTGGGGCGTAGTGGAGTTTATTGGCTTGGTGTTGGGTGTGTTATTTATTCTTGCCATTTCCTACATGGCGCCAGCGCAACTGCCGGGCCATGGCTGGATTTTATTTCTCGGTGGCTTTGTTGCTATTTGCGCGATGATTCTGCCCGGTATCTCCGGTAGTTTTATTTTATTGTTGGTAGGTTTGTATCCTGTTTTCCTACAGGCAATCCACCACTTGGAAATTGGTAAATTACTCTGGTTTGGGGCGGGTTGTGTGACAGGTCTCATTGTGTTTTCACGATTTTTGCTCTGGCTATTGAACAGTTACCACTCTCAGACACTTGCTGTATTAATTGGTTTTTTAATTGGCTCTCTGAGTGTTACCTGGCCTTGGAAGCACGCCTTATTAACCACACAAGACAGTCATGGCCGCACTGTTGCATTGCAACAGGAAAATTTAAATCCACTGAATTACATGGCAGTTACCGGTAATGAGCCCACTATTGTGCTCGCCATAGTCTGGGCATTGGCGGGTGTGTTGCTCGTGGTGGGTGTTGAAGCCGCTGCGGTTTGGTTGAAACGCCGTAACGCCTGATAATTTCAAGCCATAAAAAAACGCCGCACCCATTGCCATGGGGGCGGCGTTTTTTTATGCGGTGATTACCTAATCCAATCACCGCGGCGCTGCAATTAAAACAGTACTCTGCAGCGGATGGTGCCTTCAATATTTTTCAGTTGCTCCAGTGCCACTTCGTCGTAGGGGGAGTTGATATCCACCACTACGTAGCCAACCTTGTCGTTAGTTTGCAGATATTGCGAGGCGATATTGATGTGGTTGTCGGAGAAAATCTTGTTGATCTTGGAGAGCACGCCGGGAACGTTGGCGTGCACGTGCAACAAGCGATGTGCGTCCGGGTGACCTGGCAAGGCAACTTCGGGGAAGTTGACCGAGCTGGTGGTGGTGCCGTTGTCTGAGTATTTGATCAGTTTTTCGGCCACTTCGATACCAATGTTTGCCTGCGCTTCCATGGTGGAACCACCGATGTGCGGGGTCAGGATGACATTGTCCAAGCCGCGCAAGGGGCTGATGAATTCATCGCCATTTGCCTTGGGTTCTTCGGGGAATACGTCGATGGCAGCGCCGGACAGGTTGCCTGCTTTAATCGCATCGGCCAGAGCATCGATGTTAACAACAGTCCCGCGTGAGGCGTTGATCAGGATGGCGCCTTTTTTCATCAAGCCAATTTCGCGTGCGCCAATCATCATTTGTGTGGATTGGGTTTCAGGTACGTGCAGGCTGATGATGTCAGACGTGGCGAGCAGGTCATCCAGGTTGCGAATTTGGGTGGCATTGCCCAGTGGCAGTTTGGTGATGACATCGTAGAACTGCACGTTCATGCCCAGCGATTCCGCCAGCACCGAGGTTTGGCTGCCGATGGAGCCGTAGCCAATCAGGCCCAGGGTTTTGCCGCGAATTTCAAAAGAACCCACAGCGGATTTATCCCAACCGCCGCGATGGCAGACCGCATTTTTTTGTGGAATATTGCGCAGCAACAAAATCGCTTCGGCGATAACCAGTTCGGCCACCGAGCGAGTGTTGGAGTAGGGCGCATTGAATACTGCCACGCCGTGTTCTTGCGCTGCTTTCAAATCCACCTGATTGGTGCCAATGCAGAAACAGCCAGCGGCGATCAGCTTGGGCGCATTTTCAAATACGCGGCGGGTCAGTTGGGTGCGCGAACGCAGGCCGACGAAGTGAGCATCCTGAATCTTCGCGATCAGCTCATCCTCGCCCAGCGCGGTTTTCAGGTACTCGATATTGGTGTAGCCCTGCTCATTGAGGGTATCCACCGCCGATTGGTGCACGCCTTCCAGCAGCAGAAACTTGATCTTGCTTTTGTCTAACGAGGTCTTGCTCATGGGAACAACTCCTAAAGTTTTAAAGTGAGAAAGGCGTGCAGCGCGTCTCGCGGAGCTAGGGCATCAAACGGGAGACGAAAGGGTCGGTTGCAGGTGCCGACAGGCTGAAAAAGGCGCGCATCATACCACTGCGCCACTTAAAACCGAAGGTGGCACAGCGGCCACCGGGTGTTTTTGACGGGAATATTCAGGGCAATACGGAAGTGATTGCCATTATTTGGTGGCGTTAAACACCGAGCCAATAATCTGGCTGCCGCGCCCTACCGGATCTTTGCGGATGAGTTGCTCCTCCACAGCGACTTGTTTGAACAGGCCATCGAGCGCCATGGTCAGTACATGCTGCTCAAGGTCCAGGCTGGGCTTGTTGGCCAGTGGCAGCATGTTGTAAGTGCCCAGCAACTGCTGATACTGGTTATAGAAGCCGATTTGCTGCAAGTTTTGCTTGATGATGGGCAGATAACGCTGGCGCAAGCTGGCTTCGGTTTGGGTGCGGAAGTAATCGGTGGCGGCGGTGTTGGAGCCGCGAATAATGCCCAGTGCGTCGGTGACGCTCATATTGCGTACGGCATCGATAAACACTGCCTGAGCCTCCACGGCAGCTTTTTCCGCGCCCTGGTTCATTAATCCTTCTACGCGATCCAGTTGGCTACCCAGTCCCATTTGGCGCAAAGTGCCAGCGATTGGCTGCAAGTTTGCCGGTAACTCGATGCGATAGAGCGAACTATTGGCATAGCCGCCCGTGGCTGACAGGCTGCTGGCGGCGCGGCTGCTGCCCAGCTCCAGTGCTTCCTTGATGCCGCGAATGAGTTGTGCCTGGTTGTTATAACCCGCAGCGCTGGCCACTGCGGCACCTGTCTCGGCCATTTGTGGCAGGGTGGCGTTACAGGCGACAAGGCTCAGTGGCATTAATAACAAGCAAGTGCGAGCAAAGTTCATAGTGTGTTCCTCGGTGGTTTAAACAATATCGCCCGGTAAGAGGGCGGATAAGTGAATTCGATGGGGGTGGCAGTCGGTGCGGTAGCGCCAACGCACATCCAGATCCAGCAGTTTCATGCCATACACTCGCTCAGGCTCTGGTTGTTGGTACTGAGGGCGTGGATCTTGTTGCAATACCTGGGTGATTAAGCCCGCGAGATCAATGCCTGTTGTTTGCTGGTAATCGCAACAGATAGCTGCAAGGTCTGCCGGTATCTCCACCGCAATCGCCGCCGGTGGCTGGGCGGCAAAATGGTTGTGGGCATGGGTTACGCAATCCACATAGGGCACATAGGGTTTGATATCCAATACCGGCGTGCCCTCCAGCAGATCCACCCCGCTGATGGCAACAAACAATTTTCCGTCGCGCTGTTGCAGTCCCTCATAACGCACTACCGATAGGCCGATAGGCGCCGGACGAGTAGGGGAGCGGGTGGCAAAAACTCCCAGGCTTTTGTTGCCGCCTAAACGTGGCGGTTTGACTTTGGGTTTCCAGCTATCGCGTTTATTGGTGGACTTGTTGGCGTGAAACACAAACTGAATCCACAGGTGACTGGTGCCTTCCAGGCCATCAAACGCGTCCGGATCATCATAAGGTGGCAGCAGTTCTATTTCAGCCCTGGCCAGTGGCGCCAAG
Source organism: Cellvibrio sp. PSBB023 (assembly GCF_002007605.1). Taxonomy (NCBI): domain Bacteria; kingdom Pseudomonadati; phylum Pseudomonadota; class Gammaproteobacteria; order Cellvibrionales; family Cellvibrionaceae; genus Cellvibrio; species Cellvibrio sp. PSBB023. The sequence goes on along the minus strand of NZ_CP019799.1, from coordinate 2,938,561 downwards.
CCCGGTTGGCGCGGTATGCCAAATTTCTCCTTAAAGCAGGAGTGAACTATGCCGATGGCGGGAAAGGAAAAATCCATAACGGAATCGCGCGGGAGTGAAACAGGCTGCCAAGGCTAGGCAAAAGTGCGTGGCAGCTCAACCTTTATTTGCAATCGAGGTGGGTGGTGACAGGTGCTCTACTGCATAGGTCGCAGGGCGATAAGTGATTGCGTGGCGCTATCGTCAACATATTGTCTTTCGCTGTCAATTTATGGGTGTCGGTAAAATTGACAGCTTATTGTGAGGTGCATCACACAAAAATGGGTGAATTATTGATGCTAAAGGGAAAAATAAAACGGGCATGGAATGTGCTTTACCGGAGTCAGTTCTAGAGTCCGACATTACTACAAAAGGGTTTTATATGGCTTTTTACTCCAAATTTCTGGCTATCGCTCTTGTTGGAAGCCTCTCATCGCTCGCCAGCGCTGGCCCATTGAACGACTACAATCTGATTCTGTTTGGCGATTTGAATGTGTCTGGCGGCAGCGGCCACATTGAAGGCAAGGCCTTTATTGGTGGCGACGTTGTTAACGCCTCTATTTTTGCGCAAAAGGAACCGGCTAATTCCACCGCCGATACGGTCAAGGTTGTCGGTAACTTTAAAAGCAATAACGGCACCCATATCGATCGCGGTTATCTCGCCTACCAAGGCAACTTTTCCGGTCCGACCAATATTTGTAACGGCGCCGGGTTGACGCCTGACGGCTGCGTGAAAAAAGTAACCGATAATTCATTAACGGCAGAAAGGGCAGTTTTATTATCCCAGTTGCAAGCGGAATCCGCTTACTACAAAGGGTTGAGCACATCGGATAACACGGCATTGATTGGTGATATGAACAACAAGAAGTTCAGCTACACCGGCAGCGCAACTGATTTGGTCGTGTTTAACATCACCGCTGATGAATTGGCTGGCCCCCAGTGGAGCCTGGATATGGATTTTGCCACGGCGCTGAATGTTGTCATTAATGTTTCCGGCACCAGTTTTACCGCCGGTAATACCAAGAATGGCACCGAGAGCTTCCGCAACAACTTCAACAATGTGCTGTGGAATTTCTACGAGGCGACCACCTTGAACTTTGGCGATTCCTGGTATGGTTCCATTCTTGCACTGAACGCCACTATTGACACTAAATCCAATCTGGATGGCGCGGTTGCGGCCAGGTCTTATGTGGGCAATGGTGAAATCCACAAAGGCAGTTGGAGCTACACACCGCCAACCACCGAGGTAACTGAGCCATCCATCCTTATTTTGCTGATGAGTGGTTTGGGGTTGATCGGCTTAAGCCGTCTGCGTCGCCGCTAAATTCCGCCCATAAAAAAACCGACCGGGCTACAAACCCGGTCGGTTTTTTTATGGGTACGATTCCTAGACGGCAAAGTGTGCGATTTGATTTTCCAGATCTTTGGTGGTGTCATCCAATCGTAGTGCTATTTGCTCAGACATGCGTGCATCCTGATTCAGGCTCTCAATCAGATTTACAAGGCGAATAATATTTTTGTTGATCTCTTCGGCGGTATAGCTTTGCTCCTCGGCGGCGGTCGCAATTTGCATATTCATGCCTAATATCGCGGTAATCGCCTGAGTGATTTGGGTGATCGACTGCCCCGCACGCCCTGCCATTTCCAGTGTTGCCGCTGTTTTACTTTGGCTGGATTTCATGGCGGTTACTGCATGCAGCGCGCCTTTTTGTACCGCTTCGATAATTTGTTGGATCTCCGCTGTGGAATCCTGCGTGCGTTTGGCAAGTGAGCGTACCTCGTCGGCCACTACCGCAAAACCGCGCCCTTGTTCTCCTGCGCGCGCAGCTTCAATCGCAGCGTTGAGGGCGAGCAGGTTGGTTTGCTCGGCTACATTTTTAATCACCACCAGGACACTGCCAATGCGGTTGGTATCCTCCTCAAGTTGAGCCATGGCATTGCCAGCCTTATTGGTCTCTTGGCTCAACTGGTTGATCGCGTCGAGTGTGCCGCCCATGATGCTCAGGCCCTGCTGCGCATTGTGGTCGGCATGTTGTGCAGCATCAGCCGCGCCACCGGCATTGCTTGCCACTTCCTGCACAGTTGCGGTCATCTCGGTGATAGCGGCAGACACCTGATCGGTAGAGTGGTGCGCCTGGTCGGTGTAGCGCGCAACAGCTGACGCGCTCTGGGTTATTTGGTTGGAGGCATCGGCCAGTTTCTGCATTGAGTTTTGTACCGTGGTGACGACTTGCACAATACTGTGTTGCACTTGCTTAATGTTTTTAGCGAGGCTGCCCAACTCTCCCCCATCACTGAACTGCAGGCTCTGGCGAAAGTTTCCGCTGGCAAGTACAGCGAGGTGATTATTGATATTTGCCAAGGGGCTAATAAGGCTTTTGCGCAGGATCACCAGCACCAGAAAAGCCACCAGAATACCGCCCAGAAGGATTAGCGCACTGGCCCAAAAAGAGACACTTTTGCTGGCGTCGACATTGGTTGCCGTATCACTGGCAACCTGGGCGCTAATGAATTGTGCAGATTCTTCCAGTAATTTGCTCGGCTCACGATCAATACCTGCGACAGCCTTGTCTCCTGCCGCAGGGTCAAAACCGGCGTTTTTGAAGTCCTGCAATCCGATTTGGTAGCGCCCAAAGGCAGTTTCATGTGCGGCAAGGAAGGCCTCCACTTTAGCGCGGCTTTCGCCTTGTAAATCTGCTTTCAGGCGGGCGCCTTGTTGTTGGATATCCCGATGCAGTGTTTCGAATTGGGTCCAGTATTGAGTGAGTTTTTGCGGGTCTTTGCCGCGCAGCAGCACATTTTTCCACTCTTGTACCTGGGTTTTAAATTGGAAGTTCATGTGGTTGATGCTGCGCTCTTGCGCCACCGACCCTGCAATCAGGCGGTTGTAATCGGTGATAGTGTTACTGAGTAGTGAAATAGCGATGCCGCTGATCATCACAAATAAGATGATGCCTGCGCCAACGGCAAACAGCAGGCGCCCCTGGATACTGGAAAAACTAAGCATGATAGAAGGCCTTCAAAATGACTGGAGTCCTTCAAGTATAGGAGACAAAACGCGCCAGCGTGGCCGCGCGCTTTGATATAGTTTAGCGAGGGAAAATCGTTTTAACCCCGTCTTTGGTGCCCAGCAACAGCACATCTGCGCCCTTTGCCGCAAACAGGCCGTTGGTGACTACGCCGGTGATCTGGTTGATGGTGATCTCCAGGTTGACCGGGTCAATAATCTGCAAGTTATATACATCCAGAATCACATTGCCGTTGTCGGTGACAACCCCTTCGCGATAGACCGGTGCGCCGCCCAGCTTGACCAGTTCGCGGGCGACATAGGAGCGCGCCATGGGGATGACTTCCACCGGCAGCGGGAATTTGCCCAACACATCGACCCATTTGCTTTCGTCGGCGATACACACAAATTCATTGGAAACCGCGCGCACGATTTTTTCGCGCGTCAATGCGGCGCCACCGCCTTTGATCAGGTGCAGATAAGCATTGCTCTCATCGGCGCCATCCACATACACCACCAACTCGCTCACGGAATTGCAATCCAGTACCTCAATGCCAAGCTTTTTCAAGCGCGCAGCGGAGGCATCTGAACTGGCCACGGCACCGGCAAAACGATCGCTGATTTCGCCCAGGTAATCGATAAAAAAGTTCGCCGTAGAACCGGTGCCGACGCCGATAATGGAGTCGCTAAACAATTTGGGTTTGATGTATTCAATCGCGGCGCGCGCCACGGCTTGTTTGAGTTGGTCTTGTGTCATGGTGGTCTCTGCTGGAAAGAGGTCAAAATCTTGCAGCATTATACGGATTTTCGCCGTGCCAGCAGCGGCTAAATTGTTTACACTGCGGTGACTTTTTAATTCTTCTGATTCGTCTATCCACTCGCTAACGCAAGAATTCCCATGCCTGAAACTTACATAAAACGCATCCTCAACGCCCGCATCTACGATCTGGCGGTAGAAACGCCGCTCGACGAAGCTCACCTGCTCTCTGCCCGTACCGGCAATAAAGTGCTACTCAAGCGCGAAGATTTGCAGCCGGTGTTTTCATTCAAATTGCGCGGCGCCTACAACAAACTAATGCAGCTCACCGAAGAGGAGCGCAGTCGCGGGGTGATTTGCGCCTCGGCAGGTAACCATGCGCAAGGCGTTGCCTTGGGGTCGCAACACCTGGGTATCAAGGCGACCATCGTGATGCCGCGTACCACCCCAGCCATTAAGGTCGATGCCGTAAAAGCGCGCGGTGCCAAAGTGGTGTTGCACGGCGACAGCTACGACGAAGCCTCGGCCCATGCCAAAAAGCTGGTCGAAGAAAAAGGCATGACCTACATCCACCCGTTTGATGACCCGGATGTGATCGCAGGCCAAGGCACCATCGCCATGGAAATCCTGCGCCAGTATCCCGGTAAGATCGATGCAATATTTATTGCCGTCGGCGGTGGCGGTTTGGCAGCGGGCATTGGCGCTTACGTGAAATACCTGCGCCCGGAAACCAAAATTATCGCGGTGGAATCGGAAGAGTCTGCTTGCCTGATGGCGGCGATGGACAAGAAAAAGCGCGTGGTATTGCCGCAAGTGGGCATTTTTGCCGACGGTATTGCCGTGGCCCAGATTGGTGAAGAAACTTTCCGCGTGCTGCGTAAAGTGGTCGATGAATGCATGACCGTCACTAACGACGAAATCTGTGCTGGCATCAAAGATATTTTTGAAGACACCCGCTCTATTGCCGAACCGGCGGGCGCGGTCAGTGTTGCCGGGTTGAAAAAATACGTGGCTGAGCACGGCATTACCGGGCAAACCTTCGTAGCCATTGACTGCGGTGCCAATATTAATTTTGACCGCCTGCGCTACATTAGCGAGCGCACAGAAATTGGTGAACAGCGCGAAGCGATTCTGGCGGTGACCATTCCTGAGCGCCCGGGCGCCTACAAGGAATTCTGCAAGGCCTTGGGTAAACGCAATATCACCGAGTTCAACTATCGCTATGCCGATGCCCGGGACGCCAAGATTTTTGTGGGCGTACAGGTTGCGGCAGGCGGAAAGGATCGCGCCGATCTGGTCGCTGAACTCAAAGCACAGGGTTATGACCTGGTGGACATGACCGAGAATGAGCTGGCCAAGTTGCACATCCGCCACTTGGTGGGCGGCCATGCTCCGCAGGCGACGGACGAAGTGCTGTATCGCTTTGAGTTCCCTGAGCGCCCCGGCGCCTTGATGACCTTCTTAAACAAAGTTGCCGGGCGCTGGAATATTTCCCTGTTCCACTACCGCAACCACGGTTCCGCTTCGGCGCGAGTACTGGTAGGCATGCAAGTGCCTAAAAAAGAATACGCCGAGCTGAAGGTCTTTTTGAACGAGTTGAATTATCCCTATTGGGATGAAACCAAAAACGAAGCCTACAAGTTCTTCTTGGGCTGATGAGCGGTATTGAGGGCGGATCGCCGCTCTCCAATAGGTTAATGACAAAGGGCACTGCGGTGCCCTTTGTCATTTTTGGCTGTTGGCCTTAGCTCCGCCTGGCAGCCTGTCCCGCCCTGGTTAATTCCGCTTGCCCATGCAGTTGTGCCATGGTGCGATACGGATGATAAATCCTCCAAAGGGTTAATTTATGTTCAGAAGCTGGCAGCGGGGGAATTTTGGTGTAATCTGGACAACGTTGTCAGTACGGTTTAACACAAAAATCCATAGGCCCATCAACTAACCTAAAAAAGGCTGGAGCATACATAATGAAATCTGCAGGTCGACATTTATTGACGCGTTTTGGCGCATTGACACTGGCGCTGGGCGTTTCTCACAGCGCATTGGCAGCGGGCTTGACCCAACAGCAACTGGGCGAATTTGCCGATAAGGCCCAACTGAATTTTGCGGTGGTTAATAACCTGGCAGCCAAGCCCGAACTGCAGTTAACCCTGGGTAACGATTCCAGCGTGGCCTTGCCTGCTGGCAAAGGCGATTGGCGCATTTACTTTCACTCTGTGCGCAAGCTCGATGCTGCACCCGAAGGCTTGACCTTGCGTCATGTGCAAGGCGATTTGCATGAGCTGGCGCCAACCGCTGACTTCAAGGGGCTGGCCCGTGGCGACAGCTTCCAGGTGCCTTACACCGCCAGTGCGAGCATGGTGAGCTACAGCGACTTTATGCCGCGCGCATTTATCACCCAGCCGGGCTTGAGGCCGGAAGTGTTTTCCAATACCGACACGGAAAACCTGCAGAACTTTGTGACGCCCATCGCCAGCGCGCAGCAGCAACAGCGCTTCTCTCCTGATCTCTACCCCATCGCCACCGCCGCAACACGCTATGAGGATAATCTCGCGGTGAATCAAGCGGCGGCCAAGGCGGATGCCAGCCCCAAAATTATCCCCACACCGGCCGAGGTGAAATATCGCAAAGGCAACGCGACACTCGATAGCAGTTGGCAAGTTCGCTATGCCGGGCGCCTGACGGGCGAGGCCAATTATCTGGTGGAACAATTAAAAGCTGCCGGTATTACGCTGACATCTGCCGCTGATCATGTGGCAGCCACCGGTAAAGTGATTGAATTGCGTGTGGATGCCTCATTGGCTACCGCCGAAGCCTATAGCCTCGCCATCGCCGCGGACAAAATCACCATTATCGGCAGCGACAATGCCGGTGCGTTTTACGGTATCCAAAGCGTGTTAAGCCTGCTGCCAGCGCAACCGGCCAGCAGCCACTCGCTGCCACAACTGAGCGTAAACGATGCACCGCGCTACAGCTGGCGCGGTATGCACTACGACATGGGGCGCAACTTTCATGGCAAAGCGGTGACTTTGCGTTTGATCGAACAAATGGCGCGCTACAAGCTTAACAAGCTGCATTTGCATCTGACGGAAGATGAAGGCTGGCGTCTGGAAATCCCCGGCTTGCCCGAGCTGACCGAGATTGGTGCCAAGCGCTGTTTCGACCTCACCGAGCAGAATTGCCTGCTCACCCAATTGGGGACCGGCCCGCACGCATCCGGTTCGGGTAATGGCTATTACTCTACAGACGACTTTATCGAGATCATTAAATTTGCCAGCGCACGTCATATCGAAGTAGTGCCGGAAATTGATATGCCCGGCCATGCGCGTGCAGCGGTGAAATCCATGGAGGCGCGCTATCACAAACTGCTCAAGGCCGGTAAAAAAGCCGAGGCTGAGCAGTATTTGTTATCCGATCCGCTGGATAAATCCCAATACATGACGGTGCAAAACTATACCGACAACTCCATCAACGTCTGCTTGTCATCGACCTATGCGTTTGTCGATAAGGTGATTTACGAGTTGCAGCAAATGTATCGCAAAGCGGGCACCAAACTCGTGACCTTCCACATGGGGGGCGATGAAGTGGGTGCAGGTTCCTGGACGGCATCGCCAGCTTGTAATGCGCTGTTTGCCAAAGGTGAGCAAGGTGTTGCTGGCCCGGCGGATTTGAAGCCCTATTTTGTGAGCAAAGTGTCCGCCATTACCTCCCTGCGCGGCCTGGATATAGCGGGCTGGGAAGATGGTTTGATGTACGACCCGAACAACACCTTCAACCGCAGCCAGTTCGCCAACAAACACGTACTGGCCAATGCCTGGGATAACATTTGGGAGTGGGGTGTTGCCGATCGCGCCTACCGTCTGGCCAATGCGGGTTATGAGCCGATTTTATCGCCCGCAACCCATTTGTATTTTGACCATCCCCACGAAGCCAACCCGGAAGAGCGCGGCTACTACTGGGCGGCGCGCTACACCGATATTGCCAAGGTATTTGGTTTTATGCCGGATAACCTCTACGCCAATGCCGATAAAACCCGCAATGGCGCACCTATTGAAAATCTGGAGGCGCTAGTTGGTCGCGCCCTGCCTGCACTGGAAAAACCGGAGAATTTGCGCGGTATGCAAGGGCAGGTCTGGACGGAAACCATTCGCACCGCCGCCCAACTGGAGCAAATGATTTATCCCCGCTTGATTCCCTTGGCGGAGCGCGCCTGGCACAAAGCCAGTTGGGAAGGGGATAAACCCAATACCAGCGCTCGCGCAGCAGAATGGGCGGCGTTTGCCCTGCAATTAAGCACCAAGGAGTTGCCGAAGCTGGCTGCATTGGGTGGCGATTTCTATCTGCCGCCACCGGGCGCCATTATCGACAAGGGCCAGTTGTTGGTAAATGCATCGCTACCCGGCCTGGCCATTGATTACAGTGTGGATGGTGGCAAAAACTGGAAGGCCTTCGCCGGTGCAGAAATAGTCGAAACAAGCTCGGTAATGGTGCGGACTCGCCTGGGCAATACCACCAGTCGTGTGGTGACTGTCAGCCCCTAAGGTGAAAACGGTCGTGTATCGCTGATACTTGGGTCGAGCAAGGATGCTTGCTCCCTGCAAATGGGCAGTGATCTATCACCGATATCCAGCACATTTGCCGATTTTGTAGTGATTTTGGGGGTGAAAACTCAATTTTGTGCGCTTTATTGCGAAATTAAAGGTTCAAGCTGTTTGATTATTCGGAAAAATTGCCTATTATTTGATCGCGCCACAGCGTTATCGCTGTATTGTGGTTGGCATAAAAACTGCTGTTTTAATTCCATGTTCCTTTGAAGACAATAATGCGCAAGGCTACCACCATGAAAGTTGATGTTCTCTCCGCCGTAACGATTATTTTTTGCGTAGGAGTTTGCATTACCCTGTTGGATCTAGGCGCTTTGGTATCCTTTGCCGAAGCTGCTGTCGAATCTGTGTCTGAGTAATTGCTTAACCCTGTTTGGGTGAGAAGGATTTTAAACCACTGCTCCCGCTTCGGCGGGAGTTGTGTTTTTGGGGCGCTGAAAATGCTGCAGGAAACTGTCTAACTCGGGTGTTTTTTTATCTATTTATGTATCTATCGCCAACACACCCGCCTCTGTCGCTATAGCAAACAGGGGAATATCCCAACTGTCGGTAGGCAGCGCATCAACCTGCTGGCAGCTATGGGCCAAGCCAATCAGATAGGGTTTGCCCGCAGGCTTTTTGTGCTTGAACGCGAAGGTTGTATCGTAAAAGCCACCACCCATTCCCAAGCGCGCACCGCGGCTATCAAACCCCACCAGTGGCATCAGTACCACATCCAATAAATTCGCAGGCAAGCGGTGTTCGCGGCGATGATCCGGCTCGGCAATACCATAGCGATTGGGGCTTAGCAGGGTATTGGCCGTAAATTCCACAAACCACAATTCCTTACTTTTACCGGGGCGCAATGTGGGTAAATAGGTGTGTTTTTCCATTTTCCACAGTTGCTGCGCAATCACCGACGGATCTATTTCGCCATCGTTGGCAATATAGAGGGCAATGTGGTGCGCGCGCATAAATTGCGGCAGTTTCATCAGGTGGCGCAGTAATAATAAGGCGGCGTGTTGCTGTTGTGCGGGCGTCAAGGCACGGCGGCGAGCGCGCAGTTCATGGCGCAATTGTTGTTTGTAGTCGCGTTGATCAGCAGCGGTGGGAGTTAACGCATCGGCCATAAGCAGCCTTAGATAATGAGCGGTCAGTTCAACTACCGCAGGGAAGAAATAAGAGACCCCGAAATGCCGCTACCAAGCTGGCCTTGAACCCATAGGTTCAAGGAGGTAGTACCTGTGGTTTTTAAGGCTTTCCGTCAGGCGGACATGCACACCAAACACAACGAGACACCACCAGTTTTGTGGAAATCGGCTCAAGGACTTGTCGGTTTGCAAACATTCCAGGGCGTGGCGCCAGTATAACCCAAGGTTACTGGCCTTCCGCAAATGAATTTATGCTTGGGTTGTGGCGGCGGTTAGGAAATATTCGTCTTAAACGCCGCTGGTAAATGTGAGGAAAATAAGCATCGGATCAGATTTAATACAAACTGGTTTTTTAACCGGCGTTGTGGTTCAAGGCGCGATCCAATTTGTCATTCAACCGCAGCAAATCGCTTTGGCTGGCGGCACTGCCACCGGCATGGCTGGCATTTTTGGCTTGCAATAATTCGTGACTCAGGTTGAGTGCCGCCATCACCGCAATACGCTCAAGGCCAATCACTGCACCGGTGCCACGAATCGCTTTCATACGCTCATCCAGCAATTGGGCGGACTCTACCAGCGCCTGGCGCTCTTCGCGCGGGCAGGCGACTTGATATTCTTTATCGAGGATTTTTACAAAAACAGTTTCGTTGCTCATTGGTGGCCCCGCTTATTCGGCGTCCAGATTACGTAAATGGGTGATCATGGCTTCCACACGGCTGCGGGCCAGTTCATTCTTCTCGATCAAGCGAACACGCTCGCGCTGCCATTCGTTTTCGCGCGCTTTAAGCTCGGCGTTTTCTTGCTGCAGGCGATTGCACTGCAGAATCAGCTTATCCAGCTTGGTTTCAAGGGCGAGTAAAAGATCGTCAGACATGATAATAATTAACCAATAAATAGCGCAGGTCGCCCACTATATTGCGCGTCCGGCATGGGGTCAATCGTGGTGCGCAAGTTAATGTAAATTCGAGAAGTTGGTTGTTATTAAATGATTAACCAATAGGTTTTAGTTGAGCTGCATCAATAGCAGGATTTGCTCTATAAAAAGTTTGCAGAGGCGCCACAGGCAATCGTGATAGCATTCCATCACTGTCGACGAGAGGCCACTATGACCGAACACACTTCCCCTGAACAACTGCTCAGCCCCCTGAATTTTGACGACCTTGCCAACCTGCTGGCGCCCCTTGGAACCCTGAATAGCCCCTCTGAATTGCATGGACTGTTGTGCGGCAAATTGGCCGGTGGTGCGCAATTGAGCGAGATCAACTGGTTGCTGGATGCTGTCGAATTTCTGGATTTTGTTGCCGCGCCCGACGAATCCGTACGTATTGCCTTGAGCAAGTTGTACCACAACACCTGCGGTCAACTGCAGGGCGAATTTGGCCTCAAACTGATGTTACCTGACGACGACTCACCCTTGGGTGAGCGCGCCCGTGCGCTCGGCGAGTGGTGTCACGGTTTCCTCACTGGTTTTGGCAGCGTGGATCATCAGGGGCAGCGTGAAATTGGCGAAGAGTCTGCCGAAATGTTGCAAGACATCGCCAACATAGTGCAAATCCAGGTGGACGATGAAGAGGATGAGCCGAGTGCAGAAGCCGACTATATGGAAGTCACTGAATATGTGCGTGTTGTAGCGAGCAGTTTGTACCTGGAATTTGCCGCTAAGGAATTAGCGGCGCCCGTTACCAGTGCGCCCGCCTCAGATACCTTGCATTAATTTTTTGCGAACACTTTTATTGTTGCGAGAACGTCCATGAGAATCAGCAAAACCGAATTCGCCCGCCGCCGCAAACAACTAATGGCGATGATGGAGCCCAACTCCATTGCCATAGTGCCAGCTGCACCTGAGCGCACCCGCAGTCGCGACACCGAATACCACTATCGTCAGGACAGTGATTTTTTATACTTGTCCGGTTTTGAAGAACCGAGTGCTGTATTGGTGTTAATCCCCGGGCGTGAGCACGGCGAGTTTGTGTTGTTTGTGCGTGAGCGCAATCGCGAGCGTGAAATTTGGGATGGTTATCGCGCAGGGCCTGAAGGTGCCTGCAGCGAATTTGACGCGGACGATGCTTTTCCCATCGATGATATCGACGATATTTTGCCGGGGTTATTGGAAGGCAAACAGCGTGTGTATTACGCCATGGGTAAAGATGCCGATTTTGACAAGCACGTTATGGATTGGGTGAATACCATTCGCGCTAAAGTACGCTCTGGCGCTACACCGCCCGGCGAATTTTTGGATTTAAGTCACTTCCTCAATGAGCTGCGTTTATTTAAAAGTGCCGCTGAATTGCGGGTGATGAAAGAAGCGGGTGAGATTTCCGCGCGCGCCCATGTGCGTGCGATGAAGGCGAGTAAAGCCGGTGTGATGGAATATCAACTCGAAGCGGAAATTTTGCATGAATTCCAAATAAGCGGTGCGCGTTTTCCGGCGTACAACACTATTGTGGGCGGCGGAAAAAATGGCTGCATTTTGCATTACATTGAAAATTCTGCGCCGCTTAAAAATGGCGATCTGGTGCTGATCGACGCTGGCTGTGAGTTGGATTATTACGCCGCAGATATCACGCGCACCTTTCCGGTAAATGGCAAATTTTCGCCCGAACAAAAAGCCCTTTATGAAATTTGCTTGCAAGCCCAGTTGGAAGCGATTGCCCAATGTAAGCCGGGCAATCACTGGAATGACCCACACGAAGCAACTGTGCGTGTCATTACCCAAGGCTTGGTAAACATCGGTTTGCTCGAAGGCGATGTGAACGAATTAATTAAAAGCGAAGCCTACAAAGAATTTTATATGCACCGCGCCGGGCACTGGTTAGGTATGGATGTACACGACGTAGGCGATTACAAAGTCGGCGGCGAATGGCGATTGCTGGAACCGGGCATGGTGATGACAGTAGAGCCAGGTATTTATGTCGCCCCCGACAATGAGCGCGTCGCCAAAAAATGGCGCGGTATTGGTATTCGTATTGAAGATGATGTTGTCATCACCAAAGACGGCAACGAGGTGCTCACCAAAGACGTACCCAAAACCGTTGCAGAAATTGAAGCATTAATGGCTGTGTAAGCTGTTACCTAAAACATCTCGCGCTCCCGGGCTTGGCTTGGGAGCGCTCAACGCAGGTCAATATCATGACCCACACCCTTGACTGTGATGTCGCCATTATCGGCGGCGGCATGGTGGGCACCAGTCTCGCCAGTTTGCTTGCTGCCAGCCAGCCGCAATTACGCATTGCATTAATTGAAGCCCAGCCGTTTGCGCAGGCAGATGAGTTGCATTTTCAGTCGAGTTTTGATGCGCGCTCTACGGCTTTATCTTACGGCACGGCGACTATTTTGCGCGAGTTGGGGTTGTGGGAAACATTGCAGCAACACATCACGCCAATTGCGCAGGTGCATGTATCGGATCGCGGTCATTTTCTTGGTGGTGTGATAGATGCAAAAGAAAATAATCTCGATGCTGTCGGTTATGTGATTGAAAATGCGTGGCTGGGCAATGTGTTGCTCGCGCATGTACAGGCACAAAAGAATATTCAGTGTTTTACGTCATCCACCGTGACGGCACTGACACCGCAACAAGATTGTGCGCTGTTGAATGTTCAAACCGACGCGCAACATTTTTTTATTAAAACCTCATTGGCAGTTATTGCGGATGGTGGCGATTCACCGCTGCGTGCCGCGCTGGGCATAGGCACGCAAACACGGGCTTATGGGCAAACCGCCATTATTACTAATGTCGAATTCTCCGAGCCGCATTGTGGTGTGGCCTACGAGCGTTTTACTGCCGATGGCCCGGTTGCCTTACTACCTCTGGGTGAATCCAATAATGCGCAGCAATCCGCCTTAGTCTGGACCTTGCCTGCGGCGGAAGCCGATGAAATTCTTAAATTACACGATGCTGAATTTCTGGTGCGTTTGCAGGAGCGTTTTGGTTTTCGCGTGGGCCATTTTACGCGGGTGGCCAAACGGTTTGCTTACCCTTTGCAATTGGTGCTGGCAGAAGAGCAAATTCGTTCGCACATTGTATTGCTTGGAAATGCCGCGCACTTTTTGCACCCGGTAGCGGGGCAGGGCTTTAATTTGGCGCTGCGCGATTGTGTCTGCCTGGTGGAAACCCTGCGCGACGCCATTGCCTTGCATCAATCCCCTGGCGATTTATCGGTACTGCAAGCCTATCTTCGCAAACAAGCGTTGGATCAACAGCTGACCATTGAATTCAGCGATAAATTAGTCCGCTTATTTTCCAATGATCAGCTGCCTTTGATTGCGCTGCGTCATCTTGGTCTACTCAGTCTGGAATCCATTCCGTTTATTAAAAACCAATTTATTGCCCAGACCATGGGAACTGCCGGTCGCCAATTTCGTTGGAAATTGCCGGAGGAGAATCCTGTAAACCCTGGTGGCGATACAGTTATGGATTCCCACTTGCATGGGAATGACGATCAGGCAATTAATAACACGGATTATGATGTGGTGATCGTCGGCGCCGGTTTGGTTGGTGCATCGCTTGCCTGTGCTATTGCACAAACCGATGCCGCGCAACATTTGCGCATTGCTGTGATTGAAAGCAATCATCATGTACAACAGTTCAGCGGTGAGCAATTTGATCCGCGTGTTGTTGCACTGACTCATGCGTCGCAATCCTTATTAACAAATATTGGTTGCTGGGATGGGATTGTTGCGCAGCGTGTGTGCGCCTATCGCGAAATGAAAGTGTGGGATGGTGAAGGCACGGCGGCCATCGAATTTGATTGCGCCGATGTGCAGCAACGCCATCTCGGCCATATCGTAGAAAACTCGGTGATTGTGAATCAATTGCGCGCGCGTATGTCTGCCTTGCCCAATATTCATCTGATTCAACCAGCAGCGGTTGTCGATGTTGTTCCGGCGGAGCCAGCGTTTCCGCGCGTGCGTATTGCTTTGGATAATGGCGCTGAAATCACTGCATCTTTAGTGATGGCTGCGGATGGCGCGACATCCCGTGTGCGCGAGTTGGCGGCATTTGCAACCCGCGAATGGGATTACGACCAGCAGGCAATTATCACCACCGTGCGCACAGAGCGACCACACGAATTTACCGCCTGGCAGCGGTTTATGCACACCGGTCCGCTGGCATTTCTACCTTTGCAGCACCAAGGCGATGCGCACCAGTGTTCCATCGTATGGTCAGCAGATGACGAACTGGCTCAGGAACTGATCGCGCTCGATGACGCGGCATTTTGTGCACGTATCACTTCCGCTTTTGAATCGCGGCTTGGGCGCGTCACCGCGTGCGACAAGCGTTATGCCATTCCCCTGCGCCAGCGTCACGCCACCAGTTATATTCAACCGGGCATCGCCTTGGTGGGCGATGCTGCACACAATATTCACCCCTTGGCCGGTCAGGGTGTGAATTTGGGTTTATTGGATGTGATCGCCCTTGTGCAGGAAATTGAGCGCGCATTGCAGCGTGGTATTCCGTTGGCGGACTATTCCATTTTGCGCCGTTACCAGCGCCAGCGCCTTGCCAGCAACCTCGGCATGATGTCGGCGATGGAAGCCTTCAAGCGACTGTTTGGCAGTCGTTCCCTTGCGGTAAATTGGCTGCGTAATACCGGTATGCGCCGACTAAACTCGATCAGCGCCATCAAAAAAATCATTATTAATACCGCGCTGGGCGTTTCCTGAGTCGCTGGTAGGGAGTGCAGTTATGAATCTGGAACTGATTTTATCGGTGGCCCCATTTGATTGGGCCGCCATAGGCACAGCGATTTTGTGCGGCACCATTATTGGCGTGGAGCGCCAGTTGCGCGGTAAACCTGTGGGGATTCGCACCTCATCGCTGATCACCTTGGGCACCTATATTTTTATTGCCGCCTCTTTATTTGCGGCATCGCATTTTTCCGGTCCGGAAAAAGTGGTCACCGACCCCTCGCGTATTATTGGTCAGGTCATTACCGGTATCGGCTTTTTGGGCGCTGGTGTGATGTTGGCGCGAGATGGATTCGTGCTGGGCGTTACCTCGGCAGCAACCATTTGGGCCTTGGCATCCATTGGTGTTGTGATTGCGATAGGTTACAACCTGGTGGCCATCAAATTGTCGTTGGTAGTGATTGTCGTGTTAGTCGGTGTAGATGTCCTGGAAGATTATTCCCAGTCATTTACTCGCGGCGTGCATAAAAAATATCAAAGCTGGCGCGGCAAAGGTAAAGCCAGTTCTGATTAATTGGTGTAAAAAAGTAACACTATTGTGGATCTACTCATGTCAAAAATACTGATTGTTGCAAACGTATTAAATGTTTTTCTGTTGTTGGTATTAATTGCATCGGTTGCCGGTTTTATTTCCTTCGGCAATGTGTATGGTTTATTTTTAGCAGCGGTAACAGCGGCGATCGCTTGGGGTGTCTATAAGCACCAGCGTTGGGGCTACTTTGCCGCTGCTGCATGGGCGCTTGCGTGTTATCAATTATCCAAACAAGGTTATGAATTCCAGGCGATTAAACGGCAGGTGATGATATTGGGTTTTAGTTTGATCCCCGTTGCACTGTTTTTGCACGAAACCCTGGGTAAAGCTGCGTCTAAATCTGCACAAAATAATGGCAAAAATAACGATATAAATCGCAAAATGCCCGATTAAATGTGTGCCTGTTACACACCATTACAAAAAGTGTCGATAATCGCTAATTTCGCCGATAAGCGCTTGACTCGCCATATCCAAGTGCTTTAATTTTGGATTGCTACAGATTGAGATCCGCACCAAGACTAGGCTTTTGTAAGACAACCGCTTGCTCAAGACACTTGGACGTACCACGACCTGAGCAATAGCTTTATTTCAAGCTATTTCACTCTGGCTTTTAGTAAAGTCGGTTTTTTTGTTCGGTCAGCTACGCTGACGTTTTAGATGCAAGATGAGGAAACTATGTCAGATCTAGTCTCTGGTGTTGTTAAGTGGTTCAACGATGACAAGGGTTATGGTTTTATTGAGCGTGAAGGCGGTGCCGATGTATTCGTACACTTCCGCGCAATTAACGGCAACGGCCGTAAAACCTTGAAAGAAGGTCAAAAAGTGACTTTCGAAGTGACCCAAGGTCAAAAAGGTCCACAAGCAGAAAACGTAACGCCACTCTAAGTTGAGTGAGTTCCGAAAGGGGTGATTGAGAAATCAATCACCCCTTGCTCTTTCGGGCAGCGTATTTTTGTAATTCTCCCTCCTCTTCTTCAAGGGTGAGCAGGATTCCTGTTTTCCCCTTATCGGCGTTGTTCATGTTTGATTTGCAATCCATTCTCTGGCTGACTCTGATTTTTCTGGCGATCTATTACTGGCGCGGCGCCTTGCTGGTGAAGGATCGTGCTTACGCCGCTGCACAAAAACGCTGTGATGAAATGCAGGTGCAATTGCTGGATGAAAATGTCTATTTGCGTCGCCTGTGGTTCAAGCGTAATGATTTGGGCAAGTTGTCGCTGTGGCGCGCCTTCTATTTTGAGTTCACTGTGACTGGTGGTGATCGCTATTATGGCCGCGTCATCATGCTTGGCTCGCGTATTACGCAGGTGGAGCTGGATCCGCATCGATTGCACTAAACGTATCTTGGCCTTAGCTTGTCATCAAACCCGACTGAAATAATGAGCGGTTATTTTTATGAGTGAAAATACATCTGATAAATCACCACACAATGCGCCTTGGGTTAACGAAAAAGTGGGTGGGTGGAAAACCAAAAGCACCCGGATCGCCTATGAAAATCCCTGGATCAGTGTGTCACACAACGAGGTTATAACCCCAACAGGAACCGATGGTATTTATGGCGTAGTGCATTTTAAAAATATCGCTATCGGTGTGGTGCCTATCGATAATGACGGCAATACCTGGCTGGTAAAACAAAGTCGCTACAGTCTCAACCAATACACATGGGAAATCCCGGAAGGCGGTTGCCCGCAAGGTGAAAGCCCACTCGCTGCCGCCAAGCGCGAGTTGGAAGAAGAAGTTGGGATGCAAGCGCGCGACTGGCAAGAATTAATGACGATGCATTTATCCAATTCCGTTACCGATGAATATTGTGTGGTATTTGTAGCGCGCGACTTATTTGCTGGTCAGCAACAACTTGAAGCCACCGAAGATATAGAGTGCAAAAAAGTGCCGCTGCAAACAGCTATTGATATGGTTAAGCGCGGTGAAATTACCGATGCAATTTCAGTGGCTGCATTGCTGCGCCTGGCGCTTGAATAATAAAACGACCGGTTTGGTAAAACGCCGCATCTCGCGGCGTTTTTTATGGGCGCTAAAGGGATTAAAGGTCTTTAATCTGCGGTAAAAAATGAAAACTCACTGCAATACGGTTCCAGGCATTGATGGTCACTATGGCGGCGGTGAGGTTTACGATTTCCTCATCACTGAAGTGATTTTTCAGTTCGCTGAAATCCTGATCGTGAATTTCGTGTTGCGCCAACAAGGTCACCTGCTCTGTCCATTTGAGGGCTGCCCGTTCCCGCGCAGAAAAGATCGGAACTTCCTTCCAGGCGGGCAGTACATCCAAACGACTTTGTTTTTCACCATCCTTGCGTGCTTCGTTGGCGTGCATGTGTTGGCAAAAGGCACAGCTATTTAATTGCGATGCACGTATTTTTACCAAGTGGATCAGTGAGTGTTCCAGTTTTCCCGCGGCTGCTTCGCCTAAGCCAATCAGCGATTGGGCCAATGCAGGTTGCAGTTTATACACATGTTGATAAGCGATACGTTCTTGCATGATGAACTCCTCAGGTTGGGTGTTGGCGTTATCATGAAGGGTAGGTGCGGCGAGGAATTGTATTTTTGCGACATGTTTGCCGGAGCAGAAAATAGTTGCTCAGAAAATTATTGTGTGGTGTTTTCCTGTGATGGTAGGTTGCGGATTTTTTCCAGTTTTTTATCCCGGTACTCGCCCGGCGTCAGCAAATGCACTTTTTGAAATTGGCGAATAAAGTGCGCCTGATCGTAAAACCCGGCTTCCTGTGCGATATCCACCAAGGGTAAGTGCGGGTTGAGGCTGATAAGTTGTCGTGCACGGCGCACACGCTGTAACTGCTTCAGGTGAACCAGTGTCAGGCCAACTTCTTGTTGGAATCGTCGCTCCAGTTGGCGGCGGCTGATATTGACTCGCGCGCTCATGTCTTCAATGGAGTCACTTGAGTGGGATAGCTGCGGCAGCAATTGCTGCACCGGCCCCAGCGTTGCCAATTGCTGCGCTGCTTGTTGCAACAGCCAGTCATCGATAAACCCAAGGCGCAGGGAAATGTGATGGGTGGCGGCCAACCGCTCGCGCAATTCGCCAAGCTGTGCATTATTGAAATCCTTGTCCAAGTCTTCCGCTGCATGATAATGGCCAACCAGTCCGGGCATATCCAGCCCAAACAATTGAAAGGCACCACCGGGGTGAAAACGAATACCGAGCAGGTCAATTGTTCCTGCAAAGTGCATGGTATTCAGGGTTTGTATCGCATTAAAGGTGACTTGCGGAATCTGGTTGGCAATAAAACGAAAATTAATATTGGTGCCGCCATCGGGGTACAGCTTTTCGCTAAAACCCTGCGCCGGTAATTGCGGGTGTTGTATGGTCCAATAACACTGGATCCAGCGTTGCAAATGCGGGTGAGGCAAAAAACTGCGAAAGCCCAGATGCGTCAATATATTGCTGGGTGGGCTTGTAGTATCCAGTGGGGCGATGACCTTGTACATGCGTCTTCCCTTGATGGTAATCACCGGCAGTGATTAATCGTTGCGATTGGGTTTGAGTAAACTGCGCAACCAATTCAGCCAACCATTGTTGCCCAGCATAAATTTATCCAGCTGATCCTGATTATAAAAATAATGTTCGGGATCTTTAAATAATAATTCGCGCTTTAACATGCGGCGATTGGGATTAATGGTTTTAATCACCCGTGCCGGGTTGCCTGCCGCGACTGTATTGGCAGGAATATCTTTTGTCACTACGGCCCCTGTACCTATCACAGCATTCTCGCCAATGTGTACACCTTTGGTGATAGTAACTCGTTCTCCCAGCCAGACATTATTTTCAATCACAACCGGTTTGGTGCAGCGAAACGGGCGAATACGGTTGTAAATGCCGTGCCAATCGCTATCGCTAATGGTGACATTTGCGGCCAGCATACAGTTGTCGCCAATGTGAATAGCGTATGCGGCTGAAATGCGCACACCGGGCGAGATCAAACAGTAATCGCCAATGCGAATTTCAGCATCGGCCTGCTTGCTGGGCCAAGTGGTTAAACGAATGCAGTTGTCGCTAGCGCAAATAATTTGTGCGTAGCGCCCGATATGAATATTGCGACCAAAAATCACCAGGCTGCGCGGGTGGGCTATTTCCGGAATAGTCCCCACACTATCAAATTGCGGCGCAATAAAACGGGCGATGTACCAGTGGTTGATGCGCTTATAAATTGCTTTGATCAGATAAGGTGTGTTGCTGCGGCGCATGAGTGGTGTCGTCGATGAGTGTATCAGTGTCTGTTAGAATGCGAGCCTTGATTATGAGTGAGAAACATTATGCTGCCAATTGCTAAACCTCAAGTAAACGCTGAGCTGGGCATTGATATCGATAAGGTAAAAGGATTTTTGGATGCCGATGAAGGGGCAGCGCTGTACACGGCCGCACTTGAAACCGCGTCATTAGGACCCTGTTTGGAAATTGGCAGTTATTGCGGAAAATCCACGGTGTATTTGGGACGTGCCTGCCAGAAAGCGAATGGGATTCTCTATGCGGTGGATCACCATCGCGGTTCGGAGGAGCATCAATTGGGTGAGGCGTATCACGACCCGCAGTTGTACGATGCGCAATGTGGAAAAATGGATAGCTTCCGTGAATTTCGCCGCACACTGGCCCTTGCTGAATTGGAAGATACGGTGGTGCCGATTGTTGCGCCCTCTGCCTTGGCCGCGCGCCATTGGGCGACGCCCCTGGGCATGGTATTTATTGATGGTGGACACAGCATGGCAGCGGCATTAACTGATTATCGCTGCTGGGCACCGCACATAGTGCGCGGTGGTTTGCTGGCAATTCACGATGTGTTTCCCAATCCCGCCGATGGTGGTCGCCCACCGTTTGACATTTGGCAACTGGCGCAGCAATCCGGTTTATTTGAACCTATGCCACTGTTAAAAACCCTGGGCATTTTGCGTCGTTTATAGAGGGCAGTAAAAATTATTTAATTACCCAAATAAGGGCAATGCCGCCGCGCACACTGTGCTTGTCCACCACTAGCGGGCTTGCGGTAATATCGGTGTGTTCAATATTGTCGTAGCGAATAAAAAATGCGAGGCGGGTAGTAAAACCCTGGTGAGTAAAACGGCGGCTGAGGGCAAGATTATTATTCCAGCCGCTGTAGCCAGCGTCGGCGCTAAACACTGTGCGTGTTGCTGTCACGTATTGCGGTGCAACGCTGTAATAATATGCGTGATAATCATCGCTGGCATAAGTAATGCCCGCGCGATAACTGAATGTCCAATCCGACAAGGTGGTGCGATACACCAGTTGTGGTTGAATGATGGAACCCACATAACCTGAGTCATCGGCACCAATCGCAAAGACAGCGCGCCAGGGCAATTGCAAATGCCAGCCCTGGCTAAAATCCTTACCGCTGAGGTTGATGTTAAACGATGGCCCCAATTCCAGCGTAGAGCCTAATTCCGGCATGCCCTCACGCAATGTATTTTTATCGGTATCCGGGGTGATGGCGGCGCTGGCACTGAGTGTAAATTCGTAGCGATTAGTGCGTAAAAAATTACCGCGCACACCATCGCGATCCGAATGAATAAAATTGCCGCGATAAATAAAATAGGGAATAGGGCTGATAAAGCTGCGGTATTCATCGGAGCCGCGATAGTCAGGTCCCGCAACCGCGCCCACCCCTAAGCCCAGCTCCCATTTTTTTTGCGTCAGCGTTTCGCGGGTATCGTCTGCCTGAGCCGGCAATATCAAGAATGCACCAAAGGCAAACAGGCTGTTCAGTGTATGGCGAAAAAACCGGGAAAAACGCATAAAAATCCTGTGATAGTAAGGAGTTAGCCCTAGGCTTACCCAGGGAGTAGCCACTGGCCCAAGGGCGACGTGCTGCGATTTTACTGGTATTCTGCTGCACTAATCCATTCTTGCCCAACCGAACGAGAGCTCTGTGAATCCTACTGCTTTTTCCAATTTACCGCTGAGTGCGGACATGCTGGCTAACCTTGAATCCCTCGGGTACAGCGAAATGACGCCGATACAAGCGCAAAGCTTGCCGCTGGTGCTTGCAGGGCGCGATGTGATCGCCAAAGCCAAAACCGGCAGCGGGAAAACCGCTGCCTTTGGTATCGCGTTGCTGGAAAAATTAAATGTGCGATTTTTTGGCGTGCAGGCATTGGTGTTATGCCCCACGCGCGAATTAGCGGATCAGGTTGCCAAAGAAATTCGCCGCCTCGCGCGCTTGACTCACAATGTGAAAGTGCTAACGCTTTGCGGCGGTGTTTCTATTGGCCCGCAAATTGGTTCCCTTGAGCGCGGTGCGCATATTGTGGTGGGAACACCCGGGCGTATTGCGGATCACATCGCCAAGGGCACATTAAAACTCGATAGCATTAACCAGTTGGTACTGGATGAAGCTGACCGCATGTTGGAGATGGGGTTTGCTGAGGATATTGATACAGTGCTTGCCGCCTGTAATGCCGAGCGCCAGACATTATTATTTTCGGCGACTTACCCGGATGATATCAAAAAAATCAGCGCGCGCTGCCAACGCGATCCGCAAATGATTGCGGTGGAATCCATTCACAGTGAAACGCACATTGAGCAACATTTTTATGAGTTGCGCGGTGATGACGAGGTATTTCCGGCGGTATTGACCCTGCTTGCCACATTTCAGCCAACCAGCTCCATTGCGTTTTGCAATACCAAACAAGCTTGCGATGAATTGCTCGATTATTTACGTAAGCAAGGTGTGAATGCCTTGGCCTTGCACGGCGATTTGGAACAGAAGGAGCGGGATCAGGTTCTGGTACGTTTCTCCAATAAAAGTTGCTCCGTGTTAATTGCGACCGACGTTGCGGCGCGCGGTATTGATATAAAAGGTTTGGATGCAGTAATCAATGTGGATTTAGCGCGCGACAGCGAAGTACATGTGCATCGCATTGGTCGCACGGGTCGTGCGGGTGAGTCTGGCTTGGCATTAAATTTGGTCGTGCAAAAAGAAGTGCACAAAATTAATCGCCTTGAAGATTACATGAAACAGTCGATTACCTTGGAATCACTGCCCGCAACAGATAAGAAATCGCTGCCAGAAACCACAATGGTGACATTGAATATCGATGGCGGTAAAAAAGATAAACTGCGCCCCGGCGATATTATTGGTGCCTTAACCAAAGACGCTGGTTTGCCTTTTGAAAAAATTGGCAAGATCGATGTGTTTGATTATGCAACCTATGTAGCGGTGGATAAATCTATCGCTCGTGTGGCGTTAGAGCAATTGAGCCAAGGCAAATTGAAAGGACGTAAATTCAGAGCACGTCGTTTGTAATAGCTAAGATATTTTAATAAGCAGCTTCTATCGAAGCTTGCTTAAACCGGTCATATAAATCTAAAAATAATCAATAAAAGGACATCTCATGGCTATAGCTGCTGTTGTCATTGCGATTTTATTGCTGGTGGTATTAATCACGGGCATCAAACTCAATCCCTTTTTAGCTTTTCTGGTGGCATCCATTGCCGCCGCGATTATGCTCGGTATTCCGTTGGAGAAAATTCCAGGCACCATTGAAACCGGCATTGGCGGTGTTCTTGGCTCCCTTGCGGTTATTTTGTGTGTGGGAGCAATGTTTGGAAAACTGGTGGCCGAGTCCGGTGCGGCACAGCAAATCAGTAGCAGCTTGATGCGCTGGTGTGGAAAAAAATACATCACCTGGGCGCTGATGCTCACCGGCTTTATTGTGGGCCTGCCATTGTTTTATAACGTGGGTTTTGTGCTGTTGGTACCCTTGGTATTTTCGGTGATGTACCAAACCAAATTGCCTGCGGTGTATTTGGGCATTCCGCTACTGGCCGCGCTTTCGGTGACTCACGGTTTTTTACCGCCGCACCCGTCGCCCGTTGCCTTGATTCCGCAATTTGGTGCTGATATGGGAACCACCCTGTTCTATGGGATTTTGGTGGCGATTCCCACCATGATTATTGCCGGGCCGCTGTTTTCCGCCACACTCAAAAATATTCACAGCGTACCGCTAGCCACATTTAAACCGACGGATTTACCCACAGCGGAATTACCCGGTATTGCCAACAGTTTTTTTACGTCGCTCTTACCGGTGTTAATGATTGCGCTATCCAGTTTGGCGATTTATCTCTTGCCCGCGGCAATTGCCCAGGCGTCCTGGGTGCAGTTGCTCAGCAACTCCATGATTGTATTGCTGATTGCGCTGGCGCTGGCGACCTATACGCTGGGTATCCGGCGCGGCATGAGTATGAGCCGCATTATGGGCATTTACGGCGATGCGATTAAAGATATTGCGGTGATTTTATTAATTGTCGCTGGTGCCGGTGCGCTCAAGCAGGTGATGGTTGACAGCGGCGTGAGTGAACAACTGGCGCTGTCGCTCAAGCATATCGCGCTCAATCCATTAATTCTGGCCTGGTTGATTGCAA
The DNA here is from genome assembly GCF_002007605.1 of Cellvibrio sp. PSBB023. NCBI lineage: Bacteria > Pseudomonadati > Pseudomonadota > Gammaproteobacteria > Cellvibrionales > Cellvibrionaceae > Cellvibrio > Cellvibrio sp. PSBB023. Next base: position 2,914,418 of record NZ_CP019799.1, on the reverse strand, counting down.
CGGTGATTCGTATTGCGCTGGGTTCGGCAACGGTTGCCGGGCTTACAGCGGCAGGTATTGTGGCTCCGATTATTCCGCTCACCGGCGCTGACCCCAACTTAATGGTGCTGGCGATTGGTGCGGGCAGTTTGATGTGTTCACACGTTAACGATTCCGGTTTTTGGATGTACAAGGAATATTTCAATTTAAGTGTGAAAGATACTTTCCGTTCCTGGACGCTAATGGAAACGATTGTCGGCGTGGTGGGATTAGTGGGGGTTCTGGTGTTGGATATGATTATTTAAATCTGTGCCTGCAGATAAAAAATCCCGCTGCCGGTGCCATGAGAAACCTATGGCACCGGCAGCGGGATTTTTTTATGACATGAACTTAATGCAGCACGTCACCACCTAACAGTTGGCGTATTTCATCGGCTGCGAAATGGTAGTGCTGATTGCAGAACTGACAGTCGATATCGATGCTGCCACGTTCCACCAGCAGCTCTTCCACTTCTTCTTTTCCTAGCGACAACAATGCACTGGCGCTGCGCTCGCGTGAGCAACTGCAAGCAAAGTGAAGGGCCTTGGGTTCAAACAAACGCAGCGGGTGTTCGTTGAATAAACGGTAGAGTACGGTGCTGTGATCCAGTGCCAGCAATTCATCCGCTTTGATGGTGTCAGCAAGTGCGATGACGGTTTCCCATTTATCGCGGTTGTCTTCTTCGTTGGTAATTAATTGCTGTGGCAGTGCCTGAATTAACAAACCACTCACGGTATGTTCATCGGCAGCAAACCAGATTTTGGTGCCCAGTTGTTCTGACTGCTCAAAATAGCGCTCCAGGCAATCGGCAAGGTTGTCGGCATCCATCGGCACTATGCCCTGGTGGCGTTCGAGTTTACCGCCAAAGTTTTCATTGCGCTGCGGCTCAATGGTAATCACCAACACACCATTGCCCAGTAACTGTTGCAGGTTGCCGTGCAGTGCCAGTTCATCACTCAAGGTGATGTCGTGATTTAAGCGCACTATGCCGCGCACACTGTTGTGGTGATTGCATTCCGCCATGATGGTTGAGAGCGCGCCATCGCCGCGCGCTTGTAAAATAATTTTACCGTCGAACTTCAAGGTGCTGGATAAAAGGCTAACCGCCGCAAGGAATTCACCGAGCAGGCGATGAATGGCTGGTAGTTGCGGGTTGTGACTAAGCACTTCGCGATAGCTATCGCCCAGGGTTACGATTTCACCGCGAATATCGCAGTCATCAAATAAAAAGCGGTGGAGTAAATCTGTACTGGACATAAAAAACCTTTCGTGTGCGTGCAACAAACCATTGCCATGGTTAAGGACAATGGTTGTCGATATAAGTGGTTAACTCGGCAACCATGGCTTGCCGTTCTTTTTCCGTCGTTTTGACAACCTTGCCCTGGTCATCGATAAAAATCACATTGCCGCTAATGCGTCGCAGGCGATTTTTGGCAGCGGCGCAGCGCGTTGCCAGTGCATAGGCTTCGCCCGCGCTCATCGCTTGTTGTGCATTGCGCTGCTGCTGTGCTTCGGTTTCCTGAATATGCAGCTGCTGAACTTTGTTCAATTCTTCGCGGCTGGTATCCAGGTTTTGTTTGCTGACCTGTTTGGTAATGTCTTCCGCATTGGCTGCTGGCGGTTTGTCGGTGAAGTGTACTTTGCCGTCCTTGTCGACCCAGCGATACACTTCCGCATTACCCATCGCGCTGCAACCCAGAAATATCATCAATAACAATGTGCGACCTTGCATGGTGCTCTCCTGATATAAATTTAATCCTCGGCGCCCAATAAATTAATGCGCTGAAAGCGGTGAATATGGCGGCGTTCTTTTTTGTTGGGGCGATGGTCACTCACAATAAAATTACCGAGGCCTGCTTTGCGTTCTGCCGCGCGTTTTTCGCGCAGCGCTTTGCTTGCCTCCGTTTCCGTGTACAACAACATGGCTTCGGGGGCACCGCGCCGCTGTGCGGATAGTGCGGTGATAACCACGGTTTTTTCATCCCAGTCCTGACGGATGGTTAATTCCAAACCTATCGCGGCTTCTTTGCTGGGTTTTACCCGCTGGCCATCGCAGTGAATCTTGCCGCCGTCAATCGCTTGTTTGGCGAGGCTGCGGGTTTTGTAAAAACGCGCGGCCCACAGCCATTTATCGATGCGAATTTTATCGTCATCGTCGTCATGATCGTGTTTTTGTTTACTCATGGATTAAACCGCTACCGGCATAATTTCATCAAAGTGGTGGATGGCCGGGTATTGTTCCATGCGCCGCGCAATTTTGCTGTCCGGTTGATGAATGCCCAGCACATATTTAATGCCAAAGGTTTTGGCTGAATCCAGAATGCGCACAGTGTCATCGATGAACAGGGTGCGCGCCGGATCAAAATGCTCAAAGGCTTGCAGCTCCTGCCAAAATTTTTGCGATTCCTTGGGTTCATTAAACTGATGGGAGGACACAATCACGTCCAGCCAGTGGTCGATTTGGGTGACCTCCAGTTTCAGCGACAAACTCTGCGGGTGTGCATTGGTCACCAGCAGCACTTTTTTGCCCAGTGCGCGCAAGCGGGTGAGGAATTCGCCCACGTGGGGGCGGATCTGGATCTTGTGTTTCACCTCTTCTTTCAAGCTGCGAATATCCACTTCTAACGCCTTGGACCAAAACTCCAGGCAATACCATTGCAGTGTGCCTTCGTATTGCTGGATATGGTTTTTTAACTTGGCGTTGGCCTCGGCCAGATCCACCTTGTGGATCTCGGCGTAGCGTTGCGGCAGGTGATCCAACCAAAAATAATTGTCGAAATGAAGATCCAACAAGGTACCATCCATGTCTAGCATGACTGTATCTATTAAGTCCCAGTTGATCATAAAATTGTCTCTAGCCGAATTTACCCACTGCATCTAAAAAACCTATGCCAACAAAACCCACTATTTTCAAGCGCGCCACTGTAGCGCGCAGCCGTTTATTCCGCGCCGATGAAATCCAGTTGCGCTTTAGTAACGGCGAGCAGCGCACCTACGAAAAACTCTGTTCGGGCGGCCCGGGAGCGGTGCTTATTGTACCTCTGCTCGATGAAAATACGGTGCTTTTGGTGCGTGAATATGCGGTCGGAATTGAGGATTACCACCTCGCCCTGCCCAAAGGGGCGATCGATGCGGGCGAGGACCTGCTGCAAGCCGCCAACCGTGAGCTTAAGGAGGAGGTGGGCTATGGCGCGCGCAAGTTGCAGTTCCTGAAGAAGATCAATTTATCCCCCGCCTACATGGAACACGGCATTAATATTGTGTTGGCGTGGGATTTATACGCCGAGCGGCTGGAAGGCGATGAGCCAGAGCCGATTGAGGTGGTGCCTTTCCCGCTGGCGGATTTGCTCTCTCTGGTCATGCGCCCCGATGTGTGCGAAGGGCGCAGTATTGCCGCGCTGTTCTTGGCGCGCGAGTGGCTGGCGGGACGGTTGCCGCTGACCTCCCCTGTGGTGACACCGGAGGCACCTGTCGATGAACAATAATCCCATTAGCCCGGCGCTGATTGCAGAGTTGGTCGCACTGGCGCGCCATGCGGGTGATGCCATCATGGCAATTTACGCCCAAGAGGACAGTTATGACATCACCCACAAGGGCGATGAATCGCCACTGACGGCTGCTGATTTAGCGGCGCAGCGTGTGATTGCCGCTGGGTTGCCGGGTTTGCTGGATGTGCCGATTATTTCGGAGGAGGCAGCGTTGCCGGACTTTTCGGTACGCCAAGGCTGGAGCAACTACTGGCTGGTAGACCCGCTTGATGGTACCAAAGAGTTTATCGCGCGCAATGGTCAGTTCACCGTCAATATTGCGCTGGTACAGCAGGGGCGGCCACTATTGGGTGTGGTTCATGTGCCCACCAGTGACACAACTTACCTGGGCGTACTCGCCGCGCAACAGCCGGAATCCCTCGGTGCCTGGAAATATACGGCGGGTCACTCGCCACAAGCTATCCGGGTGCGGGACTTAGAGGCCCGCGCCGCCGCGCAGTTGCCGCTCACCCTGTTGCTCAGTCATCGTCATGGCACCCAGGCGACCAGCGAACTACTCAATCTGCTGGAGCGCCGCTGGCCGGGGCCAATTGAAACCTGCAATGCGGGCAGCTCGCTCAAGTTTTGTGTAATCGCAGAAGGACTGGCCGATTTTTATCCGCGCCTTGCGCCAACCTCTGAATGGGATACGGCCGCTGCACAAGCGGTATTGGAAGCGGCGGGTGGTGCCGTGGTTGAAGCTGTACCCGCATTGAACCCGCTGCGTTACAACAGCCGCGACGATATTCTCAACCCGTATTTTTACGCCTTGGGCGATAGTCGATTTGAGTGGGCCGACCTGCTTGCCGCGCCCTGAACAGAGAGGGTTTTGAAACGTATTTTTCAGGCTTATGCCCGGCTTTTTATAACCAAGGTTCTAGGCACCCGAGAAGAAAATATTCTAAGTTTTGTCGCCCTAGCCCAAGGCATCTGCGCTAGGCTTCAACAGTGGGGCTGCTGTGCAAACAGCAGTGTTGGTAGGTAAACGCAGCGGTATTCGTGCGGAATGACTCTGCATGGCTGCAGATATGAATCTCAATATGAGTGAATGCTTAGGGAGTGTTAATCATGAGAAGACAAAGCAAAAACCTGAAAGCCGATTTCAATGTGAATCGCACTGATTTAATGCGCGATAAATTAATCCGCGAAATTTCCGATTACGAGCGACAATTAGCCGAGTTAAAGCTGAACGGCAATAAAGTCGATTTCACTATGATTCAAACCTACAAAGACCTCATCAGTGCGCGACAGGACATGTTGCGGCGACTGCCAGTGCACTACTAATTCCCTCCCTTTTCGTCTGGCTGAATCCCGCCCTTGGGTGGCAGGATTCAGGCTCAGGCCGAGCGCGGTTGCTGTTTGCCCAGCGTGAAGCGCGGGTCAAAAAACGCCTGCTGTAACCCGCTTAATTGGCAGAAGCATCCTGCTGTGCCCGATTTATGGTCCGCCGACGTGCGCGTCACCTTGCTGTTTGCTGCACCTGGCAAGCGTTTGCTTTTGTGCTGCAGCCAGCCATTGGCATCGGCAAATGGCATGGGGCGATGGATAAAGTAACCCTGCACCTGATCGCAGCCCAATTCGCGCAAGCAGCCAATCTGTTCAAAGGTTTCCGCCCCTTCCGCCACCACGGTCAAACCCAGTGCATGGGCGATGGACACTATGCCTTTGGTGATATCCCAATCCACTTTGTTGCCGGGCAAATCGGCGACAAAGGACTTGTCGATTTTGATGATGTCCAGCGGCAGGCGCTTGATGTAGGTGAGCGACGCATAGCCAGTGCCAAAATCATCCACCGCCATGCGCGCGCCCAAATCGCGGCAGCGCAGCATAATGCGCTTGGCGCGTTCCAGGTCTTCCAGCATGGCGGTTTCGGTAATTTCAATAATCAGCGATTGGCCAAACCCCTGCTGTTGTTCGCACAGGTTTTGCAGCTCCACTAAAAAAGAAGGATGCAAAAAATGGCGCGGCGAAATGTTGATATGAATGTCCGGCTTGAAGGTGCTTTTACTCCACAGCAGCATCTGGCGCGCGGCTTCCTGCAATACCCAATTGCCGATGCGGTATTCCAAATCGCCACGCGCGGATTCAAAGGCCTGAATTAATGGCCCGGCGCTGATGACTTCGCCATCGGGTTTGCACCAGCGCAGCAAGGCTTCAAAGCCAACCAGCGACAAATCGTGCAAGTGGCAAATGGGTTGATACCACAATTGCAATTCGTTGCGCTCCAGCGCGCCTTCCACATCCACGATGGAGATTAGCTGTTCCTGCGGCAGCGCGGCTTTCACCGAGGCGCGCTGGAAACGATCACCGCCCTGGCTTTTGGCGAGGTACATGGCGGCATCGGCTTTGCGCATCAGATTGATTTCATCGTTGCCGTCTTGCGGTGCCAGCACCACGCCGATGCTACCGCTCAGTCGCCCGCGCTTTCGCCCTATGCCGTAGGGCACGCGCAGGGCTTGTAAAAACCGTTTGGCGAGCAGCTCTATATGGGTCTCGTCGCACTCCGCAATAATCAAAAATTCATCGCCGCCCAAGCGGCCAATCTGATCACCTTTGCGCACCACATCGCTCATGCGCTGGGCCACATCGCGCAGCAGCACATCGCCGGTTTCGTGGCCCCAGTGATCGTTGGCGGCTTTCAGTCCGTCCACATCAATAAAAAACAGGGCAAAACCCCGGTTGTAGCGCTGCAGGTTTTCCAGGCAGTGGTCAAGGCAATCCAGAATGCCACGGCGATTGAGCAGCTTGGTCAGTGGGTCGATAGTCACCAGCGAGCGCAGTTGTGCTTCCAACTGTTCGCGGTGGCAGGCTACGGCGATCTGGCTGGCAATGCGCTCGGCCAGGGTGAGCAATTGGGGCGATAAATCGGCGACTTTTTCGGTGTGCTTAAACCAGGAGGAGGCGATAACCCCCAGCACCTTGTCGGAAGAAATAAGGGGAATCACCAGGTTGGATTGCAGGCCGGCATTGACCATTTCCGGAATGGCTTCAGGGGCGCTGGCGTAGTCGCGGGTGAAAATACTGCTCTTGGTGGCGAGTGCGCGCCCGGCCACGCCGGTGGTAGCGGTAAAGCGAAAGCCCTTGAAGGCGCTCAATAGATGTTGCTGTTCGCCTTCAAACAATTTGTATTCAAAGGTCTGGCTCTCTTCATCCAGCAAAATCAGAGCGGTGCCATCGGCGTTCAGCAGGGTGCGCACGGCAGCGGCTGCTTTTTTGAAAAATAATTGGAAATCCGGTTCGAGGGTTAGGGCATCCATGGTGGCCAAGAGCGATGGCACAGCGGTATCTAACAACAGGGAGTTCTTCATGGATGCATGCTCGTAGGTACATCAAAACGCGCTAAAACAAGTCGGGCTTATACAAATTGCAATTAGCTTGCCAGTCGCAACCAATTAATCTTATTTAGCTGGTTTAACCGGCTGCCAGTGGCGGTGCAGGCGCCATATAAGACGGATTTTTTGAAAGAACCGGTGGCGCGCGCAACGCCGCTCCCTGTTTGGGTGCAGGGTTGGGCGCGCTGGTGCACAGAGTGGTGCGATTTGGTGCGTTTAACTCTGGGGTGACGGGTTTTCGAGGCGCAATTGCCCTACGAAATTGCAGGGGCGGTGGCGAGCATCAAGCTGGTCGGCAATGATGTTTGTCCAGGCAGTGGTGCAAGCGCCGGTGGAGCCGGGCAGGCAAAAAATCAGGGTGCGATTGGCAAGGCCAGCGGTAGCGCGAGATTGAATAGTAGAAGTGCCTATCTCTTCATAGGAGACCTGGCGGAACAACTCGCCAAACCCGACCACGGTTTTATCAAACAGCGGTGTGACTGCTTCAACCGTAGAATCGCGCCCCGCAAAACCGGTGCCGCCAGTAATCAGCACCACTTGCGCCAGTGGGTCGACAATCCAGTTGGAGAGCGCCGCGCGGATTTGGTAAATATCGTCAATCACCAGCTTGCGGTCATGCAATCGATGGCCGGCGGCGCTTAGCAAATCCTGCAATTTTTGGCCGGAGGTATCGGTCTCCAGGTTGCGGGTATCGGATACGGTGAGCACACAAATATTTAAGGGTTCGAATTCTTTTTGGGATGACACACTAGCCTCCAGTCATATTCATGAACCGCACAATTTGCGGTTCATCATTTAAATCAAAGGTATGTTTTTCCGGTTTGTGCTGCATGGCGTTGATAATGCGCGTGCGCACTTCTTGCTGCGGATTTTCACTTGCGCGCAATACCTCGCGTAAATCAACGCTGTTTTCTTGTCCCAAACACAACAATAAGCGACCGGTAGCAGTGACGCGCACACGGTTGCAATTGCCACAAAAGTTGTCGGAGTGGGGCGAGATAAAACCAATACGCGACTGGTAGCCCTGTGCTTGCCAGTAACGTGCGGGTCCTGCGTCGGCATCGCTGCGGTTGAGTACTGGCTGCAATAAATGATGCTGGCTGATGGCGCTACGCAATTCATCGCTGCTGACAAACTCGGCGGCGCGCCCATGTTCATCAATACGCCCGAGCGGCATCTCTTCGATAAAACTGATATCCAGCCCTTCACTCAATGCAAATTGCACCAGCGCTGGCACTTCGTCGGCGTTGTAGTGTTTCAGGGCAACACAGTTGAGTTTGATACGCTCGAAGCCCGCATCCTGTGCAGCTTTAATACCGTCCAGCACTTGCTGTAGATCGCCGAAGCGGGTGAGTTGGCGAAAGCGCGCGGGGTTCAGGCTATCGAGGCTGATGTTAATGCGGTTGACGCCAGCGTCCCTGATCGCCTTGGCGTACTGCGGCAGGTGGGTGCCGTTAGTGGTGAGGCAAAGCTCATGCAGTCCGTCCAATTGGCCGAGGCGTTGCAGTAAATCCAGGGTGCCTTTACGCACCAGCGGCTCGCCGCCGGTAATACGCAATTTGCTGACCCCCAGCGCTACGAAGGTTTCGCCCAGCAGCGCAAGTTCCTCAATGCTGAGAACCTCGCGGCGCGGTAAGAATTGCATCTCCTCGGCCATGCAGTAAACGCAGCGCAGGTCACAGCGGTCAGTGACTGACAGGCGCACGTAATTGATGGTTCGACCGAAGCTATCGATTAAAGGCATAGGGAGATGCTGTTCCTGATGGGCTTGCAACTCTAACGAGCAATCCTGTCCTGCTCAAGGAGTTTATCCCTTGAGCGATTCAAACCCTGTTCCAAAATGGGGATTAGCAACAGTCTAAACCTCTGCAACGCGATAGATGAAGATATTTTTAACCGACTTGGTTTGGCTGCAACGGATTAAACCAGGTGTTCTTTGCCTAAAAAACCAATAATGGCTGATTGTGGTGCGCAGTGCACCATCACTTTGTTTTTAATTGGTGCATTTATTTAAAAATAAATTTTGCCAATTTGCATTTATCTGGTGCGCATTTGCACCAATAAAAAACATAAAGCGAAATTTTTCCCCAGAGAAATGATTGTGAAAATATCAGCGTGTGCGCCAAGGATTTTTATAAGCACATGAAATAAAAAGGAAAATAAATTTTTTTTAGAAAAAAATGGTTGTGGCATCGCGTTTGCAATTCCCTGTTGGTAAACAACAGGCAGGTGGTGCAATGAACAATTTTTTCAAAGCCAGTGTAGAAACCCTTCCCTCGGCGATGCTGAAAACATCGCGCGCGCAAAAAATCGGCGACAGTCGCGGACGTGCCAGCGCATCAGCGGCGGGGAAAGTGTGGTTGGTGGGCGCTGGCCCGGGCGATGCGGAATTGCTAACCCTGAAAGCCCTGCGCGCCATCAATACTGCCGATATTATTTTTTACGACTATTTGGTCAGCGCCGATATTCGCGCACTATTTCCCAGCCATATTCCTGCCTATTACGTTGGCAAAGCAAAAAACCAGCACAGCATCCCGCAAGAAGAATTGAATCAATTGTTGGTGACGCAAGCACGTGCCGGTTTGAATGTCTGTCGCCTTAAAGGTGGTGACCCCTTTGTCTTTGGTCGCGGCGGCGAAGAATTGTTGGCCTTGCGCAGCGCGGGTGTCGTTGCCGAGGTTATTCCCGGTATTACCTCGGCATCGGGTTGCAGTACCTATGCCGACATCCCCTTGACCCATCGCGGTTTATCCCAAGGCTGCACCTTTGTAACAGGGCACGCCGAAAAACGTTTGGATGTGAATTGGAACGCACTGGCACAACTGAATCACACTCTGGTGTTCTACATGGGGCTGACCCGCGCCGACGAAATTGCCAGCCAATTATTGGCCGGTGGTTTGGCGGACGATACACCCGTTGCCATTATCGAAAACGGGTGCCGTAGCGACCAGCGCGACATTATCTCCAACCTCCGCGATTTTCCGGCAGAGGTTATTCGCGCACAGGTGAAATCACCGGCATTAATTATTGTTGGCGAGGTGGTACGCATGAAAGAAAAATTGCAGGCACAGGTGCAATTACATGGGGCCGATGCGCAATACCTTTTGGCTTGATCTTTTTGATTGATAGCGCAGCCGAATCACACATTAGCAAGTAAAAAAATTCACGACCGTGAGGCATATATGAAAAAGCGTATTGTTGTCGTTGGCAATGGCATGGTGGGGCACAAGTTTATCGACAATCTGGTCAATCATGGGGATGCAGATCAATACCAGGTGGTTACTTTTTCGGAGGAGCCGCGCCTGGCTTATGATCGCGTGCAGCTCTCCAAATATTTTTCCGGCTCAACCGCAGATGATTTAATGCTGACCAGCGAAGCGTATTACCGCGACCATCAGGTTGAATTTATTTTAAAAGATAAAGTGGTTGATCTGGATATCGACAATAAAGAAGTTATCACCGCGTCCGGGCGACGCGAAGGCTATGACAAATTAATTCTCGCGACGGGCTCCTTCCCTTTTGTTCCGCCTATCGCCGGTAATAATGGCGAACACTGTTTGGTGTATCGCACCATTGAAGATCTGGAAGCTATTACCCGTTCCGCCAGCGTCAGTAAAATTGGAGTTGTGGTGGGTGGCGGACTGCTGGGGTTGGAAGCGGCCGCCGCACTGAAAGCCGCAGGCCTTGAAACCCATGTGGTGGAATTTGCACCGCGCTTGATGGCGGTGCAACTGGATGACGGCGGCGGTAAATTATTGCGTCGTAAAATTGAAGCCATCGGCGTAAAAGTTCACACGCAAAAAGCGACCACTGAGATTGTCGCAGGCACAGATGCGCGCTATCGCATGAATTTTGCCGATGGCAGCCATTTGGAAACCGATATGATTTTGTTCTCCGCTGGCATTCGCCCACAGGATGAACTTGCACGCAAATGTGGCCTGGGTGTTGGTGAGCGCGGTGGCATTATTGTGGACAACCACTGCCAAACCACGGCAAACGATATTTATGCCATTGGCGAATGCGCGCTGTGGAACAATCGCATTTTTGGATTGGTTGCCCCCGGCTACCAAATGGCAAAAGTGGCGCTGTCCCATATCACTGGCGGCAGCGAACAATTCACCGGTGCGGATATGAGCACCAAATTAAAATTACTCGGTGTTGATGTGGCATCGATTGGCGATGCGCAGGGCGCAACACCCGGTTCACTCAGCTACACCTATAGCAATGATGTGGACGAAGTTTACAAACGCCTTGTGGTATCGGCCGATAAGAAAAAATTATTGGGCGCGGTACTGGTGGGCGATGTAGAAGCCTACGGCACACTGCAACAAATCTGTGTGAATGGCATGGATTTACCGGATGATCCCAACAGTTTAATTCTGCCAAATGTCGATGGTAGCGGTATGGCGATTGGTGTGGATGCACTGCCGGAAACCGCGATGATTTGCTCCTGCTACGATGTTAGCAAAGGCGCAATTTGCTGTTCGGTACAAAACGGTGCGCGCACGATGGGCGATATCAAAACCATCACCAAAGCATCAACCGGCTGTGGTGGTTGCACGGCGCTCACCAAACAAGTCATGGATGCTGAATTGAAAAAACTGGGCGTTGAAGTGAGCAATCATATTTGCGAACACTTCCCACACTCCCGGCAGGAATTGGCGGATATTGTACGCATCAAAAAAATCAAAACCTTTGACCATCTGTTGGATGAACACGGCCATGGCCTGGGCTGCGAGATTTGCAAACCCGCAGTGGCTTCTATTCTGGCGGCTTTCTGGAATGAATTTGTGTTGGATGAAAAACACATCGGCCTGCAAGACACCAACGATATTTTCCTGGGCAATATGCAAAAAGATGGAACCTATTCCATTGTGCCGCGTATCGCCGGTGGTGAAATCACGCCCGATAAACTGATCGTGTTAGGTCAGGTTGCGAAAGAATACAAACTCTATACCAAAATTACCGGCGGCCAACGCATCGATTTATTCGGCGCGCAGTTGCATCAATTACCCGCTATTTGGAAAGTGTTGGTGGATGCCGGTTTTGAAACTGGTCACGCTTACGGTAAATCCCTGCGCACGGTGAAATCCTGCGTGGGCAGCACCTGGTGTCGCTACGGTGTATTGGATTCTGTGGGCATGGCCATTGAGTTGGAGAATCGCTACAAGGGCGTGCGCGCGCCACACAAAATTAAATTTGGCGTATCCGGTTGCACACGCGAATGTGCGGAAGCGCAATCCAAGGATTTTGGTGTGATTGCCACCGAAACCGGCTGGAGTTTATACGTGTGCGGCAATGGCGGCATGCGCCCGCGCCACGCCGATTTATTTGCCACTGGCTTGGATGATGTCACGCTCATTCAATACATCGACCGCATTATGATGTTTTATATCCGCACCGCTGACCGTTTGCAGCGTACATCCGTATGGCTGGAAAATCTGGAGGGTGGGTTGGCCTACCTGAAAAAAGTGGTGATTGACGATAAGTTGTCAATCTGTGCCGAACTGGAAGCGCAAATGGCTTACAACATCAGCCAATACCAATGCGAATGGAAAACCACTGTCGAAAATGAAGCGCTGCAAAAACGCTTTAAACATTTTATTAATACTAATGCTACCGATAGTCATTTGGCGTATGTCGTCGAGCGCGAACAAATTCGCCCGGCCACCGCCGAAGAGCGCAGCAATAGTTCTATTCAGTTTGTAGAGTTGGTGGATTAATGCATCAACTCCCCCTTTGAAAAAGAGGGCTAGGGGGATTCGCTTTTTTCTAATCCCTCCCAACCTCCCTTTTTCAACGGGAGGAGTTAATAGCGCTACGAATCAATTTTTAGTGAGAAAAATCATGAGTGAAAAACCCTGGATTAGCGTGTGCGAGATTGATGACTTAATGCCGGATACTGGCGTCTGTGCGCTTGTAAATCATCAGCAGGTCGCGATTTTCCGCTCGCGCCGCTTGAATGAAATTTTTGCCATCAGTAACTACGATCCTATCGGCGAGGCGAATGTATTGTCGCGCGGTATTATCGGTTCGATTGGTGATGAGGTAGTCGTGGCATCGCCACTCTACAAAGAGCACTACAACCTGCGCACCGGCGAGTGTTTGGAAAAGCCTGAGTACACCCTGACGGTATTTCCGGTGCGGGTGGATGACGGTTTGGTGCAAGTGCAAGCGTGAGTTTTTAGCGGCACCGTTTTTACTTGTGAGTATCCTTCTTCTTCGACTGCTTCATGGTCGCTTTCACGGGCAAATTATTTGATTTGCCCTTTTTTATTTTCTTCTATCAAGCGAATCCGATACACGCAGCGGCGCCCCATGGACAGTAAATATTCCTCGCGTTCTACGCTTACCCTGCTCCCTAATACCGTTTGGAATAATTGCAACTCCGAGCGGCAAAACGCTTGGCAACTGGTCGCTGCTGCGCAAATCGGGCAATGATCTTCAATTAATAACCAGTCCTCGCCATCGGTTTCTACGCGAGCCATATACCCTTCGTTTTCGCGTAGCTCTGCCAGTCGGGTTAGTTTGTGTTCGATGTCCGGCAGCGGGTTACAGGCTTCCATGTAGGTCGCCCGCATAGCGTTTTCCCGCTGCTGGATAAGTTGCTCCATGCCCTGTGTGCCAAACAGGGTATTTACCGAGGCAATTAACTGCACGGCTAGTTGTGCATGGGAATCGGGGAAGCGGGAATAACCGGCTGAGGTGAGCTGCCACAGTTGTTTTGGGCGGCCAGCGCCATTGCTTGATTCTGTTTGGCCTTCAATCAAGCCTGCCGCCAGCAGCTTTTGTATCTGCAAGCGTCCTGCTTCCGCCGTCATTTCCAGTTCTTGCGCAAGTACAGCCGTGGAGGCGGGTCCCTTCGATTTGAGCCTGAACAAAATCCGCTCAGTCGTTGAGCCAGGATTATTATCCAAGTTTTTTGTTGTGTAATTCATCTGGCTACCCTATTATCCAAAAATATACTTGGATAATAGGGTTCAAGTACTGATTTGTCGAGGTGTGAATTGCATACTGAGTTGACTGTGCCTGCATCCTGGGGCGATTTACTGCGTAATGGTAATTTTCTGAAGTCGATTGCGGTGACTGGTGGCGTTGCCCTTCATGCGACGAATGTTTATCTGGTGACGACCATATTGCCTTCGGTCGTCAGCGATATTGGCGGGCTGGGTTATTACGCGTGGAATACCACGCTCTTTATCGTTGCATCGATTATCGGTTCAGCTTTGACCAGCAAACTGTTATCCAGCTTTAGCGCGCGTCGTGCCTATTTGCTGGCATTGGGGATTTTTGCGGTGGGTTCTATTCTCTGCGCCTCTGCATCCAACATGCCTTGGCTGTTGCTTGGGCGAACAGTGCAAGGTTTGGGGGGCGGTATTCTTGCCGCCTTGGGCTATGCCTTAATCCGCACCTTATTTGAGCCGCGGTTATGGGCGCGCGCCATTGCACTGGTGTGCGGTATGTGGGGTGTAGCAACCTTGCTGGGCCCCGCCCTGGGCGGGATATTTGCTGAGGCAGGTCATTGGCGTTTTGCCTTTTGGGCACTGTTGCCGGTCTTGTTGTTTCAAACCCTGGTAGTCGTTCTAAAGTTAAGTGATGAGCAACCCAAGAGTGGCGCGGCGGAGCTTATCCCGGTGCGACAAATTATATTGCTCACCGCCTCGGCGCTTGCCATTGCCATGGCGGGGCAATTGGAGAGCAATAGTGGGCGAGCGCTTGCACTTTTGTTGGGCATCGGTCTGGCATTGGTCATGGTGTGGGTCGACAAGCGCGAGTCTGCGCCGTTGCTTCCGGATGGCGCCTATTCCGCTCGCCAGCCATTGGGGCAAATTTATATTTGTATCGGCCTGTTAATGATTGCGCTCTCGCCTGAAATTTTTGTGCCTTATTTTCTGCAAATTATTCACGGCCATTCACCCTTAATTGCCGGTTATATAACGGCGACCATGGCGGCGGGCTGGAGCTTGGCATCGCTGTTTAGCTCGGGCTGCAATACACAAATCGCCGCCAGGTTGGTGCGAATTGGCCCGCTGTTGGTGGCTATCTCCCTGGCAGCACTTGCCTGGTTAATGCCGGTGAATGGCAACTTCCCTCCCATCACGGAGACAGTGTTGATCATTCTTGCCCTGACCGGTGCGGGTTTTGGTGTGGGATTGTGCTGGCCACATTTGTTAACCCGCGTTCTCCAATTGGCTAACCCTGCCCAGGAAAATCTGGCGTCCTCGGCGATTACCAGTGTGCAGCTTTATGCAATGGCCGTGGGCGCAGCGCTTGCGGGGTTGGTGTCCAATGCGGCGGGAATATCTTACGTAGGTGGTGTGGCAGGGGCCAGTAATGCCGCTTACTGGTTGTTGATCGGTTTTGCTGTTCCGGCATTCGGCGCCTATTGGCTGGTTGGTCGTATACGACGCGAATAAATAGCTATTGCCCCGAGCTATCTTGTAAAATTCCCTCCCTATTTCCTGTGGCGATATAGTCAGCTCTCTGCTGCTATGTCGCCGTCGCGCCTCCACGAGACTGATTTCATGAAACACCCCTTGGCCCTAGTTGCTCTTGCCTGCCTTAGCTGTAATACCTATGCCGATATCTTTTCTGTATTCCGCGAGGCAGATGGCAGTACCAAGTGGCAATACGTGGCGAATACAACGGCCAGTATCTTAATTCCGACCCTGGTGATAGTGCTGGTGTTTATGGTGCGCGCCCACTGGCGTGCTGTGCGTTCCAACCGCGCACTGACCGATATCAAAGCCACACTGGAAGATCGCGTTGCACACCGTACGGCGGAGTTGCAGGAGCGGGAGGCCTATATCACCAGCATTGTGAACTCCATGCCGGTGATGTTGATTGGCTTGAATCAGCAATTGCAAATAACCCAGTGGAACAAAAAAGCCGAAGAGGTGACCGGTCGCCCCTTGAAAGATGTGGTAGGCAAAAATTTGTGGGAGGCCTACTCCTCCATCACCCTCACGCAAGCGCAAGTCTTGTCGGTGCTGGAATCCGGCGAGACCATGATCATCAAACACGCCCAGCCCGGTCAGTACAGTTTTGACATCACCTTGTATCCGCTCGATAAGCAAGATGATACCGGTATAGTGATTTTGATTTCCGATGTGACCAAGCAAGTCAACGCGGAAAACAAATTGGCCGAGCGCGACAAGGTATCGGCCATGGGCGAGTTGGCCTCGGCCATGGTGTACGACATCAGCCTGCCGATTAACAGTATCTTTGCCCGGGTATCCAGCGCCCGCCAGGAATTGGAAGCAGCAGACTTGGGTGAAGTGAAAGGGTTTTTATTAAGCGAAGTGGAAGCAGTGCGCCAAAGTGCGCAACAGGCAACGGCCATCGCCCAAAACTTATTGGAGCTGGCCAGCAGCCACCGCGAAACCAAACAACTGGAAGCGGTTCCGCCCATTATGGATCACAGTATCGAACTGGCGAGCCAGTTGTTTAAAGATGCCGATGGCTTAGCCTTTAAACAAATTAATATTCGCCGCAACTACGCCGCCAACCTGCCGAACATTCCCTGTTTCCCTGCCGAGCTGGCACAGGTGTTTGTGCGCCTGATGCGCAACGCGTTTTATGCGCTCAACGCCAAATCCTGGGACGACGACAACAAACCCTGGATTAATATCGAGATAGGTGAGTTTTATGATTCGCTATGGATCAAGCTGGCGCACAACGGCAAATGCCTGAGCGAAGATGAACAGCTGGATATTTTCCAACCCTTTTTTGCCATGAACAGCCACCCGGAAACTTGCCCGGTTGAACAGCGTTTATCCTATTCCTATTTTATTATTACCCATCACCATCGCGGCCAAATGGCGGTGACATCCGATGAGCAAAACGGCACCTGTTTTAATATTCAATTAGCGCTGGGCTAATTACAAAACCCATTAATAGTCACAACGCAATAATCAAAAGGCACCGTAAAAGTACAGGTGCCGAATAGTTTTATTTATAAAGCGAGCCTCATTTGAGGTTCGCTTTTTTTACGCCGCCACTATCAAAAAAATTCTTTTCACTCTCCTATGATCCGCAGCACTGTCCAACTTGATTTAGCGCTGTGACACGCAAATTCCAGCAATAGATGCATAATCATTGTGATGTGAGCCCTAGGGAAGCATATTGGTATCGAGGGACAGCTTATCTGGACTGGAAGCCTGTCACAGTTTTAGTGCAGGATTCTGCTAACTATGGACACAGCAGACAAAATACCTACACTGCACGTTCACCGTTTTTCAAGATCAACAACACAAGGATGCCAATGTGGTCAATATTGTTATTCAAGATTATACCGGCCAAGCCTATGAACTAACCGGTCGCACACGCTCACCTCGCTCCTCTTCCGCACAAGCCTACTCCAGCGATTCCTATTCTATTTTTCGTCTTGTTGCCAGATTACCGGTAGGCCTGCAACAGTGGGTGCAAATTCTTGGCAGTGTCCAGCAGGGGACATCTTACTTTCATGGCAGCCATCCGGGTGAGATATATCAAGCGGTCGCGCAGTGTGTTTTGCGAGGCGATTTACGGATCTATCAATTACCGGCATTAACGACAGTGGGAGCATTACCAGGTAAGCACGGGATTGGTTTGCGTATCATCAAGGGACCAAATCCGCACTGCGCCACGGACCTGATGCCCGAAGTGATTAACAGTACTGATGCCGCCCAACAATTATTAAATGAATTAGGCATTAGCAGCGAGGTATTTTTAGGGTATCTAAAAGGCGAAAGTCTGTATAACGACTATCAAAAACAAAATCCGTCGGCCGAAGTATTGAATTTACTCGCCACAGGCGAATTGCTCGCGTATAAAATTCCCCTGCCTCCCAAAGCACCTCCGGCAAAAGCAACGGAATTTCTGCCTGCAACTGCAGCGGATAAGCCGGTGCCTTTGGCACCGGAGAGTAATAGTTCTTCTGCTGGTAGCAATACTGAAAAGCCTCCGGTTAAAAAGGCCCCGCCGCAAACCTTAGATGAGTGTGCGCAAGGTTTGAAAGAGGCGCGTGAGCGGCTGGTTTCAAATGGCTACCAAGCTAAATACTCTGACGAGCAACAGCTGGCGAAAGTAAAAAGTAACGAAGTGAGTCAGGAGCGGTTTCTGGTTAGTTTCCAAACTAATAATTCTGACCCTAATGCGAAACTCGCTTTCCAGCGTGACAGTGGTCTTGCGCCCGTATGGGCAACAAGTTTTGATCAGTTAGAAAATGCGGATACTGATCCCCAGTTGATTGCCGATATTTTGGGAACACCCTACGACCCCGAAAAAGAATATGTGCTGCATATTATAGATCGAGGTGAAAATGGTGATCTTTTTGGTCAAAATACGCTGATCCCGACATGGGATAACATGCAGGAGCCGACCCAAAAATATTTGGGCGGTAAGCATGATTTTGCGGTATTGAAGGATGTGATGACGCCTGAGTATCAGACGCAGTATTCAAGGGATATGGAAGCTTATCATGCGGCTGGATTAAGGGAGTTTAATGAGAGGGATCAGCAAGACTATGAGAGTAGTCTGTCTTTAGCGGATCAAAAAAGATTTTCGGCTAGACATAATGTCCGTACAGAAATTGGTGCTAACAGTGAATTTACTGGAAATGGATTAACGCAATCCCGTGAAGGAAGTACGCGATATGGAGTAGTGGAAACACTGACATTGGAAAATAATCCACCTCCCATATCTCAAATGAAAAATGTAAAAACAATACCGCTAACGTTAAGAGAGGTGGTTTAAATGAATCAAAAAACAGTTTTGTTCCCTCTTGGGTTAATTGATCCGGATAATCTTAAGAAGGATGAGATGTTTTTGTTTTCAATTAAATATGAAATGTTCCCTGATGAAACAGTAAGATTGTTCATAAAAGGTAACTATCTGGTCGTTCATTTTCTTTTCTGGCGGAAGCTAAAAAAACATTGGGATATGGAGCAGAAGGAATTTCCTCTGGAAGTGCTTCCTTGGTTAGTGGATCGTTTTGAAAGCGGTTTTTTTAAACCACAGGATCAAGGAGGTGCCTCTGATTTCGAGCGTAGTCTGCGAAAAGAATTTAACGGTGAGCTTATTGGTATTAATGCAATGGCACATTGCTGCGCAGAAAATTTACCGGGTTTTAATATCTGGAATGCTAGCCGTGCGAGTTACATATCTGAAATTCCTCCGCAGCAATGGGATATTCCTAGGAATATGTTGCTTGAAGGAGGTTTGTTGGAAAAATTAAAAGAGCTTGCGCTGAGGTATGAGGCAGGTGCACTGTAATTGTAGTGCCGCCTCGCGAGCACCCATAAAAATGGCCCGAAAATTACTTGTGGGCCATTTCCCCTTGGTGTGGTTAAATCCGTTTTGTATCAACTCGAAAAATAGGATTTTCTTTTATCTACATGCTCTGGGGCAGCAGTGTCCGCAACGGAGCCTTTTTTATGACGCATCAGGCATTTACCAGCAGTTGCTTGGTGGCGCGCAGCTGTGCCAAATCGCGCACCGGTGGCAAGCCAAATAAACGGTGGTATTCGCGATTAAACTGCGATGGGCTTTCATAACCAACCCTGTGGCTGGCGGTAGCGGCGTCCAGGTTTTCGGAAAACAATAAGCGTCGCGCTTCTTGCAGACGCAGGTTTTTTTGGTATTGCAGCGGCGTCATATTGGTGATGTTTTTAAAGTGGGTATGCAGCGATGAATTGCTCATGCAAGCCGTTTGTGCCAGCTCGTCAATGCGCCAACTTTTTTGAAAATCCCGTTTCAACAATGCAATAACCGCCGCAATTTTTTGCGCATGGCTATCGGCCAGTGCGATTTGGTGCAGCGCATCGGCCTGCTCATCTTGCAGCAGTCGATAGATGATTTCGCGTTCAAGCAGCGGCCCGAGCATCGCCAGGTCAGCAGGGTTATCCAGCAGGCGCAACAGGCGCAGAACGGCATCCAATAAATGCCCGTTTGCCTGGCTCACAAACAGCCCGCGTTGCGAGGTGCGGGTAGTTTTTTCCGCGCGCGCTTGTGGTGGCTGGTGATTGGCTGGTGCCATTTCCATTAATAGATCGCTGATTTTTTTCGGCGTCAGATCCAGGCGCACGCACAGGTAGGGTTTATCTTCACTCGCTTCAATCACTTGGCCGACGACCGGCAAATCCACAGCGGCCACCAGATAGTGGCTGGGGCTGTAGTTAAAAATTTCATCGCAGAGCATGGCACGCTTGCGCCCCTGCGCAATAATGCACAGTGCGGGTTCATAGCGCCCATGGATGGCCTCGCTGGTGCGATTGGATCGGTATATCTGCAATGGCCCAAAGGCGGTGGCATTCACGCCTTCTTCGGGTGTCAGGGCCAGTGTCCGCTCAACCATTTCCGCCAATATGGCGTCAACATCCGGCCCCGATGTCGTTCTTTTCTCTGCCGTGGTCATTGTTACGCTCCCGGATTGAATCATTGCTACCGAGTGTAGCGCGTCGGCTTGGGCGGTAGAACGGGGCGGCGCTTGAGTCTGGAGTTTTAGGCAATAATCAACGAGTAATTTGCTATCGAGGGACGACCTTGCTCTTTATAGTAAGGCTCTGATTGCCTGTATTTCTGATCATCCCGTGCGGGAAGGAGTTCACCATGTCCGACCACCAACACCTTGATGCCGGTATTCGCGATTTTTTGCAGGGGGCATTTAGCGGCTCTGCCCCGCACTTTGACCGCTATGTGGCGGAGCATGTGCGCTGCTGGGGCTTCCCTGAATTTGACCCGCGCCATCGCGGTGAGTATCTGGCCTTTTTTAATTTTTTGCTGGATGTTTTTGCTGAGCCTGAATGGTCAATTGAGCAACTCCATACGAGTGAATCAGAAGCGGTCGTGTGTTTGCGTATTGAAGGAATTCACCACGAAGAATTTATGGGCTTGCCTGCAACACAGTGCCGCCTGGCACTGCGTGCGCGGTTGCTGTTTGTCCTGCGCGATGGATTAATTACTGAAACCTGGATGTATGAAAAATCCGTCAAACTTACCACGACAAAAGGCAAATGTTTTGAGTTGCAACCTGCAGTAGCGACAGCGCCCTTATTAAGGCCGGTCGCCTTTGCCGCGCGCGAACAACACACACCTACAGCGCGGCTGAGGGTCGCGCAATAAGGTGACAAAAGCCAACTCACTTGCACCGGTTTTTTATGGAACAATAGTTCCTTATTTAACAGGTGCAGGTGGAAGCAATGACCGAACAATCCTTAATGAAAGACGGCTTGGGCCGCGCGGCGATTAAACGCATAGGCAATAGTGTGGCGCAGGTGATTCCGCAGTTTAATGCGCGCGCCTTTCAAAAAGACGCCGAGCGGGGATTGGAAGCGCTGGAATTAAAAGCGCGGGTTCATCACCTGATTGAGGTGTTGCATCGCCATTACGATTTACCTTTCACAACGCTCAGCAAACATTTGCAGGCCCTGCCCGAAGTGTGGGACAGAGGCAGTGCCGCCGATAACAAAGCCGGTTTTGCCGCTTGGCCAGTAATTGATTATGTATCCGTGCACGGATTACAACATCCCAAAGAAGCACTGCAAACCTTGGAAAAACTCACCCCTTTATTCAGTGCTGAATTTGCGATTCGTCCCTTCATCCAGCAGCACACTGCGCTAACCTACAAGACCTTGCTGAAATGGTGCGAGCATCCGTCCGAGCATGTACGCCGTTTGGCATCGGAAGGTTCTCGCCCGCGTTTGCCTTGGGGCATGCGCCTGCCGCAATTTATTCGCGACCCGGAACCGCTCGCGGCTATTTTGGAAAAATTAAAAACTGACGACAGCCTCTACGTGCGCCGCTCTGTGGCGAATAACCTCAATGACATCAGCAAAGATAACCCGGATTGGATGATTGCCCTGTGTCGCCAGTGGTTGGATGACAAACATGAAGACACAGATTGGATTGTGAAACACGCGTTGCGCAGTTTGGTAAAGGCAGGCGATACGCGAGTATTTCCGCTGTTGGGATACGCGCCCAAGCCCAGTGTGGCGGTCAGTGATATTACTCTGGATAAACAGAAAATCGCCGTTGGCGATACACTCGCATTTAATTGCCAGCTTACCGGCGGTAAGCAGTCGCAAAATTTGGTGGTGGACTACCTTATTTATTTTATGAAATCCAACGGAAAAGTCGCGCCCAAGGTGTTCAAATTAAAAAATATCACTCTCGCGCCGAAGGAAGTCTTGACCATTACCAAGCAGCATTCTTTTAAACCCATCACCACACGCCGCTATTATGCGGGCGTCCATCAGTTGGCGATTCAGGTAAACGGCAAAGAAGTGGCGCGCACGGATTTTACCTTGCAGATGTAATACTGCTGCTGGTTTACATCTGGCCCAAGGCGTGGTTGAGCCTGGTTTCCAGCTCTGCTTTTAAGCGCAAATAATGGCCGAGTTGCACACCGGTTTGTTGGGCAATTGTGTCGTGACAGAGGGATAAGTCCAGATCGGTAATGTAGCAAGGGTAGCGTTCACCGCGCTGGCGGCGGCTCACAATATACTGGGCAACCGCAGCAAATAAATTGTCGCCATAGCGCAGTGCAGAAAATTCCTGCTCATCGCAAAAAATGGTGTAACGCAATTGATGTTCACCGTCCATTTCGGCAATGGCTTTGATATTAATAAAATGCAATTGCGACCAATCCTTTTGCAACTGGCGTACCTCGGCAATGCCTTGATGCTGTTTAATATTGCCTGTGAGTTCATAAATCAAAATATCTTTGGGCTCGTTGGGTGTTACCGGTTGGTGACCATCCAATAACTGGCGCTGTAGTGCGGCATTAATGAAATTCACCAGCGGCCGTAATAATGTCTGTTGGTTGTGGTAAGGCGTATTAATGCTAAACAAAGAGCCTCGCTCATCAATAATTGTGATTCTGGCTTCGCTGCCATCCAGATAATAAAACAGGTAAATCGCGCGCTTTTTGGCGGTCTCACACATGATCCGCAAGGGTTTATCGCGCAGCCCGTGACGGTCAATCACAATCGGGCTGTAGTCGCTCTGTGCTTGCTCCAAACGCTCCAGTAATTTCTCATAACTTTTAAAGCGCTGGATTTGCGGCAACTGTTGCACAAATTGCAGGAGCAGATATTCATCGCCTACTTCCAAAACATAACGACTGGTGCGCGGGCGAGTGCCGGAATAAAAACAGCCAATCAGGTCGCGCCATAATTCGGTGAGGCGGTGTGCAATATTATTGCCTTGGCTACTGCTAAAACAGCGAATGCTCAATTCGGGCAAGCTCAGGGGTTTACCCGGTGAAAATAAGCGGAAGTAATGCAACAAGCAATTGACCAGTGCATCCTTGGCATAGTGACGGCATACCAATTCGCCCCAGGAATTAATATGAATAACATCGGCATTGATGATTAAATTTTCACGCAGCCCGCTATAGCCCAAGGCGTCGCGTTGGTTGCTCAGCATTTGCATGCCTTTTTTGTAGAGTTCTACCTGGGGTTCAACGCCAGTATTAATAATCAACAGCAGCCGTTCAATTTGCGCCGGGCGAGTAAATTGTTCGTGTCCAATGGTGAGTGGAAGGGGTAACCATTGCTGTAAGGCCTGGATGAGTTGCTGTTTTTGGCTGTGGGTGATCTCTACATCGCTGCCCACTATGTCGATTTTGGTGTGGTTTTCCAGAATCTGGTTGGCGTGACACCAGAGCAATAATTCCAGCAAACTGCGTGACCGTTTAATGGGTTCTACATCAATATAGCGCAGCATCACATCCTGTTGGGTGCCGCGAATAAGTTGCCAACTGGTGTCTGTTGCGCGGTCTTCGAGTGTTGCATCACCCTGTAGGTTTTCATCTGTGCTGGTTTCATTGCCGTCTTTGGTGGCGCGCAGGAAACAGAGTGCCTCTTCACTAATGTCGCGGGAAATACCGGGGTTAATTAATTCCACTTTGCCCGCTTTGCGCTCAAAGGCGGCGTGCAATTTGCGCCCTAGAATCATCAGCTCATCACTGGTGATGGCAATTTCATCGCGATGTTGTTTGCTTAATGCGTTTAATAAGCGATAGCTGTGATTCAACTCATTGACCAATAGCGCGCGTTCGGTAATAACATGCGGCGCTTTCCAATAGGCACGGTTGTCCAGCATTAATAAATCGCGATTGGACCAGTTCCAATTTGCGACCATTTTATCCAGCAATTGCCGCTGCCAGGATTTTTTGCCGTGGCGGCTGGTGCGCGATAAGGCTTTATTTACTTTGAAATAAAAACAGCGGCGTACCAAATCCAGCCGCTGTAGTTGTTGGTATTGTTGCAAATAGTATTCAATGCGCTGGTAGACCATGACATAGGGGTCAAGTAAATCGGCGTCGGGCTCCCCGGCGTAGATAGCGCGCTTTAAACTCAGTGCTAGTGGTTCCGCTGCGCTACAGGCATCAACATTGGTGTCTGTTGTGCCCGCTTCCGGCAGCGCGGCGCTACTGCCACTGGCATAGACTTCCAACAACAATAATTTCAGAACCGATTTGTAGGGCGATTCAATCGCCTTATAAAGCTGCCACACACCAGCGCCAATAAATTCGTTGGCGGGAATGTCGGGCAGGCCACCAAAATCAATTACATCCTGTGCTTTCAGGAAGCGCCGGCCAAGCAGTTTGTCGCGATAGTTATTGTAGTCCTGCTCTTGCGTGGCGGGGACAAACCACCAGAGCGGCACCTTGCCTGCCAACCACAGTGCAGTGCGATAAAATTCATCCAATAATAAATAGTGTTGTGCCGAGCCACTTGCTTCGCTGCTGAGCCCGCTATGGCGTTGGCTGGCAAACTCCTGTGCCTGCATTAAAAAAAAGTGCACTTCAAAATGCAGTTGCTGCGCCGCCCATTGGCTAATCAAGGTGCATTTGCGTTCCAGCTCATGCACATGCGTGTGAGTATTTTCCAGGCTGTGACACACCCATACGTCCAAATCGCTGGATTCACTCTGCGCAATGGTGCCCATACTGCCCATAATAAACAGTGCATCGATATGGCTTGTTTTTTCGGTGAGGTCGCGCTGGTAATGAAAACTGCGTGCAAGGATTTTGGCGTAGCGCAGTTGGTCGGCATCGGGGGAAAATTGATAAACACCGGCGGGTGTACTGTGAGAGACATAGCCCGGCAGCATGGGGTGATTGACGTGAAATAGCAGCGGCAATAATTGTAAAAATTGTTGTTGGCGCTCGGACAATGCGGCGCAAGTTCGCGCGTAACGCTGTTGGTTTAAATCGAGAAAACGCTGCTTGAGTTGACTGAGTTGTTTGCGGTCAACACCGTCATCTATATCGTGAATGTCTATGGGGCGAGAAAGCATAAGTGTCAGCGTGGTGTATGGTCATTGGTCACAGCCTGCGCGCGTAAAATATCGGCCAGTGTTGTGTAAAGTAATTCCGGGTTTACCGGTTTGGATAAATAACCATCCATGCCTGCCGCTAGACAGCGTTCGCGGTCACCGCGCATTGCCTGGGCGGTAACGGCAATAATCGGAATCTGTGCTGCCGGGTATTTACCGCCTACCGCACCCGCGCGAATTTGCCGTGTGGCTTCTATGCCATCCATCTCCGGCATTTCCAAATCCATCAATATGGCATCAAATGGCTGTTCGGTTGTATCGAGTATTTGCAGCGCTTCAATGCCGTTGGCTGCAATAACACTGGCGATATTTTTCTTTTTCAAAATACCGCGCAGCACTTGTTGGTTAACCAGATTGTCTTCCGCGATAAGAATGCGGGTATGTTCCAGCAGTGCGCGATTGTCACCGTCGCTGGTCATGGGCGGGCTGATATCTTGCAGCGATTGTACCTGCGCAATTGTTTGGCCTATGGCATCAAACAGGCGCGACTCGCTGACCGGTTTACTTAAAAATTCATCAACCAACAAGGCGTTGGGATCGGCACTGGATATTTCATCGCGGTGATAGGCAGAAATCAAAAATACCCAGGGTTTTTGCTGCAAGTGGCAATCCGATTTGATTAGCCCGGTGAGCTGCAGGCCGTTCATGCTCGGCATGCGATAGTCGAGCAATACAAAATGATAGGGGTTGCCGCATTGGTCTGCGTGGCGGATGCGCTCAATCGCGCCTAATGCGTTGTCCTCTTCATCCACTTGCAGACGAATACTGCGTGCTGTGCTGGCAAGAATCGTACGCGCAATGGTGTTGTCATCGACAATCAGGACGCGAATATTATTCAGGCAGCGCGGCTGGCTGAGCAGGGTTTTTTCACCCAGATGGCTGTGCTCCAACATCACGCTGAAGCTGACTTTGCAGCCCTTGTTGGGGCTGGACTCTATGGCAAAGCTGCCCTGCATTAAATGCACCAGGTGACTGCAAATACTCAGGCCGTAGGTGTTTTTATCGGTGGAGATCAGGTTTTTGTTAAACACCAGTTGCTCTTTGATGGTCGCCAGTTGTTTGGGCGACATACCCACGCCCTTATCTTCCACCGTGAAATCCAGCAATAGGGTTTTATGGGTTTGACGTGTTTTGGCTACGCGCACAATCACTTGATCCGTGTGGGAATATTGAAACGCATTGCTAATTAAATGCCCGAGAATTTGGCTCAAGCGCGATGCATCGCCGCGCAAAAAACGCGGCACATCAGGCTTGATGTCATACACAATATTGACGGTGCGGTGCAGTGCACTAATTTCAAACAGGCGCGATATTTTTTCAAACAGCTGTTCAATATCAAAGTGGGCGTATTCCAGAATGACGCGGCCCGCTTCAATTTTGGAGAAATCCAGCAACTGGTTGATGATTTGTAATAAAGAATCTGCCGCTGAATTAATGCTGGTGAGGTAACTCTGTTGTTGTTCATCCAGGGGCGTGTCGTGCAGCAAATAACCTATGCCGATAATCGCATTCATGGGCGTGCGAATTTCGTGGCTGACACGGGCGAGGAATTCACTTTTGGTTTTATTGGCCAAATCGGCCTGGGCTTTGGCGCCGAGCAGGTCTTCACGCGCTTTAATAAAGTCGCTGATGTCGCTGTTAATACCCACGCAGCGAGTGGCGCGCCCTTGGGAGTCCGGCTCAAAGAACTTGGCCTTGGCGTGTACCCAAATACTATTGCCGTCGCGGTGTAGCAGGCGGTATTGCAATTGCACCGATTCGCGGCGGTTATCCAGCGCGGTTTGGTATTCGGTGAGCACATCGTCCACATCGTCCGGGTGGACAAAATACTCGCGCAGGGTGTACAGGTCAGCGGGCAGGTCACCGTAGTCGTAACCGAGCATGCGCAGGTAACTGTGATTGAAATAGATTTTGCCGCTGGGAATGTGCCAATCCCACAAGCCGTCGTTGGTGGCCTCCATCGCATACTGATGGCGGGTATCCCTGTCGGTCATTTGCTGCTGTTGCTGTTTCAACGAGGCGAGTTCTGCCTCAAGCAGTTTAATCTTGGCTGCCAATGCGGCTTCAGCGCTTCCTGAATGGGGGGAATGTTCACTCATGTCCCTAACTTGCACCTCGGTATCATCTGGACAAAAAACAAACTGCCAGATGTAGAGCCTAGTTCATTTTGGTGCAAATACCAGCAAATACCGGAAAAAGAGCGGGTTTAGGCGACAAAGAGAGGGGATAAAAAAACGCCGCCTATCATCGATAAGCGGCGTTTTTGTGTGGCGATAATCGCGCGGTAGTTTAGCGTGCAGCGATATTGTGCTTGGCGCGCTCAACCGCTGCTTTTACCTGCGCCGGCGCTGTGCCTCCGATGTGATTGCGCGCGGCGACTGAACCTTCCAGCGTCAACACTGCAAACACATCCTGCTCAATCACTGTGGAGAACTGCTGCAGTTCGGCCAGGCTCATTTCCGACAGGTCTTTACCGGTTTGTACTCCGTAGGCGACTGACTTGCCGACAATCTCGTGCGCATCGCGGAAAGGCACACCGCGACGAACCAGATAATCGGCCAGATCCGTTGCGGTAGAGAAGCCGCGCTTGGCTGCTTCGTACATTTTCTCTTTGCGCGGCTGGATGGCGGGCACCATATCGGCAAATGCGCGCAGGCAATCTTTCACTGTATCGATGGCATCAAACACTGGCTCTTTGTCTTCCTGGTTGTCCTTGTTGTAGGCCAAAGGTTGGGATTTCATCAGCGTCAACAGCGCCGTCAAATGGCCATACACGCGCCCGGTTTTACCGCGTACCAGTTCGGGCACGTCGGGGTTTTTCTTTTGCGGCATGATCGAGGAGCCGGTGCAGAAGCGATCCGGTAAATCGATAAAGCTGAATTGCGATGAAGTCCAGAGCACCAGCTCTTCGCTCGCGCGCGACAAGTGCATCATCAATATACTGGCGAAGGCAGCGAATTCGATGGCGAAGTCGCGGTCGCTCACGGAGTCGAGTGAGTTTTCGGTCGGCGCATCAAAACCCAGCAGTTGCGCAGTGTAAGCGCGGTCGATGGGGTAGGTGGTGCCGGCGAGTGCAGCGGCGCCCAAAGGCGATTGGTTTACACGCTTACGGCAATCCATCAGGCGGCCATAATCGCGCTGCAACATTTCAAACCAGGCCAATAAATGATGGCCAAAAGTGACTGGCTGGGCGGTTTGCAAATGGGTGAAGCCGGGCATGATGGTATCGGCATTGGCTTCTGCGACTTGCAGCAAGCCCTGTTGCAAGCGAGTCAATTCTTTTGCGATTGCATCGATTTCGTCGCGCAAATAGAGGCGAATGTCGGTGGCCACTTGATCGTTGCGCGAGCGTCCGGTATGCAGCTTTTTGCCGGTGATGCCGATGCGCTGGGTGAGCAGTGCTTCGATGTTCATGTGCACATCTTCAAGGCTGACGGACCAGGTAAATTTACCGGCGACAATCTCTGCACGAATTTCTTCAAGGCCAGTGATGATCTGGTCGCGCTCGGCCTCGGTCAGCACACCGACTTTGGCGAGCATGGTGGCGTGGGCGATGGAGCCGTTGATATCGTGGTGATAGAGGCGGTAATCAAAACCGATAGAGGCGGTGAAACGCTCAACAAAGGCGTCGGTGGCTTCACTGAAGCGGCCGCCCCAGGGTTTGATGGGCTGATCGTTTTGGCTCATGAGGAAGTGTCCACAAACTAGAAATAATGAAAGAGATGGCAGGCGCGCATAGGCTATATTCACCTCTAGGCCTTCTTTAACAAGGCAAGCCGCCGCAGGCCGGGCATTATAGCCCAACGACCCATAAAAGATGACCTGTAAATAAGTCGCTGCGCCGGTAAGGCATTTCTTCAGTCGAGCAATGAGAATTTATGATGACCACCCGGGACAAGCCGCCTGCACCTGACGCTGCCGAGCCTGCCAATCCCTTTCTGGCAGATTTATGCAGCAGCCAGTCCGTATTTTTACTGGTACTGGTGGCGGAGCTGCTGGCGGTACTGCTGACGATCAGCGCCTCGTCCGGCCTG
Source organism: Cellvibrio sp. PSBB023 (assembly GCF_002007605.1). Taxonomy (NCBI): domain Bacteria; kingdom Pseudomonadati; phylum Pseudomonadota; class Gammaproteobacteria; order Cellvibrionales; family Cellvibrionaceae; genus Cellvibrio; species Cellvibrio sp. PSBB023. The sequence goes on along the minus strand of NZ_CP019799.1, from coordinate 2,885,183 downwards.
CAGCATTTTAATTGGGACAAGCTGGCGCTGATCTCGGTGCAGATCCAGTGGGTGGTGCTGTTCAGTGCGATTGCCTTGTGCCGACTGCGTTTTTGGTTGGGGCGACAGAGCCACCTGCGCGCCGGGTGCACCAGTTATGCGTTGGTACTGGTGATTACGCTGGTGCTGTCGAGTGCCGGGCAATGGATTATTTATGGCTTCAGCGGTCTCGCGCTGGTGGACGACTATCACTTTGAATTTAACGGCTGGCAACTGCTGAATAATATGGTGATCGCTGCGATTTTAGCGGGTATTTTATTGCGCTATTTGTATTTGCAGCAGCAGTTGCGCAACCAGCAACAGGCGGAAATGCACGCGCGTATTCAGGCGTTACAGTCGCGTATTCGCCCGCATTTTTTGTTTAACAGTATGAATTCCATCGCCAGTTTAATTGCGACTGATCCGGATACTGCCGAGCGAGTGGTGGAGGATTTATCGGAGTTATTTCGCGCAAGCCTGGCCGAGCCAAGCTTGATCCCGCTGGAGCGCGAACTGAGCCTGTGCAAACACTATTTGGATATAGAGCAGTTGCGCCTGGGTAAACGCTTGCAGGTGGATTGGCAAATTAGCGAGTGCAACCCGCAGCTAAAAATCCCCAGCTTGATGTTGCAGCCGCTGGTAGAAAATGCCATTTTCCACGGCGTGGAACCGCTGCCGCGCGGGGGAAACATTACGATTAAAGTCTCGCAAAACGATAAGCAATTAAGCATCGTCATTAGCAACCCCTATTTGTTGGTGAAAAAAAATCAGCACAATAGCGAACCCGCGCAACGTCATAACCGTATGGCATTGGATAATATTCGCCGTCGCCTCACCGCCCACTTTGGTGCAGCGGCACGCCTTTCCAGCAGTGCGGAAAATGGCGTATTCACCACCTATATTTTTTGCCCGTTAACACAATAGCGATAACCCGCAATTATTCGGAATCACTGGTATGGAATTGCTTATTGTTGATGATGAAACCCTGGCGCGGCAGCGTTTGTTGCGCATGGTGGAAAAAATTGATGGCTTTCATGTCGTGGCTGAGGCCGATAATGCGGAAGCCGCGCTGGCATCCATTACCGAGCATGACCCGGATATAGTGCTGCTGGATATTCGCATGCCTGGTCGCGATGGTTTGAGCCTGGCAAAAGATATCAGCCAATTGGAAGATCCACCGGTCGTTATTTTTTGCACCGCTTACGATCAGTATGCGCTGGATGCATTTGGCACTAATGCTGTTGGCTATTTACTCAAGCCGGTCAAAGCCGAGCAATTATTGCAGGTGCTGGAAAAGGCGCAAAAGCTCAACAAAATCCAGCGCCTTGCGGTGCAGCAACCGGCAGCGCGGGAGAACCAGCGTAGCCACATCACGGCCAAAACCCGGCGCGGTGTGGAATTAATTCCACTGGAGGATATTCGCTATTTTCTTGCCGATCAAAAATACGTCACCGTCTATCATCGCGGCGGCGAACATTTGCTCGATGAAACCTTGAAAGAATTGGAAGAAGAATTTAACGGGCGCTTTGTGCGTGTACATCGCAATTCGCTGGTGTCGATTAAACATATCGAAGCCTTGGAGCGCAATGGGCAAGGGCAGTATCAAGTGCGCCTTGCCGATACCCTGACGCGGCCCATTATCAGCCGTCGCCACGTGAGCGATTTAAAAGAATTGCTCAAAATGATTTAGTGCGCGTCAGCAGTCAATCGCTGACGCCATGGAATATCCAATTTAAAACGAATAGGCCGCGCCCAGCATAAATACCAGCGGATCAATTGTGACATCCACGCGCGCTGCTTGAGTTCCATCCACTGAAATGCGCGCGGTAGTTTCTATATCAATTTTCCACACAGCGGCATTTAAATACCAGTTGTCATTGAGTTGCCAATCGGCACCCAGTTGCAGCGCGACGCCGGTTGAATCCTTGAGTGAAATATCCGTATCGCCTACCAGCGCGCTATCCAACGCAGCGCTGCTCTTGGTATCAAAAAAGGTGGTGTAGTTCAGGCCTATGCCCGCATAGGGTTGAAATTTGCCTTCACCCAGCGGGTAATATTGCAGGGACACAGTGGGCGGCAGGTGTTTGGTGCTGCCAATATCCACACCACTGAGTGCGCCGCTCCCCACAATATCGTGCTCAAAGGGCAGCGCGGCCAGCACTTCAATGCCGATATGGGGTGTGGCAAACCAGGTGCCGGAAAAGCCCAGCCCGGTTGCATCTTCTACATCCACGCCACCACCTAATACGCTGCCACTGCTTGCATCGGGCGCGACTTGGGCAACCCCAACACGCACTAAAAAATCACCTGCTTCGTGAGCATGAGTTGCCGCTGCTACACAACTGCTACCTAATACCAGAGCCATTACTAATTGACGCATGTGCATTTCCTCTGTTGTTAACACAATTGTTAAATCACAGAGGCAGTGTTACGAAATTTCACATTATAAAAATTGATATATATCAATTAGTTTTAGCGCTGTAAAAAATAAAAACCTAACTGAAAATTATTTGATACAGCGCAAGGTGCGAGTTGTGTAGATGATTTTTTATGCTATTGATCTTCTTGCGACACAAATGAAAATCCATCGGGGTATTGGTGGTAGCCATCAAAATCCCCTTTGCTAAGCGGCACACCCGCTGCACGGCCAATGGCGTAAGCCATGTTCAGGTGGAAGAAAAAATTGGGCAGTGCATAGTGATAAACATATTCTTCTGCCGGTAATTGTAATGGAGTAAACCCGGCCTGGTCCTCAATCAGACTTGCTGTGCTGGCCGCATCGTTTAGCGGAAGTGATTGTAAGTACTGAATAGTTTGATCCAGCTGTAATTGAATACCCGCGAAGGTTTCATCCTTATTATCAAACGTGATGCGCTCACGGCCACTCAGCGGGCAACAACAGCGCAATGAAAAGTTGGCCGCGGTGCGCAGCTGGGCAAGGAGCGGTAGCATATCGGGGTGTAGGCTGTGTTTCAGTATCTGCGGGTTGCCTTGTTGATGGATATCTATCTTATGAACAATCGTTTTTAGTTGCTGCAAGTAATGTTGAAATATAGTCGACGGATTTTTATGGTTGTTATTCATTGTGAGTTACCAACAGTGATGTAGTTGCTGCGGCGCGCAAAAAAATTATTTTTTGCGCGCCGCGATAGATATTATGTGATCGTGGTTATTTTTTCCGGAAGAGTAATGTCACGCGGTTGGATTCGCCGATCAGTTGGTTTTGCTGCTTTTGTGCATCGGTGCCGTTCAGGTTGGGTGGCAGGCGCCAGACATTGTCATTCTCTTGCGGATTGTCTTTGGGGTTTTTGTTGATATCACTGCTGTCTACCAATTCAAAACCCGCCTTTAACATCGCCGACACTATATCTGACTCTTTTAAATAACCACGGCTACCATCGGCCCAGGCGTCAGGTTTGGATTCGCTCATGGCATGTTGCACAACGCCCACTGTGCCATTGGGTTTAAGTACCCGATAGGTCTCTGCCAGTGCTTGTTGCAGGTACTGGCCCTTGGCATCAAAGCGCGCGAGATTATGCAGTGCGCGGATAAACAACACAGCATCAACCTGTCCGGTCAGGTCAGCGGGCAAATCTGCAAAGGTATAGGCATCCACCTGCGCACTGCCCCAGCGTTTTGCATCAGTGCGCCATTGTGCTGGCCATTGTTCGCGTTTCTTGATGAACTCCGGCGTAGCAAAGCCACCAAACTCCGGCCACATGGACAAGCTGTAATCCACACCGATCAAGCGGCCTTTCTCACCCAGATACGGCATGAGGATTTTAGAGTACCAGCCATCGCCCGGCAGTGCTTCCAGCACCACATCGCCGGGGCGAATCCCAAAAAATTCCAGCGTTTCTACCGGGTTGCGTGCCACATAGCGGGCCTGATGTTCGGCGGGCAGCGATTGGGTGATATTAATTAATTGTTGTTTATCGGCGGCACTGAGGTGTTTTTTGTCAGGTGTGGTTGTGTTGTCTATTGCGCAACTGGACAAGAACAGTGCAGTGGCGAGCAGGGCGATTTTCTTCATCGGGAAACTCCTTTAAGGGATGGGTTTTTATCTGTTATCAATCTGGCGGTTTATTATTCGCTTATTTTTGTTGATAAATCATTATTTTTTGTAAAGGTGCGCTGCGATTGTGCATAGAGTCTGGTTTTATGACAAATTGCATCTGATTATTGCCACAGTAGTGTTCTACACTCAATATCTCTGTGCTATGTAGCGCGAGATTTTTTTACTTAACATTTCCGGATGGACATAACGATTATGAACAGTCTGTTATCGAATAATAAATCAGCGGTATTCCGCTATTGTGTAGTGGTTATTGCGCTGTTGTTACCCCTGGTGTCGCAAGCGGCTGCATTGAAGCCGAAACATGCATTTGAAACCCATAAAAATATTACCTGGGCTGAACCCGATAATATGCCGCTTACCCTGGATATTTATGTTCCTAAAACCGGCAAGAAAAATTATCCGGTATTGGTGATTTACCACGGCGGCGGTTGGTTGATTAACAATAATTCCATCATGAATACCATGTCGGAATATATCGCTGGCAATAGTGAATATGTGGTGGTGAATACGAATTATCGCCTCTTGGGCGATAACAATAATAGCGTTCACATCAACCAGATTGTGGAAGATGCTATGGGCAGCCTGTTGTGGATGAAAGAACATATTGCTAACTACAAAGGTGACCCGGCGCGTGTTGCCATTACCGGCGATAGTGCTGGCGGCCAATTAAGTGCCATGGTGTTGCTAAATAGCCGCAAGCTGGAGTCCGATGGTTTTGCTGGCAAGACACTCGGTTTTAAACCCACCTATTTACCCAAAGGAAAAACCGCTGAAAAAATTGCCAAGCGCGATGGCTTGCGCGTGCAAGCGGCAGTCATCAGTTACGCCGCTTTCGATTTATACAAAGCGGCACAAAACGGTTTTGAAACCTCATCCAATATTTTCTGGAAGTTAGGTAATGCAACACCGCGCGGTTTGTTTGGCGATGGTATTTCGGTAGATAAAAATCCGGAATTTTATAAAGCCGTATCGCCCATGTATAACATCCCTACGCGTGCGCAATACCAACTGCCGCCGCAATTTGTGCATGTTGGCAGTACCGATGCCACAACACCACCGGCTTCATCCCAGCAGTATGTTGATGCGCTCAAGGCGGCCGGTCAGCCAGTGGAATTTAAAATTTATGAAGGGCGCAACCATGCCTTTTTGGACAATGGCTGTAATGAATTTTTGAAAGTCTGTTTTGATCGCGATGCACCCGAGCCCTTAAACGATATTATCCACTTCCTGGATGCCATTTTCTGGCCTGCTCGCTAAACGTTGCTTTCCACACTAAACCCCGCCAACCGGCGGGGTTTTTCTTTCTATTGATAAATCCTGTGCATTTGTCATCGCCTCCTTGACAGTAAATGCCGTTATATTCAATTATGAATAGCGAATCAGGCAGGACTTTTTAAGTGAGAGGTGAGCTGGTGATGGGTAAACACAGGCTTCGCAATCAATGGGCATCAAAGGCAACCTTATGGACCCTGTTATGGATAGCGTTGCTTTTTGTTGGTGCAGTGCAAGGTGCAGAGGTCAGGGTTTATGCCGCGGCCAGCCTGACCGATGTTGTCACTGAACTGGCGCAGCGCTACGAAAAGCAGCACGACAATATATCCATTAAAACCGCATTTGCCGGTTCATCCACCCTGGCAAAGCAAATAGAGAATGGTGCTCCGGCAGACGTGTTTATTTCGGCCGATAAAGAGTGGGCGGATTATTTGGCGCAGCGCAAATTATTGGCTAGCGACAGTCGCAAAGAGTTGCTGGTGAATAGCCTGGTATTAATTGCACCTCGCACAGCGACAGTGCCTATCGAATTAACGGCGGACAAAACACTGGTCGATCAATTCCAGGGCAAGTTGTGTACGGGTGATCCTGCGTCTGTGCCGGTGGGTAAATATGCCAGGCAAGCCTTGGGCTATTATGGGTGGTGGAATTCTATCGCCAGTCGTTTGGTGGGCACGGAGGACGTGCGCACCGCCTTGGCTTTTGTGGAGCGCGGCGAGTGTGCGCTGGGCATAGTCTATAAAACGGATGCGCAAATGAGTCAAAAGGTCAGTGTTGTTGCGCAATTCCCTGCGCAAGCTCACCAGCCTATTGTATACCCTGGTGCCCTGACCAAAATTGCAGGCAATGATGCCGCCGCGTTTTGGCAATTTTTGCAATCGCCGGAAGCAATCGCTGTTTTTAATCGCTACGGTTTTTCAACATCGCCATAATGAGTCTCATGCAAATAACTGCTAGAGACAAATGCCGGTGGGAGTCTTGGGTATGGATGTAATTATTTTATGTTGACCGATGCAGAGTGGGAGGTGTTGTTGCTCTCGGCCCAAGTGGGCTTGTGTGCAACACTCTTGTGCCTAATGCCTGGCGTGTTTTTTGGCTGGCTATTAGCGCGCAAGGATTTTTTTGCCAAGCCCGCATTGGAGGCAGTGCTATTTATGCCCATGGTGTTGCCGCCAACGGTGCCGGGTTATTTATTGTTGGTCACCTTTGGTAGTCAGGGCGCTGTTGGTCAGTGGTTGAAAACCCATTTCAATATTGAATTTGCGTTTAATTGGAAAGGCGCCGTGTTGGCGGCGGCGGTGATTGCGTTTCCATTGATGGTACAAGCCGCAAAATTATCGGTGCACATGATAGATCGTCGCTTGGAGCAGGCGGCTAGTACACTCGGTTCCAGTCCGTTTAAGGTGTGGTTTACGGTTACCTTACCGCTCATGTTGCCCGGTATTTTAATTGGCGCACTGATGGTGTTCAGTCGCTCACTCGGTGAATTTGGTGCGACGATTACTTTTGTAGGCAATATTGCCGGTGAAACCCGCACTTTGCCGCTGGCGATTTATTCCGCCACCCATCAAATCGGCGGTGATGCGATTGCGGCGCGGTTAATTGTAATCTGTCTGGCGTTGGCATTTTTTTCGCTGCTCTTGAGCAATATCCTAACCCGTCGCACCGAGCGTTGGCTGGGAGTGCGCCGTGCTTGAATTACAATTTTCCTACCGGCGCGACAATTTTTCTTTAGCCGTTAATCAAACACTGGATGCACCCATCACCGGCATTATGGGCGCATCGGGCAGCGGCAAAAGTACATTGCTGGCGTTGTTTGCAGGCCTGTTAACACCGCGAGACGGTGTGATCACACTGAACAACAATGTCCTGTGTGATACCCGTACAAAACAATTTATACCGCCGCACCAGCGGCATATAGGGTTGGTATTTCAGGATGGTCAATTACTGCCGCATTTATCGGTGCGCCATAATTTACTCTACGGCTATAACAATATCGCACCGGCGCAACGTCGCTTTTCATTGGATACTATTGTTGAACTGTTGGAGATTGCACCATTACTAGCGCGTCGCCCTGTGGAATTATCCGGTGGTGAAAAGCAGCGTGTTGCGTTGGGTCGCGCGGTACTTTATTCGCCGCAATTATTATTGTTGGATGAACCCTTGTCGGCGTTGGATGAGCGCTTGAAGCAGCAAATATTGCCGTTTTTCCTGCGTATATATCGCGAGTGCAATATCCCGATGATTTATGTCACCCATGCGCTGAGTGAAATTCATCAACTCACCGACGAATGCCTGTGGGTAGAAAATGGTGAGCTGATTCGTCGTGTGTAATTATTTATGCAGGCGGCAGTGGTTTTTTACGCAATCGCGGTTGAAATTCCGGGAAATGTTTATCGCTAAGTTGCTGTATGTCCTGCTGCAATTGTCTATAGCGTTTCAGCACATCAAGCCCGGCTTCCGTTAAGCGTGTACCACCACCATGGCTGCCACCAGTCGCTGTTTCTACCAGCGGCTGCTGAAAACAGCGGTTCATACTATCCACTAACATCCACGCGCGCCGATAACTCATCGCCAACTGCTTGCCCGCTGCCGAGATAGAACCGGTTGCCTCAATCGCATCCAGCAAATCTGCTTTGCCTGGCCCAAAGGCAATCTCATCATCCAACATAATCCGCGCTTGTACTTTCAGCCGCGCACCGGTGATTTTTTTCTTCATTGCTTTGTGATTCTCTGGGTGTAATCTTGACTGGTGGTGAGTTTAGCACAGGGGCTTGGCCTGTCTCACGATGCTCCGTCTTTGCTTGCGACAAATAAAAAACCCGCCGAAGCGGGTTTTTATAGCGCATGGTGTTGCAGTAAAAATTAATACACCAACGTCTGCATCGCATGTGCAGGGATGGTGACTTTGGTTTCCTTGTCGCCAATGTAGAGGCGGTAGTTCACCGGGGTGTCGTTGCTGTTCATCACTACGGTGGCGAGGGTGTTGTCGGTGTTGATGAAGGCGGTGACTTGCAGTGAGCTGCGGCTGGCGGCGGCGCTCACGCGTTTGGCGTCCGGGCGGATAAATTTGGAGAAGTGACCCAGATAATAATAAGTGGGTGTGTAAATTAATTCGCCGTTGGTGTCTGCATGAATCGGTGCGAAACAAAAATTGCCAACGTGGTTGGGGCCGCCGGTGTGGTCGAGCAGAATGTTCCAATCCGTCCAGGCAACCGCGCCCGCATTAAAATCGTTGATGATCGAATCGCCGTAGCGTTCGGCGTTGGGCCAGTAGTGATAGCGTTCGGCGTTAAATTTTTCTACCGTGGCTTCAGTGAGCAATAAATTTACGTTGGGATATGCTTTGGCAACTTCGGCAACATTGTTGTACATAGGTTTGCCGCCCGCCCAGGTTTCATACCAGTGGAAGCCAATGCCCCACACATATTGTGCGGCTTCCGGGTCGCTCATGATGGTGTTGGCGCGGTGCACAATTAAGTCGCGGTTGTGATCCCACACAATAATTTTTTTATCGCCCATGCCTGCTTTTTTGAGTGTGGGGCCGAGGTAATTTTTTAAGAAGTCGCGCTCTTCATCGGCGGTAAAAATCATTGATTCCCAGATTTGTTTTGCCATAGGTTCGTTTTGTACCGTGAGGCCCCAGATAGGAATGCCGGCCTTTTCATAGGCCTGGATAAATTTCACGTAGTAGTTGGCCCAGGCGTCGCGGTATTCGGGTAATAATTTTCCGCCTTGCAGCATGTTGTTGGTGTCTTTCATAAACGCCGGTGCACTCCAGGGGCTGGCGTAGGTGGTGATGGCGCCACCAGCGGCTTTGATTGTCTGTTTAATCATGGGAATGCGATGTTTTTTATCGGGCGCTATATCAAAGGTTTTTAATGTTTTATCGCCTTCTTTGATATAGGTATGGCTGCGGCTGGCAAAGTCGGAACTGTGAATGGTGGTGCGCAACAGGCTGTAGCCTATGCCGTCTTTTTTGTCGTAATAGGCTTTGAGTAATTCTGCTTTTTTCTTGTTGCTGAGTTTGGCGTAGGTCTCGGCGCTGGCATCAGTAATGGCGCCGCCGATACCCATAAAAGTTTGGTACTGTTTTTGTGGGTTGATAAAAATAGCGGTGTCTGTTTCCGGTGCTTGTTGCGCCGGTTGCAGTGTCAGGCTGTCGCCTTGGCTTAAACGCAGGTTGGTGTCTTTGGCCGTGGTATAAACACTCAGTGTTTTTGTTGTGGATGCATTATCTGCAGCATGTGCTGCACTGCTCGCGCCGGTAATGGCCAGTGCGATGATCAATTTTTTAAGGTGTTTATTCATGGGGTTTTCTCATCCAATAAATGACAATCGATAGAGCAGGTGAAAAAAGCCCTCCACTGATGGATTTCACTGTCAGTGGAGGGCATAGCAGGGGAGAGTTATTGCGCTTTAATGTTGATCCAGTTGAGGTTCCACTCTTTACCGATAGAACGTAAACGGATTGTGTAGTTGCCCGGCTGCAAGGCGATAGCAGGACTACTTTGGGTGACGTAGGTTTGCCAGCCGCCGGTTGCCGCGAGGGTTTGGGTGTCCACAATTGCGCCGTCAATCAGTGTATTGAAACCTGTGCTGCCAGTTTGCGATGCGAGGCGATACTCAATGATGTAGTTGCCCGCTGTTGCTACTTTGATTTTGTATTCCACAAAATCGCCCGCTTCAAAGTGACCCACGTTTTGACCACCGCCGGTATCACCCGCGTTTTCGGTTTGAGTACCACTTTGTGCGGTGTAGTTTTCCGCTTCAATTTTGGCGGGCACTGGTGTGTAGAGCACCGGGGTATTGACTGCATCACTGGTATAGCTTTCCGCGATGCTATTGCGCGCGGTCACTGAATAGTAATAGGTCACCTCTTCACTCAGGTTGCTGTCGGCATAGGTGGTAACCGTCAGGTCTTCGGCGATTAAAGTACCTTTGCTGCCTGCCGAGGTGGAGCGGTAGACGTTATAGGTAATGCCGGTGCCCGGTGTTGCCGCCCAACTCAGCGATGCATTGCTGCCGTTGACACTAATCGTCAGACCAGTGGGGCGATTCGGGTAGTCGAACACGTCGTTGTGCTCATCGGTCACTAACCAATGCGCCAGGCCTTCATGCACGTCATAATCGACTTCGCCATAGCTGGTGAACAGGGCTTCAATGTCCTCGATGGGCGCGGTGGTGAAATCCACCTTACCTGCGTTGTCCACTACATCCTTACCGGCTACGGGTTCATCTTCAATCAGGTAGATTTCCGCCCAGGTATTGGTACTGCCATTGCCTTTAAACACGCCGCTGAAGCTGTAGGTTTGGCCGCCTTTCAGGGTGATTTGCTGGTAGAGCGCGCCGTTGATTTCACCTGTCACATCGCTCGGGCGAGTAATGTGCAAGAAGGCGCCGTCGCTACCGGTGGGCGCTTTGCTCGCATCGGTACTGGCGTAGTTGTAATGGAGTGAACCGCTGATGGACAGTTCAGACCAGCCGCCAGTAGCGCCAAAGGTGCCGTTGGCCAGCAGCTCTTCGTTGGTTGCGGTGTTTTTAAGGCTGATGCTATCGAAAGTGACATCCGGGCTGGCGCCGCCGTTTGCGCCGGTTTTAATCACCAGATAATAGGTTTTGTCTTCAGTGCCGCCGGTAGTGATGGTGGTGGCTTTTTTGGCACAGGCATCGGCAAAACTGGAGTCCCAGTTGTTGCAATCCCAGGTGCTGGCTTTGGTAATCATGCCTACACCTGTATCCAGGCTGGTATTAACCTCATTGGTCACCATGCCCCACAGGCCATTGCCTTGCCCACCGGCAATGGTCACCAGCTTGTAGGACCAACTGGTGGATGCCCAGTCGTAGCCCGCAAAAGTATCGTAGGTGGCGCGACCAATTTTGCCGCCCAATTCCAGGCCCGCGCCCTGCCAGGGTTGGAACTCGCCCATCAGCATGGGGGTTTGCAGTTCGTCGAGTTTGGTATCCCAGAAACACACGCCGCCTTTGCCGTCCTGACCGCATCTGAGCCAGTCGCGGTGAATATCATAATGGCTGTCGTTGGGTCTATCGCCAAACAAGCCGGGGTAGGGGTGGAGTTGAAAGGCAACGTTGGTCATACCCTGTTCAGCCGGGTCGCCATAGACATCGATGCTGCCGTAATGGCTGTGCAACATAATGATGTGTTTATCGTCGATGGCACGGATGGTGTCGTACAGCTCCAGCACTCGCTCGGCCATGTCTTCAGGGGTCGAACCCCAGGGTTCGTTGAGCGGATCATAGGCCGCCACGACAGGTTCATCTTTGTAGCGGGTAGCAATCTGCTCCCACAGCCACTTGGTGCGATCCTGGTATTCGCTGTTAGTCCAATATTGGTTTTGACCGGAGCAGCCGGTGTGATCATTCGGCGTTTGGCCGCCGAGTGCGCCGTGCAGATCCAGAATCACATAAATGCCGCGCTTCTTGGCCTCGGCAATCGTCCAATCGATGTAATGCCAGGCATCATCGCGCAAGGTTTTGGGGTTCTTCTCGTCTTCGATCACGCTCCACAAAATCGGCAGGCGTACCACATTAAAACCAAAGGCCTTGAGTTGATCCCAATCGCGCTCCTTGATCCAGTTATCGCGGAACAGTTTAATCAAGCGCTCTTTTTCATCGTAACCAAAACGGTCGGTCAGCTCGGCTTCCAGCGTACATTGGTCATGCACACCATTGCCGCCCTGTCCCATCATCCAAAATTCCTGTACCAGCCAGTTTCCCAGGTTTGTTCCCTTAAGGTGAACCTGTCTGCCGCTGGCTTTAACCCATTTGGTGCCATCGGTTTTGAGCATAGTCAGGCCTTCCGTATCCGGCGCGAGGCTACTGCTGGACGCGCTGGATGACGGCACAACCGAAGCTGCCGATGAGTTGGAAGGTAAGCCCGCCCGCACACCATGGTCACCCTTGCCACCACCACAAGCCACCAAACCCAGCAGGCACGCGCTGAGCAAGCTGAATTTAAACGCAGGGGCAATGACCGATGAAAACCGGGTTGTGTTTGTGACAGTCGTATCGTGGGGGGATAGATTCTGTTGAGTCATAGCATTGTCTCTTATTCTGTTGATGCTTATTGTTGGCACCCAAATGGGTGTTGAAAGCATTCTTCCCCACACAGCCCAACCCCGCGCCCGACTAAATTTATTCGAACCGAAAAAAGTGAGGTTCGGGTAAAAACAACCCAGCCGTCCGCTTAGGCGAACGTCCCACCTTGTTATCTTGTGGCACGCTACCTATAGTAGTTCGGTGAATTTCGTGGCTTGTGAACTTAATGGCGGAGAATTTATGAACGCGCAACAACTCATCGACGAGGCCAATGAATTGCCAGTGGAGGATCGGGCACTGCTTGTGGATTCCTTACTGCACAGCTTAAACGGCCCTTCAGCGGAACTGGATCAACAGTGGCTTGCACTGGCGCAACAGCGTTTGCGGGATCTGAAATCAGGCAAGGTCACTGTTGTTCCCGCGCAAGAAGTATTTGGCAAACTGTGGAATCGGTTTGATAAATGAGGGTTGAATTTCATCCCGACGCGGAAGCTGAGCTGGTGGCCGCAGTTGATTATTACGAAAGTTCTGAGCCTGGTTTGGGGTTTGAGTTTGCACTGGAAGCTAATTTGGCCTTGGAGCGGGCGGTGAAATATCCCACAGCATGGGCATTGCTCGACGCCAATCTACGCCGAACCCTGTTCCGGCGCTTTCCCTACGGGCTGATTTACTCCGCCAACGCTGAGCGACTAGTGGTAGTGGCTGTCATGAACCTCCATCGTAAGCCGGGATACTGGCGGGAGCGCACCAAGTAGCTCCGCACACAGCATAATAACTCTGGTTAGCCCATTCCAAGATCTTTAACGAACTCAGCATCACAAGTTATCCATTCTGGCATTAACTCGAAATGCGTTACCAAAAAGTTTTGATTCTCGCAAAAACTTTATCTCCTGATGGAGCCTTGAAATCCTGTTTCAGCAAAAGCTTCTCGTGAAGGTAGGATGAGAATTCCCCTGCGCTTAATATTTCAGTAGCATCAACATCAGGAATATCTACTCCAAATTCTCGTTCTGCCCAGATTACCGTTTCTACCGTATCGAGGCCCATGAGTTATTCCTGATAGTGTGTCAATTGATATTACTCTTTGCTTGTTAGTCAATAGGCCTGCTGTATGGAGTTTGGCTTGCTATGGATTTTTAGCATATCTCTGATGTGATCTATGGTTTAAAAAGTCAAGGTGAGCTTTTGTTTCTTTAGCTAGGTCACCAATATAGATCAAAGAGGTTTCAAGGTTGGCGTATTTACCTCCTCTTGCGGCGCTAAACCAGTTGAATGATCCGACTGCCATGTATTTATCATCTGCAAATATCAATTTGCTGTGAATTCCATCTATTACGTTTACGTTAACTCCAAGTTCTTTTAGATTTAAACAGCAGTTTTCAAATATTTTTTTCTTCTGCGAGTCCGGCTGATTAGAAATTGTTGTGTTGAAGTGTTTGTCTGTATGGATTGTAACGGATACTCCTCTGCCAATCGCATCTTTTAACTTGGCGAGAATACCTGTTGTATTTAGCTTATCGTAAATGATCCACGGCGAGACGATATCGACTTTCTCTGTCACTTGATCCAGAAGTTGCCGCATAAATGTATCGTGCTCGTCCGCATTATTAAGTAGCCTTGGCTGAGCACAGAGTTGTAATAAATCCGGTCGTTTTCCTATGTTGAACCTTAATTCATTTGATTCTTGAGAAAACAGATATTTGCCTAACAGGCCGCGAGGTTTGGATTTATGTGTTGCAGCAATAAGATCCATATCGCCAAATACCAGGAAGCTATCCTTGGCTCTTGATACTGCCACATTAAGCATAGTGGTATCCGCATCAATGAATCCACTATCTGCATGCTTGGTGTAGACCTGAGAAAAAATAATGAGCTTTCGTTCTGCTCCTTGTAAAGAATGTATGGTTCCTACTGTAAGCTGACTATCTTCTTTACCTACAGCAATACCAAAAGCTTTACAGGCATCTGAAATCATTGCTACTTGTGCTGAAAAAGGTGTAACAACGCCCACCGCTTTTTCTAAGGGGGCGCCAAAATATTTTTCGATTTGTTTTCGATTGCTTGCCAGCCAAGATGCCAGAGTTTCTGCTTCAAGTTTGTTTCTTCTGCTCCCCATAAATGATTCCGCAAAACCATCGATATGAAGATAGCCAAAAGGTGGGTAGGGTGAGCTCGTGTTTGCATTGCCTCTCTTTGCTATTAATAGGCCGTTGTAGCATAGTTCGTTACAGTAGGAGATGAGTTCGTCATAGCATCGGCGATGTTCTTGCAAAAACATGCCTGGCTCAGCTTCAGTTTTGTAGTGATAACGACTTGCTTTTTGCGCGATGTGCATAACGCTTCCTTTCGTTACACTTCTTCCTGATGTTTGCAGCCCTTCATATTCGTTAGGATGGGTGATTATTTTAGTTTGCTTTAGGTTGCCAATATCAATGGTTGCATTTAATTGCCTCACTGGTTCAATTTGATGAATGTCTCCTATAACTAATGCTTTTTTTGCCAAAGCAAACGAGGCTCCGGCTACATCAGGTGAAACTTGCCCCGCTTCATCGACAATAAGTAGATCAATCTCATTGACTAAATATTCAGTTTTAAAATCGCTATTTCCAGCATACAACGTGTATGTCATGTGTGAAGGCAAAGAGTGAAATGTTGAGACAATGCATGGCGTTAGCATCATTCGTCTTCTCCAGCGAGGGCGTGCCGTTGTTAGCCCTGTTTTGTTTGCTGATTCTTCTAATATTCTCTCTTCTTTTCTGCATGCCAAAAGCCATCTGGCTTCCCAATAATGCACAGCTAGCCTAAACATCCTAAAGCGTATAGATGTATCAAGGCATGGGTCGATATCATCAATAGAAGGAACTGAATTTTGTTCGGATAAAAAGCTGCCGATACTTGAAAGCCAATTATCTTTAGCTTCCATTAGTTTCTGATAGCAATCTAGCCATTCTGTGTAAGTGTTGTTCAGTTTGCTTAACTGTTTTTTCTGGTATTGAACAGCGTTTTCCAATGCTCTTTCTAGTTTTTTTGGCGTAACTTGTAAGTCATTAGCTGTGGAGCAAAGTGAACTGGATATAAAGTTTTTACGCCTGGCCTCCCTTTTGGCTAATACGAAAGGAAGCCAGCTAAAAATAGAAAGCCAAATAGATTCTTCCGCGAGATAATCTCGCCACATAAGTAAACTATGACTGGTTACTGAATGTAGTTTCTCAATATCCTCAATATTTTGTTTTAATGTTGTTAATGCTTTTTCGGGATATTCTCCCAATAGCTCTTTTGTAATATGCTTTTTATGGGAGTATTCACTCCAACAAGTCTGGATAAGGTCAAGGGTATCCTTGCCCTGCTTAAGCATTAGTAGTAAATGATCTTTAACGTCGGAAATATTCTTAAAGTCGATATCTTCGTATGAAGATTTGGCTTTCTCAAAAAAGTAAAGTTCGGCATCTTCCAGGTATTTTAATTTTTCCAGGTTTGAGTAGAACTTGCTCGTCTGATATCGCTGTGCCGTATCACCTTCTTTTTTTTGTGACGAAAAATAACCACCGTAACTTGTTACCTCGGGAAGCCAGCGTCCACTTAGTTCGTCAGTACCTTCATCAAAATCCTTTCCAAATGCATCAATTACATTGGTCACAGCTTGATTGTTTGTTGATGCTGCAATTATCAATGGTGGGTCGTCATCTTTAAGAGCAGCTTTAACCCATAGCGATGCGACAACGGATAGAACAAAAGTCGTTTTCCCTGTTCCTGGTGGGCCATTAACAGCCAAAATGTCTGAATCATTCATGGCTAATGCATGTGATAAGGCATCGCGCTGTGCTTCTGCTAGTGGAAATTGTGAATTTGAGTGAGCGAGTCGGTCGCTAATGGTTTCAGATGATAATAAGCAAGGTTCATGTTGCGTAACCGATTTTGTGGCATATGAATCAAGCAGTGAAAGGTTGTGAGTTGATTTAGACAAACTATCGTAAAGCTTCAAAATATGAAAAGTTGCACCAGTTATATCATTCACTTTTTCAATGAAGCCGTTTTCTAATGGCGTGTATAGCTCTGATATTTTGTCAATTGAGCAAATGTTCTTAAAAATATCTTGCGCCAATTTATAGTATTGCTGCCAGGATTTGCTCTGCGTAGCAATTGTATCTTTTGACTGCACTACAGATAAAATATCTTCCTCGGAAATGCAGGGAACGCTATTGGCGGTAAGAAATTTATCTAACTTAGCGACTTGTGCTACGGTAAATTTATCGTCTGCTTGAGGATCCATAACATCTCTTGGGATGTAGGGGTTGTTAGCGGGGAAAAACAAGCCTGTGCGGCTAATCCATATTGGACACAATATTGGGGATAGCACTTGCGGCACTGACCCATGATTGTCTTTGTTGTGTTCTTTATTTACATAATAAACGACAGGCCGGTAATGAACCTTTACTGCCAAAGTCTTACTGTCTTCATCTTGAAATAATTTTTGCATTACTGGGCTATCAGGATCCAATGCCCCAGCGGGAAAAATACCACGATTGGTTAGATGAAATCCGCTTAAGTCTCGTTTATGCAGAGCACCTTTACCACTATCAGCATCAGCTAGAGAATTGCGCCAATACCGAGCCCAATTCAAATAACTCATAGTATTTCCTTGCTAATTTTTGAGTGGGATTTTGTCACTTGATGCCATGCGGCATCGGTGTTAAGAATGTCTTTGTTGCTACGAATTTGAGTAGAGGTTATTAAAATATCAATTAACAAGGACAGCCTGCTTTTTTTAATGGGTTTTCTGAGTTTCATATAGAGCGGTACACTTATGAAACGGCTACAGCCGAAAAATCAAAACACTGTTGCCGAATTTGTATTCGTTAACAGCCAGTAATTAGCATCTGGAGTATTTTTCTCGCATATAAATAAGCGATATGTTGTTTTTGACGTCGCCAATATTACAGCCTGTTATCTAAAGCGCAAACAAAAAAGCCTAAGTATTGCTGCATTGGCTTGATCTGATGGAGGAGTAAAGGTCGAGTTATTTCAGGGCAAAACTCCACATTTGCCATTCTTTTTTGATCCCGTATATCAATCGCTCTTCAGTTTTAAGCTTGGCTGCCGCACCTAGTGATTTTCCAATAGAGGTTGTCACATCAGGCAAGCCTGGATCTGGACGCGAGCGGAGCAAATCCAGAGTTTTGGCTTCGGTGTTTATCCGTTTTGCTATCCGCGTTTCTACCAGTAAGTAAGCCAGCAGGGGCTGCCAGCGGCTAAGAATCAGTGTTTGCCACAGCCGCCCCATATGCCCGTTGCCGTCGGAAAACGGGTGGATAAATTCAAACTCGTAATGAAGCGCGCTGGATGCAATGAGTGGATGCGCCTCGGTGGTTTCCAGCCAATGAAACAGGTTTTCCATAAGCCGCGCCACTTGGCTGGGCTGCGGTGTCATATGCACCAATTGCTGTCCTTGGTAAATGCCTGAGCCGCCCGAACGGCCAAGAATCAAACTTCATCTCCCGGTAGAAAAACGCCCAGTAATGCCAGCGTAAAAAGAATTGCGCCCAAAAATATCCAAATGCAATTTGCCCAGGTAATCGCCCGGTTGGATTTCCCCTGCGTGTCATTACAGCTCACGTTAATAGCGCGCTGCGCTTTGAGTAGCGCCAGTCCATAAACCAGTGTTAGTGGTATTGGCATAAATGCAAAGAGCTCCCCCATGGCGCCCGCTGCAGGAATCCGGTCAATAATATTGGAAACCACAAGCGCAGTTACCCCTATCGCCGCCCAGGCACTAGCATTCCATTTGAAATCCTTGTCCGTATCTGTAATGCGCCTGTCAATCGCGGAAAATAATGAGTGGGTAAAAAACACTGAAAATATCGCCCGCATAACCGGTATAGGTTTGTGGTCATTGTACGCAGCCTTATATAGCGTCCAGTTCTTGTAATGCCAATACACGCCATACAAGCCCAGCGTAAAAAAGAACAAAGTAAAAAATTTCACCAGCGATACCACGTAAAAAGCGTGGTTTACTGCACCTGCTTCAGTATCGACAAGGTTTGCTTCTGGTGCGGCGTAAATGTTGTCTTGCATAAGTACATCCTGTGTTTTGGATTTGGTTTTTATTGTTAGATATTGGTCAAGAGCCTACGTTGGCACTTACTGTAGGTTGCTGGTGAGGAACGAACCGCAACATGACATTGTTTCTGATTGCGATTTAAAACCCTCATGTGATCAATCTATAAAAAACGATAACTTTAAAATTGACAATTAGAGCGGTAAAGCAAATGACCGAACTTCGCAGTTCGGCCAATTGCGGACCTTGGCGGCAGATTGCCCAGCAAGAGAGAAGAATGATTTTGATGCCGAATCAACCGATTTTTTACCACAGTCGCTTGTTACGCATTCTATTGCTCAAGATATTCTTTAAAGCTTTTTGGCTGTTCGCTTTTTATTTTTTTCATTAAGTCATGATGCTCTCTACTTAAAAAGCCTACGCAACGAACCAATAAATTAAACCAGCCAAAAAATGTCAGGAAAAATATTGACGCAATAAAGCTCAATAAATATGGCTTTTCAATACCATGCAATAAAATTATAAAAGATCCAACAATAAAGAGAGAAAGAGAAATAAAAAACAGAATTAAAACTTCAATCAATTGAGCGATGTAATAAATAATATATTTTGCGTCATTTGAGGGTGATATTAATTTTGTAAAATTAGAGCCTATTTCATATGGAACAAATATGAATTTATACAATATTCTCAAATAGAAATACTCTTTATGTTCCGACAAAAAGCGAATGAGACGACGCCCAACAGACAGTATACCAACCCCTAAAATACTACCTAAAGCCCCGAGTAAAAGCACTCCAAAGAGGTTTTGTAAGAAGAACTTTTCCAAGATCGCGATATATTCCATGCTATTTATACCTTATTTATTGTGGAGCTTTGTTTTTTTACAGCATAACGTTGCGTTCACCTGCGAATTGTAAGTAGCGCGTTGCGATAAACTTCGCGCAGCGATATTGCATAAGCGCTACTTACAATTCGTCTGGTGCAATGCTTTGTTACGAAATACGGTTTTTGCTCAGCTTAACGAAAAGCAAAAACTTTTTGTAAAAGAACACTAACCAAAGTTTCCGAAGCAGTAGCTTTAAAACTATTGCTCTTTGTAACACCGCGTACAACGGCTACGCCTTGTTATGACACGATTAGCACAAAGCAGAATTTTAGTATTAAACCAACCAAAAAAGAAACAGATAATATTAAACCAATAAAAGTGGCAGGATGCTTACTTAATGATAGCTTTTGGGTCATACCAATTACAGGATCCATTAAGCTTGAAACACCGTGACTTTTTAACCTTATTCGAATTACTGAAAAAACAATTAGTAAATTTCCAATAACGAACATAGCCATTCCAATGGGAAAATACAAAATACTCAATGTAACTAGCAGCGCAATAACGAGCAACGCCAAAACAATTTTAAGATTCAATTTACTTTTTCCTGCCCTCGTAACAGTTTATTAAATTGCACCAACTATATAACCCACAGAACGTTATTCCAACTAATTTGGTGTGGTGCTGTATAACTCCAAAAGTAGATGAATCTTCAGTCGATTTAGTTCGTGCTAAATCAAAGGGTTAACTATCACTCCGAATTAATTGTGCAGTTATACAGCAAAGGCAAGCAAAAAAACGAGCGAGGGTGTTTGGAGTGGGGAAGGAGCAGTGCTTTTAATATCCGTAATCCATAGCAGCCAAGTCGTGTATCCAAAATCCGTAATACATTTCCTTGTGGTGCTTACTGCTGTGGTCATTCCTGTGACGGGAACCGCATAGGGTAGGGTAGGCGGTTTGCTATGAGGAATAATATTACAGCTTATTACGATGTGTGCAATGCATTTTGGTTGGGGATCACCCCTTGGTTCTGGTGAGCCAAGGGGTGATGTTTATTTTAGCGGGAAATAAATATCGGTAAGCAGATCGCATTCGTCGACTTCGTGAATGAAATTGATGTAGTGGAAAAAGCAGGGGTAGTCGCGAATTTCTTCGCCGCTGTTGGGCAGCCATTCGCGATAAAACGCGTAAATACTGGTGTCCAGATTATCGTGGCTTCCGGTGTGGCGAATAACGGCGCATTTGCCGCCGGGGATTAGGCTTGTTTTTACGCCGTAATCATTTTCCGGGACATCGGTGTCGATAGTGCCGCATACATCCCAACGAAATTTGTCTGGCTCCGTGGTTTTGGGATCGCTATAAGGGATGCCGAAGGTTTTACTGGTTTTGACCGGCGAGAGACCTGTGGCTTTGCGCCATGCGATAAATGTGGCGGCTGTCTCTAATACTTTTTCTGGTGCCCCCAAGTGTTCCAGTAAAGCAACCTTGGTGGGTTCAAATTGAATAACCTTGACGTTCATGGGCATGGTTCCATAAGACTTTGGCTGAAATTGAAACCGCAAATGCCATTCGGGCCATTGCGGTTCCGCCCTGAAGTCGGAAGGTGATTGGTCGAAGGTTCTTTTGAAGGCGCGCGCAAATGCTTCGGGGCTTTCAAAACCGGCTTCCAGTGCGATATCAATAATCCGTTTTTCATTTTCAAACGCTAATCGATACGAGGCTCTTTTCAGTCGGGTCAACTGAATAAAGCGCGTCACACTCATGCCTGTGTAGGCCACAAATACCCGATGAAAATGGTATTTGGAAAAAGCGGCAACATCACTCATTCGCTCAAGCGTTAAATCCTGATTGAGGTTCTGATTAATGTATTCGCAAACACGAGCGATACGTTTGTCGTAGTGGTTTGTGGGGTTATTACGCATGCCAATCCTTCATTCTTCAGGTGCAGCGCATAATGCGAGTTTTTCGCGTGCCTTGTCCTGATTGAGATTGCTCAGTATTAATCATTTAAACGTTGAGGGGTAAAAATTGGGGTGATAGGCTGGATAGAACGCCCAGCCTGTATAGTGCTATCGTGCAGTTATTTTTCTTTGGATGGTTTGATTTGATCCTGATGGTAAGAATGGTCTGGATTGATCACCACTTGTTTAGCCAATTTTTCCAAATCATTACTATGGTAGAGATCCAGACACTTGAGGAAGTCAAATTTTACGTTTTTGATTTCAGTTTCCACCAGTGGGTTGCGATAATCGCGAGCGAGATAATCACTGATCAGTTGGCTAGTCGCATCAATACTCTGCTCAAAATCATAGTAGCTCCAGTCCCGTAAGGCGCTTACGCTACTGCCTGCATCTTTGGTGGCGTTGGTGTCATTTCTATAAGCTGTCGCAACACATTCGGCCAATACCATATCTTTATAATTCTGTAAGTAGTTGCGAGTGCTGGCTTGTGGCGAATCTTTTTTGTCGCTTTCGGCTTGTGTGCTGCATGCTGCCAGTGCAATTGATAGCGCTGAATAAAAAATCAGATTCTTGCTCATGACAGGCTCCAGAAGTTTGCTTTTTCTGTACGATAATTTGCGCCAGGTTCATTGAAATAACATTGGTCATAACATGAAACACCATTAAAAATGGTGGCGTGACCTTGGGCATCACTCCAGCCTGCCACTTCAAATAGAATAACACCCTTTTTTCCTGCCAGTTCGCCACCACCAGACGGCGGGTATTTAACAATCTCAGCTTTACCCCATATTTGTTCAAGGAATTTAATTAAATTTACTACCCTAAAGAAATATTGCCGTTTATCTGAACCTGAAACGGTTTGGCCTGGGATTCGCGGGATGATAACACCCGACTGGTTCAATATGTAGCTCATTCGAACCGCACAGGTATTCCCCCAGCGTTGTGAAGGATTTGGATTGTTAATGTTTTTTTCGACGTAACCGCCAATCATTTTGGCGACGTGAGCAGAGGGATTTGTGGTGGAATATATTCTTTGAGATGCCGCCCAAGCGGATATAAACAATGGTTTTTTCATTTGCGATCTTCCTTTTCTGCGTTTATGGGTTGTTGCTAAAAGGTATATAAGAGCCTGCAAATTCTGCATTAAACCAACGCTGGTATGGCTGCCGCAGTTCACGTTTTACGTCGAGATCCTTTTTGTTTTTTTGCCTGAACATAAAACAAAAAAGCCGATGCATTGCTGCATCGGCGAAAGAACTATTGCTAATTAACTGCTTTAGCAATAGGGCTAGAGAGAAAACACTTGGTTAAACAATTACAGCGGGTTCAACTGGAACCAGTTGATATTCCAACCTCCTTTGCGCACATAAATGGCCAGGTCTTGTTGACCGGCGGTGAGGTAGACGGTGGTGGATACCGTCTGCCAGTTTTGCCAGCCGCCAGTGTTGGGTACGTTGATGGTGCCCAGATCTGTGCCGTTTCTGCTCAGTACCAGTACGCCGCCGTTGTAGGGTGACGCCACGCGCACTTGCAGGGTGTAGCTGCCGGTGGTGGGAATATTGATGGGGTAGCTCATCCAGTCGTTGTCGTCGGTACTGGCAGCGTTGAAGCCGCCACCGGCATCAGTGGTGGTTTCCATGCGAATGCCGCTGTGATCCTTGAACATTTCCGCTTCGATGCGTTGGCCAACTTGCGCTTTCCAGTTCATCCAGTAGGCGATGCTTTCATTGCGCACCAAAGGTTGGGTGGAGAATTGACGGAACCAGTTTTCGATTTGGCTGGTGCTGGCGGTGCTGACATTAATACCGCTCATGCCGCCGCCATTGCTGCTGTTGGTGACCATGCCCCAATTCCAACCACTGGTATCGCCATTGGAGCCGCCGCTGGAGGTGGTTTTCCAGGCCCAGTTGGTAGCAGCCCAGCCGTAGCTGTTGTAGATGTCATAGGCTTTGCGGGTCATTTGGCCGCCATAGCTGCCCAGCAGTGTCCAGGGTTGGAATTCACCGACCAGGAATGGTGTTTGCAAGTTGGTGATTTTGTTGCGCCAGTCGCAGCTTTCGCCTTGGCCGTTGGGGTTACAGTGCAGCCAATTGGCGTACATGTTGGCTTGACCGGCGCCGTAAGCGGCGGTGTCGT
The DNA here is from genome assembly GCF_002007605.1 of Cellvibrio sp. PSBB023. Taxonomy (NCBI): domain Bacteria; kingdom Pseudomonadati; phylum Pseudomonadota; class Gammaproteobacteria; order Cellvibrionales; family Cellvibrionaceae; genus Cellvibrio; species Cellvibrio sp. PSBB023. Next base: position 2,861,775 of record NZ_CP019799.1, on the reverse strand, counting down.
TCCAACCCCAGAGGCCGGGATAGAAGTGCATCCAGGTGGATACATTGGTCAGGCCGCGGCTGTTAGGGTTGCCGTAGGCATCGATGCCGCTGTTGTGGCCGGGCAATAGAATGATGCGAGTTGGGTCTTTGGCGCGCACCACGTTAAACAGCTCATAGGAGCGGTTGGCGAGGGTGGTGGCGTCGGTGCCCCAGGGTTCATTGAGCAGGTCGTAAGCGGCGACGGCGCTGCGGCCGTTATAACGCTGGGCGATCATGTCCCACAGCCATTTGGTTCTGTCCCAGTAGTTGGCATTGGTCCAGAGTTGGGCAGGTCCTACACAACCGTCGTGCTGCTCGCCAGCGGCCGCTTGCCCGCCCACGGTGCCGTGCAAATCGAGGATGGTGTACATGCCGCGTTTTTCCGCTTCATTGATCGCCCAATCCAGGTATTGCCAGGCATCACTGCGCAGGGTGTAGGGGTTGTATTCGTCTTCGATCAAGCTGTACAGGAAGGGGATGCGCACCACATTCATACCCATGGCTTTCATCATGTCAAAGTCGCGGGTGGTGATGTAATTGTCGCGGAACACCTTCATCAAGCGCTCCTTCTCACCATTGCCAAAGCGTTGGGAGAGCACCGACTCCAGGGTGCATTGGTCATTCACCTTGCCGCCGCTGTGGTTGATGAGTTCGCCCATCATCCAGAATTCCTGGATCAACCAGTTGCCCAGATTGGTGCCGCGTAAATCCACCCGTTGATTGGTGTTGGCATTCACCCAGAGGTGGCCGCTCTGTTTGATGGAGGGCAGCGGTGTCCAGCTTTGTGTTTGCACCGGAACAATACGGAACCAGTTCAGGTTAAAACCGCCGCTGTTGACCTTGATACCAAAGCGATGCACACCGGCACTGAGGGTCACGCGTTGGCTCACGGTCGTCCAGTTTTGCCAGCCGCCGGTATTGGGGAGTGCGATGCTGCCGTAAGCCGGAGTGCCGCCTGCTTCTTCAAAGGTGATGTTGCCACCGCCCGTCGCGCTGGCGACACGGTATTCAATGTCGTAGGCGCCGGTGGTAGGGATATTGACTGGACTGTTGCTGTAGGCCATCCAGTCATTGGCATCAATCCAGCCGACGTTTTGCCCGCCGCCGGTATCGCTGGTGTTCTCCAACTGGACGCCATTCATATGGCTGTAAGCTTCTGCCTGGATAGTAGCGGGCACATTCACTTGCGCGCTGCCGAGATGACTGAACAATACACTGGAAGCGCCCAGTGCGAGCACGAACCATTTGTGGGACAAATGGCGAATTGCTGATGGTTTCATGGGTTAGTACCTGTCGAAGTTATTGTTATCACAGAGTACGAGAGCCTGGTTCCGCGTTACTGCTTTCCCTTGTTCTTATGCGCTGGGCTTCGTCTGTCCCACTTTGGGCGAGTGCCATCACCCTGTCGTTCGAGAGCGGGCCGGCGTGCAAAAAAAAGTAAAGCGAACCCGTTCGAGCAAGCAAAAACTGCTCGAACCCGGTGCACATCCTCATGTGAACAGTGGGGGCTCGGGCACAAAAATAGCGGGCGTTGGGGGTGATTATTGCTGTGGGTGGCTATAGTCGGCATGCCGGTGCCACTTCACACGGGCGGTGGATTTGTACTGGCTCAGCGGATTCAGTTTCTATAGTATCCCCCGTAACAAAACCAAGGCGCCATCAACCACAACAAAGGCGTCACAATAAAAAAAGTATTCGGGGAGTTCTTATGGATTTTGTTGTATTCAATTTTCACGATGTCATTTTGCTCATGACCGCCATGCTCTGCGGTTTTTTTGCGCTGCTTTTAATTGCTACCAATCCACCCAACAACATCAGCAATTATTTCCTGGCTGCCTTCCTGATTGCCCACGCCTTTATTCCCCTGCATGAACTGGTGCTCTGGGGGGCCGAGTTCAAACTGCAGGTGCGAGAGCATGCGCCTGGCATCTATTTCATTGGCGGTTCAGCTTATTATCTCGATGCAGTACTGCTCTATTTTTATGTTAAGTCCCTCGTCTTCCGCGATTTCCACCTGCGCCCCAGGGACTATTTGCACCTGATTCCTCTCATCTTGTTTGGCATTTTCATGGTGTTGGCCTTTTACCGCTTCCCTGCCGATACGCGGCTGGAATGGGTCAACGACGAAACCTTTGTTTACAGTTTTGGCTACATCGGCATGGATTTTATGTGCAAATTCCTGCGCGTAGCCTATTGTGTGGCAGGCTTTTTGCTGATTTATAAATACAAAGGCATACTCAAGAACACCCACTCCAATATAGAGAAGGTGGACATCCTCTGGCTCAAGATTCTGGTGATGGGGTTCTTGGTGGTGACGGCCATGGAAGCGTTTTTGTCGCTCTCCAAAGTGATTGGCTTTTCTACCGGCTACGACTTCCGCGCCCCGCACCCCAGTGGCAACGTGATTGAGTACATAGGCCTGAGCGGTTATTACGCGCTGTTTGTGCTGGTGTGCACCCTGGTATTCACCAGCATGCGCTACTTCAGTAATTTTGAAGCCGTGCGGCAAAAAGACGGCAAGGACAGCCGCGAAACGACCAAAAAATCGGCGCAGGAAAAATTGCTCAACCCGGATTACGCCGACAAAATCGACAGCATTATGCGCAGCCAGAAAACCTATCTCAATCCGGATCTCACCCTGGATATGCTCGCCGAAAGCCTGTCGATACCGGCCAAAGATTTATCCATGATTATTAACCGGCATTTCAATTTAAATTTTTACGAATTCATCAACGGCTACCGGATTGAAGAAGTGCAAAAGCGCCTGCTCGATCCGGCCAATAAGGACAAAACCATCACCGACATTTACCTGGAAGTGGGGTTTAACAGTAAATCGGTATTTAATACCTTCTTTAAAAAACTGGTAGGGAAAACACCGTCTGAGTATCGCCAAAACCCGCAAGTGGTGGCGACAGAGTCTTAATAATTTCACTACTGGAGCTAGACTGGAATGATCAACAGCAACACACGCCACAAGAAGCCATCACGCCCGTGTCGAGGTAACAAAACGCCGCTGGCGCTTGCGTGCGCACTCCTGCCATTCATGAGCCTGCCCACCTGGGCGGCACAAGCATCTGCTGTAGAAGAGGTGATAGTCACCGCTGCCAAGCGCGATCAACGCCTGCAGGATTTTTCCGGCGCGGTGAGTGTGGTCAATAATTTTCAAGGCGTAAAAAGTATTGGCGACATCGCCACGCAAATACCGGGTTTAAATATTGTGGACGCCGGCCCGCGCAACCCGACCGGCTTGATTATTCGCGGTTTGCGCATGGATGAGATCGGCCCCAATGACTTGGGGGGGGATGGCTCGCTGGTAGCCAGTTATGTCGATAATATTCCCCTGCAAGGCTACTTCGTCCCGCCATCCTTCAGCCTGAAAGATTTGCAGCAAATAGAAGTTGTGCGCGGCCCGCAGGGCACACTCTACGGCAATGCCTCTGTCGGCGGTTTAATTCGCTACGTGACTGCCAAGCCAGACTTAACCAAACAGTCGGTCAGCGCTACCGCAGAAGTGTCGCAAACCAAACACAGTGACGATTTAAGTTACGACACCGATCTGGTGGTAAACACCCCGCTCATCGACAACACCCTCGGCCTGCGCTTGCTGCTCGGTAAAACGGATAATGCCGGGTTTATCGATAATCCCTACCTGCTCAGCGGCGCACAAGACGATATCAACGACGATCAAACCAAGCAGGCGCGCGTTAGTTTGTTGTGGCAAGCGAGCGATAATTTCTCGCTCAACAGCAGCTATCACTATCAAAAAATCAATGTGGGCGATCGCCAAGCGGCGAATGCAAGTTTTACTGGTGATAACTACACCGCCTCCAGCCGCTACCTGCAACCCATGGAAGGCGAACTGCAACTGGCAAGCATCGACGCCACTTACGATATGGACTTTGCCACGCTGACGGCGAGTGTGAATCGCTATGATTATGCGCATAGCGAGCGTAAAGATCAGACGGATTTGTATATTAGTTTTGACCCCGACTATACCTATTACAACCTCTATGAAGACCTTTCTGCCTACAACGCCAGCACGGTAGATGTAGTGAAAGATAGTGCCGAGTTGCGGTTGGTCTCTGACAGTAATCAGCGCTTACGCTGGCTAGTCGGTGGTTTTTTCAGTCGCGATGATCTGGATGTTTACACGGGGGACTATACGCCCGGTTTCGGTGAATTTTTGGGTGAAGAATTACCTGGCGATTTGGAATATCTCGCTACGCAAACAGAAACACTGGATGAATATTCCGCCTATGGTGAAGTGGCTTACGATATAACTCCTCAGTGGGAAGTGAGCGCCGGTGCTCGTTATTTTAATTACGACGATAAATTGGAAGTTTGTCTTACCTACTTTCCTTCAGATGGCACACCAAGCTGCGAGAGTGGTGATGACAAGACCAACGATACTCTCGGTAAATTGGGCAGCCGCTATAAATTTACGGAAAATCTGAATATTTACGCCTTAGTCGCTGAAGGTTATCGTCGTGGAGGGGCCAACCTTACTCCACCCGATGTCACAACCAATCGCTTCTATGCACCAGACAAAGCTACCAGCGTTGAACTGGGTTTGCGTAGCGATTGGTTTAATCAACAGCTGAAAGTAAACGCCGCTGTTTTCTCTACCGAGTGGGATGATATTCAAGTGCAAACCACGGCTGAAAATGATGGTCGTTCCATTACCGCGAATGCGGGCGAAGCACGTTCCCAGGGTATTGAACTAGAACTTAATGCCCAACTCAGCAGTGCCTTTAGCCTGCGCAGCACTTATACCTATACCGACGCCGAACTGACGGAAACAGTAGAAGCAATTTCTGCATTTGATGGTGACCGCTTACCCGGTTCACCCCGCACCCAGTTCAGCGTGGCGCTGGACTATCTGCAAGCTATAGGTAGCGTTGAATGGGATGGTAGCTTGAGCTTCAACCGCATGGGTGAGGTGTATACCGCGCTCAATGAAAACTTTTCTAACTACCAACAATTGGCTAGCTACAACACGGCTAATGTACGCGTTGGTGTAACACTGCGTAATTGGCGTGTGGGTGCCTTTGTAAATAATATTGAAAATACCCGTGGTATTACCGGTGGTCTTTTTAATGATTTTTACGGTGACCAAGGGCAGTTTGAGTATGTTACTCGCCCGCGCACGGTTGGCATGTCGGTGACATATCAATATTAATAGCAGTTTCGCTAGCGTCATTCGGCTAAATAGAAAAACTGTTCTATGCTAGTTGGGTGTATTAGCAACAATTCAGTCATTTTCCGGGAAGAGAGTGATGGTGCAATTAAATAAATTTGATTGCACCAACCACCTAGGGATTTTCACACACTTAATGGATAGGAAATATTGAAGATGGCAGCAGAAAAAAAGAAAGCCGATGAAAAAAAAGCGGACAAAAAGGCGGTAAAAAAGGTCGCCATTAAACCCGCAAAAGCCAAAAAGTCCGGAAAAAAACTGACGGCGACTGATTTGGTAATCAATGTACCGCTGAACGGTCAAGTTATTAAAACATTTGACTTGATGCCTGCTAAAAGCACGGCAGCAGCACCGGGCGACTGGATTTTTACAGAGGAAGGCAGCACGGTTGATATTGAAAATCTGGTTGTGGGGTTTGAGCTGAACCCATCAGCACTGAATCGTCAATTTGAACGCGCGATATTAGTGATTAAAATTAAACAAAACCCTGCTTCTGGCGGAACTTGGCGTTTTGCTTTGGGGGGAGTTGCAACAGATAACGCTGATAGCGATCCAGATAATGATGTGATTGTGGATATTATCGATAATGGTTATACGATGATTGTCTATGTTCAGGCATTAGAAAATAGTGCTGAGTATATTCCTTTTGGCTTTGTTGCGTCCTTGACTAATCAATATACTGGTGTTGTTACCATCTATGAGTCTCAGGATCCAGGTATTGCTACAAGACGGCCACTGTAACTTTAAAGTTTATGGGGGCACCTATTGGGTTCCCCATATTGCGCTAATAGTTTTTTGAATTGAGTGTCGGTACAGAGTGAATCAAACCACGGGAACCTGAACCACACTCCATTCATCCCATTTTTCAAGCTGTTTTCCACATTGAATATGGAGGATTTTGTATTTTTTGCGAGCGCATGAACCAGTGCTGCAGTGTATGTTGTTTCTATGTTTTGTGAATCTAACCTTTCTAGTTCTTGTAGTGTAGAAAAAGATTTTGAAAAATTATTAGTATGTGCATATGCTTGAGCGAGATTTCTTAGGTGGTCGCGGTTTTTTTGCGCGCCTTCCGAGGTCGATATTATTGATGCATATATTTGTTTTGATTTTTCATTGTTTCCTTTCAAGTTCTCTGAGTCTGCCAAGTTTAATAAGAATGTAGTGTTGTTAGGGCTCAGGCTTAGGGCGTCGGTAAAATTTTTCGTTGCAGCAGAATAATTTTTCTTAAGAAGATTGCATAAGCCAAGATTATTTATGTTGCTTATGTCTTGAGGGTTTTGCGCTACGGCTGATTCAAATGAGGTAATTGCTTTTTCAATTTCCCCGTTCATTAAGGCGATCACCCCCAGCAAGCTATTGGCTTGATATAATTTTGGCGATAACGAAAGTGCTTCTGTTGCGTATTTTAGTGCTTGGTCGCTGTTTCCCTGATACCTGTATGCATTTGCAATATTGTACAAGCTATTGGCTGTTTTTTTTACCTTTAGTGAGTTTTTGTAAAAGTATATTGCCATTTCATAGTTATTTTTTACCATTTCCATGTATGCATGGAGATCGTTTAGTGCGAGCTTATTGCCATCTTTTTCTTCTATTTTTTTAATTGTATTTTTTGCAGAATTAAAGTCTCCCCTGGCTATATCTAAATAAAATTGGTTGTGCAGAGCTGTAGTGTTGGTGCGGGTAGAGTGCTGCTTGTTGTATGTTTCTAGCCGATCTAAGTATTCCTCGTTATTTGTGTCGTAGAATAGATCTAAGCTTATGTCCTTGTATAGTGTACTTGTGGTTGGTGTTTCTTTGATTGCGCTCGGCAGTCCATCTATTTTTTTTAATAGTTCTAAGCTTGCACCTGAGTTTCGGTATTGTTGCGTTGACTCAAGAAATGCTTTGTAAGCATGCTCAGGAATGCTTGGTTGGGATATGATTTTTGTCGAGTAAAGTGTTCCTACTGTATTCTGTGCGGTTTCCATTACTGATATGTATCTGTCAGCTAAAACATCAATGTTTCTAGCGTCGCGTACGCGTAGCCGACTGCTTTCTTTTTGGGTTTCAGGTTCTAGGCGTGTCAGCGTAATCGCACAAGTCTCAATTCTACATTTTATATCCGATGTAATTAGTTCATCCGCTACTGTTGCTTTGCGAATATCTTCATTACTGCCATTAACATTCGCAATTTCTTCCTGTGGTATTAAATAATACCCATCCAACTGGATCACACTCTGCTGAATCGCATCATAAACTGCGCCTTTCACCAGCTCCTGCTGCGACTCCTGCATTCCCTCTGCTGTCAACTTGGGTGGAATCACCGCGACATACTTGGGCGGTTTGGGTTGCAATTGCCACACAATCACACCGGTAATCATCAATACACTCAGTGCTGCGGAGCCCACGACAATTTTATTGGCGGCGATGTAGCCTTTAAGTTTTTTCCATAAAGATATTTTGGGGGCTGCAACTGCAACAAAGCGCGTTTCAAACGTAGGATGATCCTGCGTGCGCGCACTGCGAGCAATATTGGGTTGTGGCATTGCCAGTGCTTGGGTGTCATCGCTGGCAATATTGTCGTGCACATTCATCGCGCTGAGTTTTTTAAACTGCGCTGCTACCCAGTGGGTATTATCCGGGCGCTTGTTCGGGTCTTTGGATAATAACTGCCCCAGCAAATCCACAAACTCAGTGGGTAAGTCCGGGTTGTGTTGATGTGGCGGCGTGGGCGGGTGCGAAATAATGCGCTGCATAATTTGCAGCTTGTTGCCGGTGTCGCCAAAAGGATGGGCGCCGCACAATAGTTGGTAAGCCAAAATACCGAGCGAAAATAAATCGCTTTTGAAACTGATGTCTTCACCCATCGCCTGCTCAGGCGACATGGAGCAATAGCTGCCCGCCACATGGTCGGTGAGGGTGGCGTTAAAGTCCTGGGATTTGGCGATACCCAAATCGGTAATTTTGGATTGGCCGCGTTTGTTGATCAGAATATTTTCGGCTTTTAAATCGCGGTGAATAATGCCTGCATCGTGGGCGATGGCCAAGCCTTCAGCAATTTGGGTGAGCCAGTGCAAACGCTGCGACATGGGCACTATGTGCTCGCGCAAATAGGTTTGCAGGTTTTGGCCGTCCACCAATTCCATCACCAGCGCCAGTTGGTCGGGCGCTTCGATAAAATCGTAAATCTGCACAATATTCGGATGATTTAATTTGGCGAGCAGCAAGGCCTCGCGTTTAAAGCGCTCGATGTAATGGGCTTCAAACAATTCCGTGCGCAAACATTTAATCGCCACTTCCCGTTCCAGGCGGGTGTCCCGTGCGCGAAATACCAAGCCCATACCGCCGCGACCAATAGGTTCCAGCAAGTGGTAGTGCCCGATATAGGCAGGGGTGGTGGGCTGTGGGATGCTGTCCATAAGGCGATCAGCAATCCTTCAGGCTAGAGGCGGCGGTGAGTTGGTCGCCTTTATAGATTTTAAATTTCTCGCAGCCAAAACGAATTTTTCCACCGCGACGCTCCAACAGGCATTGCTGACCGAGAGCATCGGGTAGTACATCGGCCAATTGTTTGCGCGCGCGGAAAATCTGGATGTTCATGTGGGTGCTGTCCAGCCCCAGTTCGGCGGCCAGTTGCTCGGCGTATACCCAGCCCTGGCTTTTGCTATCCAACCCGCGCGCCGCGTCTTCGCAGCGGTGTCTTGCCAGTTGCAATAACAAATAGTGATGGGTGCGTACCGCTAAATCCAGCACTTGCTGTTGGTGCAATTCCAGCTGGGTGGTCTCTTCATCCAGGCTCATGTTAAACACAAACTCAAAGTCGTTAATGTGGCGTGCACTTTTGACTTCAGTGGGGCCGTAAATTTGTGCGCGCACAAACTGCCAATGGCCGGATGCAAACTGCACCAGATCACCATCATTTAGGGCTTGGGGTTCAGTGTGTTGATCAATGGCTTCGCGATACCACTGCTGAGCCTGTTCATCGTAATACAGGGCGATTTCCGGTGCATCGCCATCGGGCAGCAAATGGTAGCGCGAGAGGTAGAGCGGCGGGGTAGTCTCCAGGTCGCGGTTGAGCGGCCAGAGCATATCGCTGGGGGCGCGTAAATCTATTACCCGAAAACAGGGGTCATTTTGGGCGGCCAGCACAATTTCATCGTGCACCGCCAGCTCGCGGGTCTCGCCCTGCGCCATGGCGATGCCATTGATCCAGGTGCCGTTGAGGCCGAGATTTTTAATGCGCCAGTGTTCTCCGTTCCATTCAATCGCGGCATGTAACTTGGAGACGTAGGGTTTATCGATATGGGTGTCCACACTATTGGCGAGCCTGCCAAAGGTGTGATGAGGGGCGAGAGGAAAATAGGCCTCTGCAGCGACATCCAACAAATAAGCCATAGTGGGTCCGGGTTAACTCTTGTTTTTCTGATCAGGGTTTGGGGCCAATGTATCTAGCAATGGCGATTGTATTCGGGGTCTACCTATGCCGCTGATTCCTTGCCGGGCCGTGAGTAATCGGCCGAACCGGTGTTTTGTTTAGCTAACACCTGGGTCTTTTTATAGGTTTAGCCGGCGTGCGCCAGTTCTGCATGTAATTCCGTGTAATGGTCAGTAACGTCCGATGGCTATAGATTGCCACAAGATGCCGATGTTTTCCCAGTTATCGTCCGTGTGAGTTATGAGAATATCGCTATGATCGCCCTCTTTCAGGCCGTTAGCAGTTATAAAAGCCGGGTTCGCCCAACACGCAAGTTTAATCAATCGTCTGTTCCGCGTTGGGTTCCTGTCAATAAAAGTTTTATTGCGCTGACCAAAATGATTCTGCGTTCTGCCGCAACACGCCTTGGTTTGGAGCAGGCGGCGGTCACTCTGCGCTGCCTTAACCATCAAGGCTATCGCCATTTGTTGTTGGCCGACGACGTGCGCGATTTATTTGTTGCCGCCTCCGGTGGTGCCGAGGAATTTATTATTTCTACCCAGGAGGCAAACGCCTCTCCCTTTCAAGGATTTGATGCAGAGGCTGCATTGAGTTTACCGGTCAATTTCAAAACCCCGGACAACGAGTCCCAGCGCCTGGGTTATCTGGTGGTGCAAATGGCGCCCGGTGTGCACGTGGCCGATGCGACAGTCAAGCATGAGTTGTCTTTGGTGATTGAAGAGATTGTGCGTGTTATCAGTCGCTATCAGTCTCGTTATCGCTCTATTCACTGGTATGGCGACCAAAGTTTTTGGGTCGGCAACAGTTCAATATTGCGCCAGTTGGATCAACGGATCGATCAATTGGCCAAAAGGAAGTCGCCCGTATTGCTGCGCGCTGATAAAGGCACCGGCAAAATTATAGCGGCGCGCCGCTTTCACGATATCGCATGCAGTGAAACGGCTCCTTTTATTGAGTCAGATTGTCGCGAATGGGAAGAGGGAACCGCCACTGCCATTTTGCAATCACTGCGCAGTTGCGCCACCGGTGGCACCTTGTTTTTGCGCAGTATTGATGCGCTTTCAGCCAAGGATATGCTGGCACTGCGCCATTTTTGCTTGCAGTGGATGGCGGCCACCCGCAGTGGCACATCGCTCTCGCTGGTGTTCAGTTTGAGTAGTGCGGCAATTGACCCGGTGGCGATTGGCTTGGGCTGGATGATGCATTTTGTGCAATCGCTGCCATTGCCAACACTGGCAGAACGCCGCGAAGATCTGCACGATTTGGTGCAGTTTTTTATTGCCGAGTTTGCCTTGGCGGGCGATGTGGACTTGCAGGATTGCGCTTGGCAATTACTCGAGACCCACGAATTTACCGCTAACGTAGACGGCCTGAAAAATCTGCTCAAGCAAGTGGCGATGCGCAACCAAGGCGGTTTGGTCACGGCTGACGAATTGCGCGCGCTGCTGTAACTCCTGCTTTTTCTTTTCTGATTAATCCCTCCTGCTGTCTCAGCCTACGGTGTTTTGTTGTGGGGCTGAGGGTGCAGGGTTATACTGCCCCGTCTTTATCCTGACTCGTTATCCCACTCCTGTGTTATTTGAACCCGGTGCGCCTTGGCGTCCTGTTCGTGCGTCAGGCGTGGGGTCTTATCGGACGGTGGTTATGCAAAATGCGCGGGTGGTTATGAAAAGTACGCGAGTGGTTATGAAAAGCGCAGTAATCTTCTGCGCTGTGGCAATCATGGCGGGTGGTATTGCCGCTTGTGGGCAAAAAGGTCCGCTGTATTTACCGCAACAACAATCTAAGCCCCAGCCTGACGCCGCACCGGCGGCCAAACCGGCATCGTCTGCACCGGCGAGCGCGCCCGCGTCTACATCTGTAGCACCCGGTACCGATCCGTCCTAATTTGTCCTACCGTTTTCCAGATTGAGATTTCTTATGCAGCATTTCACTGAACGCCACGGCGAACTCTACGTTGAAGATACCCCGCTGAGCGCCGTTGCCGAGCGCTTTGGTACGCCTTGTTATGTCTATAGCCGCGCGGCGTTTACCCAACAATATTTATCCTATGCGCAGGCGTTGGGTTCGCATCCCGGCATGATTTGTTATGCCATCAAGGCCAACTCCAACCTCGCCATTTTAAATATGCTCGCCAAACTCGGCGCTGGGTTTGACATAGTCTCCGGTGGTGAATTGGAGCGGGTATTACGCGCTGGCGGCCAACCATCGCGCATCGTATTTTCCGGTGTGGGTAAAAGCGTGGAAGAAATGGCGCGCGCACTGGATGTTGGCATTTTCTGTTTCAATGTCGAATCGGAAGCGGAGCTGGAATTGTTGGCCGATGTGGCAGCACAAAAAGGCAAAGTGGCCAATGTATCGCTGCGCGTAAACCCGGATGTAGATGCCAATACCCATCCCTATATCTCCACTGGTTTGAAAGAAAATAAATTCGGTATTGCCATCGAGCGCGCACCGGCGGTTTACGCGCGCGCTGCACAATTGCCGAGCTTGGCGATTAAAGGGTTGGATTGCCACATAGGCTCCCAGCTCACCCAGTTAACACCATTTTTGGATGCACTCGACCGCCTGTTGTTATTGGTCGATGAGCTTGCGGCAAGCGGCATTACTATTTCCCACCTGGATTTGGGTGGCGGCTTGGGTGTTACCTATCGCAATGAAACCCCACCGCCTGTTGCCGACTACATGGCGGCCATCAAAACCAAATTGGGTGATCGCAAATTAGCCTTGATGTTTGAACCAGGTCGTTCCATTTCGGCAAACTCGGGCGTGCTGCTCACCAAGGTGATGTTCCTGAAGCCCACCGAGCACAAAAATTTCGCAGTGATCGACGCTGCTATGAATGACAATATTCGCCCGTCCTTGTATCAGGCGTGGCAAGACATCCGCCCGGTGAAGCCTCACGCTGGTGAAGTAAAGAAATGGGATCTGGTCGGCCCGATTTGTGAAACTGGCGATTTCCTTGGTAAAGATCGCGACCTGGCCATTGAGGCGGGTGATTTACTGGCGGTTATGTCCGCTGGCGCCTATGGTTTCAGCATGAGTTCCAACTACAACACGCGCGGCCGTGCGGCGGAAATCCTTGTCGACGGCGATCAAATGCATTTGGCGCGCGCGCGCGAAACCTTTGACGATATGATTCGTGGCGAGCACTTGTTGCCTGAGTAATTTGCCAGAATAAGCGGGAAAAAATATGCGTTTACGTTTTAGCAAAATGCACGGTTTGGGTAACGACTTCGTGGTGATCGATGGCGTTGGTCAAAGCGTGCGTTTAACACCGGAAAAAATTCGCTACATTGCCGACCGGAATTTTGGTGTGGGCTGCGATCAAATTTTGTTGGTGGAAACGCCGGAGAATCCCGATGTGGATTTTCGCTACCGCATTTTTAATTGCGACGGCAGCGAAGTGGAAAATTGCGGCAATGGCGCGCGCTGTTTCGCCGTATTTGTGCGCGAGCGTAAACTCACCGGCAAAAGCGTGATTAAAGTGGAAACCGCTGGCGGCCTGATGGAATTACGCGTGCAGCAGGATGAGCAAGTCAGTGTCGATATGGGCGCGCCGCGGTTGCAGCCCGCGCAAATTCCGTTCGTTGCTGATGCCCAAGCTATCACCTATCCCTTTGAGGTTGCCGGTAAAACCTACGACATATCAGCAGTGTCCATGGGCAACCCCCACGGTGTCTTGCTGGTGGACGATGTCAAAACGGCACCGGTCGCTGAGCTTGGGCCGATTATTGAACATCATCCACGTTTTCCGGCGCGAGTGAATGTGGGTTTTATGCAAATTGTGTCGCGCCATGAAATTAATTTGCGGGTGTTTGAACGCGGCGTTGGTGAAACCCTTGCTTGCGGTACAGGTGCCTGTGGTGCCGTAGTGGCTGGGCGTTTACGCGGTTTGCTGGATCAGCAGGTAAAAGTGAATTTGCCCGGTGGCAGTTTACAAATCGATTGGCCCGGTGAAGGTCAACCGGTAATTATGACGGGGCCTGCGGTTACCGTTTTCCATGGGCAAATAAAAATCTAATTATCCTGAATCGACGTCTATGACCGAACATAAGCCGACACTTGCCGATCCCCTGGAGCCGGAACAAATTGAAGCCTGGTTGCGCGAGCATCCGGAATTTTTTGAAAATCACCCGGATTTATTGGCAGAACTGAGTTTGCCCCACGAATCCGGTTCGGCTATTTCGCTGGTGGAGCGGCAGGTGGCGATCCTGCGTGAGCGCAATATCGATATGCGCCATCGCTTGAGTAAATTGCTCGATAATGCGCGCGACAATGACAAGCTATTTGATAAAACCAAACGACTGGTGCTCAACCTGCTGGAAGGGCAGGACATGGGTGATATTATCGACGCGCTGCACTACAGTTTTGATAAGGATTTCTCGATTCATTTCACCAGCGTCATTTTATTTGGCAACCTGGAAAAAGTGCCCAGTAGCCAAGCGCGTGTCGTAAGCATTGCTGAGGCGCGCGAGCATTTGGGGGCGCTGTTAAAAAATAGCCGTGCTGTGTGCGGTACCTTGGGCAGTAAAGAGTTGGAATTTGTGTTTGGCAATCACGCCAGTGAAATTGGTTCGGTTGCCGTCGTGCCGCTGGTTCATGGCAGCGCGTTTGGTCTACTGGCCATTGGCAACCGCGACCCGCAATATTACCGCTCCAGTATGGGCACCTTGTTTTTGGGGTATATTGCGGAAGTTCTGAACCGTTTATTGCCAAAATACTTACCGCGCTGATCGATGATCGGGCGGCACACCGGGATTCTTATGGCTGACCAACAGCATGACTGATCAATTGCCACCCGACAGCACCCCAGCCCATCCCTCTGTCGCGAATGAAGCGCCGCCTGCCGTTCGCTCACTGCCTTTTGCACAGGAATTGGCTGCATTTCTCACCTACATGCGCAGTGAAAAACAATACTCCCCGCTGACACAGCAAAATTACCAACGCGACCTGGAAAAGTTTCGCCGCTATTGCGCGCAAAAAAATATTGCCGATTTAAATATGCTGGCCATGAGCCATGTGCGTACCGCCGTTGCACATTTACATCGCGAGGGATTGGGGGGAAAAGTTTGCAGCGCTGGCTCTCATCGCTGCGCAGTTTTTTTCAGTTTTGTATTCGCCGCGGCTGGATGCAAAACAATGTTGCCGATGGTATCAGCGCACCCAAGTCTCCCAAGTTGTTGCCCAAAACATTAGACGTGGATCAAACCGCACAGTTTGTCGCCGTAGAGGGTGATGATTTTATTAACAAACGCGACCGCGCGCTGCTGGAATTAATTTATTCATCCGGTTTGCGTTTGGCCGAAGTGACGAGTTTGGACCTGAAAGATATCGACTGGGGCGAAGCCATGCTCACCGTCACCGGTAAGGGCCGCAAAACCCGTTTGCTTCCCATCGGCTCTATGGCGATAACGGCGTTAAAAGACTGGTTGGTCGCACGCAAGCAATACACACAAGACAATGAACCTGCGCTGTTCACTACCCAGCGCGGCGGGCGTATCAGTCACCGCGCCGTGCAAATGCGCATGCAACAATTAAGCATCAGCCAGGGAATGGATAACCCCATCCACCCGCACATGCTGCGCCACTCTTTCGCCAGCCATATGCTTGAATCCAGCGGCGATTTACGTTTAGTACAAGAGCTGCTCGGCCACGCCAATATTTCTACCACACAAATCTACACCCATCTCGACTTCCAGCATCTCGCCAAGGTTTACGATAAGGCGCACCCGCGTGCGGGACGCAAAACAGATTCGGTTGATGATGAA
Organism: Cellvibrio sp. PSBB023; assembly: GCF_002007605.1. Classification (NCBI taxonomy): domain Bacteria; kingdom Pseudomonadati; phylum Pseudomonadota; class Gammaproteobacteria; order Cellvibrionales; family Cellvibrionaceae; genus Cellvibrio; species Cellvibrio sp. PSBB023. The sequence continues at coordinate 2,846,373 of NZ_CP019799.1, read as the reverse complement.
TGCTAGTGTTTTTTCTTACAACAAACTTTGCACCTTCAACAAGGGATAAGCGCGTTGTACCGCGCTTACACTTTGCTGTAATAATTGATCTGCCTTGATGGGGCCGAGATATTCACACAAACCCACATACGCCAGATTAATCACTTGCTGCATTAAATGAATTGTGGGAGTGGTGCCGGTGAGTGGTTCGATTTGATTGAGCCAACTTTGCAGGGCACGGCGATCATTGGGGGGCAGTGCCATCTTTTCCACATTTTCCAGCACGTATAAACGCACGCGAGTTGCGTTATCGCCTTTGGCACTGTTGATCAGCTGCTCTACCAGTGCCATAAACATTTGTAATTCAGGTGAGCTGTGATTTTTATTCGCTGCGATTTTGGTTGCGGCAGCAATAGGGGGGGCAATATGGTGTTCTTGTCGCTTGTCCTGCAACGATGAAAAGGCGGTGACCAATGCTTGTAGCATGCGCGAGCGCATATGGGCGAGCTCGATATCACTGCAGAGTTCGCGCAGATAGTGTTGCAAGGCAAAGGTAGGTTTATGCGCGTATTTTTCGTCCCATAAAACCAATGCTTGTGCCAGTGTTTGACCTTGAAGAAATGGCATTAATGCCGCCTCAACAGCCTTGCGTTTTTGTTCCGGTGTCACATGAGCCTCGATTTATAAAAGCGATTGAGCAAGTGGTTTTGGTGCGCTATTAGCGCTGGGCGTTTAACGCCTCTTGATTGATGGCGCGGGTGTCCTGGAATTCCGGGTAACCAATTTCGGCGTGCTCGGTAAAGTCCAGTCCGCGTTGTTCATGCAAACTACTCGCGCGCATGCCAACTAATTTATCAATTAAAAAATACGCGCAATAGGCGATACCAAAACCCCACACAAAGGCGACGCCTATGCCGAGTGCTTGCACGCTAATGCGCGTCAGGTTAAATAAATCGCCTACGTAAAACAGGCCAGCAGCCAATGTTCCCCAGGCGCCGCAAAAACCGTGCACGCTCACTGCATCAACCACGTCATCAATTTTAAAACTGGCCAATAATTTCGGCCCGAGAAAACTGATGCCGCCGGCAATAACACCTGTGAGCATGGCAAAGAAGGGTTCCATCGTCGCACAGCCCGCCGTGATGCCGACCAAACCGCCGAGGCTGCCATTGACTGTGCCGGTTAATAAAATCGCCTGCTTGAATAATTTGCTGACGAGCATATAACCCAGTGCACCGCAGCAAGCGGCGAGGTGAGTATTAAGCGCAATTTTGCCAATGCTGCTATTGGCTTCCACCGTGGAGCCAGCATTGAACCCAAACCAGCCAAACCAGAGGACAAATCCACCCAATGCCACCATGGTCAGGTTGTGGCCGGGAATGCGTCGCGCTTCGCCGCTGTGACTAAAACGCCCAAGGCGCGGCCCCAAGATTATTACGGCGGCCAATGCCACCCAGCCACCCAGGGAGTGCACAACCGTAGAACCGGCAAAGTCGACAAAGCCCATCGCTTTGAGCCAACCCTCGCCATCGTAAATACTGCCCCATGCCCAACTGCCAAACAGGGGATAAATGAATCCGGCAATGATGCAAGCACCAATTAAGTAGGCGTGAAATTGCACTCGCTCTGCCATGGCACCACTGGCGATAGTGGTTGCTGTTGCGGCAAACATCATTTGAAAAAATAAAAATGTCCAATCCCAATCGCTTAAGTCTGCCGGTAAAAAATGGCTGCTACCAAACCAGCCGCTGGTATTAATACCAAACATCAAGCCATAACCCAGCGCCCAAAAAATCACACTGCACACGCACACATCCATGTAATTTTTCATAATGACATTCACCGCGTTTTTCGCGCGCGACATGCCACTTTCCACCAGTGCAAAACCAGCCTGCATAAAAAAGACAAGAACACCTGCGAGCACCACCCAAGTGCTGTTGAGTGAGTTGCTTACATCGGCGATAGAAGTTTCGCTGGCATAGCTACCAGCACTGAGCAAGGAGAGAAAGGAAGCAAGTGCAAGATAAATGAATCGCATAAGCACCACCTTTGATATGAATGAAGATGGTTTTGCAACTCATGTGCCACTTGCAGTAATGACCAAGTGGCACGTAGTAGCTGAAACTGACAGCTGGGGGTATGAAGGATGAGCGCACTCTTATTGTGCCTTTTATTCTGTGTCGCACAGTAAATTGCACTGAAATGATCAGTGCGTTGTGGATATTACCGATGAGCAGGTTTTACCAATCAAATAACGATTGCGTTCCAACAGTTCGGTGAGGTTGTCAGTGCGTAGTGCGCCATCAATGAGGATTTCCTCTGTGCTGGTTTCCTGGTGACGTAAAATGCCGATTTGGGTAAACATCAAGGCATCTTTTACCGGTAGGGTTTGGAAATGGTGTTTGCCCATGTGTTTGCCATTAACCCAGACTTCGGTTGAACCTGTTTTTGAGTCGGTCGACCAGTGGATGTGCAAGGCTATGCGATGCCATTTGCCGGGTGCAGCGCCCTCGGATAACTTCCATAACACGTCTTTTGCGGCGGTTTCCTGAAAACTTAATTCACTGCCGTGAATATTAAAGCGAAACATTTGTTGCCAGCTTTTGTCGGATTCCCAATAGCCTAATTCGTGTTTGTGTTTGCTCAATTCTTTTGGCAAATAAAAACTAAACGCAAAAAAAGTATCGCTCCCTTCCTGTGTGCTGCCTTCATTGCTTTTACCTACCGTATAGCGATGGTGAAATTCACTGCGGTTTAAATCTTTATTACCGTGCCACAAAAATGATTCATCGCCGGTGAGTGTGATTTTTCCGGCGTACTTGCCGTCAAATACGCAGTCTGAAATCACTGAATGCCCTGCGGGATTAATTGGTGTACTCCACTGGCTCATGTCGCTAGTTTCGAAATCGCCTTGCCAGAGGATGCTAGCGCTAGCATTGAAGGCATAAAAACACAAGGCGAAAGTTACTATGTTGAGGAATTTGGTCATGTGTTTCTACTTATTTAGAGGTTGTCGAGAGAGTATTGAATCTTTATTTAAGTATTGTTGCATGTCTTCGGTGTGGATTTTAACTTCACTTGTGCAGTGTGATTCCGAATAATCATCAGCTGTATACACGAATGCGATACCCGTTTTGGTGAGATAAAAATAACTCCAGTTCAAAGCTTGCGCGCAAGTGTCGTCATCTACCTTTGTTTTTAATGCTTGGTTAAGTTGCGCGATAAGTTTCTGGGAAAAATCTTTTCTTTTACTATCAACGAGTTCATCCATTAGGGTGATTGATTTTCCGGTTTGAATACTATATGTGATTGCGCCTAATCGCCCATCCGGATGTGGCATGCCTTCGCAGAGCCAGGTGTCTGCAAACTGTATGCTGACTACCGAATCATTTAAGAATGTAATCGAGGCGGTAAATTGTTTTTCACCTTTGTCGTTATCACAATGATATTTCTCTGTCATAAGCGAAATGTCATTGTTGATCTCCGTTAATGCCGCGCTCTTTGATGTGTTAGTAAAGATCGGATATTCAATATGGGTTTCCCAAAAGCCAAGTGGCGACATTTCGTCTTGCACTGTGCGTGAAATTATTTTCTGTTCATGCAGTGCTCCTGCTTTTTTATCCGTTGAAGTTGTTTCAGCATTAGGTTCGCATGCGCTTAACAATGGGATAAGTAAAAAAAAATATCGATACATTATTTTGATCCTATTGAAAATGCCTTATAAGCTTGTTGAAGCTTAACGTCATACTTGTTTTTTTGATAACCTGGGCCGTTGTATTTTTTAGCAAACCCTTTCCAGTCTTTAGCTTTTAACTGGGCATCCCATTTCATATACTTGATTAATTTGACGAATGCCATTAGGTGATAGTGTTCTGACTTGCGCATATCTTTTACAAACGACTCAATGTCTTGATATCCACAATACTTGTGATTGAACCCCATTATTTGAAACTTTCCCCAAGATGTAGATTTTAATGCTGCCCTTCTGTCGAGAGATATGGCGGTGTTTAATCTGCTGTATTCTTTTTCATTTCCCAAGTAATTTTTTTTAGTCCATGTTTTGTGTGATATTGTAGGATTCTCTTTGTCGTATGCTCCTTGGGTTAATTTTGAAAACCAATGCCCTTCAAATAATATCTTTGGCTCACCATTTCCTAAAAAACCATCTCCCATACTTTCTATGCTTGCTATAGCTTTTATTGTTGCTGTATCAACCCCAAGGATAATTGCCGCTTTATTGTAATCAGGTTCAGTTAATCTGGAGTATATCTTGCTTTCGTGGTTGGTTTTTTGAATTGGAGAAGCTTTCAATACGCCTTGCATTTGAAAGAGAAGGTGATCAAACGTATTGTGGGATGTGGGCTTTGTTTGTGGTTGGTCGCGTTTTGAGAACTTTATCAAACTATTAAAAGTTTTTTGCTGAGGGTCTATGCGGCCATCGGGTTTTTGCATTTTTAGAATGCGTCTTTGATATTCAGATATTAATCCTATTGTTATTGGGCCACATTTTCCATCCTCTTTTAGTTTCATTAGTGGTAATAAAAGATGGATTTGTTTATTTATTAAATTTTGAACGCATCGAACATCAGATGCATAATTTTTCGCTTTATTTCCTACCGATGCATTGATTTTTAGCATTATTAACTCCTTTTTTTGTAAGTCCGTTGAGAAAGTGTTGGTAAATATTTGAACGCATTTTGATCGGTCTGCGCTAAAAATAAAAGTGGGAAATATAAATATCTCCCACTTTTATAAAATCTACCGCATTAATTAATGCGGTTTGGTTATGTACCTATGGTGCCATTCACAATCGGCTGAAAGGCCGTGAGTCTGTCCATCATTGTTGCGTTACCTAAGCCGTGGCCGCGGAAGAGGGTGCTGAATTGGTTTTGCTGGCCGTGCAGTGCCATGTAGTTGAGCACCACGGTTTCCACCAGCAGGTTGACGTTGTTGGCGGCGGGGCTGCCAGCGGTTTCTACGTCGCCGCTGGGGCGCATGTAGCCGAGTTGTTGGTGGCGGGCTTGGTCGTCGGCATTGGCGCCAATCAGTTGCGGGCGGCCGCCGGGGTTGTAGACGAGGAAGAAGGAGCAGGCGGTTTGTTGGTCGTCGCCGGTCCAGACACCTTTGCCGCGCCCGGCCATGGAGTCGTCGATCATGCCGTTGCTGAATACCGAGCCGTCGCTGAATACATAAATCATTAGAGGCATATTTTTGCGTGCGGCGTATTCAAGGCAGGCGCCGATGCAGCGACCGGCGCGTTCGTCGCGTACTTCGCCGGTGGAGCGGTCGCCGGTGTGGTAGTCGTAGCCGCCCATGGTGATGGTGCCTGCGCCCGCATAACCATTAATAACCAGCTTCATCACCGAGGCGGTTTTACGCAGCTCGCCATCGCGATCAAATTCGTCGAACGAGAATATACCGTTGGCGCCGACTATATCGGCATCGGCAATCGGATCTATATCTGCCGGGTTGCCGAAGCGGGCAGCCAAATCCGCACTTTTTACATAACCGCAGCGCAGCAGTTCTTTGAGCTGGGCGTCTTTGCTGGTGCCGAGGCTGGCCATGGCGTTGAGTTTGGCATCGCTAATGCGATAGATGGATTCCATGGTTTTGACTATGTCTTCCTGGCTCATTAAATCCACCAGGTCGCCCACATCCACCAGGCCGGTGACGTCGTTGGGGTTGTCCACTTTGGTGGGGCGCACTTCCAGGTTGATGAGCGAGGCAGGTGCCATGGAGTTGCCGCCAGAATCGCTATTGCGCGAGCCGATAAGGTCCACCAGTGAACCGGCGGCACCGGCTTTGTAGATGCCGTACATGGGGTTGTGCGGGTTGTTTCCGGTGTCGTTTTCCGAGCGGGCGGCGATAACTGCACCGTTGATGTTGGCGGCCGTGGTGGTTTGAACCTTGGAGTTAATGCCTGCCAATAACTGCGAGTCGGCATGGAATAACAGGCCGAGGCTGTCGTTGATCAGTGTGCCTGCCGTTGAACTGGTAGGCGCCATATCGGCCGGTAAGCCTTGTTTACTGTAGCCTGCGGCGCTGAGGAAATCGCGCTGGCCGCCGCGCTGGCCAACCAGCACATTGGAGCCCGCAAAGTTGGCGCCACCGGCCAGGTCGAAACAGATAAACGGGATCTTGCCCGCACCTTGTGCGGCGATACCGCAGGCGTCGCGTGCGGCGGCGATATCGGGCGAGAGGCTGACATCTGCTGCATAGGCGGGGTTGGTCAGGATGCTCATCAAGGAGCCGCCAATGAGTGTGCCTGAGCCGAGTTTAAAGCCTTGGGCGATCAGCTCGCGGCGGCTGACCGGGCGGCGATGGTTATTGAGCAGCAGCGGTGCGTCCGGGTGCAGGGGTTTCTTGGATTTGGCCATGTCGGGTTCGCTCCGGTAATTATTGCAACAACATAACGGCGCTTCCGAGGGAAGCGGCGCAGGTGGCTTTAACGGTGGTTAGGGTGCGGTCAGCGGCGCAACCACTGCCACAACTGGTCATGTTGTCGATCAATTGGTTCAGTTCCAGGCGCAATTCCGCCGGGTCAGCTTGACCCTCAAGTTGGCTGTGCGGATTGGTGCCATTGGCCAGTTCGCTGGCGAGCAAGCGCTTGAGCAGCGGCTCAATAATCAGGTCGCGTTTGGTGCTGCTGTTAAAGGCCACATTGGCGGCAGCGCTGAAATCAAAGCCGGGGAAGAGCGCGGTGCGCGCCGGATTGGCCGCGCTCGAATTGCCTACCACGGCGTTGCAGTAAGCCACGGTCAATTGGGTGATGCCCATTTGCTGCGCGGCGAGGAATCCGTCCAGATTGGTCAGTGTTGGCAACTGCTGTTTCACCTTTTCATAGGTGCTGGCAACCAGCGTATTGGTGCTTGGAATACCGGTCATGGCAGACAAGCTGGCATTGATTTCCGCAAAATCGCGCAGGCCAAAGGTGGGTTGGTCTGGGATATCGGCTGCTGGCGCTGGTGGTGGCACGGCTACGACCGGACGGTTATAGGTGTTGTCGCCAATCTGGTCGAAGGTGAGGAAAAATACATCCTCCTCCGGCCCGTTTTTGGCTTCAATCACTGTGCCCAGTGCGGATAGGTTTTGGCGACCTTCCGGCAGTTCACCGGCCGCCAGTTGGGTATTCACATTGGCAAATACTTGTCCCACGGGCGCTTCGGTGCCGTTGACGCCAATACGGATGCCCTTGAGCGTAACCGGGCTGGCCAGGGTGCCATCGCCCAGCACTGTGAAGAAGGGGACGGCGAATTGGTAGCCGTAATCGTCGATCTGCTGCACCTCAAACACGATAAAACAGTTACCGCTGGTGCCTTCTGCTGTAGTGGTAAAGCAGGCTGGTTGGTCGATTAATTCAGACACGTTAAATAGCAGCAGGTAGCGCGCACCTACGCCCACATCAAAGTTGGTTTTGATATCACCTTCGCTCATGGCGCGTTTGTGGATGGCGAGGAAGCGCAAGCTGCCAGCCCAAGGACGATTGCCTGAGACTTCATTGCCGACCACCAGCGCATGGCCATTGTCCCAGTCTTTGAGGAAGGCGCCGGCGGTAGCGTCGGTATCACCAGTGAATTCACCGTTGACATAGAGGCGACGGCCGCGAATCGGGTCATAGCTGAGCACCACATGCTGCAGTGAAGCCTGGGCGCGCTGGTCGTTGTCGTCGGTGGCCAGCACCGGCTCGCCGTTAGCATCGCTCTCACCGGTGCGGTTCATGCCGATGTAGTTGTAATCGTATTGGCCGAGGGTGAAGTTGCGCTCGGTGGTGCTGCCGGAATAGCTGACGATACGCGCCGGGTTGTTGTCGTTGGCGCCCTGGTCGAGGCTGTCGGGAATAATCCAGGTTTCAATGGTGTACTCGCCGGAACCGAGCAGCAGGTCGTAGAGTTTGCGGCTACCGGTAACGGTCGCTTGGGCGCGGCCAGTGTCGGCAAATTTGATGCCCCAGGCACTGCTCCAGGTGACGTTGCCAATCAGGTTGAGGTCGGCGACCGGGTCTATGCCCGAGGTATCAAAGGCCACTGTACCTTTGCCGGTTTTGAATTCGTATTTGGCGATGATATCGCTGTCGATACGGCCACCGCTGCTGAGCACAAAGGCATCGCCCAGGCCAACGGCTTTGCTCACCACCAGATCGGGATCCACCTCAATGGCGGTAAGGCTGTTAGCGAAAGCCTGGATTGCCGCCTGCATTTGGTTGGCGCTGGCGGCGCAGTCGTTGCCCCAGCAATTGTGGGAATCTGCACGCAGCCGTTGTACCAAGCGCGATTGCGCGGGGTTGTCCAGGCGAATACGGCTCTTGGCCGCTTCATAGGCCACAGCCAAATCAGCGCTGGCGATATAGGGTTGCTGGCGGGTCGGTGCCGATTCCGAGTGGCAGGCGGAGCAGTATTCGGTCAGCAGGGGATAGACGCTGGTCGCAAAGCCGCTGCTGTCGATGGGGAAGCTTTTGGTGTTGTCGATAGCGCGATCTGCCGGTGCCTTGAGCACCACATCGTTGGCGCTGGTTTCGCGGGGGCCAGCCCACTTGTTAATCCAGCCGGTCATGATGTCGGCACAGGCGCCTGCATCGGCGAGCCAGCAATTGTGGCCGCCAGCGACTTTGGTCACCAAACGTGAGGATGCCGGGTCGCTCAGGGTCACTAATCCCTCATCAATCACCGCGGCATAGGCGAGGTTGATATCGTCGCCGCGGGCGAAGGTCGGCGCTTGGGTTTGGTGGCAGCCGCCGCAGCGATCTTCGCGCGCCATGTTGATCCAGAGTTCATTCTGGAACTTGATGACATCGGCCGTGCCTGCCGGTTTTTCACCGCGATAGGTGAAGTTGCCCCCGCCCGTGGCAGGTGGTGGCGGGTTGTTGGGTTTTACCTCGCTGCCGCTGCCAGAGCCGCCGCAACCTGCCAATAAACCGGTCATCAAGACGACCAGCGCCAGCGCGGGCTTGTGCCACTGCATGCGTGACAATGCTGTTGTTATGCGCATCTTCATCACCTTATTCACCTTTGCAGTAGTCAGCAGTGTCGATAAACACTTGGGTTAGTTTGTAACCGGATGCCGCGAAGTTGGCGGTAATCTCGCTGATTTTGCTGCGATCAGTGCTATCGGCGGGTTTGCGCAGGCAGACATTCTGGAACACCTTTTCTACCTGACAACTGGCAAAGGCTTGGCTGTGTGCCAGCTCCATATTCATGCTTTTGGCGCCGGTACCGCTGCCGGGCAAGCTGCTGTCCCAGCCCAAATGCACATTCATGCCCTGGCGCCAGTAGTTCTGCCAATTGTCATTGGTGGTCACATAGCCATATTTGAAGGTGTTGGCATTGATGCGGTATTTCTTTTCTACCCGGCTTTCGGTATCCGGGTCAATGGTGCCTTCGGCGTTGTAGTGAATGCTGCCGCTCAGGCCATCGGGGTCGGCGTTTACATCAAACTCATAGTCGTAATAGGCATAGGCTTTGGCGAGTGGGTCCATGCCGTTATGGCAGCCAACACAGTTATTCAGGAATACGCGGCTATCGCCACCGGGGCTGCGGCTCACATCCTGACGCACAAAATCCGGCGTCAGGCTGGTGTCGTGTACTTGTTCCAGGTCGCGGCACAGGTGGTTGATCAGCGTAAAGCGGAACATGGCGCGGTTGGTGCCGGCGATAAAAAATGCCTTGGCGGCGGCGCGGCTGGTAATAACACCGGAGGTGGCGTCGGCTGGCAGACCATTCACGCTGGATTGGGGGCGCCTGACCAGTGTGTCTTTCAAGCTCACGCCCTGGTTTTCAATCGCCTCATAGTGATTGTTATTGCTATTGGAGTAGGCGGGCAAACCGCCCGCGTTACTGGTGTAGATCACATCGTCATAGAGCACTGTGCGGAAGTCGGCTTCGTCGCGCACCAAGCCAATCACCGTGGCGGTGTAGTCGTTGAGCGGTGCAAAAACGGTGCGGTCGCGGTTGGTCCAGGGTGTCACCATATTTTTCAGGGTGACGCGATAAAAAGCCTCGTTGCTCATGGCGATGCGCACGGCATCGGCCACTTGTCCGGCCTCGATGCTGCTGCTCATTTGCGCCAGCACCGCCTCAGTGGGCGGCACCCCGGCAATACGGTTGTGAATTTGCAGTGCCTGTTCGCGTGAACCGGCATGGCTGGCACTGCTAATCGCCAGCAGCGCCGCGAGCCCCACAGAGGGTAGGCAGCGCGCCGCTTGGCTGAATAAGCGGGAGTTAGTGTTGATCACGGTTGCTCCTGGGTAGTTGGTCTGCATCTGGGCAGGGGCTGCGCTGATGCTATAGCTGTAGTTAGTGGTCGTGCTATGCAGTGAATATGCCGGACATCATAGGAACGGCGGCTGCAGTCGGGATACTTTTCAAGAATTAGAAACAGTTCTCCAAAATATCCTTTTGACGCCAGATTTTCGCGCTTGCCCGTGTTGGCGCTATTTCTGTGTTGTGATTGGCGATGCGCCAGACCCTATGGGGGAAGGCGCAAAACGTCCTGGTTGGGGAGGCTGAACAGTGCCAGCGAAAAGTAGCTGACGAAAAATGTCAGATTAGTATGAAGCTGGGCAAGTGCTAGCGTTTGGCATCATCCTCTTCTTTTTTAATCTTCTGCCCGGTTCATTGCAGAATCGAGACCTGAGTCACAATCAGCAAGGCTGCTCAGGTTGAATATTGTGCGCTTTATGACGCGCCATTCTCTATGCTCTAGCATGCGCGCCATTCCTGTCACCCAAATCACAACTGGCGCGACTTTTGATAAGAAATGCCTTTTGCGGGCGATGAGTAACGCCCTTTGCAGGGCAACACCCTCTTTACATGACTTTCCGGATTCTGGGCCACTGGCTATGACGCAATTTGTTACTCCATCCTATTTCCTGTCCCGCTGGCTGGTGCTCGGCTCACTGCTGGCCTTGACCGCCTGTGGCGGGGGCAGCTCCGGCGGCGGCTCCAACGGTGGTCAAGCGCCTGATCCGGTCGTGGTGGATATTCCCGTGGCTTACATCCAGCGCCCGCTTCCGGTGGATGAAGACGGCGAGCCGGTCTACCCCGATGTGTTTATGCCGGACAGTTTTAATCCCGGCGGCGAACTTTACGTAAAAGCGCGCGCTACGACTCAGGCGGAGGTGGTGAATATCACCCGTAGCGCGTTTGAAAATGATGAATTTTTTGATGCGGAAACCCCCAATTATGACGTCAAGGATGTAGCCGCCCACCCGGACGGTAAGCGTCTGGTTTTTGCCATGCACGCCCCGCTCAACCCGGATCTGGACGAGGACGATCCTGCCCAGCCGACCTGGAATATCTGGGAATACAATCTGGCGACCAAACAATTGCGCCGGGTGATCAGCTCGACTTTTGAGGCGGAAAAAGGTGACGATGTCAGCCCGCGTTATTTACCGGACGGGCGCATCCTGTTCAGTTCCAATCGCCAAAAGCGCAGCAAGGAAATCCTGCTCGACGAAGGCAAACCCCAATTCGGCGCCGTCACCCAGCAGGACAACGACATCACCAGTTTTCTGCTGCACAGCGTAAAAGACGACGGCACTGACATTCAGCAACTCAGTTATCACCTCAGCCACGACCTGCAGCCGCAAGTCATGCCCAATGGCCGGTTGGTGTTCCTGCGCTGGAGCGGCGAGCGCCTCAGCTTTTACAGCGCCAATCCCGATGGCACCGATGTGCAGCGCTACTTTGGTGATGCCAGCCTCAACCCGGAGGAACTCCCTGAGGGGGTGACCGAAGTGCCGCGCCTGCTGCGTCCACAAGTGTTGCCCGATGGTCGTCTTGCCGCCATCTATGTGCAAAATGGCCTGCAACTGGGTGGCGATATGGTAGTGGTCGATGGCGCTGCCGCGCTGGAAGGGCAGGTGCAATCTCTGTCGATTAAACCGGTGAATATCGCAACGGATCTGGTCTCCCTGCACGGCCGTTTTGCATCCCTGTCGCCACTTTACGATGGCACCAATCGCCTGCTGGTCAGTTGGAGCCAATGCCGCTTGCTGGAAACGGCGACCGAGCGCTTGCAGCCTTGCTTGCCAACCCTTTTGGTTGATGGTGTGCCGGTGGCAGGTTATGAAGAGGCGCCACCTTTTTATGGCCTGTGGATTTACGACCTGAACAACCAAACCCAATTGCCCGTGGTATTGGCGGAGAATGACAAGGTATTTACCGAGGCCTTGGCGCTGGAACAGAACGCCTACAACCCGACCTACATCGCACCAGCCACTGACCCTGACCTCGCCGCACGCAACCTCGGCTTGCTGCATATCCGCAGTGTTTATGATCTGGACGGCGCCTTTAATGCCATGAACTCCGGCGCCGCCGATTTGCAGGCGATGATCGCCCGCCCTGTCGACCAACGTCCCGCCCGCTTTATCCGTTTGGTGAAAGCCGTCTCCCGCGCCGATGACGATACCCTGGACGATCAGGATGACAATATTTACGGCAACCTTTTCAACGCTAATAACGGCATTCAGGAAATCCTCGGCTATGCGCCTGTGGAGGCCGATGGTTCGGTGATGGTGACAGTGCCTGCCGATGTTGCCTTTTCACTGGAAATCCTCGACCGCAATGGCCGCCAAATCAGCGCTAACCACAACACCTATTTGCAATTGCGCCCGGGTGAAAAAATGACGTGCAATGGTTGTCATGCTGCCACCAACACCACAGCGGTGCATGGTCGTAAAGATCTCGAAGCAAGTGCTTTAAATAATGGTTCACTAGGCATTAATTTCCCCAATACACAGCGTTATTTGCCATTGGGTATCTTTGTTACACCAAGTGTTGGTGAGACGATGGCCGAATTTGCTGCTCGTTCTACCTATTGTGAAGATCCTTTGGATGGAACTACCTGCTATGACATGGCTGGCCCAGGTCAGGAACGCAACCTGCGTAATCCTAACGTCGATCTATTTTTTCGGGATGAATGGGCTGCGCCTGGGGTGCCGCGTGCAGAGACGATTAATATTGAGTACAACGCTCTTATTCCCGGCGCTAATGCTGATCAAATTCCTGCACCAACACCTGAAGCCTGTCGTGAAGAATCCAGTTGGAATGCCAATTGTCGGGTAGTGATTAATTACGAGTATCACATCCAGCCGCTGTGGGAGCGCGAGCGCGACCCTATGACGGTTACAGATCCAGAGTTGATGATCGATAAAACCGCCAATACCTGCGTCGCCTGTCACTCACCTACGGATGCCGACGGCAATTTGCAGGTGCCTTCAGCACAGTTGAATCTGCTGCGTACCAAAGAAAATGCCAACAGCCAAATGCGCGCCTATTTGCAATTGCTAAACGGCAACCAGCGGCAAATTCAATTTATTTACGAAGGCAGTCTGGCGGTATTGCTGCCCGTGTGCGAATTTGAAGACAACTACGATTTCATTCCCCAGTGCGACGTATTGCTGGATGATGACGGCGTGCCTACCTGTGAAGGTGTCGCCAATTGTCCGTTTGAAATCGCCAATGAAGAAACCGGTGAATTGCAGTTGGATGCCATGGGCAATCCCGTGCCGCGCATGGTGAACACCGGCTTCCTGCCGCCGCCGATGAGTCGAGGTGGTGCGCGAGCCAGTGGTACCTTCTTTAATAAATTTGAAAACAATGGCACGCATATGGGATTCTTGAACGCGGCGGAGCTAAAACTGCTCTCCGAGTGGCTGGATACCAATGGCCGCTATTACACCAACCCGTTTGAGTTGGCTTTACCTAATTAAAGAGCCTAACTAAAGAACTTAACTAAAGAGCCCAACTAAAAAAGCAAAACAACAATGACAAGAATCATCACCACAACAATTGAGACCAAGGCATGATTGCCAGTGCACGCAGAATCCTGAAAGGGCGCTATCTAGTAATGAGCTTGTTGCTCTGTGTAGCGCTGCCTACACAGGCGCAGTGGTTTAATTGGTTTTCCGCCGATGAACCACTGCAAGTCACCGTGGACGATGCCTTTATCAATGTGTATTCCGGCCCAGGGCGCGGCTACCCAATATTCCATGTGGTCGAGCGCGAAGAAGTCATCACCCTGCTATACAGCCGCACCGATTGGATCAAAATCAAAACCAAACGCGACCTTGAAGGCTGGATTAAACGCGACGACATGAAGCTCACCCTGTCACCCGATGGCAGCAAGCCGGATTTCCCCGACAACCAGCAAGCGGATTATTTGGTGGATCGTTTTGAGTTGGGCGCTGCCTATGGCGATTTTGCCGGTGCAGACAGCTTGACCATTAATTTAGGGTATCGCTTCACTAAAAATTTATCGGCAGAAGTGCGCTACGGGGAAAATACCGGCCAGTTTTCGGATAGTCAGATCCTCGCTGCCGCTGTGCTCTTTCAACCCTTTCCCGAATGGCGGGTCTCGCCCTTTTTCAGTGTTGGCAGCGGTAAGATCAAAACCTTTCCCAGTGCCACGCTGGTCGAAACAGAAGACCGCGATGACAATGTGATGCAAGCCAGTCTGGGCGCTTATGTACATCTCACCGGGCGCCTGTTTTTGCGCGCGGATTACACCAATCATTACGTGCTCACCAGTCGTAATACCAACGAAGAGGTTAATGAATGGAAACTCGGTTTCAACGTCTTTTTCTAAGCGCATTGCTGCTTGGGATTTTCAGCATCACCCAACCTGCATTCGCGCAAGATGAAGGCAGCGATGAGGATGAGCTGGAGCAGGTCATCACGCCCGATATTAAACGTCGCCACATTAAAGAAGACGATTTGGATACGGAAAATTTTGAGCTGGGGGTGTTTTACGGATTTTTATCCATAGAAGATTTCGGCACCAACGGAGTGGCCGGTTTTACGCTCGCCTATCACATCACCGAAAGCTTTTTTGTGGAGGCGGCCTATGGCACCAGTAAAACACAAAAGACCAGCTACGAATTATTGAGTGGCGGCGTTGAACTCTTGACCGGAGATCAACGCGATCTGGCGTATTACAACGTGTCGCTGGGCTACAATTTTTTGCACGGCCAAATTTTTATGTCGGATAAGTGGACCTTCAACAATCACTTTTATTTGATGGCGGGTGCAGGCAATACCGATTTTGCCGCAAAAGATTATTTCACTACCACCATCGGCGCGGGTTTGCGCTTTTACACCACCGACTGGTTGGCGCTGGATTTAAGTATGCGCGGGCACAGCTTTGAACATGAGCTGTTTGGTGAGGCAAAACGCATTACCAATTTGGAGTCGCGTTTAGGCCTGTCAGTATTTTTCTAATTCAGAATTTTTTTTGAATCGATGTGGAGTTGATTATGGTATCGCACAGACTGTTACATAAAAAAATGGCAACGATTGCCGCCGCAATTGCACTGGGTTTGAGTTCGCTCGTCGCTATGGCGGAACCTGCGCCGGATTTCACCTTGCCCAGCAGCAGCGGTGAAAATGTGCGTTTGGCAGAACAGCGCGGTCAGGTAGTGATGCTCAATTTCTGGGCCTCCTGGTGCGGCCCCTGCCGTCAGGAAATGCCACTGTTGGATGAAATGTCCAAACGCTACAGCAGTGCCGGTTTCGTGCTCTATGGCGTGAATGTGGAAGAGGACAATACCGATGCAAAAAAACTTATCCAGCAGCTCGGTGTTACCTTCCCGATTTTGTATGATGCCGAGAGCAAAGCGAGCAGCCTTTACAACGTGGACGCTATGCCAACCACGGTGTTAATCGATAAAAAAGGTGAAATTCGTTTCGTGAATCGCGGCTACAAACCGGGCGACGAAAATAAATACCGCGACCAAATCCGTGAGCTGATTAAAGAATGATAGCGCGCCTCTCCCTGCTGCTGGCGATGCTGTTGTGCATCGCCGCCTGTAGCCCCATCAAGCCGTGGGTCAAACCCTATGAACGCCAAAAAATTGCGGATGAAATCATGAGTTTTGATCGTGATCCGGTAGCGGGTAGTTATTTGCATCACGTTTATGATGCGCGCGAAGCCGCGCGCGGCGGTGATGGCGCATCGGGAGGTGGCTGTGGCTGTAATTAATCGCCTGCTGATTTTAGGTATTACCTTGGCGGCCAGTATCGCGCAGGCAGCGGTATTGCCGGATGAACGCATCGATGTGCTTTATCATGGTTACGATGGTGGCGGCGCACAAATTGATGGCCCCTCTATTTTAGTACGCAAAAGTATTGGCAGTTCGGTATCTGTCGCCGCCAATTATTATGTGGATATGGTGAGTAGTGCGTCGATCGACGTAGAGGCCACTGCAAGCCCCTACAGCGAAGAGCGCAAAGAACAGGGGCTGAGTGCGCAATACATGATTGACCGCTCAACCATTTCGGTTGGCTACGTCAGCAGTAAAGAAAATGACTACGATGCAACTACCTACAGCTTTGGTATAGATCAAAGTTTTTTCGGTGATTTAACCACGCTGGGTTTTGGTGTGAGTTTAGGCGAGGACGTTGTTGGCCAAAATACAGACCCGACCTACAAGCGCGATTTGCAGCGGCGTAAGTACAGCATTAACGCATCGCAAATCATCACTAAAAATCTATTGGCCTCACTCAGTTTTGATTCGGCGACCGATCAGTGTTTGAACCTGGCGGATACAGAAAGTTGTTTGAATAACCCCTATCGCTCTGTGCGCTATCTTACGGGAACCGGCGGGTACGCCTACCAAACGGAAGTGTATCCCCACACGCGCAATAGCGATGCTGTTGGGCTGCGCGCTATTTATTTTTTACCTTACCGCGCTTCGCTGCGCGCTGAGCTTCGTCAATTTTCGGACAGTTGGGGAATTGATGCCGAGAATGCCGAACTGCGTTATTTGCATCCCTACGGCGAACGCTTTTTGTTTGAGGTGAAATACCGCATGTACAAGCAAACGGCGGCAGATTTCTATGAGGATCTCTTCCCCTTTCGCAATGCACAAAACTATCTCGCCCGCGACAAAGAGCTGAGTCCGTTTTCATCCACAGTACTTGGCTTGGGCGTCACCTATAAAATGCCCGCGGGTACTATTCCCTGGTTTCAAAAAAGCACCGTTAATCTCTACTGGGATCACTTCAATATCGACTACGACGACTTCCGCGATGCCCGTGTATCGCCCACCGAGTTCGCCGCTGGTAGCGAACCACTGTACAGCTTGCAGGCAGATGTGATCCGCTTTTATTTGTCGTTTTGGTTTTAACTCCGCAGTTTCCCGCTGTTGATCCGGCGCAAGCTATCGCCCGTAAGGGTGATATTTTGCGCCTCGGTCTCTATAATCCCGAGCCATTTGGGCCGTTGTAGGTAATGGCCGTATTACTCTTCCGCTACTAAAAGTGAGTGAACTGTGTCCCCCGAGCAGATAGTGATTGTCGATTATGACGCGACCTGCGCCGCAGGAAGCGGGATGGATGAACTGCGTGCAGCGCTTGCGAATCAACGCTCCGGCTTGCGTGCCAACGATTTCCCCGGCTGTGATTTACCGACCTGGATTGGCCGCGTCGCCGCTATTGATGAATACGTTTTTTCGCCGGCGTTAGCGCAGTGGAAGAGCCGCAATAATGCGCTCATCGCCTTGGGGTTACAGCAGGGCTCGTTGCAGCAATCGCTTGCCGAATTGGTTGAGCGTTTTAGTTCGGCGCGCATCGGTGTGGTGATGGGTTCCAGCACATCCAGTATTGACCGCTCGGAAGAGGCTTATCGCCAACTGGATGCGCAAGGCCAATTGCCGCCGCAATTCCTGCAAGAGCAGGTATTGAATCCGCATGCGCCGGGTTTGTTTGTTGCTGAATTGTTGGGGTTGGATGGCCCCAATATGACGGTGAATACCGCCTGTTCCTCCTCTGCCAAAGTCTTTGCTACCGCCGCTCGCTGGTTGCGCGCCGGTATTGTGGACGCGGTCTTGGTCGGCGGTGCCGATACTCTCTGCCAGAGCGTGCTTTACGGTTTCCACTCGCTGCAGTTGGTGTCTGAATCCCCTTGCCGTCCCTTTGATGGTACGCGCGATGGCATCAACCTGGGTGAAGCTGCTGGCTTTGCAATTCTTGTACGCGGCAGCGACGCCCAAGGCATTGAGCACGCAGGCATTCAGGTCAGCGGTTACGGCGAAAGCTCGGATGCACACCATATGTCTCACCCGCACCCCGAAGGCGAGGGTGCGCGTTTGGCGATTGAGCAGGCGCTGGAACAGGCGGGTTTGGTACCGGCGCAAATCGACTATATCAACCTGCACGGCACTGCCAGTCGCGCTAATGATCATATTGAAGGCAATCTGGTTGGCACCATGTTTCCTGCGTCCACGCTGGCCAGTTCCACCAAAGGCTGGACCGGGCACACCTTGGGGGCGGCGGGAATTCTGGAGTCCATTTTTGCGCTGGAGGCGCTGCGCTCCGGTTTGGTGCCGGGAACTCTGAACTTGACGCAGGTTGACCCTGAGATCGCCATCAGCATGAGCGCCGCCAACCAAACCGCAGACCTAACCCATGTAATGAGCAACTCCTTCGGCTTTGGCGGCAACAACGCCTGCCTGATTTTTAGCCGTGTGGAGGTGGCAATATGAGTGCGTCACACAACAACCCCGCGAACATAGCGGTAGATTTGGTCGGCATTGGCGCTTGGGGGCCAGCGTTTAATAACTGGGTCGAGCTGCAGGCGCTGTTTGCCAATCCAGCCATTGGTGAGGATTTGCAGTGGGCAACCCAAGTGCCTAAACCAGAAATTATCCCCGCTAACGAACGCCGCCGTGCGCCCTTACCGGTGCGCGCCGCTGTTGAGGTGAGCTGGCAGGCTTTGCAGCAAGCGGGTTTGGCATCCAGCGATGTGGCCTGCGTATTTGGCTCGGGTTTGGGCGATACCGAGATTACCGACTATATGTGTCGGGTGCTCACCACCGCCGAAAAGCAGTTATCGCCGACGAAATTCCACAATTCGGTGCATAACGCTGCTGCTGGGTATTGGACAATCAGCACCGGCTGTATGAAGTCCGCCAACTCCATCGCTGCCTATCAGAACACCGCCGGTTTGGCGCTGTTGGAGGCGATGATCCAGTGCCAGCAACACAGCGAGCCGGTACTGGTGACCCTGTTTGATACCGCCGCGCACGATGCTTATCGCCAAATTTTCGCCTGCGAACATAGCTTTGCGGCCGCGCTGCTGATTGTGCCTGCTGGCTCGGCAGCGGCTCCCCTTGCGCGCTTGACCATGAGCGATGACTCAGCTGCAACACCTTCCATTCCTGTGTTACCCCATGAGTTGTTGGGCAATTTGTACCGCGATAACCCTGCCGCCAAAGTGCTCGGGTTGCTGCAACAACTGGCTGTAAAAACGCCTGGGCAGAGCCGTTTTGCCCTCAGCCCGGCCCGCGCGCTTAATCTTGATGTGAGTTTTTAGGTGATGACTCAAAAGTTGTCTTATTGGGATGTGATTATCGCCGGCGGCGGTCTGGCCGGTTTGGGTTTGGCCAAGCAGCTAAAACAGGCGAATTCCGAATTGACCATAGTCGTGGTGGAAAAGCAGGGCTTTCCGCGCCCGCGCGCCATTGCCAAAGTCGGCGAATCCACGGTGGAAATTGGTTCTCACTATTTGTCGCATCATTTGGGGTTGATGCAGCACCTCAAGGAAAATCACCTCAAAAAGTTTGGTATCCGTATCTTCTTTGGCGCGCCAGCCGATGACTTTGCCCAACAGGACGAGCTGGGCGCCAGCCAAACCTTTGGTATTCCCACCTACCAAATCGACCGTGGCGATATTGAAAATCACCTCGCCGATGAGGTGCGCGCACTGGGCGTCACCCTGATAGACCAAGCCGATATCCTGCAATTGGATACCAGAGTTGAGACCGATTCCGCGCATGACAAACAACTGGTGATTCGCACCGCCGCTGGCGAGCAAACCCTAATCAGCCACTGGCTGGTGGATACCGCTGGACGCGCCGGTTTGCTAAAAAATCACTTGAATCTCGCCGCCAAAAACGAACACAAATCCAACGCCATCTGGTTTCGAGTGGATCGCAAAATTACCCTAGACGACTGGTGCAATAGTCCCGAATGGCACGCCCGCTGTATGCCCGAA
This sequence comes from Cellvibrio sp. PSBB023, assembly GCF_002007605.1. NCBI lineage: Bacteria > Pseudomonadati > Pseudomonadota > Gammaproteobacteria > Cellvibrionales > Cellvibrionaceae > Cellvibrio > Cellvibrio sp. PSBB023. The sequence continues at coordinate 2,826,405 of NZ_CP019799.1, read as the reverse complement.
GGGCGCCGCTGGCTGAGCACCAATCACCTGGTGGGACCCGGTTACTGGGTGTGGATTATCCCGCTTGCCTCGGGTGTAACCAGTATCGGCATAGTGATGGATGATCTCGCGTTTGATGCCGCTGCAATTAGCGACCAAACCTCGGCCATGACATGGCTGGCACAGCATCAACCGCGCTGTGCAGTGGCGATTGGCGATGCCAGATTCCTCGATTTTGTGGTGCTGCAGGATTATTCCTACGATTGCAAACAACTGTTCAGCGACCAGCGTTGGGCGGTGGCAGGCGAGGCCGGTGTTTTTGCCGATCCTTTTTACTCGCCCGGCAGCGACTTTATCGCCTTCGCCAACGGATTTATTTGCTCGCTTATCATCGAGGAGCGGCGCGGGCAAGACATCCGCGTGCAAACGGTCGTCTATGAGCGCCTGCTGCGTTCCATCTACCAAAACACCTTGTCGCTCTACACTGGTCAATACGGTGGTTTTGGTGACCGGGTGATGATGGGCTTAAAACTCCTGTGGGATTACAGCTACTACTGGGGCGTGCTCTCGCTGCTGTATTTCCGCGATGCGCTTTGCGACTTTGAACGTATTCGCCCACTGGCGGGCGAGCTGCACAAGGCGCAGCAACTGAATCAATCGATCCAGGCCCTGTTCCGCCAACGTGCCGAGCGCCGCTTGCAGCTGCCTAATCGCGGCGTGTTTATGGATCAATACCAAATCCCCTGCCTGCAGTTTTTTAACAAGGTATTGATGGAAGACTCCAAGCTGCCGTTAGCGGACGAACTTGCGTGCAATATGACGAAAGTCGAACAGGTGGCCGAAGCTGTGCGGGATATGTTGGGGGAAATGCCCAGTCTTGACATTAGCGCTGCCGAGCGCGAGTTGTTGGGTGACTATCGGTTGAAGATATTAGGGAATGGCGGCTGAAAATTCTGGAGTGAGGCTATTAGCTGCGCAACTGCTGGTAAAACGCCAGCAGCTTCGCACGTGGCAATTTGCCGTTATCTTCGCGCGGCAGGGCATCCACCAGTAACAGTGGGCGCGGCATAAACACTGGGTCCAAATGGGCAGCAAAACGGGTACTGAGTTGTTGTTTGGTAATACCATTGCCCACCACCAAGGCCACTGGCCGGGTGATGGTTTGCTGGCCTGGCTCGGGCATAAATACCACACCATCCACCACGCCCGGTGTGGCCAATAAGAGTTTGTTCATTTCCTGTAGCGAGCCGCGTTTTCCGGCGATTTCAATCATATCGTCGCTGCGCCCGAGCAGGCGGAAAGCGCGGCCATCGCTAGTTTCGATGCGATCCTGCACCGGTTGCTGCTGCGGCAAGTGACTGCCGCGAATCACTGTTAACTCCTCAGCAAACTCCAATCCTTCAAATAGCCGCCACACATCGCCGTGCGCCGTGCGGCGGCGCGCCATAGAGCCGACTTCGCTGCAACCGTAAACCTCAATCAGATCGCCGCCAAAACAGCCTTCAGTTGCCTGCGCCAGCTCGGTGGATAAAGGTGCGGTGGCGCAGAGCAGTTGCTCCGTTTCCGGCATAGTCACGCCGCTGGATACCAAGGCGCGCAAGTGCACCGGTGTGCTGATCAGCAAGCGCGGTGCAGGCAATTGTTGCAGGGCGTTGGCGACATCCAATGGAAATAGTGGACGCTGATCGCTAATGCACAGGCGCGCAAACAACGGCAGTAGCAGAGACGTCTCCAGTCCCCACATATGCTGGGCGGGCACGGTCGCCAAGGCAAAACGCAGCGTATTGTGATAATCGCTGCCGAGCATTTCCTTCGCGTTCATCCGGCTGCTGGTGACAAAGGTATGCCAAGGCTTAAGGTTGGCTTTGGGCTGGCCGGTGGAGCCGGAAGTAAAGGCGATGGCGGCCAGCTGGCTGGCGGGAATCTGCGGAACATCGCACTCGGGTTCGCCGCGCAAATCTATCTGATTCAGGTTGAACGCTGGGCAGGGGGCGATCAGGTTGTCCAGTCCATCGTGCAGCACATAGCTGTCGGGATATTGCTCGCGCAGCAGCGTCTGGGTGGCGGTGGCGCGGTTTTGTGGTAGCAGGTTGGTCTGCCCGCGTACCAGTGCTGCGCAAAAACCAAGAGTGAATAAGTAGCGGTTATCGCAGAGATTGATGGTGTAACCCGCTTCAGGCAAGCGCGCCGCGAGGCGTTTTACCTGCCCGATAAACTCGTCCACACGGACGGCTGTCGGTTGCAAACCCAGCGCGGGCAGCATGGTGCTGACCCGGGCAAAACAATCATCGCTACGGCGTTCCAGCAGCGGCAGGTATTCCAACTCGGCAGTGCGCATGGCGAGCCTTAGCGCTTAGTTGCCGCTATTGTTCTGGACGAACTCGGTCAGCGAGGCGAGGGTGGCAAAGGCTTTGCGGGTGCGCTCGTCGTCGGCTTGCATTTGCACACCGTACTTTTGCGAAATGGCCAGGGCGATTTCCAGTGCATCAATCGAGTCCAGCCCAAGGCCGTCGCCGAACAGGGATTCGTCCGGTGCTATCTCACTCGCCGCAATATCTTCCAGATTCAGTGCTTCTACCAGTAATTCGGCCATTTCCAATTGGGCAGCGGTTTGCGCAGACATAGGTACCTCGGAGTTATTGTGGTGGTTCGGTGTAATCGACCTATTGTCGATGAAAAGCCGCGCAGTTTAACGGCTTTGTGCACCAAAATCATCCGACATGCCAGAGACTTACCTTAACGTGGCGGGTGTTTTTGGGTAAACTCGCGGCCTTTCACGTCATTTAGCCTTTACGATAAGACACTGCTATGCCAATGCTTCGCCAGGAATATTTACCCGCCAATGCGGTGCCTGATACCGCCCACCTGCTGGCTCAGCCCGGCGTGCTGGCCTTGGTGAGCTTTGGCGATGCCTGCGTTGCAGGAGCACAACCGGGCATTATTCCGCTGGGCATGCCGTCGCTGTGCGACAAGCCCTGGGAAGTCATTCGTTATGGCGATTCCATCGCCGAGCGCGGCACCGATGAGCACTGCCAGTGGAGCTTGATTGAGGATGTGCTTTGCGTCGCCACCTGGATTGCCCCTGAGGATTGCAGCGACATAGAGGCCGCCACCGAAGTGGCCTATGGCCGTTTGTTCCGCGTAATCCAAGCCAAGGGCTTTCCTTATCCCTTCCGCATCTGGAACTTCATGCCCGATATCAACAATGGCGATGGCGACCGCGAGGAATACAAAAAATTCTGCGTGGGGCGCCAGCGTGCGTTTGATGACTACCATGTGGCGCCGCAGGAATATCCCGCCGCTTCGGCGCTCGGGCACCACACCAAGGGCGCGGTGATTTACTTGCTGGCCGGGCGCAATTCCGGCGTGCACCACGAAAATCCACGCCAGCAACCGGCTTATCAATACCCGCGTGAATACGGCCCAACCAGTCCCAGCTTTGCCCGTGCCACCAGTCTTGCGCTACGCAGCAAGGAGCAGGTGTTTGTCTCCGGCACCGCCAGTATCATCGGTCACAACACCCAAGCGGTGGGCGATCTGGAGCAGCAGTTGACGATTACGCTCGACAATATCCAGCACTTGTTGGTGCATGTTGGGCAGGGCGAGAGCGAGCTGAGCGGGGTGCGTGTCTATCTTCGTCATCCACAGGATTTGGCGGTTGCGCGCGCTTTTTTCGCGGCGCGCCTGCCAGCATTGGCAGTGAACTTTATCCATGCGGATATCTGCCGCAGCCAACTGCTGGTTGAGGTTGAAGCCTTGGCTTCACCCCGGCTATGAGCCAGCTCAATCGTTGTTGGCGCCTGCTGGCGACAGCATTTTCCTTTGCACTGTTTGGGGTGGGCGCCCTGTTATTAGCGCTCTTGTTGGCGCCGCTGATCCGGCTATTGCCCTGGTCCGAGACGCGTCGGCGCCAGTTAGCCCGCCACTCTATCCAGCGTTGGGTGTGGCTTTATGTGCGTATCATGCGCGGCTTGGGGTTGTTTACGGTCGAGTTTGATGGCGTGGACGCGCTCAAACAGCCGGGTGTTTTAGTCGTCGCCAATCATCCCACGCTGTTGGATGCGGTGTTGTTAATGGCGGTGATGCCCAATGCGACCTTTATTGTCAAAGCCGCTATGGCGCATAACCCTATTACCTGTTGGATTGTGTCCCTCGCCGGTTATATTCCCAATGACGAGGTGGGGGTGGAGCTGGTGGAGAAAGCCGCTGCCGCCCTGCGCACGGGTGAAACCCTGATGATTTTCCCCGAAGGCACGCGCACCCAGGGCGATACACTCATCCTCAAGCGCGGCGCGGCCAATATCGCACTGGCCGCAAACTGCCCGCTCCTGCCGGTGATGATCGACTGCCAGCCCATGACCTTGCGCAAAGGTGAGCCCTGGTATCACATCCCCGTGCGTGCGCCGCATTTTGTCTTGCGTGTATTGCCGCTGATGAGGTTGGAGGCTCTAGTGGACAGGACTCAGCCGCCCGGCCTGCAAGCGCGTGCACTTACCGCGGCGTTGCACAGAGGTTTACACCATGAGCTCAACAGCCGCTTGCACCATGCACTGCAGAACAAGCCTTAAAGCTTGTATAATCCCGCGCCGGTCGTGTTAAACGCGATGCCCTAAAAAGAATTAGCAAAAGATTCCCACTATGACCCATACCCGTGAAAGCCTGTTGGCCCGTATCACCGTGATACTGCAAGAACAATTTGATGTAGAGCCCGACTCCATCACGCCTGCGGCGCGTCTGCGCGAAGACCTGGACATCGACAGCATCGACGCGGTGAATTTGATGATTGAATTAAAGTCCATCACCGCCAAAAAAATCACCCTGGAAAATTTCCATCAAGTCAAAACTATCGGCGATCTGGCCGACGCGATCCTGGATTTTTTAAATCAGGATGCCCAAGGTCAGGCCGCCAACTAATGCAGCGTCGCCGCGAGCCAAGTGCACTGCTCAGTGTGGATACCGCCATCACTGTGCCGTTTTTTGATGTGGATTCCATGAACATCGTCTGGCACGGGCACTACTGCAAATATTTGGAAGTGGCGCGCTGTAATTTGCTGGATAAACTCGGTTACAACTACACCGATATGAAGCAGTCGGGTTTTATGTTTCCGATTGTGGACATGCAAATCAAATACATCCAGCCGTTAGTGTTTGAACAGCAAGTAATAGTCACCGCGAGTTTGATTGAGTGGGAATATCGCCTGAAAATTCACTATGTGATTCGCGATGCGCTCACCGGTGCCGTGCTCAGTAAAGCCCACACAGTACAAGCCGCCGTGGATGCTGAGACAAAATTGCTGCGTATCGGCTGTCCGGATGCGCTGCTTGATAAAGTGAAACTGCTCGCGCCTTAAGGTGCGGGTTCTGATTGAAAAACCTCTTCTGGATAGCACCGCGATTATCTATGAAAAAAATAATATTGCTGTTCTTGTGTGGGCTGGTAGTGCCGGTTAGCGCTTTGGCGATGGCCGCAGATGATGTGCTGGATGGCTATTTACCGGAAGGTTGTTATCAAGCCGGTCGCTATGAACAGCAAAAATCCATCGCCGGTATGAACAAACTGCTGGAGACACAGGGCAGTTTTGCATTTGCCTGCGACAGGGGCTTGCTTTGGCACACGGCAGTACCGCTCAATGAAACCCTGGTTTACCAAATGCAAGGTGCTACGCAATTAGTGCAGGCGGATGGCAGCCGTCAAAAACTCTCCGGCACCTTGCAGCGTCACCTTGGGCAAATGCTCAATAATTTAATTGGTGGCAATCGCCTCTATTTGCAAAAAACCTTTGTGATTGCGAAGACGGACACTGGTATTCGCCTCACTCCACGCAAAAAACGTATGGAAAAGTTTTTACGCACAATTGATATAACGCGCACCAGTGATGCTGTCACTATTCGCATGCAACATCAGGGCGACGAATTCACCGCAATTCGCGTCTATCAGCTGCAGCAGTTGCAGAACCTGACAGCCGGTCAATGTGAACAGCTAACAACCGACCCGGCACATTCGCTTGCATCGGCGTGCCAACAATTATTTACTCCCTGATTAATTCCTGAATGAGCGTTCTATGACGCAGCATGCTTATCGGCGCTGGTGCAGTGCCATCCTGTTGTTACTGACATTGGTTGCCTGTTTTTGCTTGTGGTCAGTCAGTCGCAGCGGCCTGCAAATTGATACCAACCTGCGCAGCCTTTCCCCCTCATTTTCAGTGGATCTGGCGGTCAATAAAGCGCTCAATAAAATGTCCTCCAACGCGGCCCAGCAATTCATTCTGGTATTGGTGCACCCGGATGAAGACCGCGTTGCTGATGCCAGTGAACAACTGCGTGAATTCATTGAAAACGATAAAGGCATCATTCGCTATATCGATCAAGGTGCACTGGTCGATAGCTATATTGCCCAACTCAAACAACACCCCTTCCATATCCTCGGTGCACAAGCACAAACAACACTGGCGCAGCAAGATCCTGTTGCCATTTTGCGTTTAGGTGAAACCAATCTCTATGGCAGTGGCGGTGTGTTACGCCTGCTGCCTGTCGCGCAGGACCCTTTCGGTTTTGCCAATGAATATGCCGTTGGTTTATTGGATCGCCTGGCGCTCAATACTGGCGATGAAATACAGCAAGTCAAACGCGGCAATGAAACCCTGTTTATTTCTGCGCACCTGTTGCAAATCAATAGCGATGCGCTGGAAATGAACCAGCAGGATCTGGCGCTGCTCAGCATCAACCAATTTATTGCCCAACTTAAAAGCCAATATCCCGATGTGGACATTGTGCAATCGGGTATTTTATTTTTTGCAGCAGATGCAGCGCAGTCTGCGCGCGCCGATATAGACACCATCAGCACCGGTTCCATGATTGGTGTATTGCTGTTGGTGTTGTGGATATTTCGCGGTCCCCGTGCGCTGTTATTGCCGGCATTGTCGATCGGTATGGGGCTGGCTTTTGCATTTAGCATTTGCCACTACTGGTTTGGTTCCATTCATGTGCTTACGCTGGTATTTGGTTCCAGCCTGATCGGTGTGGTGGTGGATTACGCGCTGCATTTTTACTATTTCCACGCCCATCACCCGCAAAGTGAAAATCGCCTGCCGCTTTATCGCGCTTTATTTTTGAGTTTATTGACCAGCGTGATTGGCTTTAGTGCATTGGGTTGGTCGGGGCTGGCTGCCTTGCAGCAAGTTGCTATTTTCGCCGCGCTCGGGCTGGTTTACGCGTGGTTAATGGTGATTGCGGTTGGCCACTACCTGACCAAAGGGGTAAAAGTTTACGATTCCGGTTTGCAGAAAATTATTGTGGGATTGCTGCAACTATTTGGAAAAATTCCCGCGCGCTGGCTGGTGCCTTTTGTAGTGCTGCTGTTGGCTGCCGGGTTTGCACTGAAGCAGTTTGAATTGCCGGTTAGCGACAGCCCTCGCAGTTTTTTTGCGGCTAATCCGCTGTTGATTGAGCAGGAAAAGCAGGTGAGCGATTGGGTGGCGAGCCACGAGCCAGCCAGTTTTATCGTGGTGCGAGGGGATGATACCCAGCAGGTTTATGATCGCATTGCCGCGGTACAGGCGGCCTTAAATAGTAACGCGACATTAACCGCTGCCCATGGCCCTGTTGCCCTCTTGGGCGCGCAACAATTTTTTCCTTCCCCGCAACAGCAGCAACGCAATTACCAACTTAACCAGACCTTGTACGCAGAGGGCGGGCTCGCACTGTCCTTTATTCAGCAGCATGAACTTACGGAGATATCCGCTGCTGACTTAAGCTTGAACTATGCCAGTCAAAAAAATTATCTGCTGGATCCTGCTGATTTTTTTGAGCGCGATGATGTGGCCTTGCCCCCGCTGTGGATTCAAAATGACGATGAGATCAACGCATTTTTATTGATTCCCAAAGGGTTGGATACCAAGCAGATAGCAGCGCAATTGGAGACAGTGAAAGGCGCCAGTTTTTTCAGTGCCATGCAGGATTCGGAAATGTCCATGAAAGTGTTGCGCCAGTCGGCTATGGAATTGCTGCTGCTGGCGCTACTGCTGATGGCACTGCTACTGCTTACCCGTTATCACTGGAAAAAAATGCTGCAGTTAATTGCTATTCCGGTATTTGCCGTCTCGGCCAGTTTTATCTTATTGGCGCTACTGAATATTCCACTGACGTTGTTTCATGTAATGGCATTATTTTTGGTGGTCGGTTTGGGCATGGACTATGTGATTTTCATTGCAGAAATGTCGGAAAACTCCGTGGAAACTTTATCGGCAGTGGCGATTTCATCCACCACTAATTTGCTGTCCTTTGGTTTATTAGGCTTAAGTGTTTTGCCGGCGGTGAGCGCCTTTGGTATCACCTTGTTTATTGGCAGTTGCCTGAATTTATTGGGCGCCTTGATTCTCGCCAGTCGTCAGTGGGTCAGCAAATAATTATTGGGACATTAGTGTCAGGAGAAAGCCTATGAGTAAAAAACGTATTTTGGTAACCGGCGCCAGTCGTGGTATTGGCAAGGCGTGCGCATTAAAACTGGGTGCCGATGGTTTTGATGTGTGTGTGCACTATCGCTCTGGAAAAACAGAAGCAGAAGCGGTGGTTGCACAGATCATTGCCAACGGCGGCAGCGCCAGTTTGATTCAGTTTGATGTGTGCGAGCGAGAAAAAGTCAGTGAAACCTTGTTGGCTGATATTGAAGCCAAGGGCGCATTTTATGGCGTGGTGTGTAATGCGGGCATAGCTGCGGATAACGCTTTTCCTGCGCTCACGGGCGAGCAATGGGACTCTGTGATTCACACCAATTTGGATGCGTTTTACAACGTGTTGTATCCACTGGTTATGCCGATGATTCGCCTGCGCTCGGGTGGCCGTATTGTCACCCTCTCGTCAGTGTCGGGTGTGATCGGCAACCGCGGCCAAACCAATTACAGTGCCGCCAAAGCGGGCATCATCGGCGCAACCAAAGCCTTGGCAATTGAATTGGCCAAACGCAATATCACCGTTAATTGCGTAGCACCCGGTGTGATTGAAACCGATATGATCGAAGGCATTTATCACGACGAAGCCATGAAATTAATTCCCATGCAGCGCTTCGGTAAAGTGGATGACATAGCCGCTACCGTGAGTTTTTTGGTGTCGGATGCGGCGGGCTATATTACCCGGCAGGTAATTAGTGTGAACGGCGGAATGTGCTAAGAGCGCCTGCGGTTAATTATTCAAAGATTGTGCAACCAGCCAACGCCCTCTAATAAATGAGTGACACTGCTGTCGTAACGCCGTCGATAACATTCAATGTTGATGGAGTGTGCAGTGAACCCTTTTTCTTTCTTGCGATGGCTATTATGTTTTTCCTGTGCGGGTTTAGTGGCCTGTGCCAGTCATGAGCCCAAGCCGCCCAAAACGACTGATTATTTTGTAACGGTCATTCAGGCAGATGGCACCAAGCAGTTTGGTTATAGTTTGGTGATGCAGATGCCTGAACGCGGTCAGCGGCGTGGCGGCGGGCCAGGTGGTCCCGGCGGGCGTAAAGGGCCTCCACCAGGTGGTCCAGGCGGACCTGGCATGGGTGATGGCCCCAGGGCTGAAAAAGGCAATCCAATGGCTGAAGAACTGCAGCGCCTGACCACAGAAGGTCTGCTCGCAACATTAGAAGACACAGGTTTTTGTCGTAATGGTTATACACCTTTGGATAAACAGGTGCGACGCAATGCTATAAGTATTCAAGGCCAATGTCAGGAAAAAGCCACTGATGTTGATCGCGAAAAATTTCCCAACCCTGAACCTAAAAAAGTGGTTGAAGAACGTTTGGATTAAGCATGCGTTGCCAGCTCCTGATACTGATCCCAATACAGGAGCTGGTACGGTTTATACCCGCTTAAAAATCAGTGACGTATTGACTCCGCCAAACGCAAAATTATTGCTCATAAAATACTGCGCGCGTAATTCGCGCACTTCATTGCGAATGTAATCCAAGTGGCCACAGTTTTCGTCCACCTCATCCAAATTTAAATTGGGTGAGAACCAGTTTTCATTCATCATTTCTATGCCCAGCCAGGCTTCCAGCGAACCGCATGCGCCGAGGCTGTGGCCGATGTAACTTTTCAAACTGCTGAAGGGAATGTTGCTGCCCATCACTTCCTGGGTAGCGAGCGATTCCGCAATATCGCCGTGCAGTGTTGCAGTTCCGTGGCCGGAAATGTAATCAATTTGTTCCGGGTTTAATTGCGCATCGAGCAAGCTTTTTTGCATCACCTTTGCCATGGTTGCCTGGTTTGGGCGCACCAGGTGGTTGCCATCGCAATTGGTGGCAAAGCCAATCACTTCTGCAAGAATTCTGGCACCGCGCGCAACGGCGTGTTCCCAATCTTCCAAAATCAAGGTGCAGGCGCCTTCGCCCAACACCAAGCCATCGCGCTGCGGATCAAAGGCGCGTGGCGACAATTCCGGCGTGGTATTTTTTAAACTGGCGGAGTAAACCGTATCGAAGACAGCGGCCTGCGTTGGGCAAAGTTCTTCGGCGCCGCCGGCGATCATAATCGTTTGCTGGCCGCTGCGAATGGCCTCATAGGCAAAGCCGATACCTTGACTGCCAGCAGTGCAGGCGCTGCTGGTTGTGTACATGCGCCCGCAAGTGCCGAAGAGCACGCTGATATTGACGGCGGCCGAATGGCTCATCATGCGCAAATAGGTGGTGCCATTTAATTTCGCCATGGATTTGTGTTCGAGCAGCCCAAAAAATTCCATCGCGGCATCACTGCTGCCGGTGGCGGAACCATAGGCGACGCCCGTGGCGTCGCTGCTGATAATCGGGGCCTTAAATAATCCGGCGTGAATTAATGCCTGTTCGGTGGCGGCAACTGCCATTTGCGCCACGCGTCCCATGCCGCGCTTTTTTTTCATGGTGTAATGCGCGGGCAACACAAAATCATCCACAGGTGATGCAAGGCGCGTTTGCAATTCCGGGTATTGATCCCACTCGTGCATATAGCGCACGCGATTTTTCAATTGCAGCAGATTTTCGCGAATCGATTTCCACTCGTGACCCAGTGCGGAAATAGCACCGGCGCCGGTAATTGCGACACGTCTTGTCACGCGCTTGCTCCTGTAATTGATGCTTCCACTGATTGTTGATGCTCGTCTGAAGGATTTATCAGCGGTTTGCGAAAGACGGATAATTTTGCCGATGCACAGAGGCGTTGATCGCGCAGATTGATAATCTCGCATTGAAAATTGGCGAGACTATCGCCCACTACGGCCACTTCAGTGCAGCGCACTTGCAGTAAGTCACCCGCGCAAAAATAGGGGACTCGCGCTTCGTATTTGCGCGTGCCCAACAGCAACCCCAAGTGAGGCGCGACAGTGCCTTGTTGCAATTGGTAACCGGCAATCAATGCGGCAGTTTGCCCCATGTATTCCACACCAATCCAACTGGGTACACCTTTGCCTGGCATAAAAAATGATGATTGCTCGTTGATATCAATTTCAGCGCAGGAAAAATTCTGGCCCAACTCAATAACGCGATTGAGTAACAGCATGGGTTCGCGGTGGGGAATTAAATCGTAAATGCGTGAATCAATCATTTGCGGTAGCCCCGGATTTTTCTGTTGCCCGTGATTCGGCGGCCGATTGGCTGCTGGCCCAGTAGGGATAAAAATTAAACCACTGCAGTGGCGCGCGGGCAGCTTGCTGCTCCAGCGCTTGTGCATATTGTTGTGCGTAGGCTTGCAGTTGCACGCCGCCATCGTTGCGTGGCAGTTTTACCTGGGGTGCAAAGGGCACCAATTCGAAATAAATTTTGTTGTCATTGCGATAGGAAAACATGAGTTGCACTTCGCACTGTAATACTTTGGCGAGCATATAGGGGCCAATCGGCAGCTGCGCCGGTCGGCCTAAAAAATCCACCGTCACTGTGCGCGCTTCTCCGCTGAGAGGAATGCGATCGCCGGCGATAAAGAGCCACTCGCCATTATCAATTTTGGCTTTGAGTTGCAAAATAAGGGGAATGTCTAATTCATTCACTTGATAAATATGAATGCGCGAGGCTGGATTAATTTTCTGCATCGCCGCGACAAAATTTGCCGAGTGTTGATCGTACACCAGCGCATTAATGGTTTTGGCTTTGTAGCGTTGAACAAAGCCGCGGCAGTATTCCAGGTTGCCCAAGTGGGAGCCGATAATTAATTGGCCTTGTGTTTTGGCCATAAAGTCAGAGAGCAGTGGCTCGTTGGCGATTTCAAAATCCTGTTCATGGATGGGAATACTCCAGGCGAGGAGCTTATCCAGAATACATTGGCCGAAGGAATACATATGGCGAAATACATCGCTGTAGTTCGGTGTTTTGCCCTGCCAATAATTCGGATACTGGCGCGCGTGGGTTTGCAAAAACTCCAGCGACGCATTGCGTGCGCGGCGATTGAGTAGAAAAAAATACGCCATGATGGGGTAGAGCAGCACATTAAAAAAACCGCGTCCAAACAGGCGTTGCAGCCAGAGCAAAAACAAAATGCCGCGAATAGTGCCTGACTCTTGCAGGGTGGACCAGTGTGCGTGTTTTTCCGTGCGTGCGTCGGTCATTATTGGCCTCGCAATCGCTGCCATAACAACATGGGCAGACGTACCAGCATACCCAGCATCAAGCGGCTGTGTAATTTAATCAGCAGCAGATTGTCGCGCAGGTAATTGAAGTGCGACACATTGTGTTCCGGGTAAATCACCCTGGTGTTGATAAAGACCAAATGAATATTCAACCACACGGCTTTTACCAGCAGCTCGGTATCAACATCCATGCGGTTGCCAATGAAATAGCGATCGAGCAGATTTTCGATTTGTGCCAATGGATAAACGCGAAAGCCACACAGGCCATCTTTGATGCGCAGCGACAGGGTTTCCAGTGCAACCCAAAAGTCTGTCACTTTGCGCCCGTAAACCCGCGCCTTGGGCGCTGATGCATCAAACACCGGTTTGCCGCAAATAATCGCTTCGGGCTGCGCTTGGGATTGCTGCACAAAACCGGCAATGTCGGCAATGTCGTGCTGACCGTCCGCATCGATTTGGATGGCGTGGGTAAAACCCAAACTGCGCGCAAAATAAAATCCCGCTTTGAGTGCGCTGCCTTTACCGCGATTGCGTTGCAATGCAAAAAAATGGGCGTTGGCATGTTGTGCTACAGCGGCAGCTACCTGCACACGGCTTTGCTCAATGCTGCCATCATCCACTATCACCAGTGGCAAACCGGTTGCAATCAGCTGCGGTAAAAAGGCCAGGAATTGGCGCTCGTGGTTGTAGTGGGGAATTAATAAACAATAACTCATAAGTCGCTACTGGCTGCTGGGGGGTTAAAAACGAGTTTGCCTTCGGAAAACAGGGTGTCATCCCGACTGTAGCGAAACTTTACTGCCGTTGTTGTACCGGTGGAATAATCCAGCGTTAATTGCAGGGATTGCCCGGGTAAAATGACCTGCTGGAATTTTAAATTGTCGATGCGAATACACTCATCGCCAGTGGCAAACAGGTATTTGGCGAGTTCCCCAGCCCAGTGGGTTTGCACTACACCGGCAACGACCGGTTGCTGGGGAAAATGCCCTTCCAGCCAATGCATATCAGAACCGATGAACAAATCGATAACGCACTGCTGTTCACGACAGTGGAGAGCATCAATGCGTGGCCAGTGTGTAGATGAAAATTGGTTGCGCAGCTGCGCGAGACGCTCTGAACTATTCATTTGTTGTTATCGATAGGTATTTCTGTGTGTATGTGTGTAGAAGGGCGCCATGATACTCCAGCGCTTGGGCTAACCCAATCGTTAAGCGTCAAGCCGGTTCGCGGTATTTGCGGATGTAGTAGCGGCGATAGCTGTATTCCAGGGCAAAAAACAGCCCAAAAAACACATAGGACAATAATCCACAATAGAGCGCCCAGCTTTTCAGGCTGGCAAAAAGGGCGAGGTAGAGGGCAATCGCTGCATTGCCAAGCAGCAACAGCGCCCACAGGCCGGTCAGCACACGGGTATAGCCTTTGGCGCGCGGGGTGATGGTCTCCCCTCCTAGTCGGGCCAGACGTTCGATCAGACTTTCAGGGGCGCGCAGGCTCAAGGCAAATAGCAGGGCGATGCACAGGCTCATCATCACCGGGTAAAGCTTGAGCAGCAGGCTATTGTTGGCGATTAACAGTGCCAGACTGTAGGCGAGGGCAACCAGAAGCAGTGCGGTTTCCGTGTGCTGCTGTGCTTGCCCCTGGCGGCGCGTCGCGATGAATTTGGCTACCGCCAACACCGCCAGTACCAGCGCAAAGAGTGCGGGGCTAATGTGTTGTATGCCCAGATACACCAACAGCGGGTAGGCGATGGAAACAAGCACCAATATCAGGGTGATCAGGGGTTTCATGGGAGTGGATTGTCCTTATGGGCACTGAGCGCAGCAGTATAGGCCGGACGCTGGAATAAAAAACCCTGCCGCAGCAGGGTTTTTATCATCCATCGGCTAGCGCGTAATGGTCTGGTAGTCGTCCATATCCCTGTGAGGCATAGGCGTCCAGTTATCTGCCGGTAATGCGGGTATGGGGGCCGGGCTTGGCAGTGATGCATGTTCAACGGCGAGCAGTTGATTCATGTGCGTCAATACCGGATCTTCACTGGTTTCATTCGGGGTTAAAAAGATTTTGCGCTCACGGGCGCCGCGCCCCCAATCCAGGCTGCTCGAGTAGCGCACCAGTGGTGCCGAGAGAACCAGCCCGGTTAACACCGGTAGCAACCACCAGAAGAAAATCGGGGCGTAGGTATAGGTGACATAACCCCATAGCAGGGCGGCAAAGGTCATCTTTGAGGTGCGCGCAATACACTCACCCCAGGGCAGCAGGCGGCCTTCGCGTTCTTGCGAATCCCAATTCACTTTAAAACCGAGCAGCACCGAGATCACGAAGTAGGCGTGGTAAACCATCATGATCGGCGCAATCAGTACGGCGAACAGGGTTTCCAGAAAAGTACTTTTAAGAATCGCCCAGGTTCCACCAAATTGTTTGCGGCGATGGGTCAGCGTAACAATGACGCCGAGCAATTTGGGACCCATCAGCAACACGGTGGTGAGTACAATCAGCGCAATGATCAGCTCGGTTTTGGCGATAGGCCAGTTGGGGTACAACTGGTGTGCCTCGGTGAAGTAAACGTTGGCGTTAATCGCGCGCACTACAGCATCAGCGGTGCTCAGTACCAGCATCAGCATCCAGATCAGCGAGGTGATATAGGCCACTGCGCCCAGTAAAAAGTGCAGGCGGCTAATAGGGTGCAGGTCTTTGGTGTCGAGGATGCCCAGGTGTTGGATATTGCCCTGCACCCAGCGGCGATCGCGCTTGGCGTAATCGATGATATTACAGGGTACTTCTTCGTAGCTGCCTTCCAGATCGGCCAGCAGGAATACATCCCACTGGGCGCGGCGCAGCATGGCGGCCTCGACAAAATCGTGGCTGAGGATATCGCCACCAAACGGCGCTTTACCTGCCAGGGTGGGCAGGCCGCAGTGATCGATAAAGGCGCGCATGCGGATGATGGCATTGTGGCCCCAATAGTTGGCGGCATCGGTCTGCCAGAAGGCGAGGCCAGTGGCGAGCATGGGGCTATAGAGCACAGCGGCATACTGCACGAAGCGGCCAAAAAAGGTGGTTTGGCGCACGGGAATCGGAATGGTTTGGATCAGGCCGCAGCGCGGATTGGCTTGCATAGCGCGCACCATTTTCAACAGGCAGTCGCCCGCCATGACGCTGTCGGCATCCAGCACAATCATGTGCTCATAGTTGGCGCCCCAACGCTGGCAAAACTCGGCGAGGTTACCAACTTTGCGACCAATATTTTTTTCGCGGCGACGGTAAAAGGCCTGTTTGCCCAGGTCGCCCAATCGCTCCTGCAGCAACTGCCAGGCATCGCGTTCCGCCTGGGCAATGGTCAGGTTGGTGGTATCGCTCAGCAAAAAGAAATCGAAATTAGCGATTTCACCGGTGTTTTCCAGCGAGCGCAAGGTCGCTTCAAAACCAGCAATGACACGATGTGTGTCCTCGTTATACACCGGCATCACCACCGCCGTGCGGGTTGTGATGGGGGCGTTGTCCGGCGCCAGTCCCTTGGTGGATTTCAAACTGAGCGGGTCAATGCGCAGCATCTGCAACACAAAGCCAAACACACCACTCCAGAAGGCGAGACTGAGCCAACTGAAGCTGATGCCAAACAGCACCAGAATAATGGCTTCAAGGGTATTGAGTTGATTGGCGCTGAGAATATCAAACATGATGTAAACACCGCTGACTGCGGTCAGCAGGCTCAATATCACATAGATATAGCGGCGCAATGATTTACCCGGGATGCGAATCGCATCCGCGGGCAGTTGTGAGAGGTCAGCGGGTGAGCGCGGGTTTTCGGTCATATTAGATGGCATCCGGGTACCAGACATAGCTCCAGACTTCACTCAGGCGCTGGTCGCGCAATTTCAGGTAAAGGCGCATATCGGCCACGTTGTTACCCTCCGGTTCCAGCTTGAACGAGGCGCGCCAGGTTCTGCCATCCGGCAGTTGGCGAACACTCAGTTCACTAATCGTACCAGATGATTTTTGCAGCTCGGCAACCAGTGGTGAATCGGTTGACAGGTTATCCAGTTCGCCGCCGCGGAAATCGATCACAAACTTGCGTTTGCTCAGTGGCGGAGGATTGGCTTGGCCAGGGTTTGCGCCCCAGCCGATGCGGGTGCGAATTACCTTGGCCCCAACATTTTCCGGCAGGTAGTCATCAAAACTGCGCAGGCGATATTTATACGTCGCACTGGAGCCTGCCTTCATGGATTTGGCGGGCACCCAGTAGGCAACGACGTTGTCATTGGTTTCGCTGTCGCTGGGAATTTCCACCAATTCGGCACGGCCTTTGCCCCAGTCACCTTCGGGCATCACCCACATGCTGGGGCGTTTTTCGTAGCGTGCTTCCATATCCATGTAGTGATCGAAATCGCGGTCGCGTTGCAGTAAGCCAAAGCCGCGCGGGTTTTCATCCATCAAGGAAGAAACGCGCAGTTGGCGATGGTTGCTGATGGGGCGCCAGATCCACTCGCCGTTAGATGCGGCCATTAACAGGCCGTCGGAATCGTGTACTTCCGGGCGGAAATCATCGACAAAGCGGGTGTGGTTTTCGCCCCACATATACATGCTGGTGAGCGGGGCTATGCCCACTTTTTGGATATCCTTGCGAGCAAACAGGCGCGCTTCCACCGCCATTTCGGTTGGTGCGCCGGGCATGATTTCAAAGCGATAGGCGCCGGTGATAGACGGGCTATCCAGCAGGGCGTAAATCACCAGATGGGTATCGTTGGGGCCGGGTTTGATCAGCCAGAATTCACGGAATACCGGAAACTCCTCGCCTTTGGGTTCGGCGGTATCAATCGCCAGACCGCGCGCGGATAAGCCATAGGCCAAACCTGGGCCCACCATGCGGAAGTAGGAGGCACCCTGGAACACCACAAACTCATCTTTGTAGTCGTTGCTATTTAGCGGGTAGTGAATGCGGAAGCCGGCAAAGCCGATATTGTCTGGCGCTACGCCAGCCAGTGGTGCGGCCGGGCCATCGTAATTAAAGAATTCCTGCTTGAATTGCACGTAGGATTCGGGCGTGTCATTCGCCATGTGCAGCACGATGGGTTCACGGTACAGAAAGCCGGGGTGAAACAGCTGCAATTCAAACAGCGACTCCTTGTGCCAAATGGCAGCCTCCGGGCGGAAGCGAATGGAACGGTACTGGTCGTAATCCATATTGGCCAGCGCAGCGGGAATATTGGTTTCAATGGGCGCGTAGTCGCGCTTGGCCAGTTTTCTGGCGCGCTCGGCGATGGCATCAAAGAGTGCGGGAGCGGCAATATCGCTTGCTGCCGCAGGGGCTACTGTGGGCGCAGGGGCATTTTGTTGCGCCGCTACCCAGCCGCTGAGTCCTAATCCCAGTGTACAGCTGACCACCAACCCGAACAGACGCGCACGCGCGTTTGGCCCGGCGCCGGTTTTTTTGTCGTTACACATGATGCTCATCCAGTTTACTCCGCATTGGATTTTTGAGATTAATCGTAGAAAAGTTTATCCGCCCTGTCTTGATGCCGGGGGTCGGGTATTGAAAAAAAGGGGAATAATGCATCGCCATTGATCAATGACACGAGAGGTTATTAAGCGCGGCGCATTGTAAACCATCTGCTCGTAAAAATAGTGGCTTTCGCGCGCGGCTCGAGGCTTTTTTTGCTGGGATGATTAATGGCATACGCATTTTCCGTTGTGTGAGCGACTGTTTCAAAAAAACCTATTATTCCCAAATAGTCTTTGCGCTTGGTTTGGCTTCAACTTAACTCATTAATAGCAGTATAAAAGGAGGTAAGTGATGCCAGATTCAAGCGGACACCCTGCACAGCACCAGCCTAAACTATTGCCGGTGGTGCGGCGGGTAATTCAACAGTTGGATGCACTTTTCATCGACTGCGCCGGTACCTCAGAGGCTCCCTGGTTGGCCGACACCTACCGTTATTGGCTCGCTGGCGGCAGGACTGGTCCATCCGGTCTGCGCCACTATGTGCAGGCGCTGGGCGCGCAGTTGAGTACCCCGGAACCGCGCGCCACATTTATGCAACAGGCTGAGCGCGTATTGATCCATTTGCAATCGGGTTATGCCAACTGAGCGCCAGAACTTTTGTGTGCAAACCCGTCTATCTATTTGCAAGGGTAGCAGGTTCTTTGTGGTTAGGTGCTACACTCCAAAGCACGACTCTTTTTTTGTGTTGGTGCGACGAGTGAAATGCCGAATATAAGACGCTACATGCGCGAAAATCCCATTGCCGCACGGCTGCTGGGGCTCATCATTATCAGCAGCTCAATCATCACCCTGGTTGCGGTTTTGCTGCAGCTGCATAGCAACTTTAACGACGACATTGCTGCGTTGGAAAAGCGCATTGATCAGGTGCGCATCAGCACCCTTGCCAGTATCACCAAAAGCCTTTGGGGGTTTGATCAGGAGCAGCTCAACATCCAGATTCACAGCGTATTGGCGGTTGATGATGTGGTGCAAGTGCGCGTGGTATGGCACGACTGGAATAATGCCGAACAAACACTGGTGGCCAGTAATAATGTCTATGACCCCAAAGAACTGGAAACAAAACGCAGCCAATTTCTGGTGCGCAGTTATCCGCTGATTTATGAAGATGCCAGTACCCCGCAACAACAGTTGGGCATACTGACCGTAACGGCCAGCCTCAACAGTATTTATGACAAGTTATGGCAGCGCGCTTTTTTTATCGCCCTGGTGCAAGGCACCAAAACCCTGGTGATCGCTCTTTTTATTGTCTGGTTGGTGCATACCTTGCTCACCCGCCATATGAAAACCATCGCCAATTATGCGCGCAATTTGAACCTGGAAACCCTCACCAAACCGCTCAAGCTCAAACGCTTGAAAGTAAACTCTGCACCGGATGAGCTGGATAATGTTGTCAGTGCAATTAACCACATGCGCGAGACCTTGCTCGATGATATCGAACAGCGCCATGCGATTGAGATTGCCCTCCTGACAGAAAAAGAAGAGAAGCTGGAAACCCGCCGCCAAAAAAATGCAGCGGAAGATGCCAGCCGCGCCAAGAGTCAATTCCTTGCCACCATGAGCCATGAAATTCGCACGCCAATGAATGGCGTGATTGGCATGTTGGAAATGCTGCGCGACACACCGCTCGATGAAAATCAAAAACATTACATCGATGTTATTCACCGCTCCGGCGAAACGCTACTCACCATCATTAACGACATCCTCGACTACTCCAAAATTGAAGCGGGCAAAATGGCGTTGGAAGAAACGACCTTTGAACTCGACGAACTGGTGGAAAACTGTATCCAACTGTTTGGTGCGACGGCGAATAAACGCCAGATCGAACTGTTTGGTGGCTTATTGCCCGGCGTACCGCGCTGGTTGCGTGGCGATCCCACTCGCCTGCGCCAAATTATCATCAACCTGTTGGGTAATGCGTTTAAGTTCACCAGCGAAGGGTTTATCTCGCTACAAGTCAGTGCGGTGCAGAATCTGGCAAACGAAGAAGTTGAATTGCGTTTTGCTGTGCAAGACAGTGGCATTGGTATTGATATGTCCAACGCAGGCAACCTGTTTGATTCGTTCAACCAGGCCGATGCCTCCACCACCCGCAAGTACGGTGGCACTGGCTTAGGGCTGGCTATTTGCAAAAGCCTGGCGGAATTAATGGGCGGCAAGATTGGTGTCGACAGCGAAAAGGGGCTCGGCTCCACCTTCTGGTTTACTGCCAGATTCGCGCAAGAATCAGTGTGCGATTTGACCGATGTGCGCCCGGAAAAACGCGAGCAGTTATTACAGGGTAAAAAACTCCTGCTGGTGGAAAGTGGTGTCATGCTCTCGGATTTTATTGTCCGTTGCTGTCGCGACTGGGGGTTGAATGTAGAAGCCGCGCGCTCTGCCAAAACGGCGCTATCCCAGCTTAAACACGCCATGCACTCCGGTGAGCCATTTGACTTTGTGGGTGCCGACTATTTATTACCGGATGCCAATGGCCTGGAATTGGCCCAATGGCTGCGCGATACCGCCGAGTTTCGCGACTTGCCTCTTTTTATGTTCAGCGCGGGCGATGTCTATCACGACCAGTTGCAGCTGCGGCGCTTGGCGATTCATTCCATCGTGCGCAAACCTATCTCCCTCAAATTGTTGCAGCGCGAGTTGATTGCTTTGTCCGGCCATGAAACAGCGCCTGAATTGCCGAGTGAACGCAAGCAGCAAGATCTGGCCAAGTTTTCACATCTGCGGGTGTTAGTGGCTGAAGACAATCCGGTGAATCGCATGGTTATTAAAGGCCTTCTGGGTAAACTGAATATAGTGCCGGTTTTTGCTGAAAATGGCGCTGAGGCCTGCGATGCGGCGCAGCAGCCCCGCAACCGTTTTGACCTGATTCTCATGGATTGCGAAATGCCGGAGATGGATGGCTTTGAAGCCACCCGCAGTATTCGCGACTACGAACGGCGCGAAGCTTTGGCGCCAATCCCGATTATTGCCCTGACTGCGCACGCCCTGCAGGAGCACCGCGAAGCCGTGTTTGCCAGTGGCATGAACTACTATTTATCCAAGCCAGTGACCTTCGATACCCTCTATGCCGCCTTTGATGCAACGGGGCTGTTGGTGCCGCCCACATAGAGCCCTCCTATAGCGATGATTGGTTTTTTCTCCTTGCCTGGGGTCGGGTCAATCCTTATGATGGCGATCATTCATTGGGTTCGCCCATCACCCGCTAACCGACAGGTTTGGAGTTATTTATGAGTAGTGATGCAATCGTTCATGTTAGTGATGCCAGCTTCGAGCAAGACGTGTTAACCGCCGATTTGCCCGTGTTGGTAGACTTTTGGGCAGCCTGGTGTGGTCCTTGCAAAATGATCGCCCCCATCCTTGATGATTTGGCTGAACAGTTTGAAGGCAAGATCAAAATCGCCAAAATGGACGTGGATGCCAACAAGGATACCCCTGCTAAATTTGGTATTCGCGGTATTCCTACCCTGATTATTTTCAAAAACGGCGCAGCGCATGCCACTAAAGTGGGCGCATTGAGCAAGCCGCAATTGGTCGAATTTATTAATTCTTCCCTTTAATTGCTCCGGGCCATCGCAAGATGGCCCAATTTGTTTTTGCACTTACGGATTTTTATCGCTATACTCCGAACATCCAATGTTTGTTCCTCCCCCGAATCACCTTCCCGATTCTAAAAACCAGACGAACAAACTCTAAATTCCCTGCTGTTGTTCTTGCCCCGGTATCTGATACGCGAATAAATCAACCGACCAGTTCTCCACTAACAACAACTGAATGGGCTTTAGCGTGCTCATCATGGAAACGAGACTGGCCAACTAACTATCCGCAGGATCCATCATCAGATTTCCTTGTCAGATAAACAGCGTAACTATGTTCGATTTTCTAAAAACAGTATCGCATTGCGATCACCTGCAATAACTCACATCCATCCATAAAGTCTTTCCTATGAATCTAACCGACCTTAAAAAGAAACCGATTGAAGAATTAATTGATATCGCCCATGAAATGGGATTGGAAAATATCGCCCGCTCGCGCAAACAGGACATTATCTTCAATATCCTCAAGCGCCACGCCAAAGGCGGAGAGGATATTTACGGTGATGGTGTTTTGGAAATTTTGGTGGATGGATTCGGATTTTTACGCTCAGCCGACAGTTCGTATTTAGCAGGTCCCGACGATATTTATGTTTCACCCAGCCAGATTCGCCGCTTTAACCTGCGCACTGGTGACACCATCTCCGGCAAGATTCGCCCCCCCAAAGAAGGTGAACGCTATTTTGCCCTGTTGAAAGTTAACGATATTAACTTCGACAAACCAGAAAATTCCCGCAATAAAATTCTGTTTGAAAACCTCACGCCGCTGTTCCCCAATATTCGTTTGCCGCTTGAAGCGGGCAATGGCTCTACCGAAGACCTCACCGGTCGTATCATCGATTTGATTGCTCCTATTGGTAAAGGTCAGCGCGGTTTGATCGTCGCACCTCCCAAGGCGGGTAAAACCATCATGATGCAAAATATTGCGCAGGCGATTACGCGCAATAATCCCGAATGTCATTTGATTGTATTGTTGATTGACGAGCGTCCGGAAGAAGTAACGGAAATGCAGCGCTCGGTGCGCGGCGAAGTGGTTGCCTCTACCTTTGATGAACCGCCCGCGCGTCACGTACAAGTGGCCGACATGGTGATCGAAAAAGCCAAGCGTTTGGTTGAGCACAAAAAAGACGTAGTGATTTTGCTCGACTCTATTACTCGTTTGGCCCGCGCGTACAACACCGTTATTCCTTCATCCGGCAAAGTATTGACCGGTGGTGTGGATGCGCATGCACTTGAGCGGCCCAAGCGTTTCTTTGGTGCGGCACGTAATATCGAAGAAGGTGGCAGTTTGAGTATTATCGCCACCGCACTGGTAGATACTGGTTCCAAAATGGACGAAGTTATTTACGAAGAATTTAAAGGTACGGGCAATCTGGAATTACACCTTGATCGCAAAATTGCTGAGAAGCGTATTTACCCTGCGATCAATGTGCGCCGCTCCGGTACTCGCCGCGAAGATTTACTGATGAAAGAAGATGAGTTGCAGCGCGCCTGGATTCTGCGTCGTTTGTTGAACGATATGGAAGACGTTGCCGCAACAGAATTTTTACTCGACAAGCTGAAAGATTTCAAAACCAACGACGAATTCTTTATGTCGATGAAGCGCAAGTAATACTTCAAAAAATATTGTAAACGTGTAGCCCGTATGGAGCGCAGCGTGATGCGGGAATCTAAACCCGTATTTACTGCACTTTATACGGGTTTTTCTTTTTTACAGTACCGTCTTTAACTTTGGCTTTACGACTCGGGTTGTTAAGAATATGAAATACAAAGACCTAAGGGATTTTATCGATTTGTTGGAGGCGCGCGGTTTATTAAAACGCATCAAGCAAGAAATCGACCCCAACCTTGAAATGACAGAAATTTGCGATCGCACCCTGCGTGCTGGTGGCCCTGCGCTGCTGTTTGAAAACCCCAAAGGCTATGACATTCCTGTGCTCGCCAATTTATTTGGCACTACCGAGCGCGTTGCCTTGGGTATGGGGCAGGAATCGGTAACGGCGCTGCGCGAAGTGGGCAAGTTACTCGCGTTTTTAAAAGAGCCGGAGCCACCCAAAGGGTTTAAGGATGCCTGGGATAAATTGCCGCTATTTAAGCAGGTGTTAAATCTGGCCCCGAAAGTGTTGAGCAAAGCCCAGTGTCAGGATGTGGTGTTGGAAGGCGATGCGGTTAATCTGGATCTGCTGCCAATTCAAACCTGCTGGCCGGGTGATGCGGGGCCGCTGGTGACCTGGCCCTTGGTCGTCACGCGCGGACCGCACAAAGAGCGGCAGAATCTCGGCATTTACCGCATGCAAAAAATTGGTAAAAACCGGTTGATCATGCGCTGGCTTTCCCATCGTGGTGGCGCTCTGGATTTTCGTGAATTCCAAATACAAAATCCTGGAAAAAATTACCCCGTTGCAGTTGCTCTCGGTGCTGATCCCGCAACCATTCTTGGCGCCGTCACACCGGTGCCGGATACTTTGTCTGAATACGGTTTTGCCGGTTTATTGCGCGGCGATAAAACCGAAGTGGTGAAATGTATCGGCAATGATTTACAAGTCCCTGCCTCTGCTGAATTTATTTTGGAAGGGTATATCGCTCCCAATGATGTGGCGCCCGAGGGGCCCTTTGGTGATCACACCGGTTACTACAATGAAGTCGATAATTTCCCGGTGTTCACGGTAGAGCGAATTACCCATCGCCGCGATCCGATTTATCACAGCACCTATACCGGACGTCCGCCGGATGAGCCTGCCATTCTCGGTGTTGCGCTCAACGAAGTGTTTGTGCCGATTTTGCAAAAACAATTTCCGGAGATTGTGGATTTTTATTTGCCGCCCGAAGGTTGCTCATATCGCATGGCTGTGGTGACTATGAAAAAACAATACCCCGGTCACGCCAAGCGGGTGATGATGGGTGTGTGGAGTTTTCTGCGGCAGTTTATGTACACCAAGTTTGTGATTGTCACTGACGATGATGTGAACGCGCGCGATTGGAACGATGTGATCTGGGCCATGACGACACGTATGGATCCGGCGCGGGACACGGTGATGATTGAAAATACGCCGATTGATTATCTCGATTTCGCCTCACCGGTTTCCGGTCTGGGTTCCAAAATCGGGTTTGATGCAACCAACAAATGGCCGGGCGAAACTACCCGCGAGTGGGGCACTCCGATTGTGATGGATCAGGCCGTGAAAGAGCGTATCGATAGCCTGTGGGATGAATTGGGCATAGATTTGCCAACCGCTTATTAATACCGGGAGTGGGCGATGAGTTTACAAGAAGAGTGTTTTATCGATTGCCCTTATTGCGGTGAGCCTATCAGTGTGTTGGTGGATTGTTCCTGCGAGCAGCAAACGTACGTAGAGGATTGTCAGGTGTGCTGCCAGCCCATGGTGCTGCATGTGACGGTTGATGAAGATGGCGTACCTGATGTGTACGCACAGCGCGAGGATGAGTAATCCCTGGCATCTTTTATTCGGGATCTTGGTTTTAATTGGCGTATGGGTTATAAAACTTTCGCTATGCTTACCAATAACCGACTCATTCAATTTAAAAAAGGGGATGTAACATGAGTATCATAAAAGAGTTTAAGGCCTTTGCGATTAAAGGCAATGTGGTGGATTTAGCCGTGGGTGTGATTATCGGTACTGCCTTTGGAAAAATTGTGTCGTCGTTGGTAGGTGATGTGGTGATGCCGCCGATTGGTTATTTGATTGGTGGTGTTAATTTTTCGGATCTGGCGTTCACCTTGCCCGCGCTTCTGGAAGGTCAGTCGCCGGTATTAGTGGCCTATGGCAAATTCCTGCAAACCCTGATTGATTTCACCATCATTTCGTTTGTTATTTTTATGGTGATCAAGGTGATTAATCGCTTGAAGAAAAAGGAAGAAGAGGAGCCTGCCGCTCCGCCTGCTCCGAGCAATGAAGAATTGTTGTTAACGGAAATCCGCGATTTATTAAAGCAGCAGCAACAAAAATAATCGCAACCATGGGTGTAAACCTGAGGTGAGATTACGAACAGGGCGATCATTGATCGCCCTGTTTTTTTCATGGTTGTTGATGGTGATCGGTGAGCGTAGCTGGCTAGATAATAGGATGGCCTCGATACATGCGTACCGGTTTTTCTGCAGCTGGTGCTGCGGGTGCAGCCGCTGTCTCGGTGGGAATTGGCTCACTGTGCACTGCCTGTGGTGATGGCGTTTCCGAGGGCTCAGGAGTGGCATCTTGTAGAACGGTTTGACCGCGATACACTTTGACAATCTGGCGGGGTATATCCGTTTTCACGGCTTCAGCCGCCGGTTCCAACAGCGCCGCCCACTCTGGGCCAGCCATAAAGAGCAGCTCTTTAATCAGGGCTTTGGTGATGGTGTCTTTGCTCTGGTGGTGATAATCCGCCAGTTCTTTGAGTACATCCGGATTGGCCATCTTAACGCTGGGTTTCATTGTTGCATCAACCCGGCGACGAATCTCGTATACCAAATCAACCATCGGCTTAGTGTATTGCATACTTTGCTCTCCCCGGTCCTGGATTAGACTCTATGGACTAGACGCTCTAGGCTGGATAGTTGAGCAAAATTCAGACCAACGCAGGAAAGCCTGTAAACAGGTACTTTTATTGCGATTGTTTATATTGATTGGTGTGTTTTGGTGCGTGCCGACTTTTTTGGTGCGCCCTTGTGCCGCTTAACTGTGCGAAGGCAGAAAGCGGCAGTTATTAGCGAATAAGGTGATCCATTTCACGGGAGGGTTGTGAACACTGCGTCTCTCCGATCACCTGGGCCGGCACTCCCGCTACTGTAGCGCGGGCGGGAACGTCTTTTAGCACCACACTTCCGGCGCCAATTTTGGCGCACTCGCCCACATTGATATTGCCCAGTATTTTGGCGCCAGCGCCAATCAGCACGCCTTTGCGCACTTTGGGGTGTCGGTCGCCCGCTTCTTTGCCCGTGCCGCCCAAGGTGACTGACTGCATGATGGACACCATATCTTCAATCACCGCAGTTTCACCAATGACTATACCGGTGGCGTGATCAAACATAATGCCCTTGCCGATACGCGCAGCGGGGTGGATGTCCACCGCAAACACGGCGGAAATACGATTCTGCAGAAACAGCGCCAGCGAGTTGCGCCCCTGATTCCACAGCCAGTGTGCGACGCGATAGGCCTGCAGGGCGTGGAAGCCTTTGAAGTAGAGCAGGGGTGTTACCAGTGAGCAGCAGGCCGAATCGCGTTCGCTCACCGCGAGCAGGTCGGCGCGTACGGCGTCGACTATGCCGCTGTCGTGGCTCATCGCATCTTCGATCACTTCACGGATCAGCATGGCGGGCAGGGCAGGGCTATCGAGTTTATTGGCGAGGTGAAAGCTGAGTGCGGCTTCCAGACTGTCATGGTTGAGGATTGTCGAGTAGAGGAAGCTGGCGAGCACCGGCTCGGCTTCGGCCTGCTTGCGGGTTTGGGTGCGAATGGATTCCCACAGGCTATCGATAACAATGGCGCCGGTCGCGGCGGTGATGTTGGCATTCATGGCCAGATCCTTACTCAGAACACAGTAGTAGGTAGGAAAAGTCGTAGGACTAGAGTAAAAAATAACAAAACAAGTATTGGTCGTTCATTATTGGGCGTTGCTGCTGAATTTCCAACAACAAAACATCAATAAATGACTAGCGGCGGCTCATTCATGGCTGCCAGCTGCTCGCGCAATTCCAGAATATGCTCGCCCCAGTAGCGCTCGCTGTTAAACCAGGGGAAGTGGCGGGGGAAGGCCGGATCGCTCCAGCGCCGCGCCAACCAAGCGCTGTAGTGCATGATACGCAGGCTGCGCAGGGCTTCGATCAGCGCCAGCTCGGCCAGATCAAAATCGCAAAACTCGCGGTAGCCTTCCAACACTTCTGCCAGTTGCAGGGTTTGCTGTTCGCGCTCGCCGGAGAGCAGCATCCATAAATCCTGAATCGCCGGGCCCATGCGTGCATCGTCAAAGTCGACGAAATGTGGCACGTCTTCGCGCCACAAAATATTGCCGGGGTGACAGTCGCCGTGCAGGCGGATAGGCGTGTAATCCACCCGCGCAACTATGGTTTCGCAGCGCGCCAGCAAATCGGCGCCCAGGGTGCGATAAGACTCGCGCAAACTCGCGGGGATAAAATCATTCGCCAGCAAAAAGTCATAGCTGTCGCGCCCAAAGGTTTGGATGTCCAGTGCCGGGCGATGCTGGAAGGGTTGTGCCTGCCCCAGTGCGTGGATACGCCCCAGTGTGCGGCCAAGGGAGAGCAGCGCATCAAAGTCATCCAGGTTGGGCGCATGACCGCCCTGCCGTGGGTAGAGTGCAAAACGAAAGCCCTGAAACTCGCGCAGGGTATTGCCTTCGTCATCGGCCAAGGGCGGCACAACGGAAATTTCCAGATCCTTCAGCGCAGCCGTAAACCCATGCTCCTCTAGAATCTGCGCATCGCTCCAGCGCTCAGGGCGATAAAACTTGGCGATCAGCGGACTCGCCCCCTCAATACCCACCTGATACACACGATTCTCGTAGCTGTTGAGCGCCAGAATGCGTGCATCGGTTAAATAACCGGTGCTGTCGATGGCATCCAGCACCATGTCAGGGGTGAGCAGTTCGTAAGGGTGTGCTTGGGTCATGGGGTGCGCTCGCAGGAATAAGCCGCGATTGTACGCTGCAGCGGTCAAGCGCGCTCGCCCAAGTGGCTTTTGTGCGCCGGATCGGTTTTATTTTGGCTAAATTTTGAAGGAAGCGCCTAAAAATGCTACAAGTAAAACTCTGCTGATCGCAAAACAGACGCTGTTTGATAAGACCACGAATAACGAGTCACAACCACAAACGGAACTCCTATGATCAAAATTGCCTTCTACAACCTCAAGGGGGGCGTGGGTAAAACCACGACCGCCGTCAACATGGCATACATGGCGGCGGCAGCGAAAAAAAATGTCATCCTCTGGGATTTGGATCCGCAAGCCGCCGCCAGTTGGTTTTGCCAGCAGGAACCGGGGTCTGGCAAAGCGATCAAGTTGTTTAATAAAGGCAAATCCATCGGCGAGATGGAGTTGTTCAGCCCTTATCCCAACCTGATGTTAATCCCCGCTGATTTGAGCTTGCGCAGTTTGGATAGCGAGTTTGATGAGCTGAGCAAAGACAAAAAATTCTTCAAGCAGTTGCTCAAGCCACTGAGTGAAAAAGCCGATGTGCTGATTTTTGATTGCCCGCCCACCCTCTCGCCCAGCGTTGAACAGCTATTGCAGGAAGTGGATATTTTATTGATCCCGATGATTCCCAGCCCGCTTTCCATTCGGGCGATGGAGCAAGTGGTGGAGTTTCTCGCCAGCAAAAAATCCGCCCCCAAACGCATTGTCGGTTTTTTTAATCAGGTAGATATGCGCCGCAACCTGCACCGCGAGGCCATAGACAACAGCAAAAAAATGCCGGTGCCCATGCTCAAAACCTGGATCCCCAACGACTCCGCCGTCGAGCAAATGGGGCTGCGACGCGCCCCACTTACCAGCTACAATCAGCGCAGCCGCGCGGCACTGGCCTATCTCGACCTGTGGAAAGAAATAGCGCGCCTGCTAAAAGCGGCGGCCAAAGAAAGTGAATGATCGCTCTGCGGTTAAAGTCTCACATCACACAAACGAGTTATCTGATGATCAAACGTTGTTCCCCATTGTGTCTGGCCGGCCTGTTATTTGTGTTGGCCGGCTGTGCAACCCACTCTGACTACCCAAGTTACCCAGCGCCCCAGCCGCAAGAGCCGGTTAAACCCGCGCCCGTAGTTGTCCAACCCCAACCCGGCGCAGTCACACCATTACCTACACCTGCTCCCGCGATGGTACTTAACCCCGCTGCCGTTAGCCTCGCCAAACAAGCGCGCGGCCAGTATCAAGCGCAAGACTACCAAGGCGCCATCGCCACTGCCGAACGCGGCTTGCGCATAGAGCGGCGCGCGGCAGATCTGTATTTGGTGCTCGCGCAAAGCTACGTGCAGTTGGGTTCCCCCGATAAAGCCAAAATGTTTGTGCAACAAGGCAAACGTTTCGCCACCCCCGGCTCAGACGCCGCCCAAGGTTTACTGCGTTTGGATTTGTTGCTGGGGAATTAATTGAACGCCCGCACTACCTACTAGCACCATATTTTGCGATAACCAGCAGAAAGCGGTTTTATAATTTGTACCATTAATGGTACGATGATCAAAAAAAGCACATGGATGAAGCCAATGCCCCCACAACCGCTAATTGCCCGATTCTTTAAAACCGATCTTGGGGCTGAACCTGTAAGGGAATGGCTAATCAGCAGCACAGTTGCTGACCGTAAAGCCATTGGCGATGACATTCGCACTGTTCAAATTGGTTGGCCAATCGGAATGCCATTGGTGCGCAAACTGGATGCCGATTTGTGGGAGGTTAGATCCCACGTAAAAGACGGAATAGCCAGAGTGATTTTTACAATGCACGGCAACATCATGATTTTATTGCACGGCTTCACTAAGAAATCACAAAAAACTTCCGCAGGCGATTTGGCAACTGCAAAAGCTCGCTTGAAACAACTTAGAGGTGACCTATGAAAAAGTCAGTCAACAAACACATTGGTAGCGACTTTGAGGATTTTCTTGCCGAAGAGGGATTATTGGATGATGCAAACGCTGTAGCGATTAAGCGTGTGCTCGCGTGGCAAATTCAAAATGAAATGAAGAATCAACACATCACCAAAACCAACATGGCAAAGCGTATGCAGACCAGTCGTTCATCATTGGATCGTCTGCTTGATGAGCATGACACCAGCCTTACATTGAGCACACTGACCAGTGCAGCTCAGGCGCTTGGGAAGAAAGTAAAAATTGAATTGGTGGAGGCGGTCTAAATGACTACCTCACCATTAAATGAAACACCTGCAGAAAAATAATTACGCTTCAAACGCGGGCAAAATAATTTAAAAAAGCGCGACCAACCACTTTGATTTTCAGGTTTTGGCTAGAGGCTGACATTCGCACTTACGGTAGGTTGCTGGTGAGGAACGAACCGCAATATGACATTGTTTCCGCATGCGATTGAAATCCTTCACGTGATTGATCGATAAAAATAAATTAACAATACGATTTATAAAGCAATCCGCCGAACTTTGGCGTTCGGTCAATTGCTGGCCTTGGTGGCAGGATGCTCAGTAAGAGAAAGATGATTTTGATGTCGAATCTACCGATCTTTTACCTCAGTCGCTTGTTAGCCTTTTTATGTTTTCGATTAATGAAATAGAGTCTGATATTGCTCCAGATAGTTAGCAATTTTCCGAAAAAAACATAGAAGACCCAGCTGTAGTACTTGGCTTCAAAAGATTTATCGAAGTCATGTCCATAATTATCTTTTCTAAGCTGAGTGGCATCAATAACTTCAATATCAACACATTGGAGCTTTCCGGTTATTGCTTGATCTATTAAAAATTCTTGAAGAGCTTCGCGCGAGGAAAGCGACTCTTCAGTTAGCCTAAATTTCTCGAATCGAGAATAGTTGTAGTCGTTGGCATAAATAGGAACTGTATTTTTATATCCATCTTCGGTGTGCAATTTAGCCAAATACTTAACATCTGAACCGTAATATCCTACGCCTTCTTTTGGGCGCATTGGAGTGATTGACGCTGTCATGTGGTTATTGAAAAAATCAAAAATAGGATCCCATCTATCTATCCACTCTTTCACCACATACTTTCCATGAGAAGTTGATAGGACGAGGTTCATCTTTACCTTTTTAGAATTGAGCAATTTATTGAGTTTAATTCGATGCATGTTCACACAGTAGAAATCCACAGGCCCATAATGATTCGTGTAAGATTCATATGGTTTTAAAATTTTTGGTTCATGCTCAAAATCATCCAATTCAATATAATAGTTAGTCCCAACTCGCAAAAATATCTTGAATATAATTACTGATCTATCCTTAAAATTCTCTAGTGTAATACTACTTACATATTTATCTTCTGCGTATGCGCTCGAGCTAATGCAAAATTGCCCTTTAATATGTGCTCCAGACTTCCGTCGGTAATTCCTAACCGCAAAATACAAGGCTATAAACGAAATCGCCAAAGCTATGTAAGGAATAAAATCCTTGATGCTCAAATCATTTCCCCCCAATGAGGCTAACGCTAAACTCAGCCTCAGTTTGTAAGTTGATTTTTTGTGGAAAAGTTTTACGTAGCAAAGTCACAAAAAGGTAGCTTACAAACTGTCGAACACACGAAGTGTGATGCTGCAGCGCTTGTTAAAGGTTGCTATTTAAAAATGAAATTTAAGAAGCCTGCGTAAGCCCAAACTATGGTTCCAGATATGGATAGGAATAAATAATATTTAATGTTTTTATATTTCCTTATGAATTTTTTTCTTCGCTCTTTTATTGCAATATCAATGCCTTCGTTTTCAGTAGGAGCCCAAAATCTACTGGAATAGTGTGTTAAGTACTCTGGCCTTTCATTTAGATATAAATTCTTTATATCATCGTCGAGATCAACTAAAAATGCTTCGTATGATATAGCCAGTAATGCGGCAATAGATATAAGTGCCCCAGCAGAACCCAGCCAAGCAAAGTCTTTAAAATAACACGATAGAAAAATATGTATTCCTATTATAAAAAATAAAGTAAGGTACTTTTTTGAATATTCCGTGGCATCAATTTTTTTGATGCAACTGGATAACTTTTGTATCGATTCCGCCAGCTTTTTCGATTGTTCAAATTCTTGCACTTTGGGCTCCCTTTAACCGCGTATTAAACGGCCAAAACCGTGGTTGTTAAGTTTCCTATTGAAGAATATCAATTCAACAGTAGACAAATATCTGCTTTAAATGGCTTTTTTGTCGTTGCACAACAAGTGATAAATGCCCTCGGCCTAATTTATCTTTATATTACTTCAGCCGCCGCTCCGGGCACACCGCCACCTTTCAAATCCATCGCTATTTTCAAACTCAGCCCGCGTCATTCGCCTTCGGGGCAATGGCGTGAAATTCATTAGATACCATACCGCCATGCTGTGCCAGTCGGTATTACAGTGCATTACTTTATGGCCCAACTGAGGTTAAGCCGTTGCTTCCAGTCGGAGAGCGGGTTTCTATATTTAATAGCATTTTGGTATTGGTGTTTTTATATCGATAGGTTTTGTAAATGGCCTGCATGGCCACATACAATTAGCCCCATGGCGTTTAACTCCTTAATCTGCACCCCGTTGAAGCAATTAACCCACGGGCGTAGCCCATATAGATCTAGGAGTGTGACTCATGGCAACTATCAATTCAGAAATCAAACCTTTCAGTGCCCAGGCTTATCATCAGGGCAAATTTGTTCATCTGACCGAAGCTGATGTTAAAGGTAAATGGGCAGTGGTGTTTTTCTACCCAGCCGACTTCACCTTTGTTTGCCCCACAGAATTGGGCGATTTAGCGGACAACTACGCTGAATTCCAAAAAATGGGCGTAGAGATTTACTCCGTATCGACCGATACCCATTTCACCCACAAAGCCTGGCACGACAGCTCCGAAACCATCGGCAAAATTCAATACCCAATGATTGGCGACCCCACCGGCACTATCACTCGCAATTTCGGTGTGATGATTGAAGAAGCTGGTTTGGCTGATCGCGGAACCTTTGTGATCGACCCGCAGGGCAAGATCCAGATTATTGAAATCAATGCCGGTGGTATTGGCCGCGATGCGTCTGAACTGCTGCGCAAAGTAAAAGCCGCGCAATACGTTGCAGCGCATCCAGGTGAAGTGTGCCCGGCGAAATGGAAAGAAGGTGAAGCGACTCTGGCACCATCACTCGACTTGGTTGGCAAAATTTAATTTTCATTCCTGCACACGCAAATCCCTCCCAACCTCCCTTTACCAAGGGAGGAGCTGACGCCCCTCTTTAACAAAGAGGGGCGGGGGGAGATTAAAAAATCCCACGGAGACGACCATGTTAGACGCCGCGATCAAAGGCCAACTCACTGCCTACCTTGAAAAACTGCAAGCGCCTATCGAACTGATAGCGAGCTTGGACTCCAGTGCCAAAAGCACCGAAATGTTAAGCCTGTTGGAAGAGATTACTACGCTCTCCAATAAAGTCAGCCTGCGTCAAAATGGCAGCGCAACATTAACGCCGTCGTTTCATATTGGCGCTGTGGGTTCCAGTGCGCGCATTCAATTTGCGGGCATTCCGATGGGCCACGAATTTACGTCGTTAGTGTTGGCATTGCTGCACAGCGGCGGCCATCCTCCTAAAGTGGATGCAAAAACCATCGAGCAAATTAAGGCGATTGATACTCCATTGCATTTTGAAGTATTTGTATCGCTCTCTTGTCACAACTGTCCGGATGTAGTGCAGGCCGTGAATTTAATGGCCGCGTTAAATCCCAACATTTCTGCCACCATGATCGACGGTGCATTGTTTCAACAAGAAGTTGATGCACGCAAAATCATGGCGGTGCCCACGGTATTTGTTAACGGCGAACATTTCGGCCAAGGCCGTATGACGCTGGAAGAAATTATCGCCAAAGTCGATACAGGTGCGGCTGAGCGCGATGCAAAAGCGCTGAGCGAACGCGCACCTTATGATGTATTGGTCATCGGCGGCGGCCCAGCCGGTGCAGCGGCAGCAATTTATTCCGCGCGCAAAGGTATTCGCACTGGTGTAGTCGCCGAGCGTTTTGGTGGTCAGGTGTTGGATACGGTATCCATAGAAAATTTTATTTCGGTCAAAGAAACCGAAGGACCGAAATTGGCGATGGCCTTGGAACAACACGTTAAAGAATACGACGTGGATGTAATGAATCTGCAAAAAGCCGCGCAGGTGATTCCTGGCGCTAATCAGGGTGATTTGATTGAAGTAAAGCTCGCCAGCGGTGCGAGTTTAAAAAGCAAAAGTATTATTCTCGCCACCGGCGCACGCTGGCGTGAAATGAATGTATCGGGCGAGCAGGAATATCGCGGTAAAGGTGTCGCCTACTGTCCACATTGCGATGGCCCCTTATTTAAAGGTAAACGCGTCGCGGTAATCGGTGGCGGCAACTCCGGTGTGGAAGCGGCAATTGATCTGGCCGGTATAGTTGCTCATGTCACCCTGATTGAGTTCGATTCAAAATTGCGCGCCGACGCGGTATTGCAACGTAAATTATTCAGCTTGCCCAACGTCACCGTCATTACCGAAGCCATGACTACCGAAGTGATCGGCAACGGCGAAAAAGTGACCGGGCTTAAATATAAAAGCCGCAATACCGATGAAATCGCGACAGTGGAGTTGGAGGGTATTTTTGTGCAAATCGGTTTGTTACCTAATACCGATTTCTTAAAAGGTACGGTGCAGCTGACTAATCGCGGTGAAATTGAAATCAATTCGCGCGGTGAAACGTCTGTGCCCGGTGTATTCGCGGCGGGCGATTGCACCAACGTACCCTACAAGCAGATTATTATTGCGATGGGTGCAGGTGCAACTGCATCGCTCGGCGCGTTTGATCACTTGATTCGCACCAGTGCTCCGGCGTGATGTAATCGTGAAATAAAAAACGCGCGATCAGTAATGGTCGCGCGTTTTTTTATTGCAGAGGTGTGATTTATGTTGTACCGGGCAAGCTAAACCAAAATACGCTGCCACCATCGGCGGATTTTTCGTAGCCAACATTGCCATTGAGTGCGCGGGTAATACGTTTGACGATAGATAAGCCCAAGCCGTGGCTGTCAGCGGATTTTTGTTCAAATTGCACGAACAAATCAAACAGTTGCTGTTGCTCTTGTTCATTGAGCCCCGGGCCAAAATCTTTTACCCAGCATTTGACCATGCCGTTGTCCTGTGCGGTGGCGCCTAATTGGATGCGCGGTTCCGGGCCGCCGTATTTCAGCGCATTGGATAAATAATTGACCCAGACCTCTTCCACCCACTGGCCTTGGCCGAGGGCTGCGGGCCAATTGCCGGTGAGTTCAATCTGTGCGTGATTCTGTTCGATCAGCGATTCCAGTCGGTTACAGGCCTCCTCGGCAATCTGGCGGATATTGAGTGGAACCAAATGGATGGTTTCGGTTTTGCGCAAACTGGCCAGTAGCAGGAGCGAGTCGATAATCGCTTGCATTTTTTGAGCAGATTTTTGCAAACCCAATAACAATTCCCGCTTTTTGATTTCCGATAAATTAATGCCAATCCCCAGCGCACTGAGCAGAGAGGCGCTGGCGGCCATGGAGGTCAGCGGCTGTTTTAAATCGTGGGCGACTGTGTGTGCGTAGGCGTCCAGCTCATAGTTTTGTTCAAGCAGTGCGGCGGACTGTTGTTCCAGTGCGATGGTTTTTTCTTCCAGCACATGGGTTTGTTCTTCAAGGGCATGGGTGCGTTCGGCGACCAGCAATTCCAGCTTTTCGCGGTGCAGGCGCAACTCGTCCATTAAACGGGTGCGGTTATCCAGATCGTCGCGAATACGGATGCGCATTTGGTTAATGGCTTCTGCCACCAAATCCAGTTCGTCGGTCATGTGAGTGCTGCTGCGTTCCAGCACCAGTGGTTGTTCCAGGGTGGTGAGATCCAGACTTTGGGCGTAGCGCGCCATTTTTTCCAGGTGGCGGCTGATCCACCAGTGAATAATAAACAACACAAAAATGGCGCTGAGTAACAGGCTGGTAAGGGTGGTAATCGCAATGCTTTGCGCCGTTTTTATTAGCTCGGCTCTGATGCGATTATCCGTGAGCGCCACCTCCAATTGCCCGAGCAAAAAACGCTCGCCGTTATCCTCGTAATAAACCGGCAAATCGATATTAAAAAGCGTGGTGTGAAATTCGGGGTGAGTTTTCTCCCAGCGTTGACCTACATCGTCTTGCAGTAGGACCCGGCCCACATCCGCCATCTTGGCAATGCTGGTGACCAGTGCGTCAATGCGCGGCTCATCCACCGACCACATAGCGGTTGCCAGCAGCGGTAAATAGTTTTGTTCAATATCCACCAGGTGATGACGGGTATCGCGCAGTGCATGTTGGTAGGCGCCATAAATTTGCAGGGCGGAAATCAGCAGCGCAAATACCAGTGTGCTGCCTAGCACCATGGCGACAATACGCACACCCAAACGATGTGGGCGGCGAGGTGATACAAGCAGTTCAGGCGGAACTTTTTTAGTGGTTAATGGCGGCTGTGCATCTAACGGCATTCAAAATCCTCGCGTGGCGTCGTACCACAACGCGGCATTATCAAGTGGGGTTTCTGCCGGGAGCAGCGGGTTTTCCAGCCGGATAATCTCGCGTTTATGCAGCTCCATACGGTTAATGCTCTCGCCAAAGTGAGTGATAAATAATTGGTGCATACTGCCATCGTCGATTGCCATTAATAAACCTTTCTCAATGGCGGCGGCCAATTCAGGTCGCTGCTTGTTCACAAAAAAATACACCGGTGCCGGGTAGTAGAGCACCCAACGCGGCGCTATGGCGAGGTCGATATTTTTCTGGGCGTGAATTTCCGGTAATACCTCGGTGAGCGCGCGGGGGAAATAAGCGATGCGCCCGCGTTTGAGCATATAAAACAGCCCCTGGTAATTGGTGGCAGGGGTGATTTTAAAACCGTTGTGGCGCAGTATCTGGTAGTCCGGCCAATCCTGTTCCTGGCCGCTGCGCAAATTTTTCAGTTGCCCGGCAGTGAGTGTGGCAAAAAAGTCGCTGTCTTGTGGAGTAATCAGCAACAACCGCCAGCCCAACAGGCCGCGATCAATCGGGATGCGAACCGGCAATAAGCGCTGCTCGCGCTCGGGGGTGGTGAGTGTCCAGGTAATATCCAGGTCGCGCCCCAGTTCAACATGGCGTAGTGTGCGCGATTGGCTCATATCGTGGCGTGAGGCTTTTGGCTCATAGGTGCCTCCCGCCTTGGCCAGCGCGAGTTTTAGCAGGGCGACAGGGTAGTGGCCGCGTTCATCGGCACTGCGTGACTCGGCCCAGGAGTAAATAACGGGCTGCCCGGCAAGGGCCGGTGTCGCCAGCAAGAGTAAAACTGCACAGCGCGACAGCAGCGACAGCCTGCGCCAGAGAATCCCTATGGCCAGTGAAGGCCGTTCCGGGTGATAAACGGTAAGGTGCTTCATGGGTGACTCGTGCAATGAGTGCTGCGGGGCAATGGCGATTGTTCAAGTATAGACAGGAATTACGCGGGGTTAGGGGCATATCCCACCTGCCGATTTATGATTTTTTGCACCAAAATAAATCATTTTTGGTTGACTGTTGGGCGCGCATCGTAGAAATTGGTGGCGATTTTGCATCAATTGAGTGCATTTTTTACTTACCACCATATGTCAGGACAATTTGAATGAGTGACGTCAATGCAAGGCTGGAGCAAATATTCCATCAAGTAGTGCGCCGTAATCAGGGCGAAGCTGAGTTTCACCAAGCGGTAAAAGAGGTTGTAGAAACCCTTGGCCCGGTGCTGTTAAAGCACCCTGAATACGCCTCCCACAAAATTATCGAGCGCATCTGCGAGCCTGAGCGTCAAATTATTTTCCGTGTGCCCTGGCAAGACGACAAAGGTGAGGTGCAAATCAACCGTGGTTTCCGCGTTGGCTTTAACAGCGCGCTAGGGCCCTATAAAGGCGGATTGCGTTTCCATCCCTCCGTTTCCCTGGGCACCATCAAGTTCCTGGGCTTTGAGCAGACGTTTAAAAATGCGCTGTCAGGTATGCCGATTGGCGGCGCCAAAGGCGGCGCTGACTTTGACCCCAAGGGTAAGTCTGATGGTGAAGTGATGCGCTTTTGCCAAAGTTTTATGACGGAACTCTATCGCCATATTGGTGAAATTACCGATGTGCCTGCGGGTGATATCGGCGTTGGTGGCCGCGAGATTGGCTATTTGTTTGGCCAATACAAACGCATCACCAATCGCTATGAATCCGGCGTACTGACTGGCAAGAGCCCGCATTGGGGCGGCGCGTTGGTGCGCCGTGAAGCCACGGGTTATGGCGCGGTATTTTTTGCAGAAGAGATGCTGAAAACCCGTGGTGAATCCCTTGAGGGCAAAACCTGCGTGGTCTCCGGTTCGGGCAATGTGGCGATTTATGCGATTGAGAAATTGCAGCAACTGGGCGCCAAGGTGGTGGCTTGTTCTGATTCCAACGGCGTGATTTTTGATCGCAAGGGAATCGATCTGGCACTGCTGAAACAATTGAAAGAAGTGACGCGCCAGCGGGTCAGCAACTATGTAAGCGAGCATCCGGATGCGCAATACATCGAAAATGGCAACATTTGGGATGTGCCCTGTCAGGTCGCCTTCCCCTGTGCCACGCAAAATGAATTGGATGAAGCCTCGGCCAAAACCCTGGTGGCCAATGGCCTGATCGCCTTGAGTGAAGGGGCCAATATGCCGGTCACGCCCGGCGGTATTAAAGTCCTGCAAACCGCCGGTGTTTCCTATGCGCCAGGCAAGGCCGCCAATGCGGGCGGCGTTGCTACCTCGGCCCTGGAAATGCAACAGAACGCGAGCCGCGATGCATGGTCTTTTGAATACACCGAAGAGCGGTTACACAAAATCATGTGCAATATCCATCGCGATTGCTATGAAACAGCCAAAGAATACGGGCATGCGGGCAACTATGTGGTTGGTGCCAATATCGCCGGTTTCCGCCGTGTGGCGGAGGCGATGGTAGCCTTCGGTATTATCTAACTGCTGTTTTACCAGGCTCTATTTATTGAGTCTTATTTTGCTAATACCGGTTTTACAAGATCCGGTTTTGGGTGAATGAAAAATCGCGCGGCGCTGTATCAGGCCGCGCGATTTTTTTTGTCTGCAAACAGCGGTTTGTGCTGCGTTCTCAGGGTTTTGCGCAGCAGGCCGCGCAACTCTTCTATCCCCTGCGGCCACAGCCCCAAGCCTGAATCGCTATTGATGTGGCCAACATTGCGCAGGCGTAAAAAGTCCGCTCCCCATTGCAGCGCCCAAATGGCCGCTTTGGTTTCTGTCAGCCAGGGATCGTTGCTGCTGGCAATGATTTTGGTTGGCACCTTGAGTGGGTCCTGGGGCAATCGATGGGAAATCTGAAACTTATCCGGGTCGGCGGGTGCTACTAAAAATAGCGCCGCAATCTTGTGTGGAAATTCCGCGGCAATGCTCGCACTCGCCAGAGTGCCGAAGCTGTGGGCGATGATGACCGCCGGTTTATCGAGCGCGGCCAATTCGGCGCGTATGCCTGCTTTCCACTTATCCAGATCCGGTGTGTCCCAGTTATCCAGTGCGATGCGCTTGCTGTGGGGCAATTGTGCTTGCCACAAACTCTGCCAGTGGTGTTCATCGCTATTGCGCAGCCCGGGAACAATCAGTACCGGGAAGGCTTCCAGTTGGTGTGGTAAGCGCGAGTGTTGGCTCAGGTGTGCGGGGTGTGTCGTCAGGCTGGCCACGATAGGGTCTCCTCTGCTTATGGCGTGATCAATGGAGGGCAAATTACAGGCTTTATACGGATTTGAAAAAGAACTGATATTTCTTTGCTTATTCCATTGTTGCGAGATCGTCGGTTATTTTTAGAGTTATAAGCTAATAAAAAAACGGTATTTTTAGTTTTTAGAACACCTGAATACTATGGCCTCGTCGCTGGGCAACAGGCTACAGAGCCCGGCTTAACAGATGAGGTTTTGATATGGCAAACCATAATGCCGGGCTTGCCACTATTACTGATGACGTGCTTGAAGAGATCAAAAATCAACTGGCACAAATTCAATTCGGTTCATTGGAAATTCAAATTCACAATGGCCAGGTAGTGCAGCTTGAACGCCGTGAAAAGAAACGTTTGGATAAAGGTGTCAACACTAAATAATCTGCGCGTTTTTATTAAATGAGTTTTTAAAAAAAAATCAAAAAACACACTGACCGGATCACCGGAGGTGATATGTGAATTTAGGAGATTAGCATGTCATTTCAAAAATCGTGGTCGGTTGTACGATCACTTGTTGCAACCCCGTCTTTTCAACGTAATGCATTAACGGTTGCATTAGGTGTTGCGGTATCTGCCAATGCATTTGCAGGCTTTCCAACACTTTATGGCAAGGTTTATTTGACTGCCAGCCAATATGATTTGGAAAAAATTGATTTCCCACTGACTGCTCCTGGTGCAACAACTTATAGTCATGTTGGTGGAACCGGAATTACAACAGAGTTGGATACCTTTGCATTGGAAAGTACAGGCTCACGTTTAGGTGTGCAAGGTGATTTTGATGCAAACGCCAACGTACAAATATTTTACCGCGTGGAATACGGCATCGATGTCGACAACGGCACCAACAGCAACGGACGCGAATTAACCCAGCGTAATATTTTTGCCGGTATTCGCGGCGACTGGGGTTCGCTGTTGGCCGGTAAGAACGATACACCGTTAAAAACCTTGCAGACCAACACCGTATTGCGCAGCGATATTGATCGTTTTAACGATGCGCCTTTGGCCGATATCGGCTCCTATCTGGTTGGCGAAAACCGTCCGGATAACGTAATCCAATATACCTCGCCTATTTTGTTGGGCGGTTTGGAAGTGAATATCGCCGCTATTCAGGCAGAAGAAACCGGTGTGGAAGTCAGTGCGACCAACCCGCAAGACGATAATGGTTTCGCATCAGGTCAATCGGTGTCTGTGGTGTACGGTAAATCCAAATGGTTTGTAGGTGCCGCGTTTGATCGCAATGTGGCTACCAGCGATGTGTTCCGTGCGTTGGGTGAAGTATCCCTCGGCCCGGTAAAACTCGGTGCTATTTATCAAACTGCAGAGCGTCATGAAGATTTTGATTCACTCGGTGGTTTCTCCACATTTGTGGGCACTAATGGCACAGGTTTGGGCGCGCAAAATGGTTTGAACCCACTCTCTGAATGGGATGGCGCCTCAGGTAATGCCTTCAAAGAGCAAGACGGTTATGTGCTCAATGCACAGTGGAAAGTGGCGGGACCATGGACTGCCAAAATTCAGTACGGCCATTCAACCAGCACGCCCACCAATGCAGCCTATAGCGATGTAGATGCTGATGCCTTAGCGGTGGGTGTGGATTACAACTTTAATGCAGGCACTCGTTTGTTTGCCTATTACGCCAGCCTTGAAACTGAAGGCGATAAGTTAATAAGCCCTAAAGCCGCAACGGATAGCACCTTTGCCCTGGGTCTTGATTTCCGTTTCTAAATCAATAGCGAACGGGCACATCGAATTATTTTTTAGTGAGGTTCTATCATGAAATTATTTACAAAAACGGCCGCTGTATTGGTGGCCAGTTTGATCAGCGTGAGCGTCTTTGCCAAAGACGTGGCGCTGTTGAACGTATCTTACGATCCAACCCGTGAACTCTACCGTGACTTTAATGCGGCCTTCGCAAAATACTGGAAAGAAAAGACCGGTGACAATGTAAAAGTGGATCAGTCACACGGTGGTTCCGGTGCGCAATCGCGTGCGGTAATTGATGGTTTGCGTGCGGATGTAGTGACACTGGCACTTGCCGGTGACATTGATCCTATCGCAAAAATCAGTGGCCTATTGCCTGCCGATTGGGTAACCAAGCTGCCAAACAACAGTGCGCCCTACACCTCCACAATTGTATTCCTGGTGCGCAAAGGCAACCCCAAAAATATTAAGGATTGGGATGACCTGGTGAAAAAAGGTGTAGAGGTTATTACGCCTAACCCGAAAACCTCTGGTGGTGCGCGTTGGAACTATTTGGCCGCCTGGGCCTACGCGAAAAAACAAGGTCAGGATGACGCAGGTGCAAAAGAGTTTTTGCGTAAACTGTTCCAAAACGTTCCGGTATTGGATACCGGTGCGCGTGGCTCAACCACCACATTTGTGCAACGTGGTATTGGCGATGTACTGCTGGCGTGGGAAAACGAAGCCTTCCTTGCCATCAACGAATTGGGTGAAGATGAAGTAGAAATTGTTGTACCCAGTATTTCCATTTTGGCCGAACCCTCTGTTGCTGTAGTGGATAAAAATGCCGCAGCAAAAGGCAATGCCGAGGTTGCTAAAGCTTACCTGGAATACCTTTACACCAAAGAAGGTCAAAACATAGCAGCTAAACACTACTATCGCCCACGCGATGCCCAAGTAGCGGAAGCCTATGCCAAAACTTTCCCGAAATTGGATTTGGTTACCATCGATGACTTTGGTGGTTGGGCAAAAGCACAGCCTTTCCACTTCGGTGATGGCGGTATTTTTGATCAGATTTATCAATAAAACCAATCCCCTCCCAGCCTCCTCTTTTTCAAAGGGGAGGCGCTACGCTCTCAAGTAATTTATAACAGGGTGACGTTAATCTCCTGATTTATTTACGAAGGGGGAGTGGCCCCCTCCCGCTGAAAAAGGGAGGGCTGGGGAGGGATTAAATAATCTGTTTCCTGACCACAGGTACAAAAAGAGATTGATCGATGAGTGAACTTTCCGCTTCAGCACTGGCCGTCAGCGCGCCAGTTGTCCCGCCAAAGAATCCTTGGGTAAAGAAATCCGTACTGCCCGGTTTTGGTTTATCTCTGGGCTTGGCTGCACTCTATGCCAGCTTGATTGTATTTATCCCGCTCGCCGGTTTGGTCATTAAGGCACTGGAACTCAGTTGGTCAGAGCTCTGGGGCGTGGTGAGTAATGCGCGCGCACTGGCCAGTTATAAACTCACGTTTGGCGCTGCCTTCACGGCGGCTAGCTTAAATTTATTTTTTGGATTAATCGTGGCGTGGGTATTGGTGCGCTACAACTTTTTTGGCAAACGCGTCGTGGATGCGTTGGTGGATTTACCCTTTGCATTGCCCACCGCCGTCGCCGGTATTGCGCTGACCGCGCTTTACACCACTAAAGGTTGGGTTGGTCAGTGGTTTTGGTTGGCGGATATTAAAATTGCCTACACCTGGTTAGGTGTGACAGTCGCGCTGACCTTTATTGGTTTGCCGTTTGTAGTGCGCACGGTACAGCCGGTGCTGGCGGATTTGGAATCGGAAGTGGAAGAGGCCGCGGC
This sequence comes from Cellvibrio sp. PSBB023, assembly GCF_002007605.1. Taxonomy (NCBI): domain Bacteria; kingdom Pseudomonadati; phylum Pseudomonadota; class Gammaproteobacteria; order Cellvibrionales; family Cellvibrionaceae; genus Cellvibrio; species Cellvibrio sp. PSBB023. Next base: position 2,782,856 of record NZ_CP019799.1, on the reverse strand, counting down.
CAGTTTAGGTGCAACGCGCTTGCAAACCTTTATTCGCGTCTTGTTGCCTGCATTAATTCCCTCGCTGCTGACCGGATTTGCTTTGGCTTTTGCTCGCGCTATTGGTGAATATGGCTCGGTAGTTTTTATCAGTGGCAACATGCCGTTTAAAACAGAAATTACGCCACTGTTAATCATGACCAAGCTGGAAGAATTTGATTACGCCGGTGCAGCCGCACTGGGCACCGTGATGTTGATTTTCTCCTTTGTGTTATTACTGCTCATTAATCTGCTCCAGCATTGGAGCCACAAGCGCACAGGAGGTTAATCATGGCCGGTGCTATTTCATCCCTGGGCGCGCGCAAAACCGGCGCCGCTCACTCTGCGACCAGCGAATCTCCCTGGGTGCGGATTGTATTAATTACTGTGGCGCTCACGTTTCTTGCGCTATTTTTATTCTTACCACTGATTATTGTTTTCAGTGAAGCCTTTGCCAAAGGCGCTGCCGTGTACTGGGCATCCATTACCGAACCGGCCGCCGCCCATGCGATTAAACTCACGCTGATTGCGGCAGTGATTGCCGTACCCTGTAACCTGGTTTTTGGTTTGGCTGCCGCTTGGGCAATTGCCAAATTTGATTTTCGCGGTAAACAATTTGTCATCACCATGATCGATTTACCCTTTGCAGTATCGCCAGTGATTGCGGGTTTGATTTATATGTTGCTCTTTGGTCGTCAGGGGTTCTTTGGCGATTGGCTGGGCGATCACGATATACAAATTATGTTTGCCATTCCCGGTATTGTATTAGCCACAATGTTTGTCACCTTTCCGTTTATTGCCCGCGAATTAATTCCGCTGATGCAAGAGCAGGGCAAGGAACAAGAAGAAGCCGCCATTACACTTGGTGCCAGTGGCTGGAAAATGTTTTGGCGAGTGACCTTGCCATCGGTGAAGTGGGCACTCTTGTACGGCATGATCTTGTGTAATGCGCGCGCCATGGGTGAGTTTGGTGCGGTGAGTGTGGTCTCGGGAAAAATCCGTGAGAAAACCAATACCCTGCCGTTGCACATTGAAATCCTGTACAACGAATACCAATTTGCCGCCGCCTTTGCTGTTGCCTCGCTGCTGGCTTTATTGGCCTTGGTGACATTGGTATTAAAAAGTTTATTAGAGTGGAAAGCGGCGCGCGAACATGAACTGGCTGTTCGCGCGGCAAATGCACAGTAATTTTTATGGTGTAAATGCGATCAACGATCAGGAGGGAATTCGATAATTTATGGCAGACCATCGGAGGCAGGATGCCGACGCTGAGCGTACAAGGACGTATTCACAGCGTGTCTGACATGAATTATCGAAGTCCCGATTACTCCGAAAATACCTATTTTTTTGAGAAAAGTTATGAGTATCGAAGTTAAGAACCTGCATAAAACCTTTGGCAACTTTACTGCTTTGAATAATGTATCGCTGGATTTTCCCTCCGGTGAATTGGTCGCATTACTTGGCCCTTCCGGCTGCGGAAAAACCACATTGCTGCGCATTATCGCCGGGCTTGAAAACCCCGATACAGGTAGTGTGCACTTTCACGGCGAGGACGCAACCAATGTGCATGTGCGCGAGCGCAATGTCGGTTTTGTATTCCAACACTACGCCTTGTTTCGCCATATGACGGTGTTTGATAACGTCGCCTTTGGTCTGACCGTCAGACCAAAAGAAACACGTCCAAGCAATGAATTTATTAAAAAACGCGTGCATGAATTATTGGAATTGGTGCAGTTGGATTGGTTGGCCGATCGCTATCCGCATCAATTGTCTGGTGGCCAGCGTCAGCGTATTGCGCTGGCGCGTGCACTGGCGGTAGAACCAAAAGTGTTGCTGTTGGATGAACCCTTTGGCGCCCTGGATGCAAAGGTGCGCAAAGATTTACGTCGCTGGTTGCGTCGCCTGCATGATGAATTGCACATCACTTCCATTTTTGTAACCCACGATCAGGAAGAGGCGATGGAAGTGGCGGACAAAATTGTCGTATTGAACAAAGGCAATATCGAGCAAATTGGTTCGCCCGATGATATTTACAACAATCCGGCCAGCCCATTTGTGTACGATTTTATCGGGCAAGTGAATTTATTTCACAGCCGCGTGGACGATGGTTGGGCGCATATTGGCGAATACAAATTGCCCGCCCCTGAGCACAACAATGTTAAAGGGCAGGCCGCCGTGGCCTATGTTCGCCCGCATGATATTGAATTGAGTTCAACCAATAGCGAAGGCGCAATTCCGGCGCGGGTTGCCCATGTCAGCACGGCAGGTTCGGTATTGCGCATTGAGTTGTTGCATCAGTTAAATAACGATGTGTTGCATGTGGAATTACCGCGTGCACAGGAACGCAGTTTGAATTTAACGGTGGGCGCCGAACTTTATGCCAAACCCACGGCCTCAAAAATCTTTTTGCAGCCCTGATGCGGGCAAAGGATTGGCAAGTTGTAACGATAAAATAGTTACAACTTGCTGAGCGCCAGTGCAATACCGGCGATGATAAGCACGCTACCGGAAATCCAATTGAACCACCGTTGGTGCTCCGGCGATCGCAACCAGCGCATAATGCTGCGCCCGCCAAGGGCGTAGATTGCCATCCAGATTAAATCAATCACTAAAAAAATAACCGTGAGCAGCGCAAACTGCGGCGGCATGGGTTGTTGTATATCGATAAATTGCGGAAAGAGCGCGCCAAAATACACCAGCCCCTTGGGGTTGGTAACTGCCACCAGAAATGCTTTGCTAAATAAGTGCTGGCTGCGAATATCCCGTGCAGCCACTTCCATCGCCTGCAGTGGCGTGCGCCACAATTGCACACCCAAATACACCAAATACGCCGCGCCAATCCATTTGATCGCGTGAAAAATCCACTCCGCTTGTTCCACCAACAATCCAAGCCCCAGTGCAGACAAGAGCATCAATACCAGATTGCCTGCACTGGCACCCGCCATGGTGTAAAACGATTTAACAATTCCATAGCGGCCTGCATCAATCATGCAGGCGAGCATGACCGGGCCGGGGCTGGCGGAGACAATCAGGGTAATGCTGGTGAATAACCAGAGTTGTTCGAGCGACATAGCAGATCCTTGAGCGAGCCCGGCAGTCTAGCAGAGGGCGCGCAGCGTCGCTAAAGTCTTCTATACTCAAGCGATCAATCGATGAGTGCAAAGGTGTTTTATGTCTGTCCACAGTATTTCAAATGCAATCCGCACATTGGAGGATTTACTCAATGGTTTGGATCAAGCCTATTGGGAAGCCAATAGTTTAGATCGCAAGGATTTTTTCTACGATTTAATCAGTGCGCTGCATGCAGAGTTATCAGAATTAAATAAATTGAGCGTGCAGGATCATCATCTCGCCTACGAATCAGTCACAGAAGAATTTCGCGCGGCGCGCCCAAAACTCAGTCGCCTGCGAAAGTTGGTGGATGATTTTGCCCTACGCTCCACCACAGCGGCACGGTTGGAAAACCTGATCAATCAAACCCTGGTATTGATGGGGCGTAACAGCACCGCGCCCTGACAATTACACTGGCTTGAATATTTATAGCCATTTCGCATGAGTCAGTTTTGGTTATTGCAAAATAATTTAACGTTTGTATGACAAAAACTGGCAATGAGCAAAAAACGAACAATACTGAATTAACCGGAAGCTGTTACTTCCTGTGAGTGCAACGAGTTCCGCTGGGTTGCCTCATTGATGTAGGAGAGATCAATAGCTTATGGGCGGGTTTTTAGAAGCCCGGTTTGGAATCCCTTTATTTGTAATCTAGTATGGTCTTGGCCGGCATCCTGTGGTGTCGGCTTTTTTTTATGTGTTATTTTTAGGTTTTAGCCAGGACATACTTATGAAAAAACGATTGCTACTGTTGTTGTGCGCCTGTGCTTGGGCCAATCCACTGGCGGCTCAGGACTGCTTGCAGACAGAGGCATTGATTGCTCTGGATGCGCGCTATGAGACGGCATTGCAAACGGGTGATGCAGCGTTTTTGCAAGCTCTCCTGGCACCGACGTTTTATTGGGTACACAACCTCGCGAGCATGAAAGAAAACAAAGCGGAGTTAATCGCACGGGTCCAGCAACCTGCCGAGCAATCCAAACAGCGACGCTCGCACGATATTGTTACCCATCGCTTGGCAGATACTGTCGTGCTACACGGCTTGAGCAGCGTGGATAAATGGAATAGCGATGGAAAAACCTATCGCACCTCGCGCTACCAATTCATGCGCACTTATGTTGCGGTGCAAGGTGAATGCAAATTGCTGGCGGTGCAGACCATGAAGGTCTGGTCGAGCGAGATTAAATAGCACCCCTTAAAAAACCAAAGGCGCCGGTTGGCGCCTTTGGTGGTGGTAATGCGACTCACGCACGCGGGTATTTCTTGGCCCACTTGGCATAGTGCTTTAATACTTTGGCGGGCGATGTGGTGTACCAGGCGTAACCTTCGCGACGCTCCTTGGATACCTTGCCTATCTCGTAGTGAACCGAGCCGTCGCGGTCCCCAAATATCGGTTTGTTGGTGCCCAATTCATAAAAGCGCGACCACAGCGCGGGAGCATTGGCGTCATCTTTCAACTCGGCTTCACCTCGAACCCAGGTTTTCCCTGTGATTTTGGTGGCCTCATACCATGCCGCCGCGCCGTGAACGGCATTGATCACGTCCGCACTGGGGTTTTCCAGTCCCATGAAGAACTCCACCATCCACACACTTTCAGCGCTGGTCAGCGAGGCCATTTCATAAGCGCGCGCCTTCGCAGGCATCAGGGTAATAGGATCGTGTTGTGCGCCCCAGACGGTGGGTTGGCCGTTGATTAACACTTGTGTGTTCAGGGCACATTGGATGGCCTTGTCCAAACTGCGTTGCGCCAGCGCGCGCTGCTCTTTGCTCACAAATGCATAATTGCCTTCGCCGTTGGCCACATCGCGCAACAAAAACATCAGGTTGACCATCAGTGAATCGTTGTAGGTGATGTAGTTGTGATAGCCGCCGACCAGCGGATAATTTTGTGGCCAGCCACCATTGGGGTACTGGGCATTGAAAATAAGTGTCAGGCCGCGCGCAAAGGCCTCCTGATAGGTTTTGTCGCCGGTAGCAGTATAGGCCTTGGCGAGCAGCGTTAATTGCTTGCTGGTCGCGTCATTGTCAAAGGTGGGGATGTAGTTTTTTTCGTTGCCAAACGCCATACCGGGTTTGCGCTTTTTGGTCATGTCTGTGCGCTTTGACCAGCCGCCGGTCGGCGTTTGCAACGACAGAATGGCTTCCATGATTGCCTTGCCTTCGGTGGAGGTAAACCACTCCAGCGGCTGCTCTGTCTCAAACCCGAACTCTTTGGTATAGGCCGGCAGCAGTGGCTCTTTCAGGCCACGGCGTTTCATTTCCTTGCGCAGTTGCTGTTGATCCAACTTGCGCAGTTCCTGTGAGCGGGTAATGTAGGTTTGCCACTCTGCTTCCAGCGCAGCTTGGGCAGTAGCGGGGGCAGGGGTATTGGCGGGAGCAGCGGCAAGTGCCATTGGCAGTTGGCAAACTGCAGCCAACGCCAAGGCGAATCGTAAGGATGAATGCATAATAAGTACCTTAGGTGATAATCCCCATGCGTCTATCGCGCGATGAGTGGGTGATTAGTTAACTGCGTTGTTGTAGTTGTTGCAGTTACCAAGGTATTGACCGAAACCATGCCGAATGGTGGGCTAATGTTAGCAGCTATTCTGGCGTCTGTTTTGTTAAAAAAGCGTTTAGAAAAAGATATTGTCGTCGCCTGGAAACAGGCCGGATTTCACATCCGCGACATACTTTTGCATGGCGCCGGGGATGTCATTCGCTTCCAGCAGGAAATTTTTGGAGAATTTGGGTGGTTGCTCGGTAAGGCCGAGGATATCGTTGATCACCAGAACCTGGGCGTCAGTATCGCGCCCCGCGCCTATACCGATAACCGGAATGGCAATGTCGCGAGTGATACGCGCCGCCAGCGCCGCCGGTACACACTCCAGTACCAGCAAATCCGCACCGGCGTCGGCGAGTAATTTGGCATCGGCCAGAATCGCCTCGGCGCCCACTTCATCGCGGCCCTGCACACGAAAGCCGCCGAGCTTATTGACGGATTGGGGGGTTAATCCCAAATGGGCGCACACTGGCACTCCACGTTCAGACAGCATGCGTACGGTATCCGCCAGCCAGGCGCCGCCTTCCAGTTTTACCATCTGTGCACCGGCTTGCATGATGCGCATGCAGTTGCGCATGGCATCGTCCGGGGTGGCGTAGGTCATGAATGGCAAGTCGCCAATAATGAGCGATTTTTTGTTACCACGCGCAACGGCTTCCACGTGATAAATCATCTGCTCCATGGTGACGGGAATCGTGCTGTCGTAGCCCAGCACTGTCATGCCCAGTGAGTCGCCTACCAGCACGACTTCAACGCCGCAGCGCTGCGCCATCGCCGCCATATGGGCATCATAGAGCGAGATCACTACAAACTTTTCGCCCTTGGCTTTGAGCTTGTGCAGGGCAGTGGTGGTGATATTTTTTACCAGGGCAGTGTTGGCGGTTGAGGTGCTGTTACTGATGTTTCCGTAGGGCATGGCTATGCTCCCCAATATAAGCGCGCGCGGTGAAACTAGAGTACCGGCACTGGGTTGTAATAATGGCGGCCACTTTTGATGGTGAGGATGTACTGCACCAACTGTTTGAAGTGGTCGCGATTTTGCGCCAGATTCAAGTCCTTGGCATTCACAATTAGCAGCGGCGCGCCGTCGTAAAAGTGAAAGAATTCGGTGTAGGCATCGTTGAGTGCTTTTAAATAATCGGCGCTGATATATTGCTCCGCGCTAATGCCGCGCTGGCGGATGCGCTCCAGCAATACATCGAGCGGCGCCTGCAAATAAATCACCAAGTCCGGACGCGGCGCGTTGATCACGAGCTTATCGTAAACCTGACGATAAATGGCCAGTTCGTCATCATCGAGGGTGGTGCGTGCAAATAACTGGTCTTTTTCAATCAGGAAATCGGCTACGCGCACAGGTTCAAAAATATCGTCCTGACGCAGGGCTTGCAGTTGGTTGGCGCGCTGGAATAAAAAGAATAATTGTGTGGGCAGGGCGGTGGATTTGGGATCGCGATAAAAACGCTCCAGAAACGGATTTTCCTCTGGTTGCTCCAACAGCACATCGTAATTGAACAACTGCGCAATATTGCGTGCGAGCGTCGTTTTGCCCACACCAATGCAGCCTTCCACCGCGATATAGCGCGGCAATTGGGTATGGGTTAAATCCAAGCCGAGTTCTTCAAATACAGCGTCCACGATAACTCCTTGCAACAATCAACACTCAGAAGCGGATGGCAGTTTAACCAGCCCATCAGGCGGGCATTGGTGTAGCCAGTCGGGCAAGCGGCTGCCATCGGGCAGGTGTAAATCCGGGGTGATATCCGCCAGTGGGTAAAGTACAAAACCGCGCTGGGTTAGGTAGGGGTGGGGAACCGTCAAGCGCTCGGTGGCGATGACTTGGTCGCCGTAGAGCAACAAGTCCAAATCCAGTGTGCGCGGGCCCCAATGTTGGATGCGTACCCGCTGGTGAGCCTGCTCAATGGCTTGTAGTGCATCAAGTAGTGCCAGTGGCGCCAGATGGGTATCCAGCAGCGCAACCGCATTAATAAAGTCCGGTTGTTCGGGGCCGACCGGTTTACTGCTGTAGATCGCAGAGCATTGCACCAACTGTGTCTGCGGTAGCGCCGACAGTTCATCAATGGCGCGCATGACCTGCGCCAGTGGATCGTCCAGATTACTGCCGAGACCAATATAGGCCAGCGCCATAGGTTATTCGTTCCCGCCGGGAGTGGCCGTTGGTTTGCGCGGGCGACGGCGGCGCGGTTTGCTGGCGCCTTTCGGGCTTTGTTTCGCCAGGTTTTTAACCATCTCCTCGCGCTCTTCATCGTTGGCGGTTTGATAGTTCGTCCACCAGACGCCCAAGCCATCCAGCGCTTCTCCTGCGGCTTCGCGCATCAACAGGAAGTCATAGGCGGCGCGGAAGCGGGGGTGATCCAGGGTGCGCAGGGCGCGCATACCCAAGCGGCTTGGCAGACGCTGCTGCAAATCCCAAATTTCGCGCATCGGAATCAGGAAGCGCTTGGGCACCGCCGTGCGTGTTAATTGCAAGTTAACGGTATTTTGCGCCGCTTGCGCCCAAGCCTGGGTTGGCGGCATCTGGCTACTGAGCAGCTTGAATTGTTGTTGCAGTGCGGGCCAGAGCAGGGCGGCATAGATAAACGCTGGGGTGACCGTTTTGCCACCGCGAATGCGCTTGTCGGTGTTGACCATGCACTGTTCAATTAAATTGGCATCTATCACATCACCAGCTGCGAGGGCTTTGGCAGTGCCCGGGAACAGATGGGTCAGCAAATCGTAGTCGCGCATCAGAGCAAAGGTGGCGGTGGCCGAGCCGCTAAGGAACAGTTTGAGCACTTCCTCGAACAAGCGGGCATCCGATACATTGAGCAGCAAGCCACCCAGTTCGCGGATAGGTTTGGCTGTGTTCGGCTCCAGGTTAAAACCGAGTTTCGCCGCAAAGCGTAGTGCGCGCAGCATACGTACCGGGTCCTCTTTATAACGGGTCGCCGGGTCGCCAATCATGCGCAGGGTGCGAGTCTTTAAGTCACTCATGCCATCGCAGTAGTCGATAACAGAAAAATCTTTCAGCGTGTAATAGAGCGCATTAACGGTAAAGTCGCGGCGCATGGCATCGGTTTCGAGCGTGCCGTAGACATTGTCGCGCAATAACATACCATCTTCGCTGCGCGCCGCATGCTGTGAGCTGTCTTCGTGATGGCCGCGAAAGGTGGTGACTTCAATGACTTCGCGCCCCATACGCACATGCACTATCTGGAAGCGACGACCCACAATGCGTGCGCTGCGGAACAGGCGTTTTACTTCTTCCGGGGTGGCATTGGTGGCTACGTCAAAATCCTTGGGGTGCCCGCCCAGCAACAGGTCGCGTACCCCGCCGCCAACCAGATAGGCAGCAAATCCTGCATCTTCCAATTGCTTGATAATTTTGATGGCGGCAGAACTAATGTTCTTGCGCGAGATCGTATGTTGGTCGCGAGGAATAATGGCAGCGCCATCGCTATTGCGCGAAACGGATGCCTTGGCGGAATCCTTGGTGCTGGAGGTGAAAAGGTTTAGCAAGCGTTTGAGCATGGTGTCTCGCTGAGGATTAGGCAGTCAGTTGCACAAGAGCCGCGAGTTTAGCAGATGCGTGAGGTTTTTTACGACCTTGGCGAAGTGTCACCACGGCGATTCTGTTGTCTCCCATAAAGCAAAACGGGAAAGCTTTCGCTTTCCCGTTGGAGGGAGCACCGAGGTGCTGCAAATGGCATTCAATGGGGTGCTTCCGTGCCCATATCCAATCTCGCGTGCTACCCATCCTGTGCCTGGTCTGTATCCGCTTTATTTTAGTATCTTATTGCTCTTGTTTTCTAGCGTGGCCTATCTGCTCTAAGTTATTGTTTTCGTTATTATTATATAATTTCTGTTGTTATTGTTTGTTGTTGTTATGTTCTATCTTTTCCGTTTTTTATTGTTTCTTGTTGTTATTTAAATTGTTCAGTTTTTTATTATCTATTGTTCTTATTTTTCGTTTTTTTCAGCTTCTTATTATTTGTTGTTGTTATTAGATTTTCACATTTAATTCTTATTGTTTGTTTTTGTTATGGCGCTCTAAAAGCAGTTGTTGTGCCAGAATTGAAATTGCTAATTAAAACAATGTCTTATGTTTTTTGGGTTGCTCCATATTTCTTTTGGTTATTTCGGACGGTTACATATTTTGTGGGTGATTGTTACCGAAGATGGGTGGGGTAACAGTATTTTGGCGGTAACACCTCCGTGACAGGGGGTAACAACTTGGCATTTAATTCATCTTTTGTGGCACTAAAAGCAAAAAACTGTGTCACCAGAATGAAAAATCCCCGCGAGCGGTAGCTGGCGGGGATTTTTGGTTTTGGGGCGATTATTTACCGGCTGTGGCGCCGGCTTTGGTTCTGGGGATGCCCAAGCGCTGTCGCCGCTCCCACAGGCATTTGCGGCTGACACCCAGTTTGCGCGCCAGTTCGGTCTCGCTCATGGTGTCCTGGTGTTCCAGCACGAAGCGTTGGAAATAATCTTCCAGCGATAAGTCTTCGGTGGCACTGGTGCTACCGCCGCGGCTGGCCAGGCGTGGTGGTTCGAAAATGGAGCTGCCGGTGTTGTCGTTCAGGTCCTGGGCATCCATATCAATGGAGAGCAGATGGTCGCCAATTTCGGTGCTGTCTTCACAGAGAATAACGGCGCGCTGCATGGCGTTTTCCAGCTCGCGCACGTTACCCGGCCAGTTGTAGCTCATGATGGCATCCATCGCGGCGGAGGATAGCTTGAGTTGCGGTTTGCCGAACTGTGCGCAGTAACGCTGCAGCAGTGATTCGGCGATGCTGATAATGTCGCGGCCACGCTCGCGCAGGGGCGGTAGCTCCAATTGCATGACGTTGATGCGGAAATACAGGTCTTCACGGAATTTGCCTTCGCGCGCCAGCTTACGCAGGTCGCGGTGCGTTGCGGCAACCAGGCGTACATCCACCTTGCGCGATTCTACCGAGCCCAGCGGGCGCACCTCGCCCTCTTGCAGTACACGCAGCAGGCGCGCCTGGGCTTCCAGTGGCAGTTCGCCAATTTCGTCAAGGAACAGGGTGCCACCATCGGCGGCAGCGACAAGGCCTTCGCGATTGGTCGCGGCACCGGTAAAGGCACCTTTTTCATAGCCGAAGAGTTCGGATTCGATCAGGGTGTCGGGAATAGCGGCGCAGTTGACCGAAATCATCAGGTGATTGTTGCGGTTGCTCTCTTCGTGCAGCGCGCGTGCAACCAGCTCTTTGCCAGTGCCAGTCTCGCCATGAATCAGTACGGTGGCATTGGTGGGCGCGACTTTGTGTATACGGTTGTACAGGTCCTGCATGACATCGCTGGAGCCGATCATACCGGCAATGGTCGTGCTCGCCGTTTGGGTGTTATTGGCGGCTTTGTTGGCCGCTTTGGCTTTGCCAATGACACGCTTGACGGCATTGACCATCTCGTCGTGGTCGAAGGGCTTGGCGATGTAGTCCACCGCGCCCATGCGCATGGAGTCTACCGCTGAGCGCAAGCTGGCGTAGCTGGTCATGATGAGTACGGGGGTATCACCCGCCAGTTTGATCAGGTCGGTGCCCGGTGCGCCGGGCAGGCGCAGGTCGCTGACAATCAGATCGAAATCCTTTAACTGAAATTTGGACGTGGCCTCTTTGACGGATGGCGCTTCGCTGACCTCGTACTGGTTGCGCTCAAGCAGCTTGCGCAGTGCGGTACGGATGATGGTTTCGTCTTCAACAATCAGAATCTTACTCATAGCTATCCGGGTCTTGCGTTAAGTGTTACTGGTCAATAACTAGCAGGATAAATCTGCAAGTCGCTGGTTTTGTTCACTTTCCAGGTCAGGCATCCATGAAAGAGTCGAGATGGCGCGGCAGGGTAATCACAAAACTGGCGCCGCGGTTGTGAACGGTATCGGCGGGACTAATGATGTCCATATGGCCGCTGTGGTCCTCAACAATGCTGTAGACCATGGCCAATCCCAAACCTGTACCTTCACCGGGTTCTTTGGTGGTGAAGAAGGGTTCAAGAATGCGCTCGATCAGTTCGGGAGGGATACCATGACCCTCGTCGGTAACAGAAACTGTTACCGAATCCTCATCTTCGTTACTTTCAAGCATAACACGCCCTTGCTCCGGGCTGGCATCCCGTGCGTTAGATAAAAGGTTTATAAAAACCTGAATCATCCGTTGGGCATCACCGGCGATGATGGCGGTTTTGGGGATGTCATTGCAGAAGAGCACCTGGTTCTTGTCTTTTTGCAGTGACAGCAAATGAATCGCTTCATTGGCGCAATCGCGCAGGGACACGGCCTCAAACTCGGTTTTGCTGGCGTGACCGGCGTGGGAGAAGCTCACCAACGACTGCACAATCCGGCCGACACGGTCAGTTTGGCTGAGGATCTGTTCGGCGGTTTCCAGCACTTCGGCGGGATCTGTGGAGTCGTATTTCAAGTTTTGTGCGAGGCAGGCGATGCCGGTGATGGGGTTGCCGATTTCATGGGCGACTCCCGCTGCCAATCGCCCTACAGAAGCGAGGCGTTCTGAATGCACCAGTTCCTGTTCCAGCAATTGGGTTTCGGTGACGTCTTCCAGCAGCATCACCTGATCGTAAACCCCAGCGGTAATGGTGCCTTCAATATTGGCTTTGTGCAGGCTGATCCAGTGTGGGCGGCCATCCAGTTCTATTTCGCGGCGATAGAAATGGGGCTCATTACTCTGGCTGAAGTCGATCAGCAGGCTGCACCAGGGTTCGGGAATGTCTTCCAGGTGGGAGCCGGTAACATCCTCGGTGGGGGTGCCGGTCAGTTCCGCCATGGCGCGGTTCCACATGAGCACTTCCATATCGCGTCCCAGGGAACAGACGGCCATGGGCAGTTCTTCCAGTGTTTTGCGGTGATAGAGGCGCAGGGTGTTGAGCTCGGCGGCCATACCCGTGAGGTGGTCGCGGTATTCGGACAGGCGACTTTCAATCAGGTTGATGTCGACAGTGTTATGGCTTTCTGCGACTACATGGGGGATGTATTTATCCATGATTTCACTGGCGACATGAATCCCCATCAGGCTGGAGAGATTGCCTTCGATCTGGTCGCGCAGGCGGCGCAGGGCGTAGGGGCGACGTTCATCAATCCCCAGGCTCAGTTCTTTGAGGGCGATATCCACCTCGCGGCTGGCGGTGACCTTGCCCAGCGGCTTGGCGAGACGGTGTTTGAATTCGGCGGCGGAGTGCACATCCAGCGCTTGGCGCACCGGGTGGCTGAGTTCGTCGGCGGCGCAGACATCAGCGCTGTATTCTTCGTCTTCGGTTTGGGTTGTCATCATGGAAATCAGCACAAAACACAGGGTGTTCAGGCTGATGGAGATGAGTGTGACTTCGCTCCAGTGCTCAATACCCACGGGAATCGCCCAGCTATTAAAAGGCAGGGGCACAAACTCAAGGCCGGTAAGCATGGGGAGCAGCAGGCCTATAGCCCACACGCTGGTACCTACGGCAAGGCCTGCGATAACCCCGCGTCGGTTGCCTTTGCTCCAAAACACAATGGCGAAGGTGGCGGGCAGGAATTGCAGGGTTTCGATAAAGGCGGTCATGGCCAAATGGGCCAAGCTGAAGCGGTTATCGAGAATCCAGTAGAGTAGGTAGGCCCCCAGGAAAATGGTGGCGATCAGGATGCGGCGCAACCAGATGAGCTGGCTGTATAGGTCGGTACGGGTGCGCAGCTTCAGGCTGGGCAGCAGCCAGTGGTTCATCACCATGGTGGAGAGCGCCAGTGAAATAACCACCATGGCGCCCGTTGCCGCCGACAGGCCGCCAATAAAAGCCAACAGGGTCAGGCCGGGTGAGTTAAATAAAATCGGAATCCCCAGGGTGTAATACTGCGGCGGTAGTGGCACCGAGAGCTCGGTGCCTGCCCAGAGGATCGGGAATATCGGTAGCGCCATCAGCAGCAGGAACAGTGGGAAGGCCCAGGTAACCGTATGGGAGTTGCGCATCAGTGGGTTTTCCGCGAGCCCCAGGTGGAAAATGTGCGGCATGGTGACGGCGGTGGCGACAAACACCAACAGCAGCGTATGGGCGGAGTCGGTGTGAATCGGGCTGTGCAGGAGCGCAAGGTTTTCGGGGTGGTCGAGCAGCCATTGGTCGAGCCCTTCCAGTCCATCAAAGACACCAAATACGGCCACCAGACCGATGGCGCAGAGAGCGCAGACTTTGAGCAGGGATTCAAATGCCATGGCGGTGATCAGGCCGCGATGCTGGTCGCGGTTGGCGCCGAAGGAGATGGTAAAAAAGGCGAGGATGGCGCAATAGCACAAGGCCATCAAATCCTTGAAGGTCAGCCCTGTTCCCTGTAGTGGCAGCGAGGGGTTACCGCTCACGGTGAGGATATGCATGGTGTCAGCAATCGCCTGAATCTGCAGAGCCATCAGCGGCAAAATCCCGCACAGCATGCAGAGTGTCGTCAGGGCGCCTACGCTGTGGCTGTGGTAGCGGAACACCAGTAAGTCGGCAAGGGAGTGAACCTGGTGGCGCCGCGCCAATTCGGCCAGTGGCGCCAGCGCGACCGGGGCAAACAAAAACAGCGCCCCTGTGCCTATGTAATAAGCCAGTGCGCCATAGCCATATTGAAAAGCAAGGTCGATAACCCCGTAAAACGCCCAGGCGCTGGCAAAAATACCCAGCGACAAAATATAGGTGATTGGGTGCGAGGTGACCGCCTCGGGAATCCAACCGCGCTCGGTGATATAGGCAATGCCAAAGAGCAGCAGTAGGTAACTGAGGCCGATCAGTGCAACTTGGCTGAGATCAAAAGTCATTGTGTGATGTTCTTATGAGTGAGTTGTCAATTCGGGCGGCACGGCCGGCGTTAGTCAAAATCGTGATAGCTCTTGCGGCGTGTCTGCATCACAAAGGCGACCAGAATCACACCAACCCACACAATATAGGGGCGATACCAGGCACCTTGGGGGTCGAGAATCCAGTTGAACAGGCTGGGCGAGAAGATATAAGCCACCAGCAGTAGCAAGATAACCAGGCGTTGATTGTTCATGAGTGTATTTCCTGTAAGCGCTGGTGTGCGGTATGGCGCCAGGGTTGGCCGCGATTTAATCGGTATTGTTATTCTTCTTGGTATAGATGGCCGAGGCCGGTAACGGCGCTTCGCTGCCAATGGGCTACTGCCCAATCGAGCAGTTCACCGGTGGAAGCGTGCGCCAAGTCCAGAGGGGGATTCTGCCCTAAAAAGGCCAGACCATGCCATAGATTCCTGCTTGCCTTGGCCGAGTCTATCGCCTTGGCCTGATTTTGCTTGCTCAGCTTTTGGCCGTTGGCCTGCATGGCCAGAGGCACATGCCCAAAGGCAGGCTGCGGTGCATCGAGCAGGCTAAACAGTAAGAGTTGGCGCGCGGTGACCTCCAGCAGGTCGCTGCCGCGAATGATATGGGTGATGTTTTGGTGGATATCGTCCACTACCACGGCCAATTGATAGGCATAAAAACCATCGCGCCGCTTCAGGATTTGATCGCCCGCCTGGGTGCGCAGGTTCTGGGTTTGGTGACCCTGGATCAGATCGTCAAAGTTCAGCCAGTCATTTGGCGAGCGGTTGGGCAGATCATAAAGCTTGAGGCGAATGGCGTGGGGTTGGGTCAGATCCAGTTGCCGGTGGCGACAGCGGCCATCATAAATGCCGCCCATGGCGGTGAGTTCCTGACGTGAGCAGCAGCAAGGATAAGCCAGATCTTGCGCCATCAACCATTCCAAGGCGGCTTGATACGCCGGGTGTCGCTGGCTTTGGTAAAGCACGGGTTCATCCCAGTATAAGCCGTGGTCTTCCAGGGTTTGCAAAATCAGACTGGCGGCACCGGGCTGTTCGCGCGGAGGGTCCAAGTCTTCCATGCGTACCAACCATTGGCCTTTATGGGCTTTGGCGTCGAGGTGGCTGGCGAGGGCGCTGACCAGTGAGCCGAAATGCAGGGGGCCGCTGGGCGAGGGTGCAAAACGTCCGCGATAGCCTGGGGTATCAGTGTTGCTGAGCGAAGGATTGGGGGCAGAGGTAGAAGCGGTGGTGGACATAACAAAAGAGGCGGGTGGCCCCGCCTCCGGCAAATCGGCCTTAGCCGCCGATTTGTTTTTCTTTGATTTCGGCGAGGGTTTTGCAATCCACACACAGGGTAGCGGTTGGGCGCGCCTCAAGGCGGCGAATCCCAATCTCTACACCACAGGCATCGCAATAGCCGTAATCGTTGTTTTCGATCAGCTCCAAGGTGCTATCGATTTTTTTGATCAGTTTACGTTCGCGGTCGCGGGTGCGCAGTTCGAGGCTGAATTCCTCTTCCTGGCTGGCGCGGTCGGCGGGATCGGGGAAGTTAGCCGCTTCGTCTTTCATGTGGCTAACGGTGCGATCTACTTCTTCCATCAATTCTGAACGCCAGTTGAGCAGCAATTGTCTGAAATGCGCCTTCTGGTTGTCGTTCATATACTCTTCGCCTTTCTTCTCCACGTAGGGAGTAAAAGGGCGGAGCGCGAAGGTTTCAGTAGAGGGAGATTTTTTCGCCATATGTAGCGCCTCGTAAGACATCCTGGATCATCAATCATCTGCACCAAGGGGTGGGCAGAATTAGAAGGGGGAGCAAGCTATCAGATAACAAATGCGAGTGCTAGCGTTTTTTCGCAGCTTTTGGTGCCTGCGCCTGTCGGGGGCTGAATCCGGCCTCGGGTTTCATCCCAAGCAAAAACTATAGCCGCAAAGTGGGGCACTTGTGGTTCAATCTGACATCTTTCTGTCATAGACCTGCCAATCATTTAACCGGATCTGCGATTAGCCATGCTTCATTTATATCCCGCGCTGTTGCGCAAACGCTATAAACGTTTTCTTGCCGATGTAGGCCTGCCTGACGGCAGTGAAATTACCCTGCATTGCCCCAATACCGGTTCGATGAAAAATTGCCTGCTGCCCGATAGCCCCTGCTGGTATTCGGTGTCTGACAGTAAAACCCGCAAATACCCGCAGACCTTGGAAGTAGTGTCCACCCCCGGAGGCCATCTGGCCGGCATCAATACGGCGCGCACGAATGAACTTGTTGAGGCGGCGTTGCGCGCAGGAGTGATCGGCGAGTTGCAGGGCTACGCCATCCTCAAGCGCGAGGTGGTGTACGGTGAGGAAAAATCACGCATCGACTTTCTATTGACCGGCCACCCGCAGGATGTGCGTGCCTGTTATCTTGAAGTGAAAAACGTCACCCTGATGGAAGCGGAGGGGCAGGGTTATTTCCCCGATGCAGTGAGTGAACGCGGCAGCAAGCATTTGCGTGAGTTAATGTTGATGGTGGCACAAGGGCACAGGGCGGTGCTGTTGTTCTGTGTGCAGCATACGGGAATTCAGCAGGTGAGCCCGGCCGATCATATCGACCCGGCTTACGGCGCGACCTTACGCGCCGCAATAGCTGCCGGGGTAGAGGTCATCGCCTATGCGGCGCAGATTAAACCGGCGCAGCACCTTATAGGGTTGGATCGGCCTTTGCCGGTGATTTGCTCGCTTTTGTCCCCCCAAAATTGACCACCGCGACGGCGCCCAAAATCAGGATGGTTGCGCTGATCTCCGGCCAGCCCGGCTGCTCGCCCAGCAAGTAGATACTGGAGATAACACCAATCAGTGGTGTTATGAGCGATGACAGGGACGAGACGCTGACCGGCACCAGGCTAACCAGCCGCACCCAAGCCCAATAGCAAAACATAAAGGCAAAAAACACGTTGTACACCACGCCCCAGAGCGCGAGGGTGGATGGCATTTGCTGCATGGCGCCATCGACCAGAGCGGCGGCGATCATAATCGGCAGGCTAGCCAGCAGCAGCAACCAACCGGTCAGGACTACAGTGTTCAGCGGAATCTGCCAGCGTTTCATCAGCACAGTGCCAGCGCCCCAGAACCAGGCGGCGGCGATCATCAGTAGTGCGCCTACCAATAATTGCTGATTGAAGGGGCCGCTAAACCAGGCGATCAATGATTCGCCCATCAGTGCCGCAATTCCCCCAATACCCAGCAACAACGCGATACCAATGCGCAGGGTAAAGCGGTCGTGCAACACCCAGACCGATAACAGCACCGTCCAGATCGGCATGGTGTAACCCAGCAGTGCTGAGCGACCGGCGGGCAGCAGACTTAGCCCATAGGTAGCCATCACATTCCAGGCCACTATATTGAGCAGGCACACCCAGAGGATTTTTTTGACATAGCCCACCGGCATGGCAAGCGATAAGCCGGAGGCGCGCGCCAGTGCAAGAATGCCCAGCCCACCAAAAAACAAACAAAAGGCGCGAAAGGTCAGCGGTGGAATTTCGCTGATGATGAATTTCATGATGGGCCAGTTAATGCCCCAGCCAATGGCCAGACCGATTAACAATAAAATGCCTTCAACAGAAAGGCGCGGAGAGTTGGGCATGGTATCGCTTATCGGTCTTTAGGAACGGTGTGAGGGTTAAGGCGCGCTGGATGGCGGAAATTTGCCCAGTAACTGTGCCAGTGTGGCGCCCAGCTTTTGTTCGGCGCTGAGCGAGAATTGAATCAACGGAATGCCTTCGGCACTGCCGCGCCACACCAGGGTATTGTCGCTGGCGCGGGTGACATCAATCAACATCACGCCTTCTTGTTTACCCTTGTTCAGCAACTGCGATGTGCCCAGGCCAACACTGCCATGACGTCCCACCGGCATGCCAATGCCAATGCCGATACTACTGTTGCCGCCTTTGCTCTGGCGTGCGAATACTTGCATGTCCAGCAGCATATCGGGATTAGCCTGTGTGCGAACAAAACCCTGCGCGGCTAGTTGGTTGTCCGCGAGGCGCTCGAGCAGCGCGGGATCGGTTCCGCCTATATCCACAGTGACAGCGCGCCAGCTGTAGGTTTTCAGGCCGGTAAAGTCCGTCCCCGATTTATAGTCATTGGCGTAATGCACATTGGCACAGCCGGAAAGCACCAACATACCAATGCCGAATAGCAGTGTGCTCAAACGAAAAAAGAGTTGGCGCATGGTTAACTCCTTGGAATGCGTGAGGGAGAAAATTGCAGTCAATAAGATTACACAGTATATGCTGCCGCGGTGCTGAATACGGGCTGAATTTGCAAACAATAGCCGATTACCGCAGACTTGCGCGTGAATCTGGTGCCCCCTGAGTGAGGGGCTATTTTTTGGGCTGAGGTGTCGTTGTGGATTTTATGTTGTTGATCAAAGCGGTTGTCATGGGAATAGTGGAAGGCGTTACCGAGCTGCTGCCCATTTCCAGTACCGGTCACTTGATTCTCGCTGCGGATTTGATGAATTTCCTTGAAGATGAAAAGCGCACCCTGTTCGAAATTTTTATCCAAATGGGCGCTATGCTCGCGATTGTGTGGGAGTATCGCCGCAAAATTTTTGGCAGCCTGTGTGGTGCCGTTCGCCCCGGTGTTGAGCGCAATTTGTTTATCAATGTGGCGCTGGCATTTTTTCCGGCGGCGCTGATTGGTTTTTTGCTCAGCGATTTCATCATGGCTTATCTGTTCAGTCCTTATGTCGTTGCCGGTGGTTTTATTGTGGGCGGGTTTGTCATTATTTGGGTGGAAAAATACGCTTACGCCCCTCGCATTCAGGAAATGGATGACTTGAGCTATAGCGATGCCTTGAAGGTGGGCTTGTGCCAATGTCTGGCGTTGATTCCCGGCACCTCGCGCTCGGGTGCAACCATCATCGGCGGCATGTATTTTGGTTTATCGCGCAAGGCTTCTACCGAGTTTTCTTTCTTCCTTGCTATTCCGATGATCTCGGCGGCATCGCTCTACAGTTTGTGGGGCGCGCGCGACCAGTTGGCCTGGTCCGATGCGAGCGTTCTGGCCGTCGGTTTTGTCACCGCGTTTATTGCCACCTTTGTGGTGATGCGCGCCCTGTTAAAATTTATCAGCAAACACACTTACATCGCCTTTGCCTGGTACCGCATCGCGTTTGGCGTAGTGGTGTTGGCAACGGCCTACACGGGGGTGATTAGTTGGGCACATTAATCTGTGCCCAACTAATGTTTTCCCGACAGTAATGCACGGGATTCCGTATCTTTAAAAAAGCGTCGCTCTTCATCCTGCAGTTGATGTAATTTGGTTTTGTCCAGCACCGGGCGGGTGTTTTTGATATCACCCCACGCGTATTGTTTACCGGTGCTGCGATCCAACACTGTTCCCTCAATCCAGTAAGCATTGTTGTAGTAGGATGACATCACCAGGCTGCGATTGTTTGGCAAGTCGAATAGATTGGCGCCGGTGCTATAGGCCTCGCGCGCGGTTTTACAACCCAGCGCTTCCTGCATCAGTGTTGGCACTATGTCCTGATGACTGGAGGCTTTGTGCTCATGCCGTGCGACTTTTTGGCCGGGCGCATGTACCAGCAATGGGGTGTGGGTTTGCCAGCGGGTAAAGTTGCTGCCATGCCCCCAAAAGCCCGCGTCATTTTCGTTGAACTCCTCCGCGTGATCCCCCGTTACTATTACCCAGCTATTCTCCAGCGCACCATTTTTTTCAAGTTGGTCGAGAATTTTCCCGAGCAAATAATCCACATAGAACAAACTGTTGTGGTAGTCATTTTTGTAAGGCGTGCTGTCGGCCTGCTTATTAAAAGCATAGCCACCTTTTACACTGGGCAAGGGCGTAAAACGCGCAAAATCCTTCGGGTATTTGTAGGGCGAGTGCGACGAGGTTAAAAACACAAAATCAAAATGCGGCTTTGTGGTGGTTTGCTGGTGCTGCTGCACAAATTGATTCACCACTGCCGCATCGGTTTTGGCGTGATAAAAATGCGAATTAGGCATGCGGGGGAAAATCAGGCGGCGCATGGAGAATCTATCCAGATTGGAATTGGTAAATGCGCGCACATCAAACCCCTGATCGGTCAGGGTTTCGGTAAATTCGCTGGGGTTGGCCGCGGGTGTTGCTCTGAAGGCAGGGTAATAGCTAGCGTGCAAACCATAGAAAAGGCTGAACAGGCCGGGAATAGTCGCCGAACCGCCTGAAATATGTTGCTCAAAACGCGTCGCCTTTTGACTGAAGCGCGCAACATTTGGCATGACTTCCGGGTTCAGCGCCGCCGCCTGCCAGCTCTCCACTACCAGCAGGATAATGGAGTTGGGCTGGCTGGGCGCTTCACATTGCAATGGCTCCAAGGGGTAGCGGACTACGCTCTTTTCCTGAATTGCCGCGCGATCCATGGTGCCGTAGGTGGCAGGCAGCAGGCTCGGTAGCATGCGTGCCAGTGTGGCCGCGTGCTTACTGCTGGTGGCCGGGCGATATACGGGCAAATAGGGGGCGATGTAACTCACTTCCTGGCGATGGTATTTGTCGGCCCAGATGTTAAGCGATGAATTGACCGCAAACAGTATCAGCATCGCACCCGCCACCCAGAATAATGGCTGCGCGCGCAAGGCGTGTTGTGTTGTGATGTGATATGCCTTGCGGCTCAGCCACCAGCAGCCAGCGCCAGCCATAATCGCCACGGCAATTGCTGCAAAAATCACGGCGTTCGGCAGCCCCAGGCCTTCAAAATCCATCACAAACATTTCGAGCATTATCCAATCCACATGGAATAGATAAAGGTTGAAGGTGGCCGCATCAATCAGCAGATACAGCAACCACAGTGTCAACAGGAGTGCATAGAGCGGACGAGTCCAGGCGGTGCTTGCCAGCGGTGAAAAGACAAGTGCAGTTATCGTGAGCAGCAGCCCGTAATAACCCAGGCTGGAGATCAGGTACAGTTGCCCGTGCAGGCTATCGGGAGTGGGCATTACCCACCAGTAACTGGCGAGTGGAATCAACGATAAGAGTAATACCCAGAGGGTGAAATAACCGTGAGCAATGAAATGCCTTTTTTCCATGTGTATCAGTTCTCGATCTAACAGTGGTTACCAAAAAGCAGACAAACGCATGCCCGCGCCAGAGCACAATGGCTGGCGAAAGTTGGCGACTTGTCTTTGTTGTTATTCGTGGTGATTTGTTGTCAGCGATTGCTGCTCAACCGGGGTAGGCGCTATCAAACAAGCGATAGCAATCAATACATAAAAAGTTCTTACATGTCCTGCAGCTAAAACATTGGCGGCAAGTAAAAGCAGGTTACTGGTTTTGCGGGTCGATTAATCGCACCACACTGGTATCGGCATCACGACTTTTGCCTGCCTGATGCAATTGTTGTAAATAGCGCTCCCAAAGCTGTGCTTGATTGGCGCCTAGCTGGTGTAAATATTCCCAGGTATAAATACCGGTTGCATGACCATCGTCAAAGATCAATTTGAGTGCGTAGTTACCGGCGCGTTCCAGCGCCACAATACCCACGTTTTTTTTGCCGTACTGCAAGACCTCCTGTCCTGGTCCATGGCCTTTTACTTCGGCACTGGGCGAATGCACGCGTAAAAATTCCGCGCTCAATAACCATTGCTCTGCACCATAATGCAGCTCCAATTGTTGTGAGCCTTTGTGAAAGCGAATTTTTGTCGGTGTCATGAGGTGCAATACACGGTGTGGGTAACAAAGCCTGCGCATAAATGCGTGGGAGTGATGAGATTCTACGCCATCTATTTTGTCAGGCAATTCACACTTGTCATAAAGTGAAAAATACACACCACAAAACAGAGGGGTAATTCTGTTTTGTGGTGTTGCCTGCTGATGCTTAGAGAATAAAGCGGCTGAGATCTTCGTTTTTGGCCAATTCACCCAAATGGCTTTCTACAAATGCGGCGTCAATCGTCACTGCATTGCTTCCATCGCCAGCCGTGAAGGAGACATCTTCCAGCAAGCGTTCCAAAATGGTGTGCAAGCGGCGCGCCCCAATATTTTCTGTGCGTTCATTCACTTCAAAAGCAGTTTCTGCAATGCGACGAATACCGTCGCTGGTGAAGTTGATAGTCACCCCTTCTGTTTTGAGCAATGCTTCTTGTTGCTCTGTGAGCGATGCTTTGGGCTCGGTCAGAATACGCTCAAAATCATCGGGTGTGAGTGCTTGTAATTCCACGCGGATTGGCAAGCGGCCTTGTAGTTCCGGGATCAAATCCGATGGCTTGCTCAGGTGGAATGCACCGGAGGTGATGAATAAAATGTGATCGGTTTTGATGGCGCCGTGTTTAGTGGTTACCGTGCAACCTTCAATCAACGGCAATAAATCGCGCTGCACACCTTCGCGCGATACATCCGCGCCGCTCACATTGCCGCGGCGCGCAACCTTGTCGATTTCGTCGATAAACACAATGCCGTTTTGCTCGGCGGCTTCAATCGCTTGCGCTTTAATATCTTCATCGCTCACCAGTTTTGCCGCCTCTTCATCTTGCAATTGTTTGAAGGCTTTTTTGACGGTGAGTT
Source organism: Cellvibrio sp. PSBB023 (assembly GCF_002007605.1). NCBI lineage: Bacteria > Pseudomonadati > Pseudomonadota > Gammaproteobacteria > Cellvibrionales > Cellvibrionaceae > Cellvibrio > Cellvibrio sp. PSBB023. Next base: position 2,759,850 of record NZ_CP019799.1, on the reverse strand, counting down.
TTGCTTTTTTGGTTTTGTCGCGCCCGAGAGATGAAAACATGCTCTGCAATTGGCTGGTCATATCTTCCATGCCGGGGGGCGCCATAATTTCTACGCCAACACTGGTTGCGGCAATTTCAATCTCAATTTCTTTATCGTCCAGTTCGCCTTCGCGCAGTTTTTTGCGAAAAATCTGGCGCGTGCCCGACTCGTGTTTACTTTCCTCTGGCGAGAGATCCCGTGCGGGCGGTAAAAGCACATCGAGAATCCGCTCTTCCGCTGCTTCCGCTGCGCGATGCTGCACGGATTTCATGGCCTGCTCGCGGCGCATTTTAATCGCGACATCCACTAGGTCGCGAATAATGGATTCCACATCGCGACCCACATAACCCACTTCGGTAAATTTGGTGGCTTCCACTTTGATAAAGGGGGCGTTGGCGAGCTTGGCCAAGCGGCGTGCAATTTCTGTTTTGCCCACACCGGTTGGGCCGATCATCAAAATATTTTTTGGGGTAATTTCATTGCGCATATCGGCGGGCACTTGCATGCGGCGCCAGCGGTTGCGCAGTGCAATTGCCACAGCGCGTTTTGCGTCGGCCTGGCCGACAATGTGTTTATCTAATTCGTGCACGATTTCGCGCGGAGTCATGGAGGACATAACAAGCTCTTGTTTGCTTAATTCAATGGTAGCGGTTCTGGTGGCCTACCTCGTGCAGACTGTCGGAGACATGGATGTCGACGACAAGCCTACAAGGATGTATTCACGGCGGGTCTGAGCGAGGTAGGCCATCAGAACTGCGGATGTAGTTTTAATTAATAATCCAACACTTCAATGGTGTGAGTTTGATTGGTAAATACGCAGATATCCCCTGCAATTTTCAGCCCTTTTTCAACAATACTGCGGGCATCCAATGAGGTGTTATCGAGCAGTGCACGCGCGGCGGCCTGGGCGTAATTACCGCCGGAGCCAATAGCGATTAAATCGTCTTCGGGCTGAATGACATCGCCATTGCCAGTGATGATCAGAGAGGCATCTTTATCGGCGACGGCGAGCAATGCTTCGAGTCGTCGCAGGCTGCGATCCGTTCGCCAGTCTTTGGCGAGTTCAACGGCGGCGCGGGTGAGTTGGCCATTGTGTGCTTCCAGTTTTGCCTCAAAGCGCTCGAACAGGGTGAAGGCATCTGCAGTGCCGCCCGCGAATCCGGCCAATACCTGGTTTTTGTAGAGGCGACGCACTTTGCGCGCATTGCCTTTCATAACAGTGTTGCCCAGCGAAACCTGGCCATCACCACCGATAACCACTTGCCCGTCGCGGCGCACAGAGAGAATTGTAGTCACAGGACTTCCTTTAACAATTACAACGAAGAAGTCACAAACGTGGGGGCAGCAGCGCCTTTTTCAAGGCGCTCTATTGTTGATACCGGCGAAACCTGCCGAGTTATTTGGTTTTGGCGCGCTTCAGTACCAGCGCGTTGTATTGATTATTCACCAATTGACTGCGCGCCGTCGTCAACTCTGCCTGGGTGTTGAAGGGGCCGACTACCACTCGGTGCCATACCTCGCCCTTGCGGATTTCCACTTTTTCGATGCGCGCATCCAGGTTAATCATAATTAACTGGGCACGCAGCTTGTCAGCGTCATCGGCCTTGGGGAAAGAGCCAACCTGCAGTATGTATTCGGTTTTGTTTTGATCCGTTGCGGGCTTGTCGTCGTTGATGGTTTCGCTGGCCGGAACGATGGTCTCGCTCTCTTGCAGCAATTTATAGAAGTCAAACCGTGGCTTGGGTGTTTTGTTCTCTTCTACCTTGGGTTTTGGCGTCTCTTTGGGCGCGGGTGCCGTTGTCGGGTTTTTAATGAAGTAGAAACTGGCGGCAAATGCGCCCAATACCAGACCTGCAACAAAAAATAGCCAGCCCGGTGTTGGGCTGTTGTGGTTACTGGATGAACTGCGGCGCGCTGGCGCACGGCTTTTTTTGGCGAAGTCTCTACTCATGTAATTCGGGTATCAAGGTTGGCAAGGGTATAGCAGGGTGAGGGCGCGATTGTAAACGGCTTACCCTGATCAGTCACTACGCCTGGGGTTATGCCATCTCCTGCGGGTCGACATCCAACGACCATCGCACCTTGCTGGCCAGTGGGTGAGCCTCCAGTTGCAGCGCGAGTTGACCTAATAACAGCTGGAGCGATTTGCGCTGTGCCGCGCTGATCTGCAACTGGTAGCGGTAGCGGTCGCCACGCTTTTCCATCATAGCCGGTAAAGGGCCAAGGTAGCTGAGCAGCGGGCTCGGTGCTTGTATGGCCTCGGCCAACTGGCGTGCCTGTTGCAAAAAGGCTACTGCCACTTGCGCGTGTTTGCTCTCGGCGCGCAACAGCGCAAGGTGGCGAAAAGGCGGTAATTGGGTGATATGGCGCTCCTGCAAAATCAGCTCTGCCAGCGCGTGATAGCCCTGATAAACCAGCGTTTGCACCAGCGGGTGATCGGTGTGGTTGCTCTGCAGCAGCACGCGCCCCGGCTTTTCGGCACGTCCGGCGCGTCCGGCGACTTGTAACAGCAGTTGCCCCATGCGCTCCGGGCCGCGGAAATCGGTGCTGAACAGACCGGCATCGGCATCGATAATCACTACCAGTGTGACATTTTCAAAATGATGGCCTTTGGCGAGCATTTGGGTGCCGATCAAAATACAAGGCTCGCCGCTGTGCACATCGGCCAGCAATTTTTGCATGCTGTTTTTGTTGCGTGTGGAGTCGCGGTCTACGCGGATTACCTTGTAGTCAGGGAAGAGCTCTTGCAGCACCAGTTCGCTACGCTCGGTGCCTTGTCCCAGCGGGCGGATGTTGCTGCTGTTGCAGCTCGGGCAGCGTTTGGGCAGGGCGCGCTGGTGATCGCAGTGATGGCAGTGCAAATGGCGCGGTGTTTGATGCACTGTCATGCGTGCATCGCAGTGATTGCAGTTGGCGAGCCAGCCGCAGTCGTGGCATTCCAGTGCCGGCGCATAACCGCGGCGATTGAGGAAAACCAGTGCCTGATTACCCTTGCGTAAGTTATCCCCAATGGCCTCAATACTGGCTTGGGAAAAACCTTCGTGCAGAATTTCACCCCGTATATCCAGCAGTTGAATCTCTGGCGGTTTGGCCTTGCCTGCCCGAGCCTGCAAGCGCAAATGTTGGTAGCGGCCTTGATGAGCGTTGTGCAGGGTTTCCAGTGAGGGTGTGGCCGAGCCAAGAATCAGCGGAATATTCAAGCGATGGGCGCGCATGGCGGCCAAATCCCGTGCGGAGTAGCGAAAACCATCCTGCTGCTTGAAGGAGCCGTCATGCTCTTCATCAATAATGATAATCCCCGGCGCCTTGAGCGGCGTGAACAGTGCTGAGCGGGTGCCAATGATGATTCGCGCAATACCGGCGCGGGCTTGCAGCCAGGCATCCAGCCGTTCGCGGTCATTTAAACCTGAATGCAAAGCCACCACCGGCAAGTTAAAACGGCGCTGAAAACGTTGCAGCGTTTGTGGCGTCAGGCCAATTTCCGGTACCAAGACTAACGCTTGTTTACCTTTCTTGAGCGTTTCTTCTATCGCTTGCAGGTATATTTCCGTCTTGCCGCTACCGGTGGCGCCATCGAGCAAATAGGTTTTAAAGCGGTTGTAATCAATTTGATCAAACGCGGCTTGCTGCTCCTCGCTCAGGGTGAGTGAAGGCTCGCCCAGTAGTGGGCCTGTCGGTGGCGTGTAATCGGGGGCAAGGGTGATGATGTGAACCAGCCCTTTGTCGATAAGGGTTGTCGCAATGGTGCGTGGTATATCTAACTGTTCCAACTGGGCGCGAGTGAGATGGGGTTGGGTTTGCAGTGCCGCCAACAGCGCCGCTTGTTTGGGCGCACGCTTGAGGCCACCCACTGGCAGGCCTTTACCTTCGGTGGTCAGGGTGAATACCGCTTCACCGCGCAATTGTGCCGGATCGCCCTGGCGCAAAAGTACAGGCAAGGCCGTTTGCAAGGCTTCGCCGGCGGCACATTGGTAATAGTCGGCAGCCCACAGGCACAGGTCGAGTAACTCCTGATCTAGCGCGGGTTCGGTATCGATAACGGCCAGCGCGGCGCGCAACTTGTGGCTGGGTTGTTCGCTGGCGGTTTTAACGCGCAGCAGGACTCCCACCAGCTCTTGCCTGCCAAACGGCACGCGTATCAACACTCCCGGCAACAGGTTGGTTATTTGTTCAGGGGATATATCGACAGGTGGTAAATAGTCGAAATGGCGTCGCAGTGGGACGGGCAGGGCAATTTCGAGCAAGGCTGTGGGCGAAGTGGCGGTCATTGCAGTGGCTGGGTTAATCAAACGGGCGTCAAGAATAGCCTATATCGATGCTGGATTTCTGTCTTATCAGTCCTTGCTGCTGGGCTGATTTGTTTTTGGTGCCGTATATAAAGCCGGGAGCTAAAACAGCTGCTATAGATACATATCAATGTCAGCCTGCGACGATAAGGCTTAACTATCGCGCAGGGAGTGAGAGAGTCGTAATCATAAAGATGGTTATAACCATCTATAACAACCAGTAACAAACAACCGTGTCAGTTAATTAATAAACCCAAGAGGTGCAGTATATGAAACGCAGAGACTTTATGAAATTATCCGGCATTGGCGCCGGTTTGGCGCTGATTCCAGTAACCCAAATCGCCGTTGCGCAAGCGCCGGTACAGGTTACCCCCGCTGATCCACAAGCCAGTGCACTGGGTTATGTAGAGCAGAGCCCGAATGCAGGCAGCAATTGCGCCAATTGCGCCCAGGCCAAGGGCGATTTGAGCGCTGAATGGGTTGGTTGCAATATTTTCCCTGGCAAAGAAGTGAAAGCGGCTGGCTGGTGCAAAGTTTGGTCTCCTCGCCCGCAATAAGGTGATGTTTAGCCATTGCTGAGTGTTTTTTGTGCGAAACGGTTGTTTTCGGTTGCGTGCTACCGGTTTTCTGGTAGTATCGCCGCTCCTTGAAAACAGCCGTTTTTTTTAACCAATGTGCGGTGCCCGGCAAGCAGATCGGGTGGCGGCGCAGCTTACAGAAGGCATTCATCATGAAAGCAGATATTCATCCAAATTACGTTGAAGTTGCAGTAACTTGCAGCTGCGGCAACAGCTTCTCTACCCGTTCTACTTTGGGTAAAGCGCTCCATGTAGACGTATGTGGTTCTTGCCACCCTTTCTACACCGGTAAGCAAAAAATCGTTGATACCGGCGGCCGTATCGATCGCTTCACCAAGCGTTTTGGCAGCCGTATCGCGGGTGCAAAGAAAGAAGGTTAATACCTTGTTTCGTGCCTTAGTGGCGCCGCATAAAAAAACGCCGGGGATGAAAATTCCCGGCGTTTTTTTATGCCTGTTTTTATCCTTATCGTGTGTTGCTGATTGTGGTCACCCTGCGGGAACTTTGCTGAGTGTGGCGCGAGTGTCTGATGGCGATACGCTCAAGCTGGAGGATGGTCGCTCGGTAAGGGTGCTTGGAATCAATGCGCCGGAATTGGCTCGCGGTCAGGCGCCTGCGCAGCCGTTGGGGCGAGAGGCCAGAGCGGCGGCGCAGACATTTATCCAGCGCGCAGGCGGCAAGGTGCGTCTCGGATTTGAGCGTGAACGTACAGATCGCTATGGACGCTGGCTGGCTCATGTCTACGATTCGCGTGGCCGCAGTCTCGCCGCCGAACTGTTGCAGCAAGGTATGGGGTTGCAGATATCAGTACCGCCGAATGTAGCGCAGGAAACCTGTTTGCTGGCATTTGAGCGGCGCGCACAAGCGCGGGGTGTGGGTGTTTGGCGCAATCGCTATTGGAATGCCTATCCTGCCGAATCACTTGCTGTGCGCGATACCGGCTTTCGGTTGCTGCGCGGACGGGTGAGTCGCGTCGATGTCAATTCATCGGCGTGGCTGGAATTGGAGGGGAATTTGGTGGTGCGTATCGCCCAGCGGGATTGGGCGCAATTCGGTTTTAACAAACGTGATTGGCTTGCCTTGAAAGGGCAGCAAATTGATGTGCGCGGCTGGATTGTTGCGCGCAAAGCCTCGGCGACGGGAGGGCGACAGTTCAAGCCTCTGATGTTGCAATTGCGCTCACCTGCAGCTTTACAGGTGAGCGCATCGCGATGAGCCTGTCGTTTTAGAACAACTCTTCTGGCAGGGTAACCTGCTCAGTGCTTTCATTGCCTGCCGCCGATGTGCGGGCGGTGTCCTCGCCGAGGAATACCTCAAAAATAGCATCAGGATCACCTGGCATTGCGGGTTTGCCGGTGTCTGGATTGATTCGCACCGTCACTATGCCTTCTGGTTGACGAGGCAAGTGATCGGGTACACCTTCCAGTGCTGTGCGCATAAAATCAATCCAGATCGGCAGCGCTGCCGAGCTACCGAACTCGCGTTTGCCCAGCAGGGTATTTTGGTCAAACCCAACCCACACGGTAGTAACAATATTGGGATTGTAGCCTGAGAACCAGGTATCCCGAGGCCCATTGGTGGTGCCGGTTTTCCCTGCCAAATCCCTGCGTCCCAATTGTTTGGCCAGTCTGGCGGTGCCCTTATCAACCACATCGCGCAGCATGGAATCCATCAGATAGGCGATGCGTGCATCCACGATACGCGGCGCGCGCTCACTACTGTTCATGCTGGGCATGGCGGGCAGCTCGGAGCCATCGGCTGCATAGCTGACTTGTTTGCTATCGCATTCCTTGCAGACACGTTTGGGTTTGGCTTCATACACAACCCGGCCTTTATCATCTTCTATGCGAGTCACCAGATAGGGATCAATTTTGAACCCGCCGTTGGCAAAGGTGGCATAAGCGGTTGCTATTTGCATCGGGGTAAGGGCCGGTGTACCCAGGGCCAACGTCAGGTCGCGCGGGAACTCTTTGGCGTTGAAGCCAAAGCGAGCAAAACTGTCGAGTGCGGTTTGCATGCCAATGCTGCGCAGTAAACGAATGGATACCAGGTTGCGCGAGCGATAGAGTGCTTGGCGCAGACGCATTGGACCAACAAATTTGCCGTCATCATTCTCCGGGCGCCAAGCCACACCAGTGCTGGTGTTTTCAATAACAATAGGAGCGTCATTGATAATAGACGCAGGTGTAAAGCCATTTTCCAGTGCAGCGGTATAAAGAAATGGCTTGAAGCTTGAGCCCGGTTGGCGCATGCCTTGGGTGGCGCGGTTGTAATGGCTCTGATTGAAATCAAAACCGCCCACCAGCGAGCGAATGGCGCCATCCATTGGATCAAGTGATACCAGCGTCGCTTGAATCGCCGGAACCTGACTAAAGTTCCATTGATCGTCATCGTCTTTTGTGATGCGAATGACATCGCCGGTTTTAAGGAAATCTGTGGCTTTGGTGTAGGCTGGTCCGCGGCTGTCCTCAGTGATATAGGGACGAACATTGGATAAGCCCTGATCCCAATCCAGATCGATCAGTTCACCATTGCCCATCAATACACGGACCGCTTTTTCGGTCACCTTTACAACGGCTGCAGGCTCTTGTCCGCCAAGACTGGAAATGGTCTGCAATTCATCCAGCCAATCGGTTAAGTCGGCTTCTTCCGATGGTTTCAGGCGTCGCTCGGGGCCGCGATAGCCATGGCGCTGGTCATAGCCCAGCAAACCCTTGAGTACAGCGGCTTGGGCTGTTGCCTGCATGGCGCTATCGACGCTGGTATAGACCTTATAGCCTTCGCTGTAGGCTTTGTCGCCAAAACGATCCAACACTTCCTGGCGCGCCATCTCGGAAATATAAGGTGCTTGAACATCCAGTGTGGTGCCGTGATAGCTGGCAGTATTGGGTTCGTTAATCGCCGCCTCGTAAGTTTGGCGGTCAATATGGCCCAGCTCGTACATGCGCCCGATAATCCAGTCGCGGCGGATCATGGCGCGCTTCAAATTCGCCAGCGGGTTATAAGCAGAAGGCGCCTTGAGTACACCGACAATCATGGCGTATTGGGCGATGCTCAGCTCTTTCACATCCTTGCCATAATAGATCTGCGCTGCCGATTGGAGGCCGTAGGCGCGGTTGCCGAAGAACATCTTATTGTTGAACAGTTCCAGGATTTCCTCTTTAGTGAATTTCCTTTCAATTTCAAGGGATAAGAGGATTTCGTTAAACTTGCGTGAGAAGACTTGTTTGCGAGTGAGAAAGAAATCACGCGCCAACTGTTGAGTAATTGTACTTCCTCCCGATTGAATGGCGCCGGATTTCAGAATTTGTGAAGCGGCGCGCAACATGCCTTTTAGAGAAACTCCATGATGCTCGAAGAACTCTGCATCTTCTGCGGAGAGGAGAGCTTTTATATAGAGAGGAGGGATCTGATCGTAGGTCAGCGGAGTGCGACGCTGCTCTCCGAATTCACCGATAAGTTTGCCGTCACTTGAATAAACACGCAGTGGCGTCTGTAATTTGATTTCGCGCAACGTCTCTACCGGCGGTAGCTTGGGGCTTAGATAGAGATAGAGTCCGGTAAGTGTCACCAAAGTAACGCTAGTACCGGCCAGTAACAGCCAAAAAATAATGCCAAAGAAGGATTTTTTACTGAACATTTTTTCTATGTGAATTAATGAGTTAGCGAAGCCGCTGTAGGTGGCGGGCATTATACGGGCTTTTTGCCTGTTTACATATTCATCGGTTTGTTGCAGGCTTAAGTTAAAGTGCTATAACATAAACAACGTCTAAGTTACGGATATAGATAGAAAAATGGGCATTTTAAGTTTCCTAGAAAAGAAGGCAAAGCCGGTGATTGGTCTGGATATCAGCTCAACCTCGGTTAAATTGCTTGAACTCAATCGCGTAGGCGACCGCTATCGCGTAGAGTCCTATACCGTAAAAGCGCTTCCCCCTAATGCAGTGGTGGAGAAAAACATTGCAGACCCGGCCGCTGTGGCCGAGGTCATTCGCTCAATGGTCAAACAGTCCAAAACCAAACTCAAGCACGCGGCCGTTGCCGTTGCCGGGTCGGCAGTCATCACCAAAATGATTGATATGCCCATGGATTTGAATGACGATGCGATGGAAAGCCAAATTGCGGCCGAGGCCGATCAATATATTCCCTTCCCTCTTGAAGAGGTCATGCTCGACTTTGAAGTTCAGGGCATCTCTCCTCGCAATCCTGACCAGGTTGAAGTGCTGTTGGCTGCTTGCCGCCGTGAAAACGTCGATGTGCGCCAACAGGTTCTGAACGATGCAGACCTTATCGCTGAGAAAATCGATATTGAAGCTTACTGTATGGAGCGCGCTTTCGAGCTTATTGCTGAACAGTTGGAGGATCAGGAAGGGCAGGTCGTAGCGATTATCGATATAGGTGCAACCATGACAACACTCAGCGTGTTAGTCGATGGCAAAACGGTGTACACCCGCGAGCAGCTATTTGGTGGGCGCCAACTGACCGAAGAGATCCAGCGCCGTTACGGTCTATCACGTGAAGAAGCCGGTCTCGCCAAAAAACAAGGTGGGCTCCCTGATGATTATGAAATGGAGGTCCTGGCGCCTTTCAAAGATGCGGTAGTTCAGCAGGTAACCCGTTCACTCCAATTCTTTTTCTCTGCAAGCCAGTACAACGATGTTGACTACATCATCCTTGCTGGTGGTGTTGCTTCTTTAGAGGGGTTGGTCGGATTGATCGAAGAAAAACTGGGCACACAGACCGTAGTTGCTAACCCCTTTGCCAGAATGTCTGTCTCCTCCAGAGTGAATGCTGTTTCTCTTGCTAATGATGCCCCCGCGTTGATGATTGTCACCGGATTGGCAATGAGGAGTTTTGACTAATGGCCAAAATTAACTTATTGCCTTGGCGTCAGGTTTATCGCGAAGAGAAGAAACGGGAATTCATCGGCATTATCGTTGCTGTAGTTGTGGTTGCTTTGTTGGGGGCTTATTTCTGGGTATCCAGCGTACAGTCGGCAATAGAAAATCAAAATGCTCGTAATCAATTATTGCAGCGTGAAATTGCCAAGTTGGATGCGCAAGTCAAAGAAATCAGCGAGATCAAAAAAGTTCGCGATGACCTTTTAGCGCGGATAAAAGTCATTACTGATCTTGAAGGCACGCGTCCCGTTATTGTTCGCTATTTTGATGAGATGGCAAGGGCTATTCCTGATGGAGTGTGGCTGACCAAAATAGAGCGTAAGGACAAGATTGTTACTATTGAGGGTGTTGCTGAATCATACAACCGTATTGCTAGTTTTCTGCGAAACCTCGAGGCGTCTGATTGGTATGCGTCACATAATTTGATTTCGGTTGATGCAGCACCGAGCGAAGGTGATGATGCGAGCATCTTCAAGATGACAGTGGAGACATCTGCACCAGTTGATCCTCTTGCCGAAAACGCCCAGTCAGCGGGAGGCGCCAAATAATGTCATTTCAGGAAACACTGGAACAACTTAAAGAATTCGATGTTAATAATATCGACTTTGATAAGGCGGGGGTTTGGCCTTGGCCTGCAAAAGTATTTGTATGTTTACTGCTCGCATGTCTGATTTTCGCTGGCACTTATTATTTAAAAATCAGCGATCTTCATATGCAGCTTGATTCTGTTGTCGCTCAGGAAGCAACACTGAAAACTACATTTGAGCGGCGTAGTTTTGAAGCAGCAAATCTTGATGCCTATAAGGCGCAGATGGAGGAAATGAAGGTAACTTTTGATTCTCTGCTTTCGCGATTGCCTGCAAAAACTGAGGTTCCGGGTTTATTAGAAGATGTTGGTACTCGTGCTGGTGAGAGCGGGTTAACTAATATCAATATTAACTTTAAACCTGATGTTGTGGCTGAATATTATATTGAAGTTCCAATCGATATTAGTGTTGATGGCGGATACCACGATATGGGTGGATTTGTCAGTGGTGTCGCTGGAATGCCTCGTATTGTTACTTTGCATGATTTTTCTATTAGTTCATCTAAGGAAAGTAAAACCCTGAACATGAAAATTGTGGCAAAAACCTATCGCTACAAATCGCAGGAGGCTACTAAATGAAAAAGCCTTTGCTGCTAACTGCCCCGTTATTAAGTGCTCTTTTGCTAGCTGGCTGTGGACAATCTTCCCATCAGGATTTGACGGACTTTATGGAAGAGGCGAAGCGAAGACCAAAAGGACAAATTGAGCCGCTACCAACATTTAGCCCCTATCAGCCATTTGCTTATAGTGCAATGACCCTGCGCAGTCCGTTTGAAAAACCAATACCGGTAGACGAAACGGCGGCGAAAGGCGGCAGGACAGTTGTGCCTGACTTTAATAGAGAGAAAGAGTTTCTAGAGCGCTTCAATGTTACCGCGCTCAAAATGGTAGGTACTATAGAAAAGGCTGGGAAGTTGTGGGCTCTGATTGATAATGGAGAGCGCGATGTCGTGCCGGTCACTGTTGGTAATTATCTCGGATTGAATCACGGCAAGATTATTACAACTAGTCCATCGCAGATCGAGGTTATGGAAATCGTCGGTGATGGGTCAAATGGTTGGGTTGAACGTCCCAGAATTATTAAATTAGAAGAGAAGGAATAAGCGGACATGCGTGCTCTATTCACTCCGGGGTTGAATATGCGTAAATTTTTACTGGTCTTGACTGGTGTGCTGATTGCTCCCTTGTCATTAGCAAATACATTAACCGATATAGGTTTTTTTCAATTACCTGGCGAGCGCTTCGAAGTTCGTATGGCATTTGACTCACCACCACAAAATCCACAGGGATATACCATTGAGAAGCCAGCGCGCATAGTGCTCGATTTTCCCGATGCGATCAGTGCCCTCAAAGAGCGTCGTTTCCCGTTGGCGGTAGATAATGGGCAAAGCGCAATGGTCTTGACCAGTGAAGGACGTACGCGATTAATTTTGAATCTCAATGCATTGGCTTCGTATACGACTCGTACAGATGGCAATAATTTTATTGTCGAGGTTGGTGCCGCTAAGGCGGCAGATGCGAAACAGGCGATTCGCCCGTCTGTTGAAGTTGCGCAAAAAGCCGGAATAAAAGATGATCCTGTTGCAAATCAAAATAGGATTACCAATGTTGATTTCCGCCGCGGTACAGCAGGCGAGGGGCGCATTATTGTTTCTTTGTCCAACCCCAAGGTATCTGCCGATATGGTGGGAACGGGGGCGGGTGTTCGTTTAACATTTAAAGATGTGTGGCTCCCGCCAGAGCTGCGTCGTCGTTTGGACGTGGTTGATTTTGCCACACCAGTATCCTTGGTTAGTGCAGCTCAGGAAGGTGAAAGCTCGGTCCTGAATATTTCTGCGGGCGGCGATTTTGATTATTTGGCTTATCAAACAGACAAAGAATATGTTGTCAGTATCAAGCCATTAACCGAGCAAGAAAAACTGGAGAAGAAGAAAGATTTTGAATATACCGGTGAAAAACTGTCTCTTGATTTTCAGGATATTGAAGTTCGTGCGGTGCTGCAAATCATTGCTGATTTTACCGACTTAAACCTGGTTGCCAGTGATACAGTTCAGGGTCGCATTACATTGCGCTTACAAAATGTACCTTGGGATCAAGCCTTGGAAATGGTATTGAAAAACAAGGGGCTGGATAAGCGTCAGGTCGGAAATGTATTGATGGTTGCGCCTGCAGCTGAGATAGCCGAACGTGAACGCCAGGAAATTACCACCAAAAAGCAACTGGAAGAATTGGCGCCTTTGCGTACGGAATACATTCGTGTGCGCTACGCTAATGCAAAAGAAATGTTTGAGCTGTTTCGTGGCGACTCTGGTGGGAGTGGTTCAGGTGGAACTGGCGGCGGCAGAGGGGGCAACCAATCAACAGGCAGTGTTTTGTCGGAGCGTGGACAAGGTGTTGTGGATGAGCGCACCAACTCGATTATTATCACTGATACTGCCGAACGCATAGAAGCCTTTAAGCGTTTGGTCGACCAAATTGATATTCCAATTCGTCAGGTGATGATTGAGGCAAGAGTTGTTATTGCTAATACAGACTTCCAGCGTGAGTTGGGCGTTCGCTGGGGTGGGATTGGTTACAATGAAAAGAGAGGTGAGCGTATCATCGACTTCGCTGGTTCACGAGATGGGCTTGATGATACCGGCGGTACCAGTCCACGTGATTGGTTTGTCTCCGATCCTGCGGAGGGTAAATCATTTGATTTGAATGAGGCTAACGTTGTTGATTTGGCTGTTGCAAATCCATACGCCAGCGCTGCCATTGGAATATTGACCGACAACACCTATCTGGATTTGGAGTTGAGCGCGCTGGAAAACTCAGGTTATGCGGAAATTGTGTCGCAACCCAAAGTTATCACCAGTGATAAACAATTGGCCATTATTAAAACGGGTAAGGAAATTGGTTATCAGGAAACAGCGCCTAGTGGTGGTACAACAACGGGATTCCGTGAGGCGGTGCTGAAGTTGGAAGTGACTCCACAGATTACACCTGATAATCGCATCATTATGGATTTGATTGTTTGGAAAGACTCTATTGGGCAAAATACACCTTCCGGTGTCCCTACTGTTGACATCACTCGATTGGAAACCAAGGTGCTGGTAAATAATGGGCAAACGGTTGTTCTGGGTGGTGTTTTCTCCTTGGAAGGTACCAAGGGCGAAAACAAGGTTCCGGTATTAGGTGATATTCCCTACTTGGGGCGCCTGTTTAAGAAAACTATCGATAATCAATTTAAAACCGAGCTATTGATTTTTGTTACTCCAAAGCTGATGTCGGATACCTTGTCAAACTAATGCAAAAAACAAATGTGTTTCTGATCGGCCCCATGGGGGCCGGTAAATCGACCATCGGCCGCCTTTTGGCGGCCGAGCTTAATTTGAGCTTTCGCGATAGCGATCGTGTGATTGAAGAACGTACCGGCGCCGATATTCCATGGATATTTGATATGGAAGGCGAAGAGGGGTTTCGCGAGCGTGAAACGGCAGTGCTTCAGGAGCTTGCCGGAGAGCAACATGCAGTGATTGCTACGGGAGGTGGAATTGTATTGCGGGATTACAATCGCCAGCTTATGAAACAGTCAGGTTTTGTATGTTATTTGACTGCCTCTATCGATCAGTTGGTTGAGCGTACTGCCCGTGATAAAAAGCGACCTCTTTTACAAGTGGAAAATCCACGCCAAAAAATTATTGACCTACTCGCGTTGCGCGATCCCATGTACAGGGATGCCGCTGATTTTATCGTGAATACCGACCGTCGCTCGCCTAAAACGGTCGCCCAGGAAATTGCATCTCTCGTACAAGGGGCTTAGGCCCCTTTTTTATTTTACGCAATGCTTTGTGATAAAGTGCAAGCCTCTTTATTGTTTTGCCCAAGGCGAGTTTTATGCAGGTTTTAACCGTTAATTTGGATGATCGCAGCTACCCGATTTATATCGGTGAAGCATTGTTGTCGCAGCCGGAGCTACTGACAAAGCATATTCGTGGACGTCAGGTGTGTGTGGTAACCAATGAAAGGGTTGCTCCCCTTTATCTGGATAAGCTCTGTGAGTCGCTGTCAGCCTATCAGGTGAGCCGTGTGATATTACCTGATGGCGAAAGCCACAAAACGTTGGATGTGTGGGCCAGTATCTTCGATACGCTGCTGAGCGAGCGACATAATCGCACCACAACATTAATTGCCCTGGGTGGCGGTGTTGTGGGTGATATGACCGGCTTTGCTGCTGCGTGTTATCAGCGCGGCGTTGATTTTATTCAAATACCCACAACCCTGTTGTCAATGGTCGACTCCTCTGTCGGCGGTAAAACCGGCGTGAATCATCCGCTTGGCAAAAATATGATTGGGGCTTTTTATCAGCCACAATGTGTTTTGGCTGATATTTCGTTGTTGGCCAGTTTGCCTCCGCGCGAACTCTCTGCCGGTATTGCCGAAATTATCAAATATGGCTTGATTGCCGATTATGATTTTTTTGTGTGGCTGGAAAATAATATTGATGCGTTGATGCGCGGTGATGTGCCTGCTTTGAGTTATGCCGTACAGCGGTCATGTGAAAATAAGGCCGATGTTGTGGCCCAAGATGAGCGCGAAGGTGGTTTACGTGCAATCTTAAACTTGGGTCATACCTTTGGTCATGCGATAGAGACGGCGCAAGGTTATGGCAATTGGTTGCATGGTGAAGCTGTGGGCGCTGGTATGGCGATGGCGGCTGATCTGTCCTGGCGACGCGGCGCCATTAGCGCTGAAGAACTACAGCGAACGCTCGATTTATTAACACGCGCGAACCTGCCAACCAAGGCGCCAGCGGATATGACGCCTGCACAGTTTATGGAGCTAATGGGCGTCGATAAAAAAGTGCTCGATGGTCGTTTGCGTTTGGTGTTGCTGGAGGCCATGGGCAAAGCCATTACTACCAGTGAAATTGATTTGGCAATGTTGCAGCAGACGTTTGATGCCTGCAAAGCAGATACATAATTGGCGTCGTGAGAGGTTTTGAAGATGACTGGAGACTCTCCTTTGCGAGCCCAACCCGATAGCCGCCTGCTTGACCAACCTGCGGGGCAACAAGGTTATTTGTTTGATCTGCCGGATACCGCTGCGGATGAACAATTGTTGGCGGATTATCGCCAGCGTTATGGTTTGTCGGAAGATCCCTTTGCACAAGATTATTCGTTTCCACTGTTTACCGGTGCGGGACGGCGTCAACTGCTTGATCAGTTATTACACCTGTGTCAATTCAGTAATAGTGTGCTGGTGGTATTGGGCGACGCGGGTGTAGGCAAAACCCGCACTGCACACGCTTTTATGGACTCTTTGTCCGATCAGGATCAAATCTGTTTTTTGAGTTTGCAGTCAAGCCAAAGCCTTGAACAGGTGTTAACGGCGATTGTGCAGACCTTTGGTATCAATGCCGGCCCCTTGCCGTCGGCCGAAAACCTGTTGACGGCGATTGAAGCGTTTATTGCGGAAGAGGCGTTGGTTGACGAAGAGGGTTTGGCGGTTGTGGTGGTAGATAACGCCCAATTGCTGGATGATCAAACCCTCACCGTGCTCTCCGCACTGCTCAATAACTTCCCCCAGCAAAATCGCCTGCATTTGGCCTTGTTTGCGGAGCCGTCGTTCATGCGCCGGCTTGAACGTGCCAGCCCGGAAACACTGCTGATCAATGATTTTTATTTGCAACCCTTCGGGCTTGCCGAAGCCGTGGATTATCTCAACTTTCGCATGGAAATGGCGGATTACCTCGGGCCGGAAATCTTTACCGAGTCAGTTGTCGATCCTTGGTGGCGTCAAGCCCAAGGGCAGCTGGGCATACTGCACGAGTGCGCGCAGGAGCGACTGCTGGAATCGGTAACGCCAAAAAGCGTATTCCAGAAGCGTGCACTGCCAGTAGCACACATTATTGCCATTTCACTGCTCATCGCGGTGGTGGGTGTGGTGTTTCTGTATATGGGTGATGATGATAAACCCAAGCCTGCTGTTGCTGTAGTGCCAGCCCTTGCGCCAGTCGCGAATCAAGCGGTGAGTAGCAGTGCTTTGGAGTTGACCTCGACAAGTACTCCGGTGCAGCCATTGTTGCAGACCCTGCCTCAGCCCCAGCAGCCTAATCAGATAGCCGCACAAGCTCAGGCACAGCAGGCTGCTCAGAATACCTCCACAGCGCAAATGGCTACTGCGCAACAGACCAGTGAGTTTGCGCGTGAAGAGGTAGTGCCGCTGGCGCAATTACCAACAACGCCAGTGAAAAAACCGGATGCGCAGGCCAGTTCATCAGTGACGGCTACAGCGCAACCGACAACTGCTGTTCAGCCGGTTGAGACACCCAAGCCCGTGGTGGTTGAGGCGGCGCCCAAACCTGCGGTGACGACGGAGAAAAAACCACTGGCGACAACTGCCAGCCCGCAGGAGCGCAACATATTGGCGTGGTCGGCAGCGGAGTACACGGTACAACTGTTGGGGGTGAGTAATCGTAAGGCGGCGCTGGACTACATGGCTGCACAGCCCAATAAATCCGAACTCTTGATGTTTAAAAGTAAACGTCAGGGTAAGGATTGGTTTGTGGTGATCACCGGGCGTTTTTCCAGTTCTGCCGAGGCGCGTCAGGCGATCAGTCGTTTACCGGCAGGTCAGCGCGATGCAGGCCCCTGGCCGCGGGATGTCAAAACTATCCAGGCGGAAATCAAATCGGCCTTGTGATGAGCTGACCGGTTAGCCGCCCATAATGGGCAAATAAAAAACGCGGCGAGAGAGCCGCGTTTTTTATGGATCGTTTGGCGAGAGAGCCTTGGCTTAGTCTTCGCTTTCGATCAGCTCGCGGTATTCCGCTGCATCCAGTGCTTCGTCCAGTTCCGCCAAATCATCAGGCTTAACGCGGAAGAACCAGCCGTCGTCATAAGGTGAGCTGTTGACGGTTTCTGGCGCGTCTTGCAGTGCTTCGTTTACTGCAACCACTTCGCCGGAGACCAGTGAATAAATGTCGGAAGCGGCTTTTACCGACTCCACAACACCCGCTTCTTCACCGATGGCGACGCGTGAGCCCACTTCCGGGGTTTCCACATAAACCACATCCCCCAAGGCGTCCTGAGCGTGATCGGTAATACCGATTGTCACTGTGCCGTCCTCTTCAACGCGGGCCCATTCGTGGCTGCTAAGGTATTTCAGTTCTTTGCGAATATCGCTCATGGTTGTATTCCTGTGAAAATTTTTTAACGTTGTTCGATGTTAGTGTCGATGCTGCTTTGTTTCAAACCGGTATTGCGAATGACTATCTCAGAGTAGCGCCTTGCCGTGACGCACAAAATTAGGGGCGACCACTTCAACGGTTACTTGCTTGCCGCGCATGTCTACCTGGCAGTGGCTGCCGATAGCAGCGGGCACGCGTGCCAGAGCAATAGAATAGCCCAAGCTGGGTGAAAATGTGCCACTGGTAATTACGCCTTTTTCGTCGCAGCCGTCGACTGTGACCAACTGCTCGGCGCGCAATACGCCGCGTTCGCGCAGTACCAGTCCAACCAGTTTGTGGCTATTCCCGGCTGCTTTTTGCGCTTCCAATACCGCGCGACCAATAAAGTTGCGGCTTGTTGGTTGCCATGCAATGGTCCAGCCCATATTGGCTGCCAGGGGTGACACGGTTTCATCCATTTCATGGCCGTAGAGATTCATGCCCGCTTCAAGGCGCAGGGTATCGCGTGCACCCAAACCACAAGGGGCGACGCCTGCATCGGCCAGTGCTTGCCAGAAGGCGGGAGCCTCGGTGTTGGGCAGCATGATTTCCAAACCGTCTTCACCGGTATAACCGGTGCGGCCAATAAACCAGCCGCCAGCGGGCAGGCCCTGGAAAACCGTCAGGCTGGCAATCAGCGCTGCATGTTCACTGCTTACCAGGGATGACGCAATGCGAATCGCATCCGGGCCCTGTACGGCGATCATCGCTAACTCGGGGCGTTCGGTAATGGTGACAGTAAAATCAGCGGCGACGCTATTCATCCAGGCCAGATCTTTTTCGCGTGTACTGCAATTCACGACAACGCGATACCAATCCCCCATGTTGTATACGATCAGGTCATCGATCACGCCACCCTCGTGGTTGAGCATGCCGCTGTAGAGCGCTTTGCCCTGGTGGCCATCAAGTTTGGCGACATCATTGGCAAGCAAATATTGCAGATAGGCCTTGGCTTGGCTGCCGGTGACATCGACCACCGTCATGTGCGACACATCAAACATGCCTGCTGTTTGACGCACCTTGTGATGCTCTTCGATTTGCGAACCGTAGTGCAGCGGCATGTCCCAGCCGCCAAAGTCCACCAATTTACCGCCCATGGCTTGATGGGTGGCGTAGAGAGCGGTTTTATTGCCCATGGGATTTACCTGCAAATGGAGGGAGTTGAGAAAGGCGCGCATTTTAGGCGCGTGCTGCCATGCTGTCCAACGACTTAACGCCGGTGCACCATAAAGCACCGGCGTTTCTCTGCGTTATTGCGGGATTAGCGGCCGTAGTAAGCGGTAAAGCTGGTTTGACCAATGCGATTGGCGTTAATCATATAACCGACAAGTGCCGCCGTGGCACCTTCGGGGATTTCCAGCTTGTCGGTGCTGAGCGCGTGCAGGGTGAATATATAGCGATGGGGTTTATCGCCCACTGGCGGGCAGGCGCCACCAAAACCAGTGCTGCCAAAATCAGTGCGGCCCTGTTCGGTGCCTGCGGGCAGGTTTTTGCCATCCACTGTACCGGCACCGGCGGCAATTTTAGTGGTGCTGGCGGGAATGTTGTAGGCCACCCAATGCCACCAGCCTGAACCCGTCGGGGCATCGGGGTCGTAAACGGTCAGGGCAAAACTTTTGGTGCCTGCGGGTGCATTGCTCCATACCAGTTCGGGTGAAATATTCTTGCCGGTACAACCAAAGCCGTTAAACACTTGATCCGCCGTGAGGGTGGAATTTGGCTTGATGCTAGGACTGGATAATTGGAAATCCGCGGCCATAGCGGTGCTGATAAACAGGCTGCCGGCGATTCCCAGCGCGGTATGCAATAAAGCCTTCTTGATCATGGTTATCTCCTGTAAAACATCATGGTTGGCTGGAACTGTTGGCGTCGATACTGGCGCCAGCACTGGATGTGGCCACACTGCTGCTTGTGGTGACAGTCTCATCTTTATCGGTCGTGTCTTTGCGGTTGCCGTCCACTTGTGTTTGTAGCGCGTTGATATCCGCCATAAATTCTCCAAGGCTGATATCGCTGCTAATACGCAGTGCAGGCGGATAGAGTTGACTGAGGTACAGGGCATCGCCCAAGTGATTGGTGGCTTGGTATTGTTTGGTCATGGAGATGCCAGAGCCGACCAATGCCAGTGCCAGCAGGTACAGTTTCAACCGCCCCGGGCGCTTATTACCCGCTGTGCGCATGTGGAAGTAAAGCGTTGTGGCGCTGATGAAAATCAGCGGGTGCACAGTGAAATGTGCCAGCGTTTCCCAGCTAAAGGCGTAGGCGAGCATGCTGCTGAGGTAGTCCCACAGCTCCAGCCCGGTCAGGCCGAGGCTGACAATAAAGAGATGGCGACCAAAGCGCGCCTGACCATTAAAGAGCTTGCTAAAGACCGCCCAGAAACCGCTCCAGCCCAAGGCAAAGCCCACAACGCTCACCAATTCCAGCAGGTATTTGCTCAGGGTGCCCTGATTCAAATCGCTCAGCCAGGTGGTCAGTAAGCCCATGGTCACCAGTAGCACCAACCCGGCAAGGGCGGGCAGCACACCTTCCCAACGGTGATTGGTGAAATCGGTTTGTTCGGCGGCGACCTGGTAATCCGGCGTGCGAATACGCAAGCGGGTGTGCCCCAGGCGATAGATAGCATCGCCATCCACCACAAAAAAGCCCTGACGGCTATTGGCGCGAGTGATGCCGTTAAAACTGTCCAGATCGCTGATGATCAGCTCATCCAGTTGGTTGTGTTCAATCCTGGCGTGATGCGCGGCCGTGTGAGGGTCATCGAGAATGATGTCATTGTCATAGGCACGGCCAATGCGAATCGGCAATTGGGTCAGTTTGTGGCGATGAATGACTTCGCCATCGGGAGTCAGTTGTTCAACAAACACTAAGTGGTTCATTGTGCCGCCTCCCCGTCGTTACTGGCGGCGGGCTTGTCCTGCCCGGTGCGACGATCTATCCCCTGAAGAAACTGCTCGATCAGGCGAGTGCCATTGGCATAGGACACGCCCTGAATATTAATCATGCTTTGCAAACTCATCTGGCTGTCATCGGTACTGGCGGTAATCAGGGTAAAGTCGTAGAGGTCTTTGAATTTGTGATAGGCCTCGGCGCACACCAGTGCGCGCAGTGAGATGGCATTGTGCGCTACAAAACTCTCGGTGCAGGCGGCAGGCGTAATCGTGTCACTTTTGGCGGTGCTGTAGACCTGGCTGCCAAACATCTTGCTGGTCAATTGGGCAAATTGCAGGCTGTTGAGTTTGCGGTTGCGCGCATACTGGTGGCGCATGGTCACATGGCCGGTTTGTAAATCGCCGGAGACAAAAATCGCCGCTTCCATGGAGCAATTAATACTGGCGACGGTATAGGCCTTTTTGGATGAGCTGTCGGAGTTGCCCCAGCAGCGCACCTGATCGGATTCACGCACCGGCACCGCATAGGGGCCGAGTTGCTTGATGCTAAAGGGCTTGTCGAGCAGGGTATCTACCATCACCGCCTGATGTTGCAGCAACTGTTCTCCAATAATCGGTTTGAAGTCGGTAGGTGGCGTCATATCGCTGCTGACTCGCGCCAGCAATTGCTGCACGTAAATCGCAGGCACCAGAAAGCTGACCAGTTCGCCATCGCGGCGATGGGCAACATTCACGCCAGCAACCTGACCATCGGCCGTGACATTGGGGCCACCACTCATGCCCGGGTTTACCGGGCCGGTAAACATGAGTTGATCGGAAAAGCCGCGCGCGCTGATGCCGTTATAAGTCCCTTCAGAAATGGTAAAGCCCAAATCCAGCGGGTTGCCCAGGGAGTAAAGTTTCTCGCCCTGGCTTAAGGATTCCAACGCGGGTTGTTGCGCGTCACCCAGAGTGTGAGGCACGGTAAAGAAACCGGTACCTTGGCGCGCAATGCGCACTATCGCCAGATCGTGCAATACATCCACCGCGAGCAGTTCGATGGCACCGCTTTTCCCTTGGGTATCTTTGTATTCGCCAAAATAGGTGTCTGGTTCCAGAGCGATCTGGGAGACCACATGGAAATTGGTCACCACCAAATTAGAGGTGCCAATTAAAAACCCCGAACCGACGGACGATTGGCTGTTGCCATTTTTGAGCAGAACACGCAATTGCAGCAGATCCTGTTGTGCCGAAGCGTATAACTGCTGTGCCGTCGATGACGGCTGGGACACTGCGGATGCTGCTGTGGGTGCGCTATCGATGGGGGGATTGGCTGACAACTGCGCCAGCACAGGGAAACTGATGCAGCCAACCAACGACAGGGCGCAGGCTAGCAGGCGGTGCGGAATATTCATGAAAGTCCTTAAAGTTATCGGCCAATGGTGATGCTTCAATTGGTCGCATGAGGTAATAGCGAACGCGGTGTTAATCAATGACAACGCAATTCCTGAATAGTAGCGGCAATTTATCGCCCCCGATAGAAATAAGAGGCAGGATTTATTGTTGCGTTACATATCCCCAAGGATTTACGCTGCACTCTGCTCGCGGGTTCACTTTGCCGCCGCTTTAGCGATCCGGTGTGCGCGCCAAAGCCCAAATATCCACCCGCGCTGCGCCTGCTTTGATGAGCAGGTCACTCAGGCAGCGCGCCGTTGCTGTGGTGGTAACTACATCATCCACCAGTGCCACATGGGCACCGTGCACTAGCGGCCGGTATTTGGCGGCAATGCTAAAGGCGCGGCGCAAATTGCCCAAACGTTCACGTCGGCTCAGGCCTTTTTGTGAATGGCCATGCTGCTGGCGCCGCAAGGCATTAACCAGTGGCAAGCCCAAGCTCCGGGCGATAGGGGCGGCCAGCAGTTCACTTTGATTAAATCCGCGTTGCCAGCGTTTGCGCCAGTGCATGGGTACAGGTACGACCAGATCCGGCCGCTCGGCCTGTTGGCAGTGCTGTAGCAGCAAACGCGCAAGCTGCTTACCGCTGGCCAATTGCCGTCGGTATTTGAATTGATGGATCAAAAAGTCGAGCGGATGGCTATAGCTATAGGGAATGACGCAGGTCGTAAATGCAGGCGACTGGCGTACACAATGGCCGCACAGAGGTGCATCGCTAGCGAGTGGAATACTACATTGTGTGCAGCGCCAGGGGTATTGATCCAGTCGTGGTAGTGATCGCTCACATTCGCTGCACAGGCCGTGGCTATTGGCTTGGCCGCACAAGAGGCAGGGCTGGGGTAGCAGTCGATGGAGGGCTTGATTGAGTCGGTGCCACATACATAATCCTTATTGTGTGGTGATGGTAGTTGCTCCTTGTGCAGTTATTGTCGATAGCCGCGGAGGCTTTGTCAAAGAAAGTAGTAAACCAAAAATTTTTTTTCGGTTGACAGCTTTTGCCTCTCGGTTAAGATGCGATTATCTGTTTCCTGAACCTATGGACGCCATTGTATGAATGCCAGCTTTGCTCCCACCCTTCGCCACGACTGGACTCGCGCTGAAATCCTCGCCCTGTTTGACCTGCCGTTTAGCGACCTGATGTTCCAGGCGCAAAGTGTGCATCGCGCTTACTTCAACCCTAACGAAGTGCAAGTCAGCACTCTCTGCTCAATTAAAACCGGCGCCTGCCCGGAAGACTGCGCTTATTGCCCGCAGTCGGCCCGTTACGATACTGGCCTTGAGCGCGAAAAACTGATGGCAGTGGAAAAGGTCATTGAGGAAGCCAAAGCGGCCAAAGCCTCCGGCGCGACCCGTTTCTGCATGGGGGCTGCCTGGCGTTCGCCTAAGAACAAAGATATGCCCTACGTCACCACCATGGTGAAAGGCGTTAAAGAGTTGGGTCTGGAAACCTGTATGACCTTGGGGATGCTCGACGAAACCCAGGCGCAAGAACTGGCTGATGCCGGTCTCGACTATTACAACCACAATCTGGATACCTCGCCCGAATACTACGGCGAAATCATCACTACCCGCACCTATCAGGATCGCTTGGAAACCCTCGCCAATGTGCGCAAAGCCGGTATGAAAGTCTGCTGTGGCGGTATCGTCGGTATGGGTGAAGAGGCCAGCGATCGCGCAGGTTTGTTGCAACAGTTGGCAAACATGGCGGATCACCCCGAATCAGTGCCAATTAATATGCTGGTGAAAGTCGGTGGCACCCCCTTGGAAAATGAAGCAGATCTGGACCCGCTCGACTTTATTCGCACCATCGCTGTGGCGCGCATTCTTATGCCCAAATCCCACGTGCGCCTGTCAGCCGGTCGCGAGCAGATGAATGAACAAACTCAGGCCATGGCATTCCTCGCTGGCGCCAACTCGATTTTCTACGGCGAAAAATTGCTGACCACGCCCAACCCGGAAGCCAATAAAGACATGCAATTATTCAAAAAGCTCGGCATTAAACCCGAAGCCTACGAAGTGCATGAAGATGAAAGCGAGCAGGAAGCGGCCATTGTGAATAAGCTGCAAGAAGCTGCACTGGATTCGATGTTTTATAACGCGGCCAAATAATACTTCTGTCTCTCCTTGATTGATCAATACGGCGGGTTGCTGCGCTAACCCGCCCTACGCGTGCCTCAACTCATGTCTTCTCATCTCGATCAAACTCTCGCTCCACTGCTCGCTGAACGTCGCGCGGCGCACTTGTATCGCACGCGCAAATTATTGCAGTCACCACAAGCACCACACGTGGTTGTTGATGGAAAAAATTACCTCGCGTTTTGCAGTAACGATTATTTAGGTTTAGCCAATCATCCCGATGTGATTCTTGCTTTGCAAAACGCCGCGAATAAGTTTGGTGTCGGCAGCGGCGCCTCACATTTGGTGGCGGGGCATTCCAGTGAGCATCACGCACTGGAAGAAGAAGTGGCTGCATTTACCGGCCGTGAGCGCGCACTGTTATTTTCCACCGGTTACATGGCCAATATGGGCGCTATTACCGCGTTGGTGGCGCAGGGCGATGCCGTCTTTGAAGATCGGTTAAATCACGCGAGCTTACTCGACGCCGGTTTATTAAGTGGCGCACGCTTCCAGCGTTTTTTGCACAATGATCTGGAAAACTTGCAAACCCGTTTGGACAAAACCGATGCTACGCGAAAATTAATAGTGGTCGACGGCGTATTCAGCATGGATGGCGATTGTGCGCCATTACCTGAGCTCGCTGCCGTCGCACAAAAAAATAATGCCTGGTTGATGGTGGACGATGCCCATGGTTTTGGCTACTTGGGAAAAACAGGCGCGGGCACCTGCGAGCACTTTGGTTTAACACAAGGTGATGTGCCGATTCTAATGGGCACCCTCGGCAAAGCGGCGGGCAGTTTTGGCGCCTTTATTGCGGGCAGTGAAACACTGATCGAAAGTCTGATTCAATTTGCGCGCCCCTATATTTACACCACCGCTATGCCGCCCGCTGTCGCTGCTGCAACGCGCACGAGTTTGCGTTTAATGCAAACGGAGCACTGGCGCCGCGAACAACTTAAACAATTGATTGCGCATTTTCGCGCAGGCGCACAAGCGCTGAATTTGCAATTGATGGATTCCTTCTCGCCAATTCAGCCGATTGTGATTGGTGATGAAGCCAAGGCACTGCATATCTCGCAGCAATTGGCCGAGCGCGGCATTTTAATTATTGCCATTCGCCCTCCTACTGTGGCGGCAGGCAGTTCACGCTTGCGTATTACCTTTTCGGCGGAGCACAGCATCGCGCAGGTCGATCAATTACTCATGGCGCTGGCGGACATTATGCAGGGACTAGCCCATGATTAATCTGGTACTGCTGCATGGCTGGGGGTGCGACAGTCGTACCTGGCAGCCGCTGTTGCCGGCATTACACAATATCGCCAGGGTTACCTGCATCGACCTGCCCGGTTTTGGCCAGAGTGAAATGCTCGTCGACTACTCATTGGATGCCGTGATTGCATACATCGAACCGCAATTGCCATCGAACGCGGTGGTGATGGGCTGGTCCCTTGGTGGCATGCTTGCGGTGCAATTGGCGGCACGCTTTCCGCAAAAAATCAGCGGTGTTATTTCACTGGCCGCTAATCTCAAATTTGTGGCAACTGTTGATTTCCCATGGGCGATGGCACCTGGGGTTAATCGCCATTTTAATCAAGGTTTTGAACAGGACCCGCAGGCAACACTGAAATTATTTACCGGGCTGTTGGCGCAGGGCGATGAACAAGAGCGCACCTTGCTTAAACAATTGCGCCGCGTCGATACCGGCGCGCCCAACCCTAATTGGTTGCAGGCGTTGGCGTTACTCGCGCAGTTGGACAATCGCGACGTATTTGCGCGCTTAACCATGCCGGGTTTGCACCTGCTCGCTGAGCGTGATGCGCTAGTGCCAGCCGCTGCCGCACAGGCTATGACGGCGTTGAATTCGCAGCAGCACATTGAACTGCTCATTGACACGGCTCACGCGCTCCACTGGAGTCGCCCACAGGCGGTGATTGATGCGGTAACCCATTTTTTATCGCAGTCATTTTTCCAGACAAAAACACCGGCGCAGTTGGATAAAAAAAAGGTTGCCCAATCCTTTGGCCGCGCAGCGGAAACCTACGATGCCGTTGCGCAATTACAGCGCGATGTGGGTACAGAGTTATGTCTGATGTTGCCCGCGCATTTACCTGCTGATGCGCGGGTGTTGGATGTGGGTTCCGGCACTGGATTTTTTACCCGTCGGTTAATGCACGCCTATCCCCAGGCGCAGCTAATCGGGTTGGATATTGCTGAAGGTATGTTGCGTTTTTCACGCAAAAACGGGCCGGATGCTATCCAGTGGTTGTGTGGCGATGCAGAGCATTTACCACTGGCCGATAACAGTGTTGATCTGCTGTTTTCCAGTCTGGCGATTCAATGGTGTCAGAACCTGCCGCAATTAATGGCGGAACTCCATCGCGTACTAAAACCTGGCGGCCAATTGTTTATCGCTACACTCGGGCCCGCTACCTTGCAGGAATTGAAAAATGCATGGCAACAAGTGGATGACTATGTGCACGTCAACCGTTTTCAATCCAGCGACGCTTTAACGGCAGCCCTGCAACAAGGCGGCTTGGTGCAGGCAAAATTGCAAACACAAACCCGCGTACTTTATTTTGATCGACTGGCCGAGTTAACCCGCGAACTGAAGGCGCTGGGCGCGCACAATATCAATAGCGGTAAACCCGAAGGGCTTACCAGTCGTGCGCGCCTGCTAGCATTCAAAAACGCTTATGAGCAACATCGTACCGAACAGGGTTTGCCTGCCAGTTACGATGTTATTTATCTAACCGCATGCAAATCCTTCGCAGAAGAATCCCATGGCTAAAAAAGCATTTTTCATCACCGGTACCGATACCAATGTGGGTAAAACACTGGTGGCCGCCGGCTTATTGGTTGCGGCCAACAATATGGGCCTGACAACGGCGGCGTTAAAACCGGTGGCGGCAGGTTGTGAGAAAACCGAACAGGGGCTGCGCAATGCCGATGCGCTCTTGCTGCAATCGGTTATCACCGAGCCTATGGTGTATGAGCAGATAAATCCAATAGCACTGGAAGCCGCCATCGCCCCCCACATTGCTGCGCAACAGGAAAAACGGACGCTATCAGCAGATCGCTTGGCCGGGTTTTGTCGCGGCAGTTTGAATCAGGCGAATGTCACACTTATCGAAGGTGCCGGTGGTTGGCGGGTGCCTTTAAACCCCAGTGAAACACTGGCTGACCTGGCGCGTATCTTGCGCTTGCCGGTCATCCTGGTGGTGGGTGCGCGCTTGGGATGTATTAATCACGCATTATTAACGGTGGAAGCTATTCGCAACGATGGTCTGCCGCTCGCCGGTTGGGTCGCCAATTGTGTGGATGCAGAAATGCCGGTGCTACAAGACAATATTCACAGTCTCGCCGCGCGGATTCCAGCGCCCTGTTTGGGGGTGGTGCCCTGGCTGGATTCACCACAGCCCGAAGCAGTCGCCGCTGCACTGCACATTGATTCTGTCGCGCAATTGTTTAGTCAAGCGTGATGTGTGAATGATGCTTTGTTTATTACGTGTCTTTTGTTGTTTGATGCTGCCGCTACTCCTCTTGGCCTGCAGCAGTATGCCCAATAAACAGAAAATACCTATTGCCAACACCGAGCACACTATCTACTTCATCTATCGCGAATGGCATACCAGCATTCTGTTGGAGGCAGCGACCCTTGCACGCTACAGCAAACATCTGCAAGCCGATGCAGCAGGGCAGCAATTTGTGCGTATCGGCTGGGGCGATGGCGACTACTTCACCGGCAAAAGTAAATCCATGGGGACGGCGGCCAAGGCACTGGTCGCATCGGGCTACTCGGCGATACAAGTGCTTAGCTACCGGCAGTCCCCCTTCACCCAAATCCCGGCGCATACTCGCGTACCTATCGCCATCAGCGATGAGGGGATGCGCCGCCTGATTGACTATCTGGATGCCTCATTAGCACTGGATGAGCAGGGGCAATTAATTCCCCTGCCTGCCTATGCGGAGGATATTGGCCGTTTTTACCGCTCGGTAGGTAACTACAGCCTGTTCAGTAACTGCAATACCTGGAGTGGCAGGGCACTTCAATCTGCCCAATTACCGGTACGCAGCGGCCTGCAACTCACTGCCCAAAGTGTGTTTGAGCAGGCAAAAGCCATCTCCGAATATCAGCAAGCCATTGGTTTGATTGAAAAAGATGCCCTCGTCACTACAGAATAATTCCCGGTTATATCGCGCTGCTTTTTACATCAAACTCATCTTAAAAATAGCCGCTAGGGCGGCAATTTCGGCTGTTTTTTGTGCGCTCTTGGCGTAGACTTAATGGCAATAGTGGGGAAATTTCAATTTCCCTGTCATCCATAGTTCCAAGAGGGTAAGCGGATGGACATAGGTTCTGTCGTCAACCAAGGGCTGATTGGCATGCAAAAAAGCCAGTCTTCCATGCTGCAATCGGCCCAGCAAATCGCCCAAGCGGGCACTACCCAGCGTGCTGATGCACCTGCTGCTAATCAGCAATCGCAAGACTTGGCATCTTCCTTGGTTAATCTCAAGGTTCAAAGTCAGGTGTTTGACAGCTCGGCCAAGGTCGTTAAGTCGGCTGACGAAACCATCGGCACATTGCTGGATGTGAAGGCCTGAGGCCTGTGTCAGGTTAAGTGAGGTGATCTGAGTGATCAGTAATATTCCGTCTAACTTCGCCAATACCGTAGCGCCCTTCGCGCCTGTGGGGCGTGCACCTGTTAGCCAGGAAAGTGAAGATCTCAAATCCTCCAGCTTTCGCCCGACAGAACAACTGGCAGAATCGGCGCGTGCGCTCAATCGCCGCTTCCCCGATGAGCGTCCGAACGATGATGTAGAGCGGGATCGCCTTGAGCGCGGTGCACGCGAAGCAGCGGCAAAAACAGCGAATGGCGATGAGCAGTTAAAAGCAGAGCAGGAACAGACTCAGGAACTGGCTGCGCGTGACCGTGAGGTGCGCGCCCATGAGCAGGCCCACGCCTCGGTGGCAGGGCAATATGCCAAAGGTATCAGCTACACCTATCAGCGCGGCCCCGATGGCGTAAGTTATGCCATTGGTGGTGAAGTGCAAATTGATACCAGCCCGATTCCCGGTGATCCGGAAGCCACCCTGCGCAAAGCACAACAGCTGCGCCGCGCCGCCAATGCCCCGGCGGAGCCCTCTTCACAGGATGCTCGCGTCGCTGCACTGGCTGCACAAATGGAGCAACAGGCACGTCTTGAATTGCGCGAACAGCAGTCAATAGAGGCCGATCAGCCTGCGGGAGCTGAAACAGATACCAATTCGCCTGCTGCCGAGGCGTCGCAAACCGACGCCCAGCGCGCTGACGCTGAAAAAGAGGCTGAGGCTAAAAAGGCGCGTCTGGCGGAAGAAGAGCGTCGCCTTCAGGCGGATCAGCAATGGTTTGAGACAGAACAGCGTCAGCTGGACTTGCGTCAAGCGCGGGCTGAGCTGTTTAACGAAGCCGCCCGGCGCAATATTGATATCAATCGCCGCCTTTTGGAGATTGGTGTGTTTGGCGCCAACCCAACGGTAGGTAGTTTGCTCAATAAAACCGTCTAGCGACGCAGTATTGCGAGCTTTTTAAACGAATCGCGCAATAAAAAAGCTATGCAGGGATTTGTTGGTATTTATCAACGATTTTCCTTGACCGCATAGGATGATCTCCCTATAATTCGCGGCCTCACTTGAGCAGTTAGCAATTGTGAGTTTCAGTCGCGGGGTGGAGCAGCTTGGTAGCTCGTCGGGCTCATAACCCGAAGGTCGTTGGTTCAAATCCAGCCCCCGCAACCAAAATTCTTTGCTTCTTGTTAGATTGTTTGACAAGAAACAGGTTGAGATGAGGGATTCCCGTTTCTCGCCAATAACAAGAAGTATTGAATTTGCTTTGTTATAAGGCAGATTCAAGTCGAGAAGCCCCTTTATGGGGCTTTTTTGTATTTATTGTTTTTACGTTTTTTCGGGCTAAGCCCCATCACGCAGGCCTGTGTGGTGAATGAAGTAATCGTTCGAATGGGCCTTGTGCCCATTTTTGTTTTTTGGGCTGCTGCTTTTGCGGGCCTGATTTATTGCGGATTAAAGCATGGCATCCAAGCAAGAATTGTTAGAACAAATGATCCTTCCGGTCACCACCGCGCTCGGTTGTGAGTTGTGGGGATTGGAATATTTGACGCAAGGGCGCTACACCACAGTGCGCATTTTTATCGATGGCCCAAATGGCGTTTCGCTGGATGATTGCGAGCGTGTTAGTCGCCAGGTGAGCAGTGTGTTTGATGTGGAAGATCCCATCGATGGTGAGTACACGCTTGAAGTGTCATCGCCAGGTATGGACCGCCCGCTGTATAAAGAATCGCAGTATCTGCGTTATGTTGGCGAGACAATCAGTGTGCGCATGCGAATTGCGCGCGATGGTCGCCGCCGTTTTAAAGGTGTTATCACCAAAGTGGAAAACGGCGATGTGTTTTTGTTGGTCGACAATAAAGAAGTACAGTTGCCAATAGACACTATCGATAAAGCAAACGTTGAGCCGCGCTATGACGATCTGATGCGTCAGCATAATTTGCTCGACGATAAAGAGTAATTGTAATAAATCACTGCAAGAATCATTTTGCAGCCTGATCAGATGGAAAACGTAATGTATCTGGTGAGTGTGCGCACTTCACTGGCTTGAGGAGTTAACAGAGGCAAACCAATGAACAAAGAAATTTTGCTGGTCGCTGATGCGGTATCAAATGAAAAAGGCGTGGATAAGGAATTAATTTTCCAGGCGATTGAAATTGCACTCGCCACCGCCACTAAAAAACGTTTTGATGAAGATTCAACCATCGAAGTGGTGATTAACCGCACTACCGGTGATTACGATACCTATCGCAGTTGGGAATTGGTTGCTGACGATGCGATGGCTGAGTTGGGGACACAACTGTACCTGGATGAAGCGCGCGATAAAGATGCCAGCTTGAAAGTGGGTGACACCTACCGCGAGAAAATTGAAAACGCCGAGTTTGGTCGTATTGCTGCGCAAACGGCCAAGCAGGTTATTGTGCAAAAAGTGCGTGAAGCAGAACGTGCACAAATGGTGGATGAATATCGCGACCGTATGGGCGAGTTGATCAGCGGCACTGTGAAAAAAGTAACACGCGATAGCATTATTGTGGATCTGGGTAATAATGCCGAAGGTATTTTGCCGCGCGATCAATTGATTGGCCGTGAAATTTTCCGCATGGGCGATCGTATTCGTGCGCTGCTGTTGGAAGTTCGCACTGAAGCGCGCGGTCCACAATTATTGCTGAGCCGTTCCAATCCGCAAATGCTGGTAGAGCTGTTCAAAATAGAAGTGCCTGAAATCGCAGAAGAAGTGATTGAGATTAAAGGCGCTGCTCGCGACCCTGGCCTGCGTGCAAAAATTGCGGTGAAAACCAACGATGGCCGTATTGATCCAGTAGGTGCTTGCGTCGGTATGCGTGGTTCGCGCGTACAGGCAGTATCCAATGAATTGGGCGGTGAGCGCGTTGATATTGTGTTGTGGGACGATAACCCGGCGCAATTCGTAATTAATGCCATGTCACCTGCGGAAATTGAATCCATTGTGGTTGATGAAGATGCCGGTTCAATGGATCTCGCCGTTAACGAAGATAATCTGGCCATGGCGATTGGTCGCGGTGGTCAAAACGTGCGTCTCGCGTGCGAACTGACCGGCTGGAACATCAACGTGATGGGCGTTGCCGAATGGCAGTCCAAGCAAGAAGCGGAATCCGGCAGCTACATCAGCATGTTTATGAATGCGCTGGATGTGGATGAAGATATCGCGGGCGTATTGGTAGAAGAAGGTTTCACAACCCTTGAAGAAGTTGCCTATGTGCCGCTGGAAGAAATGCTTGCAATCGACGGCTTTGATGAAACCATCGCGGAAGAATTGCGCGCGCGCGCCAAAGATGCATTGCTGACGCAAGCGTTGGCATCGGAAGAGCGCATTGAAGGCGTTGCACCGGCAGAAGATTTATTGGGTATGGAAGGTATGGATGAAGCGCTGGCCATTAATTTAGCCAGTCGTGGCATAGTCACTATGGAAGATTTGGCTGAGCAATCCATTGATGATTTATTGGATATAGAAGGTGTTGATGCGACTCGTGCCGCCGCACTGATTATGAAAGCGCGCGAGCCCTGGTTTGCCTAAGTGTGAGCCACTCCTGTGAGCAAAACCCTGTAGGCAACGAACAATCCCTGAGGAAAAACAATGGCAGAAGTAACCGTTAACGAACTCGCCAAATCGATAGGTGCACCCGTAGAGCGTTTGCTCAAGCAAATGCAGGAAGCGGGTTTGCATCACAAGAATGCGGACGCAAAAGTCTCTGACGATGAAAAGCAGCGCTTGCTGACTTTTTTGAAAACCAGTCATGGTGAAGCAAGCAGCGAACCGACCAAAATTACTTTGCAGCGTAAAATCACCACGACCATTAAAACCGGTACGGGTAATGCAAAGAAAACCGTGAATGTTGAAGTGCGCAAAAAGCGTACTTACATCAAACGCGAGGATGAAGTGGCTGATTCAGCAACTCTCGATGCGCCTGAAGCCGAGCAAGAGCCGGTGGTTGTGGCGGAGCCTGTTCCTGAGCCGGTAGTGGTGCAGGTTGAGGTCGCGCCTGAGCCTGAGCCAGTTGCTCCGGTAGAGCCTGAGCCGGCACCGGTTGCTGCTGAAGAGCCAGCAGAAGTTGCCCCAGCTGTTGAGGCGCCATCACACCGTATTTCGTTCACCGACGGCATTGAAGAAAAACGCCGTGCGGCTATTGAGCGTCGCCAAGCAGAAGAAGCTGCGCGCCAGGCAGAATTGAAAGCCAAAGAAGAGGCCAAGCGTGCCGCGGAAGAGGCTAAACGCAACCCACCGCGTACCGAGAAGCCTGCTGCAGAAAAGCCTGCCGCACAAGCGCCAGCCAAAACAGCGCGCCCTGATGCTCGCGGCCCCTCCAAGGGCAAACCTGCGGTTGCGGTTATTGCGCCCCCTGCTGACAAAGAAGATACCAAGCACGGTCATGGTCATAAGAAAACGCATAAGCGTGATGACGATGATGCGGATGATTCCGAACGCAACAAGCGCGGTCCGGGCAAGGCTGTCAAAAAAGGCGCACCGTCCAAAAAGAATCCTAAATTGGAGCTCTTGGATTTTGTTGCCGAAGACGGTGAAGACAGCGATGTACTGGCGCGTCGCAGCCATTTGCGCGCGAGCCACAAAAAACACAACAAACATGCTTTCAAAAAGCCAACCACCAAGATTGTTCATGAAGTAAATATTCCCGAGACCATTGCGGTATCGGAATTGGCACAACGCCTCACGGTCAAAGTGGGTGAAGTGATCAAGCGCTTGATGAAAATGGGAGTAATGGCTTCCATGAACGAATCTATCGATCAGGACACCGCAGTGTTGCTGGTTGAAGAGATGGGGCATCAGGCCGTTCTGGTTAGCGAAAACGACATTGAGCATGCACTGGAAAAATCGCTGGAAACCGAAGGTGATTTGGTACAGCGCGCACCGGTTGTTACCGTAATGGGTCACGTTGACCATGGTAAGACCTCGCTGCTTGACTACATCCGCGAAGCCAAAGTGGCGGCGGGCGAGGCCGGTGGTATTACCCAGCATATTGGTGCTTATCGCGTATCGACTTCACGCGGTGAAATCACCTTCCTCGACACCCCCGGTCACGCCGCGTTTACCGCGATGCGCGCCCGTGGTGCCAAGGCGACTGACGTGGTGATCCTGGTAGTTGCTGCAGATGACGGTGTAATGCCACAAACCGAAGAGGCGATCCTTCACGCTCGCGCGGCGGGTGTGCCGATTGTGGTTGCGATTAACAAGTGCGACAAGCCTTCTGCTGATCCTGATCGTGTTACCAATGAGTTGGTAGTGAAGGGCGTTATTCCTGAAAACTACGGTGGTGACACCCAGTTCATTCAGGTTTCTGCTCACACCGGTCAAGGTATTGACGAGTTGCTGGAAGCTATCTCCCTGCAGGCGGAAGTATTGGAATTGCATGCAGTTCCCAGCGCGGCAGCAAAAGGCGTAGTGATTGAAGCGCGTGTCGATAAAGGTCGCGGTACTGTCGCTACCATTCTGGTACAGCAAGGTACGTTGAAGCAGGGCGATTTGATCCTTGCCGGTCAAAGTTATGGCCGTGTGCGTGCCATGATGAACGAGCGCGGTCAGCAGGTGCAGGACGCAGGTCCATCAACACCGGTTGAGATTCTGGGTCTTGATACCCCGCCAAGTGCCGGTGATGATTTTGTGGTGCTGACTGACGAGCGTAAAGCCCGTGAAGTTGCCCAGTTCCGTGCCGAGAAGGAGCGTAAAGAGAAACTTGCGCGCTTCCAGGCATCCAAGTTGGAGAATATGTTCTCTAATATGGAAGCCGGTCAGAAGAAGACCCTCACCGTTGTTGTGAAGGCAGACGTGCGCGGCTCTCTTGAAGCGATTATGGCGTCACTCAACGAAATCGGTAACGATGAAGTGCAAGTGAACATTATCTCTTCCGGTATCGGCGGCATTACTGAAAACGATGTGAACCTGGCGATTACGTCCGGTGCGATTATCGTTGGCTTTAATGTGCGTGCTGACGGTGCAACCCGCCGTTTGGCTGAGAGTGAAGGCGTGGATATTCGCTACTACAGCATCATTTACCAATTGCTGGACGAAGTGAAAGCGGCACTGAGCGGTATGCTTGATCCTGAGCGTGTTGAAACTATCGTGGGTATCGCTAACGTGCGTGAAGTGTTCAACTCACCCAAATTCGGCCAGGTTGCCGGTTGTATGGTGGTTGAGGGTACCGTATCGCGCAATAAGCCGATCCGTGTACTGCGCGACAACGTGGTGATCTTCACCGGCGAGCTCGAATCCCTGCGTCGTTTCAAAGACGATGTTGCCGAAGTGCGCAACGGTTTTGAGTGTGGTATCGGTGTGAAGAACTACGACGTAAAAGTCGGCGATCAGATCGAAGTTTACGAAGTGAAAGAGGTGGCGCGCCAGCTCTAAGCCCGGCGCAAGGCCCGCGCCCCACCCCTGTCATGGGGGTGGGGCTTTGTTATTTTTAAGAGGTTAATGGCGCATGCCAAGAGAATTTACCCGTTCAGACCGTGTCTCCGATGCCATCCAGCGCATCCTGGCACAGGTGATTCCCAGCGAAATTCGCGATCCGCGTATTGGCTTGGTGAATATCAACGAAGTGACGGTCACGCGCGATATGGCCTACGCCAAAGTGTTTGTGACCTTCGTGGGCGTTGACGATGAAAAAGAAAGTATTGCTGCTGCCGCGGTATTGAATAAAGCCAGCGGTTTTTTGCGCACCTTCCTCGCCAAAGAGTTGAGCATGCGCACTGTGCCCAAGCTGCAATTTATTTACGACAAAACCTCGGTGAAAGGCCAGGCCTTGTCGACCTTGATTGAGCGCGCCCTGAAAGAAGATAGCCTGCACCAGCATGACGATGAGCCTGCCAGTGATGCAGCGCCCGACGAATCCAAGGGCGAGTAATTATTCATGGCACGTAGAAAAGGCCGTCCTGTCGACGGTGTATTGTTGTTGCACAAGCCTGCCGGCATGACCTCAAACCATGCATTGCAGCGCGCAAAGCGGTTATTTTTTGTGGAGAAGGCGGGTCATACCGGCGCGCTTGATCCTCTTGCTACTGGTGTATTGCCTTTGTGTTTTGGCGAGGCGACCAAGTTTTCACAATTCCTGCTGGATGCGGATAAAGGTTATCGCACCTGTATTCGCCTTGGCGTAACCACAGACACCTGTGATGCCGATGGCGAGATTCTGGAGCAGACATCCACAGCGGGTATTACCCTGGCACAGGTTGAGGCGGCGCTGAAGCCCTTGACTGGCGATATCCTGCAAGTGCCGCCCATGTACTCTGCGCTCAAACTGAATGGCCAGCCGCTGTATAAAATGGCGCGTCAGGGTGTTGAAGTAGAGCGTGCGCCGCGCCCGGTAACTATCCATAGCATCGACATACTGGCGTTCCGCGCCGGCGATGAAGCCGAGGTGGAGCTGGATATCCGCTGTACCAAAGGTACCTACATCCGCTCGATTGCAGTGGATTTAGGCGCAGCCCTGGGATGTGGTGGCCATGTTAAAACCTTGCATCGTTCTGCTGCTGGTTTATTTGATGAAAGCCAATGCGTCACCCTTGAGGCATTGGAGGCGCGTTTTGCCGAGGTGCAATCTACTCAGGGCGATGCTGCTGCCTATGCGGCGCTGGATAGCTATCTGCTCAGCACCGATGCACCCGTCGCCAGCTTGCCTGCCGTAGACTTGCCTGCCAATAGCGCCCATTACTTCCGTTTGGGCAACCCGGTGATGGTGTCCAAGGTCTATCGATTTGGTGAGCAAGGTGATATTGTGCGAGTCTTTTGTGCAGAAACCGAACAATCGCCACGGGCGTTTCTCGGATTAGGCTGTATCACCGATGAAGGTGGCGTTGCTCCCAAGCGCATTTTGGCCAACCGCTCATCCAACGAAACCTGAGTTGGATAATCAGGTCGGATAAGTATTCGTAAAACCCCTACTTGATCCACCCATGGATCGAGCGAGGCAAGAGAATTTATCGATACGGCAACTTGCCCGTCGATAAAAAGCCGCGGATGACATCCTTATGGATAATCACCGCAACAACCCACCTGTAAATATGCGCGGCTGGGCTGTAATTGATTTGCATATTAACTGAGGAAAACATCATGGCACTGAGTGCTTCTGAAAAAGCTGCAATCGTTAAAGAGTACCAACAAGCAGAAGGCGATACTGGTTCGCCCGAAGTTCAAGTAGCTTTGTTGACTATCAACATCAACAAACTGCAAGGTCACTTCGCTAGCCACAAGGCTGACCACCATTCACGTCGCGGCCTGATCCGTATGGTAAATGCCCGTCGTAAATTGTTGGACTACCTGAAAGGTAAGGACTCTTCTCGTTACGTTGCTCTGATTCAAAAATTAGGTCTGCGCCGTTAAGTTTGTCCAGTGCCCGCTTTGCGGGCACTTTTATTTTGTAATGCTGTTGTTTGATGTTAACAAGCGATTATGGAATTGCGCTGATGAGAGCAAAAATTAGCGCCCGGGCAGGATGCACAGTTCGTACTGATTTTTTATTGATATGAATGCAAAGAGCAAACTTAAATAGACGCGTAACTATCCACAAGGTTGATCAACATAACTGATGGTTGATAACGCAACTGATTTTTAGTGAAAACAAAGGATAAAAGAGTGAATCCGATTATTAAAAAGTTCCAATACGGCAACCAAACCGTAACCCTCGAAACTGGCCGTATTGCTCGTCAAGCAACCGGCGCAGTATTGGCTACCATGGGTGAAGTATCTGTGCTTTGTACCGTTGTTGGTGCCAAGCAAGCATCACCAGGCCAGGATTTCTTCCCGCTGTCTGTGCACTACCAGGAAAAAAGCTATGCCGCTGGTCGTATCCCCGGCGGTTACTTGAAGCGCGAAGGTCGTCCATCCGAAAAAGAAACCCTGACCTCACGCCTGATCGACCGTCCAATCCGTCCATTATTCCCTGAAGGCTTCCTCAACGAAGTGCAAGTCGTGTGCACCGTTGTGTCTACCGACAAGCAATACGATCCCGATATCGTTGCCATGATCGGCACCTCTGCTGCACTGGCGATTTCCGGTATTCCATTCAATGGTCCAATCGGTGCTGCGCGTGTAGGTTACACTCAGGAAGAGGGTTACCTCCTCAACCCAAGTTTCAAACAACTCGATACTTCCGAGTTGGACATGGTGGTTGCTGGTACTAAAGACGCTGTGTTGATGGTGGAATCTGAAGCAAAAGAATTGCCCGAAGACATCATGCTCGGTGCAGTGCTTTACGCACACCAGGAATTACAAGCCGTGGTGCAAGCCTGTGCGGAATTGGCACGCGATGCGGGTAAACCGCGTTGGGATTGGCAACCAGCTCCAGCAAACACTGAATTGACCAACGCTATTGTAAATAACTTTGGCGAAGCGATTGGCGATGCTTACCGTATCACTGACAAGGCTCAGCGTTACGACCGTTTGGGCGAACTGCGCAACCAAGCCGTTGCTGAGTTGGTGAGTGAAGTGACTGGCTTCTCTGCCGATGAAGTGAAAGCAGAATTCGGCATGGTGGAATACCGTTTGGTGCGTTCGCGCATCGTTGCGGGCGAGCCACGTATTGATGGCCGCGACAACAAAACCGTTCGTCCAATTCAAGTTGAAGTTGGCGTGTTGGGCAAAGCTCACGGTTCAGCCTTGTTTACCCGTGGCGAGACCCAAGCGTTGGTAGTAGCGACTCTGGGTAATGCGCGCGATGCACAAATCATCGATTTCCTCGAAGGCTCCAAAAAAGATGCCTTCATGTTGCACTACAACTTCCCTCCTTTCTCGGTAGGTGAGTGTGGTCGTATGGGCGCTACTGGTCGTCGTGAAATCGGTCACGGTCGTTTGGCGCGTCGCGGTGTGGCTGCTGTTCTGCCTGCCGAATCCGATTTCCCTTACACCCTGCGCGTGGTGAGCGAAATTACCGAATCTAACGGTTCAAGCTCCATGGCCTCTGTGTGTGGTTCAAGCCTGGCGTTGATGGATGCCGGTGTTCCACTCAAAGCTCCGGTAGCGGGTATCGCTATGGGCTTGGTGAAAGAAGCTAACGGCTTTGCAGTATTGACCGACATCCTCGGCGACGAAGATCACCTCGGCGATATGGACTTCAAAGTAGCGGGTACCACCAGCGGTGTGACTGCACTGCAAATGGATATCAAAATTGAAGGTATCACCGAAGAGATTATGGAAATCGCACTGGAGCAAGCTCTGGCCGCGCGTTTGCACATCCTCGGCGAAATGAACAAAGTGCTCGCCAAATCACGTGATGTGGTTAGCGACAACGCACCGCGTTTTGAAACCATCAAAATCCATCCGGACAAGATCCGCGACATCATCGGTAAAGGCGGCGCGACCATTCGTGCAATTACCGAAGAAACCGGTTCTTCTATTGATATCGATGATGATGGCACCGTTAAAATTTACGCCGACAACACCGAAGCGCTCAACGCTGCTATTTTCCGCGTACAAGGCATTGTTGCCGAAGCGGAAATCGGTGCAATCTACGAAGGCACTGTGGTTCGTATCGTAGACTTCGGCGCATTCGTTAATTTCCTGCCGGGCAAAGACGGCTTGGTACACATCTCTCAAATCGCCGACGAGCGCGTAAACAGCGTGAGCGATTATTTGAAAGAAGGCCAAATCGTAAAAGTGAAATGCCTGGACGTAGACCAACGTGGCCGCATCAAACTCTCAATCAAAGAAGCTTTGGCTGAAGAGTCAGGTGCAGCACCAACGGAAACTACTGAAGAGTAACTTTTCTCTGCACTGAGTTACGAAAACGCCCGCCTCGAAAGACGCGGGCGTTTTTTTGAACGGATATTTAAATCTGGATATGGGTTAAATGTGGAAAGCTTTTACTGTAAGAAAAGAAGTTGGTACCGGCTAGATTTTTTGAATGTAAATTGAAGAATAAAAATAGTGGCGAAAAAAATCACTCAAACAACCGCGCGTAATCTTTAGTTACCGCTTCATAACATTCACACGCAACGGCTTCTAATCCTGCTCTATCCAAAATGCTGATTTTTCCGCGTGTATATTGAATTAATTTTCGCTCTTGTAACGCGCCGGCTGCGACGGTAATTCCGCTGCGGCGGACGCCGAGCATGTTGGCGAGGAATTCCTGGGTGAGATGAAAATAGTCGGCGTGGGCGCGGTCGTGGGTCATTAATAGCCAGCGTGCAAGGCGTGGTTCTATGGCGTGAAAGTGGGCACAGGCAGCGGTTTGGGCGAGTTGTGCCATTAGCACATATAAATAGCGATTGAAGGTGCTGGTGAGCGCGGCATTGTTTTGCAATTCTTGTTGCAGTTGCTCGGCGGTCATGCGCAATGCTGTGCCTGAACCTTGCACCATGGCGCGCATGGGGGCGCTATTGATGCCGAGTGCGACGGTGGCGCCGAGCATT
The DNA here is from genome assembly GCF_002007605.1 of Cellvibrio sp. PSBB023. Lineage (NCBI taxonomy): Bacteria > Pseudomonadati > Pseudomonadota > Gammaproteobacteria > Cellvibrionales > Cellvibrionaceae > Cellvibrio > Cellvibrio sp. PSBB023. Next base: position 2,719,825 of record NZ_CP019799.1, on the reverse strand, counting down.
CCTTCGTTGCCGATTAGTCCCATTTCCAGCGGCTGATGATCGCGCAGGGTGGTGACCAGGGTAATAAAGCTGGTGAGCGGAAAATAAACGTAGCGAAAGGGAAGGTCGGGTTCGCACAGCACTGTGCCGGAGCTTAGCTCCACTAATTCACTGCTGTGCAGAATTTGTTGGCGCGCCTCCGGCGATAAACTTTCAATAAGGCGATTAACTACGGCGGTAGTGTGGGCTGGCATCGAGCATCCTGTAACAAAAGAGGCTCGCGGTCAGTAACGTGTAACACCACAAGTCTTGGTGCCGAAGTCTACTGGATGGTTTTTTGCCTGTCTGTCCGGTACAGGGCATAGGGCGATAATTGTTTGTTGCGCGTGGTGAGTGAGTTCACGTCAGTCTGTGTGTGAGGCAAAAAAATCCCCGCCGATGCGGGGATTTGTCAGGTTGCTTAATCGATTAACTCCACGCCATAAATGGATTGAGCACGCGGTGCCAACCGGTAAATTTCAGCGGTGCATTTAATACGGTGAGGCAGATGCAATCTTCATTTTGCAGTGCAGTGGGGCTGTGTTTGTGGCTGGTATCGCGGGCGATGAAATCGCCTTCGTGATACACGCCCAATTCATCAGAAAAGCCGCCGCTGAGGATGACTGTGTACTCAAACCCTTTGTGAGTGTGTATGGGTACTTTGGCGCCGGCGTTGATTTTTTGCAGCGCTACCTGAAACCCTTTTACATTCAGCAGTGCGGTTAAATCAAACTTGCTGATTTCCTTGGTTTGGCGTTGCCAGGGTAACTCCGCGAGCGATGTAGGCAAGTAACGCAGCAGCGGGTTGCTGAAGTGCTGGGTGATCTTGTCGGTGTTGCCCATATCCACTTTTACTTTGGGCGCATCGTTGTGATCGTGGGGCTCCAGGGATGCCATGAGTGAATCAAAGGCATCGTCATCGGTGCTGGCAGGTTTAATGGTTTCCAACAAGGCGCCGCCCAGGTGATTAAAATTTTTCACCAGGTCGCGGCACTCGTGGCAAAAGCAGAGATGCACAGACACAGCCAGCGCTTGCGGAATACTCAAGCTGCCCGCGGCATAATTCATTAACGTCATATCATCGGGATGATAAGCACTCATAGCTCTTTTGCCTCAAACATTACACGTAATTTCTGCAGCGACAGGCGCAGGCGGCCTTTCACTGTACCCAGAGGAATTTTTAATTCCTCTGCCACTTCCTCGTGGGTTTTACCTTCGTAGTAAACCTTGCGCAGTGCAATCATTTGTTCTTCCGGTAATTTATCGATAGCGGTTTTTACAAACTTTTCGGTCGATAAATTTTGAATGGAGCAAATGGTGGTGTCCTCGGTGGGGATCTGCCACAGGTCTTCGGTTTCTATCACCACTTCAGCGCGGGTGCGATTGAGTTTGCGCAGCATATCAATGCGCTGGTTGCGCGTGATGGTGAAGATCCAGGTGGACACAGAAGCCAATGCTTCTGAATATTTTCCGGCATTGCGCCACACACTGGTCATTACTTCCTGCACCAATACTTCTGCATGCTGGCTGAAACCTTGATTGATTGCATAGGCTTTTATACGTGGCGCAAAGTGCTTATAGATCTCTCTGAAGGCGGCTTTGTCATCGTGTTCGGCCACGCGGGCAAGCAGGGCGCCCCAGTCCGGGGTATCGTTTGCTGCACTTGAGTCATTCATCGACTGGGCCTTTGTCGTCGTCATTTGATGTCTCATTATCGCTCACCGGGTAGTTTTAGATAGTCCGTAACACACCTTTTACGCCCCCTGTATTTTTCCGGATCACCTGCCCTGGGGCGATTTCACTGTTTTGTGTGTTTGAGCGCGATTCGTGAATTGTTTTGTCATTTTTTTTACGCGGTTTTGATCCCTCCAAAAAATCAGGGCGTAAACCTCCCCCGCTGATACCCCACGATGTAATGGGTATCGCCCTGTGTTACCGATCCTATAAACATCACAATCAGTCCAATAACAGTTAAAACGATCAATACCAGAGGTAAGGAAAAATGAAATCAATCAGAGGTATTACATCCCTTGCGAAAGGTGTGGGGCTGGCATTGCTCAGTCTTGTGCTTGTCGCCTGTGGCGGCGATGGCAATAAGAAAAATGTGAGTGTTGCGGTCAGCCCAGCGGCAGTAACGGTAAAAGTCGGCATGACGCAAAACTTCGTGGCGAGTGTTACGGGGACTAATAACAGCAGCGTGACCTGGTCGGTTACCGAAGCGAATGGCGGCACTATTACTGGCACCGGCGTGTACACCGCGCCTGCTACACCGGGCACTTACCATGTCACAGCGACCAGTGTGTCGGACAACAGCAAAAAGGCGTCGGCCACAGTGACTGTGGTGCCGCTGGATAAAACCAGCGTGCGCGTATTCCACGGCTCTGCCGATGCACCCAAAGTAAACCTGTGGGTGAATGATGCCGAAGCGGTATCTGGTCTGGATTACCAGCAGTCCACCGGTGTGCTGGCATTGGACGAAGGCACCTATAAGATCGCTGTAGAGGGTGTAATCCCCGGTGGCAATGCCGTGGTCATCGGCCCAGTTAACTTAACCCTGGCTGGCAAGACAGCCTATGACGTTATTGCCGTTGGCCCCGTTGCGGACATTGAGCCGCTGGTTCTGGCCGACACCGGCAGCCTTAGCGATAGCACCAAAGTGCGTGTGCGTGTGGCTCACCTGGCGGCGGCAGCGCCCGAAGTGAATGTGTATGTCACCGCGCCCGATGCAGACCTGGCCGGTGCAGCACCCTTGGGCACCTTTGCCTTTAAAGAAACCCTCGGCCCTGTCGAAGTCGCGGCTGGTACCTATCAAATCCGCGTCACCCTTGCAGACAATACGGTGGTTTATGACTCGGGTGCCGTTGAACTGGCAGCCGGTAAAGACTTGCTTGTTGGCGCTGTGCCCAATGTGGGTACTGGTTCATCGCCCATTAGTCTGGCGGTATTGGATGGCAATGCGGTTGCCATACTGAACGACAAGAATGCAGGAGCTGATGTTCGTGTTGTACATGCAACAGCCGATGCTCCCGCAGTAGATGTGACAGTGAACGACGGCGCAACCCCGGCGATCGCCAACCTCGCGTTCCCTGAAGCGACAGGTTATGTGAACCTGCCTGCCGCAACCTACAACTTCAAAGTGACCCCCAACGCGCTGACTACACCTGTAGTGATCGATGCCGATGTGCCTCTGGCCAATGGCAGCGCCTACAGCATTCTGGCGGTGGGCACCCTGGCGACCATTGAGCCGCTGGTGTTGACCGACAACAATCGCTCTGTCGCCACCGAAGCCAAAGTGCGCTTGGTGCATGGCTCTACGTTGGCTAGCAATGTGGATATCTATGTTGTCGCTGCCGGTGCAGGTATTGCCAACGCATCCCCCGCGTTCAGCAATATCCCCTTCAAGGCGCAAACCGGTTATGTGAGTTTGGCAGCGGGTGAATACGATGTGATCATCACCCCAACCGGTACCAAAACCGAAGCTATCAAGGCACCTGTTGCCTTGGAAAATGGTGGTGTTTATACCGCTATCGCCCGCGATGGTGCTGGCTTGACCGCTGCGCTGGGCGTGATTGGTCTGGATGGTTTGGCTCCAAACAAAACCCATGTGCGCGTGATTCACGCCTCAGCAAATGCGCCCAAGGTGAATCTCTGGGTTGATGGTGCCGTGGCTGCTTCCAATCTGGATTACCAACAAACCACCGGTTTCCTTGAGTTGGATGCCGACACCTACAACATCGCGGTGGAAGGCATTATCCCCGGCGGTAATGCTACGGTGATTGGTCCTGTGGATCTGACCTTTGATGCCAATACCCGCTACGACGTACTGGCTGTCAACAGTGTTGCTAACATCGAGCCACTGCTGTTGAGCGACATGGGCAAACTGGCTAACGGCAACAATGTGCGTGTACGTGTTGCTCACCTTGCTGCCGCTGCGCCTGAAGTGCGTGTGCATGTGACTGCACCGGGCGCCGCCTTGAGTGATGCTACCGTTTTGGGCAGCTTTGAGTTCAAAGAAACCCTTGGTCCGGTAGAAGTCCCTGCGGGTACTTACCAAATCCGTGTAACCCTGCCCGACAACACAGTGGTGTTTGATTCAGGTTCCGTCGCCCTCAGCAGTGGCAAAGACCTGTTGATTGGCGCTGTGCCCAACGTGGGTACCGGCTCATCGCCCATTCAATTAATCGTGGTGGATGGTAGCAATGTGGCGGTATTGAGTGATGCGGCTGCCGGTGCCAATATCCGTGTGGTACACGCTTCTGCCGATGCACCTGCGGTGGATATCCTGGCTAACGATGGTGCTACTCCAGCAGTAGCTAACCTGGCGTTCCCCCTATTTACCGACTACCTGAATCTGCCAGCGGCGACCTACAATTTCAAAGTGGTACCAACCGGTGTGACGACGCCAGTAGTGATTAATGCCGATGTGCCACTGGCAAATAGCACTGAATACACTTTGTTGGCCGTCGGTGCTCTGGCGGATATAGAGCCGCTGCTGCTCACTGACAACAACCGTAAAGTCGCGACCGAAGCCAAAGTGCGCTTGGTACATGGCTCATCCCTGGCCGGTGCGGTGGATATTTATGTTGTCGCGACTGGCACCTCGATTACCAATGAGACTCCCGCGTTTGCTGCGGTACCTTTCAAGGCGGATACTGGTTATGTATCGCTGGCTGGGGGTGACTACGATGTCATCATCACTCCAACCGGTACCAAAACCGAAGCCATAAAAGCCAGCCTGACCTTTGCAAACGGCATGGTATACACCGCCGTCGCGCGTGATGGACTAAACCTGACCACACCATTAGGTGTAATCGGTTTGGACGGCTTGGCTGACCCTCTTTAACTCAAACAAGAGCTTTTGCCAAAAAACGCCCGGATTCGTCCGGGCGTTTTTTTTTGCACCCGAGGAAATAAATTTTTGATTGAACTTGTGGTGTTGTGTTTTGTGTATTAGTGTAGTGATACACATAATTTCATGAACAATACATCTGCAAGGAGAGTTCAATGTCTATTTATCGTTATTGGTTAAAACAGGGGGCGGTGGTGGTCTTGGGGCTGGTCGCCAGCCTCAGTGTGTATGCCGAAACCAGCCTGTACGAAATCACCAAGGGTGACCAAAAAATCTATTTGGGCGGCACCATTCATTTGTTGCGCAGCAGTGATTACCCGCTGCCTGTTGAATACGAGCAAGCCTATAGCGCCGCCGATAGTCTGGTGCTTGAAACCAATCTGGATAATGCCGCCTCGCCCGAGTTTGGCCAGAAAATGGCAAAAGCATTTATGTATTCCGGCGGAAAAACACTGGCGCAAGATTTACAGCCCAAACTCTGGCAAGAGCTGCAAACCTTTGCGGCCGCGCGCCAATATCCCCTCGCACAAATGACCGCCTTCAAAGCCATGTTTGTCAGCCTGTCTCTCTCGGTAGTTGAAATGCAGCGCTTGGGGTTTGGCGCGGCAGAGGGTGTGGATGCCTACTTTCTGCAAAAAGCAAAAACCGATAATAAACCGGTTATGGAGCTGGAAACGGGCGATGAAGTATTAAAACAGCTCGCGTTGCTGGCCGATATAGATGCAAACATGGTGATTAAATCCACTCTGCGCGATCTACACAAAATGGAGCGCGTGCTTGAAAAAGCGCTGGTACATTGGCGTCGCGGCGAATTGGAAAAACTGGATCGCGAAATGTCCGCCGACATGCGCCGCGAAGCGCCCGAGGTGTACCAGCATTTACTGATTGATCGCAACCAGGCTTGGCTACCCAAAATAGAAGCTATGTTTGCAACAGCGGATGTGGAACTGGTGCTGGTGGGCAGTTTACATCTCAGCAGCAAAGACGGCTTGCTCGCGCAGCTGAAAAAGCGCGGTTATCACATCAAACCTTACCAGCAAAAACACTAAAACAATAAAGAGGGAGCTTTTATGTCCAGCTATATTTCCCTGAATAACCTAGAGCGCCAATTTCCAGGTGTCACCATTCTTAAAGGGATTACTGCCGAGGTATTACCGGGGCAAGTCATTGCGTTGTTAGGTAAAAACGGCGCGGGTAAAACCACCTTGTTGGAAACCATTTTGGGATTTGGTTTTCCCTCGGACGGTGAAGCAACTTTATGGAACATCAATGCAACGGAAATCAGTGGCGACATAAAACAGCGCATTGGTTTTGTGCCCCAGCAGGATGAGTTGCTGCCCAGTTTAACCGGCAAGGATCACCTGAAGTTATTCAAAAGTTTCCGCACCCATTGGAATCAACCGCTGGTGGATAAATTAATTGCGGAATGGTTAATTCCTATGGATATGCACACGGGAAAAATGTCGGTGGGGCAGCGGCAAAAATTATCCATTCTGCTAGCGCTCGCCCATGAGCCGGAATTATTGATTCTGGACGAACCGGTCGCCAGCCTTGATCCCATCGCCCGCCGCCAGTTTTTACAACAGTTGGTGGATATAGCTGCCGATGAAAACCGCGCGGTGATTTTCTCCACCCATATTGTGAGTGACGTAGAGCGTGTGGCCAATCAGGTGTGGATGTTGCGTGATGGCGTGCTGGTGTATCAAGGTGGTTTGGATGAACTGAAGGAAAGCGTTGTGCGTGTTACGTTGATGTCTGATCACCCATTCACCCAAAAAATTACTTGGCCGTATCTAATCAAACAAAAAAATAGCGGCAATCAAGCCCAGCTCATCCTTGAGCACTGGCAGCTCGACATGGAGCAGCAGCTTGCACAGGATTTTTCCGCGCAAGTGCGGGTGGAATATTTAAGTCTGGAAGATATTTTTCTGGAGTTAAACCCATGAGTACCTCAATAACCTTTAATCAATATTGGCGCTTGATGTTGGTGATGCTGTTGCCGGCGCGCTATGTGAAGTGGCTTGGTCTATTGACTATCGTGGTGCTATTGTTAGGTGCAGTCCTGTATTTTTTTAATGTCTCCTTTGTGCTTTATATAGGTTCAGCCTTTAGCCTTTTGTTGCTGATGATGGTGGGCATGTTAGTGCCCGGACAAATGCTGGCTTTAAGAAGCAGTAAACAATTCCAGTGCATGGCAGATTTACGTCGCCCTCTATTTGTAATTGCTTTGATTTTTTGGTTGTTGGTCGCATTGATTCTAACGACTACCATGGGATTTTTAGAACCCAAGGAGTTTGCGTTTAACCCAGTATTTGCACTGACGTTTATGGCACTAAGTAGTGTGGCATTACTCTTTGTAGTGGTAGGGTCTTACATACAAACTGCGCAGGGATTTGTTCCGCTATTTGTGTGGTTGCTCTTCTTTTCAGCAAAAAAAGCCGATTTATTTTCCACTTCTAACACAGAAATTTATTGGTTGGTTAGTCTATTACTTTGGCTTGTCATGGTTGTCTGGTGGTTCCGCTGGCAGCCACAGAAATACTTGGTCAATTTTATGACTCTACCGGCTGCAGAAATGCAGCGAAGACAAGCACAGAATACCCGGTCTATAGCAGCTGCGTTTTCTGCTGTGCCTAAAACACTTTATGGGTCATTGTTGTTAGGTATGTCAGACGGCATTCAAGCCTGGTTTAAGCGCGAGCTTGGTCATCTGGCTTTTTTTCTTATTGCACTGATGTTTATATTGTATTGGGCCAAACAACTGCCCACTAATGTTGCCAGTGTGTTCTTCATTATTTACCTGTTTATTTTTATCTGCATTCGCGGTGGAATTGTATTTCAGCATTTTTACCGCAACCTGTATCGCTTGTGGATGAACAGTAATTACTCGCGGGCAGATATTTTTGTTTATATGGAGAAGCAATACTTCCTGTTGTTTGCAGCTTCTATTATTCCTATGCAGCTGGTATTTATACTGATTAATCATTATGTTCTGGATGCCTTGGTTGGCTATTTTTATGTGGCCTATTTGTTGTTGATTAGCATCCTGATTACCACCTTTTCGTTCTATTTGGGTGTGTTTGTTTATCTAAAAAGTGCAGCCAGTTTTGTGCTGCTCAATTGGATTAGCCCCATTGTTAATATTGTCCTTATTGGTGCGATGGTTTATTTAAATCTCCTGTGGGGGCCTAGCCCTAGTCATGAACACGCCAATTATTTATGGCTTTCCAGTGTGCTACTGATATTGATCGTATTAGGGCGTGCCTGGGTTAAATCGCTGTGGTCAGAGGTTAATTTCTTCAGGGTGAAAAACTAATGTTCACGCTTAACCCCCAATCCGGCATCCCCATTTATCGCCAGCTTGCAGAGCAAATTCGCCGTATGGTGGCCGGTGGGCAATTAAAAGAGGGCGATGAATTGCCTTCGGTGCGTGACGTGGCGTTGGAGCATGCGGTAAATCCCATGACTATTTCCAAAGCTTACAGCTTATTGGAAGTGGAGGGCATTCTGGTTCGCCAGCGCGGCAAACCTATGCAAGTGGCAGCGCAAAAAAAATCGGCGCATAACGAACAGCAACGCTTGGCACATTTACACCCGCAGCTTGAACAGTTGGTGCTCGCGGCGCGGCAATTGGAAATTCCCGATAAGTTGCTGCTCAGCAGTCTGCGCGAATTGTTGGCGGAAAAATAAATCCATTCTGGTCGTTAAAAGGAACAATAGAATGACAATAATGCGTTCTACCTATTCAGCCTTCGGGCTGACGTTATTAGTGATCTTGTCCGGGTGTGGTGAACAACATAATCATTCCTCTGCCGCCACATCCATTCTCAAATCGTGCCCGGGTTTTGAAGAGACCGGCAAGCCACCAGTGGTATACGGTGCCCAGTGTGGTGAGCTGACCGTGAAAGAAAATCCACAGGATTCACACAGCGCCGATATTCAGATTGCAATTTTGCGCTTGCCGGCAATTAGCCCGGTGGCACAAGCTGATCCACTGTTTTTAATTCAGGGTGGGCCCGGTGGTTCATCGATTGAGATGGCAAACCAGTTGCACGGTTTTTTTGCCGATGTGCGCAAAAATCGCGACTTGATTTTTGTCGATCAGCGCGGCACGGGTAAGTCCAATCCTTTGCACTGCGAAAAAGCATCGCTGCTGGATGCCAACCTGCCCGACGCGGCCCAGCAGGAAAAACAGTTGAACATCATGCGCGGCTGTGCGGAGCAATATAAAAGCGCTTTGCCGTTTTATACCACCTGGCACGCGGTACAGGATCTGGATGCTGTACGTGCGGCACTGGGCTATCAAAAAATTAATTTATGGGGTGTTTCCTATGGCACTCGCGTTGCGCTGGAGTATTCGCGCCAGTTTGGCGATAACACGCGCAGCATTATTTTGGATGGTGTCGCACCCACAGCAATTGCGCTGTCAAAATATTCCTCACGCGATATGTTGGCCGCGCTGAAAGCGGTGAGTGATGAATGCATGGCGCAATCGGATTGTGCTGAGCAATATGGCAACCCTTTGGCAAACGCAGAAATTGTGTACGCGCGGCTGCAAGCGGCTGAGGCCAGTGGCGAGCCGGTGGAGGTGTTGTATCCGCACCCGCGCCATCAGCAAGCCAGTGTGCAGCGACTAACGCCGCGTGCGTTTTCCATGTTGATGTTTATGGCGCTCTATACCCGTGATATGACGGTGTTACTGCCGGAAATGATTTATCAGGCCGAACAGGAAAACTATGGTTTATTGGCCGCATTACTCGCGTTAATCAGCGAACAGTCATACAAAATGAATATCGCCGAAGCCATGCATTTCAGTGTGGTGTGCAATGAGGACTGGCCATTAATATCCGCCAGTGACAGAGAAACTACACCACCTTTTTTTGGCTTTAATCCACTGCAAGATAAAGCGATGATTTGCGATTTTTGGCCAGCAGCAACATTGCCGGAAGATTATTGGGAGCCGATTCGCAGCGCGACACCGGCGCTTTTGCTGTCGGGAAAATTTGATCCGGTAACGCCGAAAACCTGGGCCAATCAGGTTGCCGATGTGTTGCCTAATGCGACGGCATTGGTGGTGGAGGGCGGTAATCACGGTGTATCAACAGAGGGCTGTATGCCACAAATTGTGGCGCAATTTGTCGAGCGCGCCTCTATGGCGGCAGTTAATACCGACTGCGTGAAAAATATTAAACCGCTGCCACTGGTTCTGGGTGCAAATCGTGCGGCCAGTAGTTCATCCCTGGCTGCATCCAGTGCCGCCATGACAGAAGGAGCGCAGCCATGATTCGTGTTGAGCACTTAACAAAAGTGTTTTATCCCAAAAAACAAAAAAATATCCAGCAGACCGGTGTGGCGAACGGTGCCGGTGCAAATGCCATCACGGCATTAAACGATGTGAGTTTCACCTTGAATGACGGTGAAATTACCGGTTTATTGGGGTTAAACGGCGCGGGTAAATCTACCTTGATGCGTTTGGTTTACGGGTTGTTGCAACCCACCAGCGGGGATGTGTGGGTCAATGAGCATCAACTCAGTGTTGCGCCCAATGCCGCGCGCCAACAATTGGGAGTGCTGCCGGATGATACTGGTTTATACAAGCGCTTGAGCGCGCGCGAAAATATTCGCTATTTCGGTGAGCTGCAGGGACTGAGTGGCGCCGCATTGGAAAATGCAACCGAGCAATTAATCCAATGGTTGGGCATGGAAGCGATTGCAGATCGCCGCGCGGAAGGCTTTTCGCTCGGTGAACGTATGAAAACGGCTTTGGCGCGCGCCATAGTGCATCAGCCGCAACATATTTTATTGGACGAACCCACTAACGGACTCGATGTGATTACCACGCGCTCGGTACGACGTTTACTGCATGAATTAAAAGCGCAGGGGCGCTGTGTGATTTTTTCCAGCCATTTAATGCACGAAGTGAGCGGCTTGTGTGATCGCATTCTGGTGATCCATCACGGGCGTATTCTTGCCGATGGCAACCTGGAGACCATTATGGCCGCAGGCGCCGCCACTAACCTGGAAGATGCGTTTGTCAATTTAGTGCAGGCCACTAGCAAGGAGTCTATCTGTGAATAAATTTATACAAACCTTGCTCATTGTGTGGCGTAAAGAGTGGCTCGATGCCTTGCGCGACAAAAAAAGTTTACGCATGGCATTTTTAATGCCGGTGTACTTTGTCGGTGTTTTTGTGGCTTATTCGCTGTTTATTATTCATATGAACCAGCAATCGCGCGCGACAAATAATGAGCCGATTAAATTGTCCATTGTCGGCGCTGAGCAATTGCCCGCGTTGGTGGATTGGTTGCAAGAGCGTGGTATTCAGGTAGAAGCGGCAGATGAACAGGCCTATCAGCAAGTGCAAAATGGGCAGTTAGGTTATGCGTTAATTGTGCCCGACGATGCGCGTGAAAAATTTGCCACCGGTGAGTCCATCGAGCTGGCGCTGGTGTTTGATGCTACCAATAATAAACTGCAAGGCGCGCTGCAATTTGTAAGGCAGCAAATTTGGAGTTGGAATAGTCGCATTGGCAGTTTGCGATTGCTATCGCGCGGTATTTCGCCCGCGATAGTCAATCCGGTAGTCGTGCGTGATTTAAACGTGGCCAGCGATCAGAAAATGGGTTTCTTTGTGATGGCCATTTTGCCCATGTTATTAATCCTCACCGTCTTTATGGCTGCCGTGGGCTTCAGTGCTGACATGACTGCAGGCGAACGTGAGCGCCGCTCATTGGAGTCGCTACTGATTACACCAGCCGCATCCGGTGCGATATTGTTGGGGAAATGGCTTAACAGTTTGTCGCTAACGTTTATGGTGATTGTTGTTGAGTTAACGCTGTTGGCTATTGCATTTGCCTATGTGCCCTTTAAAGAGTTGGGTTTACGTGTGCACGTCACTCCCCTGGACTTGTTGGTAGTGTTGGTGGCTTTAATGTCGCTGGCAATAGTGGCGACAGCGCTGCAATTTTTAATTTCCCTGTTTGCGCGCAGCTTTAAAGATGCGCAAACCTATATGGGACTGATGATTTTTATTCCTATGGTGCCGCTGTTTTATACCCAGTTTAACCCCAGTGCTTACGCGGATTGGTTTCGCTGGGTGCCGGTACTGGCCCAGCAATTAGTGGTGAAGGATTTACTGCTGGGCGGCGATGTACCACTGCTTGCATTTGCACAGGCGTGGTTAGTGGCGGTGATATTAGCGGTGGCCTTTTTGTGTTTTACCGCGCAGCAATTGCGCAAACCCAAGATTGTATATGGCGTATAAGTGAGGAATCATCGCCGCGCTTGGTGGCAAGCGCGGCGATGCTGTTAGGCTTGCGGCGGTTGTGTCGCCGCAAAGGGGGCGTAATGACTGATATGACGATAAAAATTCTCCAGCGCTTCAAATGCTGAAAAATCAATTTGATTGCGAAACTTGGCCCAACCCATAAAACACGCGAGGCGTAATTGTGCATCGCTGTAGGGGCGGGAGGAGTTTGCCGCTGCAGTGTTTACCGCTGCGATATCACTTCTGTTTAATTCACCCAGTGTAGATTGCACCCGTGCCATCTGGCGTTGTAGGTAAGGTACGGCGGTAACATCCACGCCATCGCGTTTGATAAAAAATACATTCACCGTGGCCTCCAGCGCGGTATTCACCAAACACAATTGATCCAACTCCTGTGCCGAGTGGCAATAGCTTTGGCCGGCCTTTTCGCGCAGGTATTTAATAATGGAAGCGGAGTCTGTGAGAAACACCTCGCCATCCTGCAAAAAAGGGACTCGTTGGGTGGGAGATTGCGCGCTGCTGCCCGCTTGATCGGTTTCAATAAATTCAAACGCCTGTTGTGTTTCCAGCAGCGCTATGCGCACATGGCGAACAAACGGAGAGGTGTAACTGCCGTAAAGTTTCATAAGGATTCCGGTTTAGTTTTTTGGGGGAAACTTGAAGGCCTGACGTGCAAGCAGTTTCCATTCACCTGCTTGTTTTTGCCATACCAATAAAATGCCCAGTTCAATGGTGTTGGGCACACCGCCATCTTTAATGTCGGCTTTCAGGTTGTGACGTACCAATGCCGTGTCGCCGCTGATACTAATGGTTTGCTCGCGTAAGTCCATGGTGACAAAGTCGGATTTGCCGCTGGCAATTTTCTCCACAAACGCCGCCTGGTCTTCAATAGCGCCGCCGGAATGGCCGTAGCTCAATTGGGGCGCAGAGAGTGCCAGCAGGGCGTCGCGGTCACCATCGATCATGGCGGTGCGCAGGGCGGCAACTTTTGCTTCCAGTTGTTGTGTTTCCTGTGTGGCGCTATCGGCGTAACTGGTGCAGGCCAGGCTTGCACACAAAAGTCCCAGTAATAAGTGTTTCATCGTCGTACTCCGGTAAAGGTGGGGCGGCTTGTATTTTTATTGCCGCAGTGAGTTGCCGATGGGGTGAATTGTAGCGGCTTGGCGCCAATTTGCATCCCTTGGGCGGAGGTGAGGTGGGAGGTGAAGGTTGAGGAAAGGGTTATGTGAATCCAGCCTTTCAGCAGGCGGTGATATTCCAATAGGGTTTTTGACAACCATGATGTTTGTCACGACACTGGTGAGAAGCGCGTTGCATATCGGTGTGAGTATCACCCTGTTCCTATCACTGAAAGGAGTGTTGTTATGTCGGAGCCACGATCAGTCAAATCCTCAAATAAACCCAGCCTCGCCGAGCGGTTACAACACTTTGTGGATGACCGGCGCGGCCAGCACAAAGCGGTGCCCATTAATCTCTCGGCTTTTTTGAATGAGTCACAACTCCTGGCGCTGCACAGTTTGGAGAGTTTTGGTTGGAGCCTTTGGTTTGTGCGTCGCCCTATGTTTATGCCGCCGCTGGTTGTGGTGGCCAATGGTGAATCCACCCAGCACGCGGTATTGGAAGAGGACGGTTCAGTCAACCTGAAACCCCAGGTTCATTTTCGTCATTAGGGGCGATAATTATTCAGGCGCGATTCAGTGCTTCGCGCCTAGCATCAACTCCATAACCCTCCGGAGTTGCTGCCATGTCAAAAATAATCACCGCCATTACTCTTGTGATCTTTTCATCCCTGTTAGTTGCCTGTGGTGGCAGTGGTAGCGCCGCACCCGCTCCCGGAGAGGATTACCGACCCGAGCTGCGGGCCTACGATATTATTGATAGTTACGACACGGATACTGCGACGCCGAATTACCCGCCGCTGGCCTTGAATCCCTATTTGTACGATGGCCTCTACGAAATTTTCTGGTCGGTAGATAGCCTGGAAGATTACACCGTGAGTTTGCGTATTAATGACCGCGCTTCCATCGCGGGCAGTATTTTAATTAACTCCCAGGTGTGCGGTGCCGGTCGCCGTTGCGATCAGGGCGGCAGTTGGATTTGTGAATACACCAATGACTTTTTTATGTCCTGCGATGATTCGTCGCGCGAAGTGGATATTTACCCTCTGGTACGCCAGTTACCGCAGCGGGTGTATTTGTTGCTGGAAGTCTGTGATCGCAATTCGGGTTACTGCGAATTCGATTATTACCCGGTGACCCTCGAATAATATTTTCGCACCATTATTCAATCCGGATTCAATGCCGGGTCTGGATAAAATACGGCAATAGGTTCATGCTGCCGCTTTTTTTTGCGGCAGCAATCATGATCACCGACCCTCTCTTTTATTGTCTTGCCATTCCGGTTGTTATCCTCGTAGGCATGTCCAAAGGCGGCTTTGGCGGTGGCTTCGGTATGCTGGCTGTTCCCCTCTTGTCGCTGCTGATTGACCCGCGCATTGCCGCCGCGATTCTCCTGCCGATTTTGTGTGCGATGGATGCCGTTGGACTGTGGAGTTTTCGAGGCACCTGGGACAAGCTCAATTTAAAAATCCTGCTGCCCGGTGCACTCTTGGGAACGCTGGCTGGTGCACTCACCTTTGAAATGGCAAATGCGGATTGGGTGCGGTTATTGATTGGTGTGTTGTCGATTTATTTTGTCGCCCACTACTTGTGGGGCAAACATTTTCTGGAACGTATGGCGCAGCGAGCGCCCAGTAAAATCAGCGGCAGTTTTTGGGGCAGCATTGCCGGTTATGTCAGTTACATCGCCCATGCGGGCGGTCCGCCTATCGCTATGTATTTATTGCCGCAACATATGCCCAAGTCAGTGCTGGCGGGCACAACCATTTTATTTTTTGCGATTATCAATTTTATCAAACTGATTCCCTATGCCCTGCTCGGGCAAATATCGGGCGGCTCGTTTTACACCTCACTCCTGTTATTGCCACTGGCTCCTTTGGGAGTACTGCTGGGCGTTTATTTGCACCGCCGCGTATCTGATCGTTTCTTTTATTGGATGAGCTACAGCTTCCTGTTATTGGCGGGGGTGAAATTAACCTACGAAGGTGTGCGCGGCTTGTGGTAAGCCGCGCGGCTGACTAGGGAGTAACTGTCTCTGCACTGCTACTGCTTTCACTGCTGGCCAAGTCACTGGCGAGCATGCAGTGGGTTTTAATTTTCTCTTCAATTTTGGCGGCAGTGCTGGAGGTTTGCTGTTGCTGCCGCCAAAACTTGCAATCAACACTGTCTGCTTTTTGTTGGCGTAATTTCGCCATGCGATCAGCTTCGGCTTTGTCGGCAAGTTGCTGTTCGCGGCGGGCTTCGGCAGCGGCCAGAAAACGTTCATGGGTCAGCGTGCCTGCGTCTGCGGTACTTTCACTGGTCGTTTGAATCGCGTCAGTTTCTTGCGTACCGTCGTTGCCTGCATCGGTTTCATTACTATTGCTTGGTGTACTACCGAGTTGCGCCAGCGCGGCCTGCATGGCGGGTTGGCGTTGTGGTGTTGCACTGGTGGTGGTCTTGCCATTGTCGGCCATCAACCAATAGGTTGATCCAACGCCGAGAAGAAATACTGCCACGCCTGCGGCGATGGTTTTTGCCCCGATTTCCATTGCATGCTCCTTGTGTGCATTGGGTAATTTTTTCTATTTTGTAGTGACATCCCCTGCTGCGCCGCCAGTGTTATGAGGGGCAACAGGGGATGAAATATTACCGGCTTATTTCTTTTTCAGCGCTTGCTGCAAGAGTGCACCCATGCTGCCCATTGCTGCTGGAGCAGGATTATTTTTCTGCGCCGCACGTTGTTGGTTTTGCGATGGACGACCGCCGCCTTTATTACCGCCATCCACTTTTTCGCCGGGGGTGTCATCCAAGCGCAGCGATAGCGCGATACGTTTGCGCGGCACATCCACTTCCATCACTTTCGCTTTTACGATATCGCCCGCTTTTACCGCTTCGCGTGGATCTTTAATAAAGTTGTGTGAAAGCGCGGAGATGTGTACCAAGCCATCCTGATGTACGCCGATATCCACAAAGGCACCAAAGTTGGTAACGTTAGTGACTGTGCCTTCCAGAATCATACCGGGAACCAAATCGGTAATCTCTTCTACGCCTTCCTGGAATTGTGCGGTTTTAAATTCCGGGCGCGGGTCGCGGCCGGGTTTATCCAATTCTTTGATGATGTCGGTCACGGTGGGAACACCGAATTTTTCATCGGTGTATTCCGCTGCTTTTAATCCGCGCAGGAAAGATGAATCGCCAATCAGACCTTTAATCTCGCGCGCATTTTTCTGTGCGATTTTTTCAACAATCGAATAGGATTCAGGGTGAACTGCTGAAGCGTCGAGTGGATTGTCACCACCGGCAACGCGCAAAAAGCCTGCGGCTTGTTCAAAGGTTTTTTCGCCAAAACGCGGCACTTTTTTCAGTGAGCTACGCGAATTGAATGCACCGTTCTGGTTGCGGAATTCAACGATATTATTCGCCAGAGTGGTGTTCAATCCCGACACACGTGCCAGCAGTGCAGCCGACGCGGTATTCACCTCCACACCGACGGCGTTCACACAGTCCTCAACGACCGCATCGAGTGAGCGTGCGAGTTGTGACTGGGAAACGTCGTGTTGGTATTGGCCAACGCCGATAGATTTGGGGTCGATCTTCACCAATTCAGCGAGTGGATCTTGCAATCGACGCGCGATAGAAATTGCACCGCGAATCGTTACATCCAAATCCGGAAATTCTTTTGCGGCGAATTCAGACGCAGAGTAAACCGATGCGCCCGCTTCGCTGACGATAACCGTGCTGGCCTTGATTTCCGGGTGGCGCTTGAGAACATCTTTAGCGAATTTTTCAGTTTCGCGCGATGCGGTGCCGTTACCAATCGCAATCAATCCCACGTTGTGTTTGTTGCACAAGTGAACCAAAATCGCTTCGGATTCGGCGATTTTATTTAACGGCGGTGTCGGGTACATCACGCAGTGATCGACCACTTTGCCAGTAGCATCCACTACCGCCACTTTTACACCCGTGCGCATACCAGGGTCGAGGCCGATGGTAGCTTTTTGCCCGGCGGGTGCAGCGAGCAATAAATCTTTCAGGTTGGACGCGAAAACTTTAATCGCTTCTTCTTCCGCTTTTTCGCGCAACTCACCTAGCAGATCTGTTTCCAAGTGGGTGAGCAGTTTTACTCGCCAGGTCCAGCGCACCACTTCTGCCAACCAGCCATCGGCAGCGCGGCCTTTGTCTTGCACCTGCCAGTGCTCGGCGATCATGGATTCGCAGGGGTGGCCGATGCGCTGTTCTTCATCGCCCACTTTAATGCTTATGGTCAGCACACCCTCGTTGCGGCCGCGGAACATCGCCAATGCACGGTGCGACGGCACAGATTTAAGCGGTTCATCGTGTTCAAAATAATCGCGAAATTTTTGTACTTCTTGCGAGGTGTCGGTGAGTTTTTCTGCCACAGCGCGCGCCGAGAAGGTGGCTTCCTGTTGCAGGAAATGACGCAGGCGACCGAGCAATTCCGCATCTTCACTGAATTTTTCCATGAGGATGTATTTGGCTCCGTCGAGGGCGGATTTCACGTCGTTAATATTGTGCTCAGCGTTGAAGTATTTTGCTGCTTCCACGTCGGGTGCGAGGCTTGGGTCCGCCAATAAGGCCTCTGCCAAGGGTTCCAGTCCGGCTTCTTTGGCGATTTGGCCCTTGGTGCGGCGCTTGGGTTTGTAGGGGAGGTACAAGTCTTCCAGGCGGTTTTTGGTATCGGCGATCTGGATGTCGCGCTCCAATTCCGGGGTCAGCTTGTCCTGTTCGGCAATGGATTTCAGGATCGCTGCGCGGCGATCTTCCAGTTCGCGCAGGTAGCGCAGGCGCTCTTCCAGGGTACGCATTTGCGTATCGTCCAGCCCGCCCGTTACCTCTTTACGGTAGCGGGAGATAAAGGGCACGGTGGCGCCTTCATCCAGTAGCCCCACGGCGGCGCTAACTTGTTGTTCCTGAACGTTTAATTCATCGGCAATGCGTTTGGCAATACTGGGTAGGCTGGTCATAGCATAAAGGCTCGTATAGCGGGCTTGAATCGAAAGGGCACCATTATCGCCAAAATCACCCTGTCTGCCAGACTTGTTTTTGGCAAGGCTTTGTGAGCGGAAAACAGCGGGTGGTAATTTTTTAGTTGTGGGTGAATCCGGTTCGGCGACTTGTGCGTCTTAGGGGTAAGCGCTGTTGAGTTGTATTTATTTCATTACTGTATTTATGGGAGAAAATCATGCTGGTTCGCACAGGTTTGTTTGGGTTGATTATGTGCTTCGCCACCCCCTTGGCATTAGCAGAAACACTGGCCAAGGTGTATCCGGTGAAGAATTTCAGTGAGTTTACCAGCGGTGGCAATACCCGGGTGGAGATCACCCAGAGCGGTACTGAGTATTTGCGCATTGAGGCGGATGCGGAGGTAATGGAGCGGGTCAAGGTGGACCAAACGGGCAATCGCGTCAGTGTCTGGTTAAAGAGCGGCAATGGCGGTTTTCTGAGTTGGTTTGGCCAAGGCAATGAGAAGGTTAAGGTCACCTTGGGTGTTAAGCAGTTGCAGTATTTGGAGTTGTCTGGCGGGGCGAACGCTACCTTGGGGGATTTACAGGGGAGTGAGTTTAAGCTGGAGACCAGCGGTGCGGCGAATGTGAACTTTGCGCGCCTGACGATGGATGAGGTCAGGATGGGGCTGTCCGGTGCGGCTAATGTGAGGATTGATACTCTAACCACCAAGACCCAGTCCTACGACCTGTCGGGGGCATCCAATGTGGAGATCAAGGGCGCCAGTCGCAGTGATGAGTTGGAGGTGGGGGCGAGTGGTGCCAGTAATTTCCGTGGCAAACCGCTCAGTGTGACCCAAGCCAAGGTCAGTGCCAGCGGTGCGTCCCATATCAAAGTGTCAGTCACTGAATCTCTGGTGGCCGATGCCAGTGGTGCCTCCAGTGTGGATTACTACGGCAATCCGCGCACCAAAACCAAGGCTACCGGTGCGAGCCATGTCAATGCCAAGGACGACTAGCGCGCTTGGGTTTTGCTGGCGTACATCGCATTATCGGCGTGGTGCAGCAAGTCTTTTTCATTGTCACCGTGCAAAGGAAAGTGCGCCATGCCGATACTGGCAGTAATCGTGATCAGGTTGCCTGCCAGTTCAATCGGGCTGCGCAGGTGATCAATAATTTTTTCCACCACACGATCGCTCTGTTCCGGGTGATCGATATTTTCCAGTAACACCACAAATTCATCGCCGCCAAAACGGGCAACGGTATCGCATTCGCGCACACTGAGTTCCAGGCGACGCGCTACGGCTTCCAACAACAGGTCGCCAGTCTGATGGCCAAAGCGGTCATTCACTTCTTTGAATTTATCCAGATCCAAAAATAACAGCGAGATCAGTTCCCGGTTGCGTCGCGCCCTGGCGATGGCCGATTGGATACGGTCGTAAAACAGATCGCGGTTGGGCAGGCGGGTGAGTTGGTCGTAGAGAGCACGCTGTTGTAGGCGCGCCATCATCTGGCGTCGCTCTATGGCGGTAGCGATCTGGGTGGACACGTAATTCAGCAGCTCGACGGTTTGTGCTGAGTAGCAGGCGGTGAGGGTGTAGCTTTTGATCACCAGCGCCCCAATGGGACGGCCCTGCATTTTCAGCGGTACACCGAGCCAGGAGAGCGGTTTGCGCACATTGTCCGCATCCAGAAAATGGGCATATTGTGGGTCGGCCAGTTGTGCGGTATCCAGCAGCAATGGTTCGCCCTCGCGGATGAGCTGGGCATAGCCGCTGTGGTGGCCCAGCGATTGTGGGGCCGGCGCCGAGGTGTGTTTATCCACGTAATAGGGAAAGCTGATGCAGTCCGCCAGTGAGTCATAAAGGGCGATGACACAGTTAACGGCAGGCAGCAAACCGCCAATGATCTGGTGGATTTGCGGGTAGAGGCTACAGAGGTCATCGCTGGTGTGGGAGGCCTCGGCTATGGCGAACACCGCTTGCTGCATAGCTTCTGCCTGTTTGCGCAGGGTGATATCGCGGGCGACGGCAATGCGGCACTGATCTTCCTCCGACCAGCGTGCCGACCACATGATATGCACTACGTCGCCATTCTTGCGGATATAGCGATTCTCAAAATGCGGTTCCGGTTGGCCCGCCACAATGTGATCCACCGCCTTCAGGGTTTTGTCTTTATCCTCAGGGTGAATCAGTTCCAGCATTTGCCTGCCAATCATTTCGTCGGGGCGGTAGCCAAAAATACGCTCACCGCCTGCACTGACAAACATAAAATGCCCGTCTTTATCGACCACGCAGATGGCGTCCAGCAGTAGGTCAAGGTATTTGCCCAGTGCTGTGTAGGTGGCGGTTGTCATGATGTGTGTAGATTACCTCTGAGGCGATTATCGCTGCGATGCAAAGCCCAAGCATAGTCGCGCGTGCGAATGGCCGCGTATATTAAGCATAGATCTAGTCGCTTAAATCAACATGGAAAATGTGCGCAAATAATAACGCATCGGAGGATGCTGCCGCTTATGATTAATCTCTCTTTTGTGCCCTGGAGGCGATGAATGGCTCTGAAAACCGGTTTGCTTGCTGCGCTGTGCCTGTCACTCTTGTTTGGCGACCGAATTGCCTTGGCCGCGCCAGAAACAGCGACCGTGGAATCGATCGGGGTGAGTGACTTGCGCCGCGCCTTGCAGCAGTTGCGCGGTACACAAACCATCGCGCTGGATGTGCAGTTCAAACTCTTTGGTCGCAGCGGCGATGACAAGGATTTGCAGGAGCGTGAGGGGCTGTTGCAACTGCGACTGGAAGATTCGCCCGAGGGCCTGCGTATGTTTTATTCCCCTGCATTAATTGCCCAACTCAGCGCCGAAGAAATGGCGAAAACCGTCGATGAGGATGTGAAAAATTCTGCCCTCAATGCCATTGGCCAATTTGATTATTGGGAATGGCGCGAGCTGATGTATCCAGTCGCCCAACTGGAGTTGATGCTGGCGCGCTATCGCTTTTTGGGCGAATCGCCCAGTAGTTATGAAGGTCGTCCGGCGCGGTTGCTGCGCTTTAGTTTGCCCAGGGAAAAGATCGATAAGCGCTATCGCAAGTACGTCAAAAAATACCGCAATCGCCTGCAATTGTGGATTGATGAACAGGGTGTTCCGCTGGCCAGTGAACTCACCGAGGCGGGCAGCGGGCGGGTGTTTATTGTCATTGGGTTTCGCTTTCAAAACGCGGTGCAAATGGAATACCAGCGCATAGGCGACAGGCTTATCACCAGGCGGCGCGAGGTCAATGATGAGAGTGAAGGGGCCACCATGCAGAGCGAACGCCATTTCATCAGCCTGGTATCGGTGGCGGGTGATGCGGAACCTATGGCGTCGCCCTAGCGTCATAGCCGGGTATATTCTTGCCGCCAAGGCGCCGCCAGCCTTGGTAAATTCTGCTAGGCTGTCTGGCAATTCTAACTCTGAAGGGAACTAGGCTATGTTAAAACGCTATTCTGCGGTGGCAGCGGGTTTACTGCTGCTGGGCACTATGTCGTTGGTGGGCTGTGAGTCCACTCGCCCCTCATCGGTGGGGCAATCGCCCGCGCAATCACTGCAACCATCCATTGCCGATATTGAAAACACGGCGATTATTAAAAGCCCCAATGACGATCGCCAATATTCGGCAATCCTCCTGCCCAATGGTTTGCAAGCGGTGCTGGTGACCGACCCGGCCAGTGAAGTGGCGGCTGTATCGCTCGCTGTGGGGGTGGGTAGTTATCAGGACCCGGATTCACAGTTAGGACTGGCGCATTACCTGGAGCACATGTTGTTCCTCGGCACCGAAAAATACCCGGAACCCAACAGTTTCCAAAAATTTGTGGATGGCAATGCCGGGGTGTGGAACGCTTACACTGCACGCGACCATACCAATTATTTTTTCCAGCTAAAGGCCGATCAATTGGATCAGGCGCTGGATTTTTTTAGCGACTATTTCCGCGCGCCTACCTTTGATCCGCAGTACAGTGACAAAGAGCGCAACGCGGTAAATAGCGAGTGGTCCATGGGGCGCACTAACGATAGCTGGATTATGTATCGCATCAGTGGCCTCACGTCCAACCCGGCCCATCCGGCGCACCGCTTTACCACCGGTAATTTGGAAACCCTGTCCGACAAACCCGGTGCCTTGTTGCAAGATGACCTGCGCGCGTTTTACAACCGCTATTACTCTGCCAACAACATGAAGCTGACGATTGTGGGCAACCAATCCCAAGCGCAGTTAAAAGCCCTCGCGGAAAAACATTTTGCATCCATTCCCAATAAAAATATCAAGCGACCACAAGTCGATGTTCCCGGCTTAACCCGCGCCGAGGAAGGCCAGCATATTTATGTCAAAACCCTGAAGGATCTCAAGCAATTATTTATCGAGTTCCCCATTACCGATAACAGTGCCCTGTGGCCGGTCAAACCCAACGGTTATTTACATTATCTGATTTCCTCGGAAGAACCCGGCACCCTGGGTGAGCAATTGCGTCGCGAAGGTTTGGCCAACTCGGTAAGTGCCAGTGTCTCGCCCGATGAGTACGGCATGGACGGCACCTTTTCGGTTTACGTTGAGCTAACTGAAAAAGGCTTGAGTAACAAAAATCAAATTATTAGTTCGATTTTTGCCTATATCGATTTAATGAAAGCCAAAGGTGTTGATGAGCGTTATTACCGCGAAATCAAAGCCATGTGGGAAAAAGATTTTGCCAATGTGGAAAAGCAACCGCCGCTGCAACAGGCGACGGATTTATCCTACAAGCAGTTTGAATACCCGGTCGCTAATTTGCTCAACTCGGATTATGTCTATGAGCGTTTTGATGCAAGTGCCATCAAAGCGGTGTTGAAACAATTAACACCGGCGCGCGCGCGTATTTGGCACGTGAGCAAAACAGAAGTCACCGATCAGCCCGTGCCTTATTACGAAGGCAGTTATGCGGTAAAAAAATTCACGCCCGCTGAAGTGAAAGCCTGGGCAAAAACTGGCAAGGCTCTGCAATTCAAATTGCCACCGGAAAACGATTTGTTTACCGACAAGCCGGCGCCCATTGTGGCCGCTACACACAGCAAGCCGCAGCAGCTGGTGAATCAGCAAGGTGTGGAAGCCTGGCTGGTACACAACCAGCATTTCCAGGAGGATAAGGGCTTTATCGAACTGAACCTGAACATCGATTTTGCCTACAACGCCATTGATCAATTAGTGGCAGCCAATCTGCTCGCCGATATTTACAAAATGCACCAAACCTCGCTGGTAGATCGCGCCGGGCGCGCGGGTATTTCCATCGGCCTGGAGCTGAATGCAGAAAAAGGCCAGAATTTCAGCATTTATGGTTACACCGAAAAACAACCCGGACTGGTGCACACACTGTTGCAGGATTATGTCGCCCTGACACTGAGCGCGGATGATCTGGCCAAAGCCAAAGACCGGTTTGTCAAAAATATCGCCAACAACAAAAAAGAAATTCCTATTCGCCAGGCCTTTAACCGCTTCGGTTTATTGACCCGCGCCAAGGGCAATTGGAGCGATGCAGAAGTGATCGCTGCGGCAGAGAAAATAACGCTGGCGCAGGTACAGGCGCATCATAAAGCAGTGTTGGCTAATCATTTGTTACGCATTTATGCCGCCGGTAATTTTACCGACGACAGCGTTGTGGCATTAGCGACAGATGCCGCGCAAACACTGGGCAGCAGCAAAGCGCCTGCACAGCGTTATTTAGCCCAAAGTATTACGCCAAAAACCGGTGGCGTGTTGGTGGATCAGCTCGATATAGATCCAACCGATAATGCCTTGGTGGATATTTATGTGGGCACACAAAAAGACCTTAAGCAGCAAGCGCAGTTAATGCTACTCAACGGCTTGTTCAGCACCGATATTTTCACCCAACTGCGCACCAACGAGCAGTTGGGTTATGTGGTGGGCAGTACCGCATCGGCGTTGAATGATTACCCTTTGTTTGGTCTTTATGTGCAAACCACCAATACCGATTTGGTCAGCTTGAAAGCGCGCATGGATAAATTCCGCAAGGATTATCTCGCCACCTTGAAAGCCCTGGAGCCAGCACAGTTGGAGCAATTAAAAGCGGCAGAGATTGCGCAGATCCTGCAAAAACCCAATGATTATCGCGCTGAAGCCACCCAGCATTTGCAGGACTTTAAGGAAGCCAAATTTAGCTTTGACCGCAAAGAGCGGGTCGTGGCTGCACTGCAACAGGTTACCAAGGCGGATTTGCTGAACATCTACCAACAACTGGTGCTGGGCAAGCAGGGGCAAAACCTGGTTATCCAAGCGCGCGGCGCCAACTTTAAAAACAAACCTTTTGCACCGGTAAAATAATCGCACACTGCCTCTGGTGTTGGTTGCCAGAGGCATTTTGGTTACAGCTACCGTAGAATAGACAGCAACTTTATTAACGGGTGAGACAGCACAATGAGCACAAAAACTGACGATGATATTTTTTGGGAATTGGTAGAGAAGTTTATCGAAGACGCCAATAGCGCCTGCGATCATGCCGACCCGGGAATTGTCAGTGCCGCATTAATCAATGCAACCGCGCGCTTTAATGCCTTTGTGGTGGCACAGAGTTCGCTGGATAAAAATGAATTCGCGGAAGATGTAGAAGGCACCACCAATTACCTGACTGGCCGCTACCGCGATTTTTTAAAAGAACACATGGAAGATTACCGCGAGAATTATTCAACCTTGATTGGTGTGCGCGAACTGCCGGATGAGTAAATAGCATTGCCCCGAAAAAGCAGCCTTAGCTGCTTTTTTTATGCCTGGTGGCGGCACCTAAATGACATGCGCAAGCGATTAAATAAATGTAAAAATGACTCGCCTGCCAAGTATCAGGGGTTACAGCGCTTGTTGTATACAAGTACACTTGGCATTCTTGTTACTCAGTTCATAACCATAAAAGCCCTGACTATGAAAACGATACTTTCCTTTCCTATACAGTTTTTGCTCTTGTTAAGTCTAGTGGCGGCGACAATATCGCCCGCCCATGCCGATGTAACCCTGCCACGCCTGTTGAGCGATGGTGCGATTCTGCAGCGCGATAAGCCTCTCACTATTTGGGGCTGGGCCGATGAGGGTGAGCAGGTCACCGTGAGCTTTGCGGGCCAGCAACAAACCACCACCGCGCAGGCAGGTAAGTGGCAAGTGACCTTTCCGGCGCGCAAGGCAGGCGGCCCCTACGAGTTAACCGTGAGCGGTAAAAATACGCTGACCCGCAAAGATATTTTGCTGGGCGATGTATGGATCGCCGCCGGGCAATCGAATATGGAATTGCCCCTGCGTCGGGTGAGATACCAATACCCCGGTTTGATTGAATCCACCCGCTTGCCGCAGGTGCGCGAATTCAATGTACCGGTAGCCTATGCCTTCAAAGGGCCGCTGGCGGATTACACCCAAGGTGAGTGGAAAACCGCTACCCCGGATAATTTGGCCAGCTTTTCGGCAGTGGGCTTTTTCTTCGCGCAGCAATTGCATCGCGCCACCCATGTGCCCATCGCCCTGGTGACCTTGCCGGTGGGCGGTTCGCCCGCTGAAGCCTGGATGAGCGAGCCGGCGTTAAAAACCTATCCGCATTATTTGGAAAAACTCCAGCCCTTTAAAAACGATGCCCATGTGCAGGCGACTATCGCCACCGATAAAGCCAATAACGATAAGTGGTACAGCGATTTGAATGCGGCGGATATAGGCTTGCAGAAGGGTTGGTCACAAGCAGAGTTGGCAACCGATAGCTGGAATACGGTGCAAGTTCCAGGCTTTTTTAAAGAGCAGGGCAGTGACTTTACCAACGGCAGTTTGTGGGTGCGCAAAGAGTTTGTGTTGACGGCGCCCCAGGCAGAAAAAGCAGGCATGCTGTGGTTGGGTTCCATTGTGGATGGTGACCAGGTGTTTGTGAACGGTCAGGCTGTTGGCCAGACGGGTTATCAATACCCGCCACGGATTTATCCTGTACCGGCCGGTGTATTAACGGCAGGTAAAAATACTATCGCCATTCGCATTACCAGCTATACCGCCAACGCCGGTTTTGTGAAAGACAAACGCTACGCGCTGGTGCTGGATGAAGCCTTGCCCACGACGGAAACCATCCCTTTGCAAGGTGAATGGAAATACCAAATCGCTGCCAATGCCCCAGCGATGAAACCGACTACCACGCTGCACTATGTCCCCGCATCACTGTTTAATGCGAAGTTGGCGCCCGCGCTGCCGCTGCAAATTAAAGGGGTGATTTGGTATCAGGGCGAATCCAACGTGGAACGCGCTGATGCACAAGGTGTTCATCGCCAACCGGGCGGCCAGTGCGCGGAAGAATCCTGCGCGGTTAGCACTTCGGAGTATCGCTACTTGTTTGCCGATTTAATTCGCGATTGGCGTGTGCAGTTCAAACAGGGCGATGTGCCATTCCTGTTTGTGCAACTGGCCAATTTTTTACCGGCCAAACCCGAACCGGTGGAGAGTAAATGGGCGGAGTTGCGCGAAGCTCAGCGTCAAACACTTGCCTTGAAAAATACCGCTATGGCGGTGGCGATTGATGTGGGCGAGTGGAACGATATTCACCCCTTGAATAAACAATCTGTGGGCGAGCGTCTGGCGTTAAGTGCGCTGAAAGTGGCCTATGGTAAAAAACGCTTGTTGGCCTCTGGCCCGGTATTGCAGAAAGTTGCGCGCAAAGGCAATAAGTTGGAGCTGTCCTTCGCGGATACCGGCAAAGGGTTGCGTGTGCGCGGCGGTGGCGATCTTAAGCAGATTGCAATTGCCGGTGCGGATAAGCGCTTTGTGTGGGCCAAGGCAGAGGTGAAAAAACAGAAGTTGGTGGTTTGGGCGGATGGCGTGTCACAACCGAAGTGGGTGCGTTATGCCTGGGCGGACAACCCTGAGGGGGCAAATCTGTATAATAGCGCCGGTCTGCCTGCATCGCCGTTTGAGGCCAGTGTTTTAGATTAGTGTCTATATCTCCCCCCGCGTAATGGATTCCGGCATTCACTCTGAGACTCGCCGTGAACCCTTCCCTGGGGGCTCGTCGCCCGCGTCCTTGCGGGCCACGGTCTCTGAGCAAATACCGGAATCCCTTCCGCTGCCGCTCGACAATAAATAGACTTTTTAAAACACTAACAAACGCCGATGTGGAATCAATTTCTCATCGGCGTTTTTATTTTGAAACAATTCGATATTTTTGATATCCCTCCTGCAAAAACGGTGGCGATTATTGGCGGTGGCCCGGCGGGTTTAATGGCGGCGGAAGTCATTGCTTCGGCGGGTCATTTGGTGTCTGTGTACGATGCCATGCCGTCGGTTGGGCGAAAATTTTTATTGGCCGGCGTGGGTGGTATGAATATCACCCATGCG
This sequence comes from Cellvibrio sp. PSBB023, assembly GCF_002007605.1. Lineage (NCBI taxonomy): Bacteria > Pseudomonadati > Pseudomonadota > Gammaproteobacteria > Cellvibrionales > Cellvibrionaceae > Cellvibrio > Cellvibrio sp. PSBB023. The sequence continues at coordinate 2,692,262 of NZ_CP019799.1, read as the reverse complement.
GAGCCAGCTGAGGATTTTCGCGCGCGCTATTCGGCCAATGCCCAGTTTATAAATTCCCTCAAACAATTCGATGCCGATGCACTGCGCCAGTGGGTGCATGGTTTGGGTATTGATACCTTTGTGGGCACGTCGGGTCGCGTATTTCCAACTGATATGAAAGCGGCACCGCTGTTGCGCGCCTGGTTACATCGCCTGCGCGAGTTGGGCGTAAAAATCTATCCGCGCCATCGCTGGTTGGGATGGAATGCGCAGGGCGAGTTACTGTTTTCTGCGCTCGAAAATGCCAATCCCATTAGCAAAACAATCCGTGCCGATGCTGTTGTCCTGGCCCTTGGCGGCGCAAGCTGGCAGCGTTTGGGGTCCGATGGCGCTTGGGTGCCCTTGCTGCGCGAGCGCGGTGTGCAAGTGAATGAATTGGTGCCGAGCAACAGTGGCTTTGATGTGGCATGGAGTGAGTTTCTCATCAGCCAACATGCCGGTGCACCTTTACAAGGTGTCGGGTTGAGTTGTGTGGATGCGCAGGGCATGCCGCGCCGGATTTTATCGGAGGCAATCATTAGTGATTACGGCATTGAAGGTACAGGTATTTATGCGCTGTCAAAATATTTGCGCGAAAACCTGGCGCTGAATGGTTCCGCCATCTTGAATATTGATTTGTTGCCTGATATGTCGCTTGAAAAAATTGAGCAAAAGCTCAATAAGCCACGCGAGAAAAATTCGCTCAGTAATTTTTTGCGCAAACAGTTGCATTTGTCGCCCGTCAAGTTGGCTCTCTTGCGTGAATGTACCAGCAAACAAACAATGGAAAATCCCGCCTTATTGGCGCTGGCCATTAAAAAATTGTCGCTCACACTGACCGCAACACGTCCGATTGACGAGGCGATTAGCAGTGCCGGTGGTGTGGCCTCCAAAGAATTAAATACCGCCTTTATGCTCACTAAAATGCCCGGTGTATTTTGCGCTGGTGAAATGCTGGATTGGGATGCGCCCACCGGCGGTTATTTGCTGACAGGTTGTTTTGCCAGTGGGCGTGCGACGGGTGTTGGCGTGGTCCAGTATCTGAATGCAGCTCGCGGGCAATAGACTGAGCGGAACACAATGAAACATATTTTGATCATTGGTTATGTATGGCCTGAGCCTAAATCCTCGGCGGCGGGCAGTCGCATGCTGGAATTGGTGCAATTATTGTTGGCGATGAATTGTCGCGTGACCTTTGCATCTGCAGCGGCATTGTCTGAGCATCGGTTTGACTTGAGCGCAATCGGCGTGACAGAAAAATCTATTGCCTTGAATTGCAGTAGCTTTGATGAGTTTGTGCGAGAGCTGCAACCGGACGCGGTATTGTTTGATCGCTTTTTTACCGAGGAGCAGTTCGGTTGGCGAGTAGCGCAGCAATGCCCAACCGCATTGCGTATTCTGGACACCGAAGACTTACATAGCCTGCGTCAGGCGCGCCAGCAATTATTAAAAGCTACGCAAAAAATGGCCGTCGATGAAAAAGCGCGGCAATCCGTGTCGCCTGTGCGTGCGACAGCCGCTGAACTCTATGCGCAAATGTGTACCAGCGATATGGCGCAACGCGAAGTGGCCGCCATTTTTCGCTGTGATCTTTCATTGATGATTTCAGAAGTAGAAATGGACTTGCTGCAGCATTATTTTTCTGTGCCTGCTGCGCTGTTATTTTATTGCCCGTTTCTAAGTCAGCCTGCAATAAACGCCGCAGGTGTGCCCGATTTTTCAGCGCGGCAGCATTTCGTCACTATCGGTAATTTTCGCCATGAACCCAATTGGGATTCAGTGCTCTGGTTAAAACATCAATTGTGGCCACTGATCCGTACACAGTTTGTGAATGCAGGTGTCGCCGCGCCGGAGTTACATATTTACGGTGCCTATCCACCGCCCAAAGCAACGCAATTGCACAATCCCAAAGAGGGTTTTCACATCAAGGGCTGGGCCGTCGATGCTCATGCGGTGATGCAAAACGCCCGCGTGTGCCTTGCGCCCCTGCGTTTTGGTGCCGGTATTAAAGGTAAATTAATGGATGCCATGCACAGCGGCACACCGAGTGTGACCACCACAATCGGCAGTGAGTCCATGAGCGGCGGCTTGGCGTGGTGCGGTGCCGTTGCTGACAGCGCGGATGAGTTTGCACGCGCCGCGCTGGAGCTTTACCAGCAGCCATCGCTCTGGCAAGAAAAACAACAGCAAGGGTTCAATATTTTGCGCGATTATTTTTATCGCTGTGATTACACCGCCTTATTGCAACAGCGGTTGCGCACCCTGGAAGAAAACATCGCCACTGAGCGTCAGGCCAATTTTATCGGGCAGATGCTGCGTCACCATCAGCATAAAAGCACGCAATACATGGCGCAGTGGATTGAGGCGAAAAATAGGCATCAATAAAGCCAATTCTGGTGGTATGTTATACTACTGAGTAGTATGCAGTGGCTTTTGGGAGATGGCATGATGGCGATGGTTAAGAAAAGTATCACGGTAACGGATCAGCAAGATAGCTGGATCAAAGCCCAGATTGAGCTGGGGCATTATGGCAATGAGAGTGAGGTTGTCAGGGAGTTAATTCGGGAGCGGCAGTTGCGCGAGCAGGAGCTACAGCTGATTCGTGCCCAGTTGATCAAAGCGGAGCAGGGTGGTTTTAGCTCACTGAGCCCAGACGCTCTATTGCAGGAAATTAAACAGGGATTGGGGCGAGATGCGGTATCGAATAAGCCATGAGGCGAGTATGGATCTCGCAAGGATCTACTGGCATGGAGTCGTCAAGTTTGGTGAACTGCAGGCGGAAGGTTATTACCAGTTGCTGATTGAGCAGTTCGAAAAAATCAGTGACGCCCCCTTGGCTTTTCAAGCGATAGACAATATCCGCGAGGGATACAGACGCAGTGTTTGCGGTGCAGACAGTATCTATTATCGGATCAGTAGCCAGGATGGTGCGGTAGAAATTATGCGTATTTTGGGGCGACAGGATTTGTCGGAAAACCTTTAGCGAGCATCTCACTTGGGAAGCGTGTGGTGATTGTGGTCTTTTTTGAGCGAATTTTTTGTAGTAGCCCCGACGAGCAATCGTCGGGGCTTTTTGTTGCTGGCGCTGAAAACTTACTGCGCCGCTACGTCTGCCAATACCACGTTAACTACTTTGTCACCGGCAAAATGTACGGCAACTTGTTTGGTTGCACCGGCGTTATTTACGCCCAATGCTGCAGCAACTTGTGCCGCTTGGGCGGCGGTTGCATTTACCGAGCTTGCATCGTAAAGCCATACTTCGGCGTCAGCTTTACCGCTGGTGGCAACAGGAGCACCCAGTGCGGTTTGCACCTGCGCTTTGGTCGCATTATCGCCCAGTTTGGTTTTTACCAGGGCCAGTGCTGACTGCTCGGGGGTAGTTGAAACGTTGCTGGCTGCCGCGCTGGTCTCTTCTACTTTGGCTTGAGTCTCCGCCACTTTAGCCTGTGCCTTGTCTACTGTTTCAGAGGCCTTTTTGAGCGAACCAAACAGGTCTGCCGCTTGTGCATTTGCCGTTAAAAGACCAACCAAACCCATAACAACCAATGATTTTTTCACTGTGAAACTCCCTAATTAAGGCTAAGAGTGAACATTAAAAATGTAAATTGAAGTGCCATATGGCGCGGCCACCCTAATAAAGTTGAGACGGAAGGTCAAATGAAAAGTATTCTTTTCTGTGCGCCAGTTCGCGTAGTGCCCTAAAGGTTATGCGCGATTTTTATGCGCCTGCGCTTGAATAACCCCGGCTGGCGCCCCACTATGCCATCACACCCGTTCTGGTCGCTGTCATGCACAAGCCATCCCATCATTTGCCTGCTTTGCCTCCCACCCTGGTGTGGCGTGGGCTTTTGGCTGTGGGGTTGTTGTGGCTCCTGGCGCTGGGCAGTTGGGAGCTTGGTGCGGCGCATAGTGTCAGCGATACCGATCGCCGCAGCCTTGCGCCTCTGGTGGATATGCCACTGCATGCCAACAGCGATCACTCCCTCTCGTTAAAGCGATTTTTTCCCCGCCCTAAAACCCAGCCCGATGCCCTCGACCTACCAGATACCCCTTGGGCCTTGTTGCCCGGCAATCTGTTGGCCGTATCATTTCCCCATCATGGTGTGGCGCACTTTAGTCTTACTTTCGCGTCTGGTGTTTGTCGGCATCAATTGCAAGCGCTCAACGTTCCGCGTGCGCCGCCGCTCGTTTAATCACTCCCCGTAATACCGATTTCAATAATTTTTTGCTTTCGCAGTCGAGAGCATTGTGGAGTATTGGCGATGAAAACCCTTTTTTCGCGGGCCATTGTGTATGGTCTGATTATCCTATTCGGGCTGCTCAGTGCGCTGCCCAACCTGTTACCCGATTCCGCTCTGGCAAAACTGCCGGATTGGTATGCCAAAAATCAATTAACCCTCGGGCTTGATCTACGCGGTGGATCGCATCTGTTGCTGGAAGTCGATACCAGCGAATTGGTTCGCAATAAAAATCCGGCGCTGCACGAACAAATCGTGCGCGATGCTGTAGAGCAAAGTTTGCAAGTGGTGCGCCGTCGCCTGGATGAAACCGGCATGGTGGAACCCATGATCACCCGTCAGGGGCGCGACAGTATTCTGGTGCAGCTTCCCGGCGTGAGTGACCCCCAGCATATTCGCGATCTGTTAGGTACTACGGCGCGCATGACGTTTCACTGGGCGGCCAATAATCAATCGCCATTGCACACCAAGGTTATTACCGTCAATGGTGAAGCGGGTGAGCGCTATCAACTGGAAGAGCGTGTTGCCATGGAGGGAAAACACATCAGTGATGCGCGGCTTGCGTTTAATCACGATACCGGCGAACCCGTGGTCAATTTCAAATTGGATAACGAAGGCGCACGCCGTTTTGGCGATATGACCAAACGCAATGTCGGGCGCGTATTGGCAATTGTGTTGGATGATAAAGTCGTCACCGCGCCAGTCATTCGCAGTGCGATTCAAGGTGGCAGCGGCGAAATCAGCGGTTCTTTTACCAGCGCATCGGCAAATGATTTGGCGTTGTTATTGCGTGCCGGCGCATTGCCTGCTCCTTTAAAAGTAATTGAAGAGCGCACTGTCGGGCCGGATTTAGGTAGCGATGCAATTTCTATGGGGATTAGCACCGGTATTGTGGGCGCGCTGTTAGTGCTCGCGTTTATGGTGGGCATTTATGGTCGCTGGGGTTTTATTGCTTGTATTGGCCTTGCGATAAATATCGGTTTGAGTTTTGGTGTGTTGAGTTTGCTTGGTGCAACACTCACGCTTCCAGGTATTGCCGGTTTTATTTTAAGTATTGGCATGGCGGTGGATGCGAATATTTTAATTAATGAACGCATCCGCGAAGAAACGCGGCGCGGGCAACCGGCCATGGCCGCCCTCAGTGGTGGCTTCCAGCGCGCTTACAGCACTATTCTGGATTCCAATGTCACTTCGCTGATTGCCATCAGTTTATTATTTTTATTTGGCAGTGGCCCGGTACGCGGTTTTGCCGTGACTATGGCTGTTGGCTTAATTATTTCCATGTTCACGGCCATTTCATTTACACGTTTGGTGATGGAATGGCGTGTGCGTAAATTGGGTAAACAATCGTTAATTATTTCCGGCATCAAATGGTTAGATAGCATCAGTGAAAATACCATTCCCTTTTTACGCGCGCGTTTTTTCGGGTTGATGGCTTCGGCCGTATTGTCACTTGCCTCTGTGTTTTTATTTTTTAGCCCGGGGCTGGATTACGGCATCGATTTCAGTGGTGGCACCGTCATTGAAGTACAAGCGCCAGACACCAATGTCGCCGCCTTGCGCAAAGGCTTGGCAGATGAAGGTAAGGGACAAGTAGCCATTCAGGAATTCGGGAACGATGGTCACTACCTGCTGCGCCTGCCCATGCCATCTGCGGAAGATATTGCTAATGGCACCAGCGTGCAAGCCGTTAAATCTGCTGTTACCGCCATCGCACCGGACGCTGCATTTCCGCGTGTAGAAATGGTTGGCCCTCGTGTTAGCGGTGATTTTGGTGATGCGACAATCCTCGCGATTATTCTGGCAGGCTTGGGCATGCTCGGTTATTTGTGGGTAAGGTTTGAATCCCACTTTGCACTGGCTGCGACACTCACTCTCGCGCTGGATCTCACCAAGACCATCGGCTTTTTTGCCTTGGCTGGAGTGGAGTTTAACCTCACTGCGGTGGCGGCATTGCTCGCGTTAATTGGTTATTCGGTAAATGACAAAGTCGTTGTATTTGATCGCATTCGTGAAAACCTGCGTCTCACGCCAGATAAGCCCTTGGTACAATTACTCAACGAGAGTATTACCTCAACGCTCACGCGCACCATTTTCACCTCGATCACTACCTTTCTGGCGATTTTGCCTATGGCGATTGCCGGTGGCAGTGCGGTGTCCAGTTTTTCTCTGCCTATGTTATTCGGCATAGTTATCGGCACCAGTTCATCTATTTTAATTGCGACGCCTATTGTGATGCTGTTAGGTGAGCGAAGAGTGCGCAAAGGAAAATCACAGCTGCATGTGAGTGCAGACCCCAAGCAACGGGAAATTGATTTATTGCCGTAACAGAAAATTTTTAATAGCTATCACCCTTGAGTGATAGCTATTAATCCTGGGTAGTAATACCCACAATATTTTTTAGTGATAAGCCTTAATCCAATCTATCGCTGTATCCAATCCATTGTCATATCCGCCCTTACGCTCTTGCGGGGTGCCAAACGCTACTGAAATATCGGCCGCTATACCTACTCCCTCATAATTATTTCCTTTGGTATCCAGGTAAGTTTCATTGCTTATCCCGAAAATAATATCGCTAGTCAGGCGTTTAACCAGTACATCGGAAAATGCCCCCGCGGTTGGCTCACCGATAATAGTGACTTGCGGTAAAGAAGACATCGCAATGGTAAATAACTCGGCGGCGCTTCCTGTATCGCCACTCACTAATACGGCTGTGGGTTTTAGATACAGGTTATCCACTGGCGGGTCTAGTACGACTTCTTTCACTGGCGTCGCCAAGTCGTCACGGCCTGCAAATTTTGAATACACCACTTGCGGCTGACTCATAAAGTGACGCACAAAACTGAGCGATACCTGATCCTGGCCGCCGCCATTAAAACGAACATCAACGATCAGGCCATCCGTATCTTCAAGGTCTTTCAGTGCCTCGTTAATAGTTTCCTCTGCTATGGCAACATCAACAGCAACGTCAGAAATAACGGTTGATTTTCCCTCGGTATAGTCAGACATTGAGCCTATAAACAAATACCCAATATTTTCACTTGTTGTAAACCAGGTGATTTCGCCTGCTGCCTTCACCTTAATATCAACATTTTCATCGGCATAACCAAAAATAGTTTCCATAATATTATCAACGTTGGACGCTATATAGTTTTCCGCCTCTGCGGCTTGCTCCTCGGTTAACTCATCATCAGACCCAAGTGACGCTACATACTCATTCAATAATTTTTCATACAACCGTAATTGTGTGTTTGTGCTGAAGTTGGGTGTGTCTTCATCTTCCAACGCTTTAGTTATACTTTCATCCAGATTTTGGCTGAGTGGTGCGTGGATCAAAATCGCATGACCATCACCTAGCGGGGCAATCAGCTCACTTAAAAATTCAAACAGCTCTTCCTCCGTATGAATGTCGCCCAGGGAATTAACGGCTTCTTCATAGGCTTCATCCCAATCTACGCCTCTTAATTCGAAGTTAATGTAGAGCTCATTAAATGTGTGCCAAAATATTTCAAAGTCTCTTTCGGCATTAAAGGCATAACCGGAATCTGTCTTTAAGGTTTGCAGGTCTTCCGTACAGGTGGATGGCAGTTGCGCGATTTTTTCGTATTCAACACCAGGGGCATATTGCCCATTCACCTTGCGCAGTGTTTCCTTCGCCAGTTTTGAATAGGAATAGCTTTGTTCAAACTTTTCTTGCGGTAAGTTAGGCGTCACGTTCTGCAATAAACAATAATCTTCTGTCACGCTATATGTTTTAACCCTAAACTCATCCGCCTGGGTGCTTACCGATAACACATAACCATAAGCAGGCGCATACCATTCACCCGCATAGGGTGACGCCGCCACAGAACTGGAGGAGGAACTGTTTGCCGCTGAGCTGGAAGAGCTGCTAGATACGGAAGCTGAAGAAGATGAGCGGGAAGGTTTCTTGTGGTCGTCATCTGAACAACCAATTAATAATGTCAGGCTAAACCAGGCAATAGCCGCGATATATCTTGATAAAACCGCATGTTTTGTAAAACGCATATTTGATGCACCTTTAGGTTACCGGGAAGGGATAACCTAAACCACCAAACCGCGTAAAGCTGTATCACGTGTTATCAATTTGTAACAGTGTAGATACAAATGGCGGTAAACAATTCCCGCTATTTTCCAATAAAAGCAGTTAGTATTTAATGTAGGCTGGGCAGTAATGCCCAGCATTTGTATTTTACAGCAAGCGCTCTAAGGGTAATCCGACTTCGCCTTCAATCGATTTATATTCTTCTTTTATAAATTCCAGAAACTGGGTTAACTGTAAATGATGTTCTTCATAGTCAGCCCTGTTGCGAATAGTTTCGCTTTTTAGAAGTTGCTCTTGAAATAGAACGGCGTCTCTAACGGCTGATACTAATAACGGGGCCCAAACATTTGGAATTTCCATTACATGGCCTCTTTAAGTAATTTAATTGCAAGCTGGTCAAGCTTTGCTTTGAATTGAGATAATGGCATGTCATAAGCAGGAGCAATGGTGTAGTGATGAGCACCTAAGATTGTATTGTACTCGTCTTTTACTATGGCTATGCCTTCAGGTAGTACTGTTCCTTTGGGGATTTTGTAATATTCCCAGTCTTTGCCTTTTGGTAGGCCGGGCTTGTCAAATGTGCTTAGGCCTCTTGGCCTATTCTTTACGCTCACCCACTTTACACCATTTCTGTGTTCAATTTTTATGTCCGCAGCGCGAGGCCGGCCATTTGAAAGAATAGTGGGTTCCTCTATAAAGCTAAAAACACCTGTGTTCGATTTTTTGTTTAGCGCTCGCCATAAATTGATTGGCACTGAGCCTTCAAAAATTCTATCTACCTGTCCTTTAGAAATTAGTATGTCTTTTAAAATGGTAATACTCATGATGAACTCCTTTTTTATGTACTTTCTAAAGTATACAAAAAACAATTAAAAAATTATGGTGTTATTTATTATTGTGATACGAGCATGCTTTGTACACCGTTTAAATAGCCCTGAGCATCGCAACCAGTTATATAAATTCTTAATTTAGAAGAGGTGCTTTTTGCATATAAAGCTAATGAAAGTGTTCTATCAGCCATTTTTGTTTCTTTAACAGAGATATACCGACTGTTTGGGCATGTGTAGCTGGTTTGATATGGTGTATCTTTTGCAAAATATACTCCCTCTGTTACACCAGCCCCTGCGAGTTCTATTTGATTAAGATTGGCTTCTACCCATTCCGCAGCCAAACAATTAAATGATGCAGCAAATAGAATTGGTAGCATTATCGTCTTTTTCATGCTTTCTCCATTTTTTGGTGTGTTGGTCTTACCCATAAAGCTACGACTTAAAAACTGTCCTGCAGACAAAGTGTGCGAGCTGCAACGACTTGTATGACTGATTTTGACAATTTTCTTATCATTCTTAAAGCGATAAGGTGGAGTCCATACCTGCAGCAATAGATCTTCAGCAAGGTAGCCCGGTGCAACGCTGGAACCGAATCATCGAGTCCGTTAACAAGCGTGGGCGTCTTACTGATTCTACTTTTAACTCAAGCAGTCGAATGGGCTCCGAGCTCGAATGTAGCAAGGCTGAGTTATGAATACAACTACCGCCGCACACATTGATCGCAGTGAAAGAAATGTAGGAATCGATATCGGAAAAATCACATTGGATGCCTGCATTTTCGAACTCGATGTCTATTTGCAGTACCCCGGAAGGGATTCGTGAATTACTCTCACGCAAGCGCCAACTTAATAAGATGCGGATCCCGGGAGTTGAATCGTCAGCACAAAGCGACTTCGATTCTTACAGCAACCCATAAACGTTTGCTTAAAGTGCTCGATAAAGAGATTGAAAGCATCAATAAGCTGCTCACCAAAGCAGTTAGTGAAGTCACGGAATGGCAGCGCACGTATGAAATTCTGAACTCGGTACCGGGCGTCGGCGATGTAGTTCCTTTACGCTGTTGGGAGAGTTACTTGAGCTGGGTCAGCTATCGCCATGCAAAATAACAGCGCTTTGTTGGCTTGCGCCATACAATCGTGACAGTGGCATTATGAAAGGTCGACGCCGAATCAAAGGCGGCCGTGCACCAATTCACACGGCGCTGTATATGGCGATACTGAGCGCGATTCAATGCAATCCTGTGATGAAAAAATTTTACAAGAAGTTCGTCAAGCAGGGTAAGCACAAAAAGTTGCACTTACGGCCTGCATGCGAAAAATGACAACGATTTTAAAGGCCATCGTGTGTGATAATTGCGAATAGCAGGCCAACTAAATTTGCGTCGTAGGTATTGATTTTCTACCACGGTCGCTTGTTATAGTTGGCTTAGGGGTTTAATGTAAAAATTGTTGCAATTGGACCGTTGTAGGCACACTTCCCTGCACCGTCAAGATAAAACTGGATAGTTTTCTGACTGGCAGCCGCAAATAAATAGGCGGAGAATGCTCTGTCTATTAGTTTAGCGTCGGTGATAACAACAAAATCTTTCCTCGCGCAATATGATGCAGCCTCACCAATGATCGGATTTTTTAGTGCTATATATAGCCCCTCTGTTTGAGCAGCTGAGTTGGTGGATTGTGTAATTTGTATCGAGACTATATCAGCTGGATTTAAACTAACCCATTGTCCTGCCCAGCTGTTTTCAGCGCCCAATATTGCTGCCATTAAAAAAAATTATTTTTCGCATACGACTCCTAATTTAATGATATTTAACTAAGGTTGTTGCTACGGATTTGCTATAACTAAGCTATAGAAAACCCCAATAACTACTGAATTTACCTACAGCCAATTGATTAATAATTTATTGGCTCACTTTGCCTAACTACTTTCTGATTTTCAACCAATCATGCCCAAGTAATGCAATATAATCCATGCAACATCATTCAATTTCACGACTGGACATAATGCCTTTTGAACGCGCGAACAATACAACACTCAATAAAATTGCAGGATTGCAAACAGACCTGCAGCTGTCTTTATTATGGTAGGCGCAATAAAAGATGGATAGGGCAAGTTTCTCGTGAGTGAGATAATGCATAGCGTGCCCAAAAGTGCCAGATTGTAATTGATCGCGAAAATTAATCGCCACCATGGAATTTTGATCGTGATTGTAAGGAATAAACTTTGGCATAAGCGCGCTCCTGTGGGAATACGTTATTTTACTGAAAAACAATCGATTGGTCGCGGCTACAGCTTCAACGTCAAAATCAGCGGCGCGCTTTTCAGTGTTCGATGTATTTTTTTATGTACATTTCAATTAGTAACAATTGGTCTAAAAGCCGTTTACAATGGTTTTTAGGTTTTGTCATGGACTTTTTTGATTGCTTGCCCTTATTACTAGCTATCTCTACCAATGAGGTTTCGATATGTTATCGTAATATTTGTCTTTAATGCTATCAAGATATTTCAAGTCATCAATTTGCTCACTAAACGTCGTAATCGCGTTTTTTATTACTATAGTTTTGAATTTTTCATCATTACTACTTTGAAATGCCTTGGTAATCGACTGACTATTCGATTCAATGATTTCCCCCTGACGTTCTATTTCGAGCTTTAAAGCTTTATTGCCTATTGTCCCTGCATGCTCATATAATTTTTTAATTAATTCTAATATTTTTTCTATTTGATTTGTTGTCTTTTCTGCTTCCACATTAATATCAAAAAACCTCTCCACTTCAATTTCTTCCGCAAATAATTTTGTTTCTTTTAAATTTGGGGCTTCAATTGTGGAATCATCGATTGCGTTATCAGTGGTTTCTAATTCAGGCCGGTGAGCTTCCGTATCTTTTTGGGTATCTTTACTTTGTTGAAATTTCCATGCTTTAAGTAAAGAATATGATTTTGGGTTGGTTTGTGCATTCAGGTCACTTTTTTTATGTTTGACATAACTCACCCAAATACTGCCAAGCACAGGTTCCTTAGTGTTGTAGCGATGAATATTCATTCTTATCGGATGTTCCTTCCCGTCATCAAGGAAGATGGATGTGTTTAAAAGAACCGTAATGTAATCACTTTTAGTTCCTTCATTTGTGAAAGTAAGATTATTAAAATTTTCTTTTTCTAAAAATTTATAGAGTTGATAACTTATATCTGAATCAATTAAAAGAGCCTTCTTTTCTTCCTCTGGACTTAATTTTCTACCTTTTGGGGCAATATATACACCGGGTTTTTTCTCATCTGATTCATCCATTTTCTGAATGGTCAAATCTTTCTTTTGGATTGGCTGCTGTTGTGCTGAATAGTTGTCAGTCGAGACCTTTAATTGACTCATTTGTTTGGCTTTCGGACTATTATTTGCCATCTCCTGAAGCTTTCTTTGCGCAACAGCTTCTGGTCTATTATCTACAAATTGAAAAGTAGACTCATTGCCCCTATGATTTTGAGAAATCGCATTTGCTACTGATTGACCTTTATTCTTTTTCGGTTTCTCTACTTGTCCATACATATCTCAAACCTTTTTAAACTGGTTTCATACATTGCTATAGGCTTTTCTCATTGCATAACGCCCCGATAAGCGGTGATTTTTAAGTTGCTCTTTTGCCATAAGATGGGGTGGAGCAGAATGGCAAAAGAGCAACTTAAAAGCCATCCGTTTGATTGCTTGTATGATTGATTTTGACAGTTTTCTTATCATCCTTAAAGCGATAAGGTGGAGTCCATGCCTGCAGAAATAGATCTTCAGCAAGGTAGCCCGGTGCAACGCTGGAACCGAATCATCGAGTCCGTTAACAAGCGTGGGCGCCTTGCTGATTCTACTTTTAACTCGAACAGTCGAATGGGCTCCGAGCCCGAATGTAGCAAGGGTGAGTTATGAATACAACTACCGCCGCACACATTGATCGCAGTGAAAGAAATATAGGAATCGATATTGGAAAAAACACACTGGATGTTTGCATTTTCGAGCTCGATGTCTATTTGCAGTACCCCAATACCACAGAAGGGATTCGTGAATTAATCAAAAAGCTATCGCGTTACAACCTCACGCGCATTCTGGTTGAGGCAACCGGTGGTTACGAAAGAGGTTTGGTGGAAGCCTGCGCCGTTGTCCAGCCGACCCAGGTTCGTCAGTTTGGTAAAGCACAAGGTGTTTTTGTCAAAACCGATAAAATTGACTCGCGACTTATTGCACAATTTGGTGCGATTTTGAAACCGGAGCCAAGGCCTCTTAATAGCAAAAAAGTTCGCCATATCAGGGATTTACTCTCACGCAAGCGTCAGCTGAATGAAATGCGGACACAGGAATTAAATCGTCAGCACAAAGCACCGGCAATTCTTGCAGCAACTCACAAACGTTTACTGAAAGTGCTCGATAAAGAAATCGAGAGCGTCAACAAACTTCTCGCCAAAGCGGTTAGCGAAGTAACTGAATGGCAGCGCACTTATGAGATTCTGAGCTCAGTGCCGGGTGTAGGCGATGGTGTAACGTTTACGCTATTAGGAGAGTTACCTGAATTAGGCCAGCTATCGCCACGCAAAATAGCAGCGCTTTGTGGGCTTGCGCCATACAATCGCGACAGTGGCATCATGAAAGGCCGACGCCGAATCAAAGGCGGTCGTGCACCGATCCGCACGGTGTTATACATGGCGATGCTGAGTGCGATTCAGTGCAATCCGATTATGAAGAAATTCTACAAAAAGCTCGTCCAGCAGGGTAAGCACAAGAAAGTTGCGCTTACGGCCTGCATGCGAAAAATGGTGACGATTTTAAATGCCATGGTGCGAGATAATTGCGAGTGGCAGGCTAAGTAAATTTGCGTCGTAGGTATTGATTTTTTACCACAGTCGCTTGTTAACTCTTTACACCTATATTTGAAAGGATTTCATTAGATCGCTTGCAAACTAATTTTAACTCTGGATGCTCAATTCCGATTCTATCGCTCCACATCCTTAAAAATTCGAGCGTTTCAATTAGATGAGCTAGCAACCTTCGAGCTACTGCCGCACAGTCTCCTTGCAACGAAGCGGGAAGATGCTTAATATCCATAATTTCAAAGCTAATCAAACACCCAACAAAGACGGAGTATATTACTGCCTCCTCTTTCCAGTCAGAATCCAGTGGACTAAGTTTATCGTCTCGAACATAATCCCTAATATTAAAAACACTTGGATGAACAACATCAGATACTCTTTGATAAAAGAGGTCGTAGAAATCTATATCAAAATCTCGATTACTTGACTCCGCCATTTTATATCCTGAAATATTCGACGGATAAATATCTCCAGTGGAACAGCGAACCACTTTACGCCTATCTTCTTTACCATTTTTTTCTAGATACTTAAAAGTTCCATCTCGAATACCGTACTTTGCATCTACAAGAGAAACAACACTATCTGGTTTGTTTTTGACGAGAATAATATGAAGATAATTTTCATATATGCCACGAACAAGTTTAAGTGCATCTTCGTTATAGTCTTCAACAATCAGATACTTGATCGATCTAAGTGTTCTCTGAGACTTTGCGAGATTTAATCCCATATACGCTACTGGGGACAATATTTCTGCACCATCCGGCGCGGAGTCATCAGAGAAGTCCTCGTTGAAATACTTTTTGATGCAGATACCGAATAAATATATGAGCGAATCAATGTCATCAATAAGAAGGCTCAGCTTTGATTCGAACTGCCTATCTTCACTTTCTCTCTCTGGGTCGCCACCAAAAGCATAGTACTCAGCGACGGCGTTATCCCATTCGTCGACAAGAGAGCCAGTGGCCTTCTCTACCATTCCATCAGTAAGAAGAATGCCAGTCCGCTTGTACGCATAAATAAAAGCAGGATTAGTGCCTACTTTCTCCATTATCTCAATCATTTTTCTTTCGTGATCCTTATCACTAAACATTAACGTATGAGGCATTAACGGGTCGTCTGGTAGCCGCTCGCGTTCAAAATGCTTATATATTTCATCATCCAATTGCTCGACCAATTCTTCAAGTTTTCCTTTTATTGGAATTACTTGGTAATAATCACCGGTATCATCTTGCTCCCAGATAACATCTTTATATTTACAGCATTTCTTGTATTTTCTACCACTACCACATGGGCATGGGTCATTTACTTTAATTTTTACCATGCGCTATATTTCTAAGTGGAGTTAACGCCGCGATAAACGGTGGTTTTTAAGTTGCTCTTTTGCCATAAAATGGAGCGAAGCGGAATGGCAAAAGAGCAACTTAAAAATCCATCCGTTTGATTGCTTTGTTACATTTTTACGCACTACCGTTTACATAGAGAGAATGAAAGCGTTCGCTTTTAAGATTGTATTTAATGTTAAAAAAGCAGCTCCCACCGTCCTGCACTTGATATAACTGTTTTTTTAGTTCTTCTGTGGTTGGCCCCGGATAAGTGCCAAGCTCAGCTTCAACTTCAGGTGACTGAATGCATAGTGCATTAATCAGAATTAAAGACTCACCAATAAATTTGTACTGATACCTGTATATTTCCCTAGGCTGGAATTCAGTTTTGCTGTTGTTCTCTAAATACTTCCAAAGTTGGCTTTCAAGCTGACCAGCATTTGGCAGGTCAGGTTGCTGGCCAACTGCTATCCATTCTGATGAATAGCACCTTAAAGATAAAAGCACCATGATGCTTGCGATTATGTGATTTTTCATATTCAAATGTAACGTTCGGTTCAACCGCAGTTTGTAAGCGGCGCATTTACGATAAACTTCGCGTAGCGATTCGCTAAATGCGCTGCTTGCAAACTGTCGAGCGTAAGCGCGAAGCGCTGTAGCGGCGTTGCAACCGCTTGTTATGTACTTGTATGCCTATATTCAAAAACACTGTTAGAAGCCTTAGGGTTCCAGCCTTGAGAAATAGCATTTTTAATGCTTTGCTCAACCATGCTCGGAGTTACGCTACCAGACTTTAATTTAAGAGACGTGTCTGGACGTGAAAATGGAAAAGTAATTCGCAAGATAGAGCCGTTCAATTCCACCAGTTCAACGACCGCAGTCATTTCTGCACCTAAACAGTCCTGCGAATATGTGGGTTTTGACCTGATGAGCCACAAAAACTCATTTTCGCCCACTATAATTTTTCTACTTCCTTTCTTTGGAATGCTCATTTCAATATTCACATAACGCCAAGCTCACCGGAATATTTTACGGAGAGCGCTTTTGTGTGAAAATGTAGCGCAGCGAAATACACAAAAGCGAGCGTAGTAAAATATTTCCGCGTGCAGCTTTTTGTTAGGGATGCTGAGCACCAATATGCACCAAACAAAATTTATTAGCGAGATCGAGTATAAGGCTTGTCGCTTCGTTAATATCTGTAATCGCCGCCGCAGGTTGACCCCACCCCATATCACCATGGCGCGCATAAACCCCAAGAAGTAGCGAGCTATTACATGCGGCCGTGAATTGATTAATCCGACCGGGATCTCCCAATTTCAAAAAATCGTAGTTATTTTTCTTCGAATGATATTTGACGCTATCGTATATCTTGTACAGAGTTCCCCATGTCATTATCGTTTCCAAGGAAGAATTTAGTGAAATCAGCCCAACTTGAAATATTAAAGACCGTAATACCTCATCTTTTTTACAGAGATTGAATATTCGTGATGAAAGCCTGCCACTGGCGGGAGTGGCTTCATGCTCGTACTTATCTATGTCGGCGTTTTGACTAAAGGGATTGTTTTCGATATTCGCAGCGTGTACAGAATGTTGGCCCCCACCATCACATAGTGCAAAATGCGTAAACTCAACTGGAACGGCAAAATTTTTATTCCAAGCGACCCTAAGCGCTCCGTTCAATAACAAATTAAGACTAAATAGCCGGCAGGCCACATGTTCGGGATCTTCAATTTCATCGATATGGTAAGAGAAAGCATAAAATTGCATACCTAGATGATCGTCGTCATATGCAAGACCGATGTCATTACCCCAAAAATCTTGCGTAAGGCTCGGGTAATAACTACCAGCAGATACGCCTATTTCCCATTTGTGTGGTGATAGCATGTTTTTAATCCCTAACAGTTTATTAAATTGCGCCAACTATATAACCCGCAGAACGTTATTCCAACTAATTTGGTGTGGTGCTGTATAACTCCAAAAGTAGATGAGCCTGCATTCGATTTGGTTCGTGCTAAATCAAAGGGTTAACTGTCACTCCGAATTAATTGTGGAGTTATACAGTACAAACAATCTCAATTAGTTGCTGCGCTCATTTGGCTTGCTGTCCGCTTTGGGCTCTTTCCTGTCCTTCGGCGGCCTGCTCCGCGAGGCGCGCCCTACATTTGCTATGTGCTGGTTGGGCTATTTGTTCGATGCTAGTGCTACGTGTTTGTGAATGTCAATTACGCAGCATAACGCTGCCTGATTTTCTTAACTGACTTTCTTTCGGGTCTAAATGAAAAACGCCCGCAGTGCGGGCGTTTTTCATGGGGCGGTGTCGTTGTGATTAAAACTTCACGCTCTTGGAGTCGTCGCCGAACCAGTTGGGTTTTTCATCGCCGCGGGCGTATTGCACGGTGAAGCCGGAGTTGCCGAAGCCTTGGAAGTAGCTCATGGAGACTTGATGTTGGCCTTCACTTAAGTGCGTCATACAGACCTGTACGCTGTACGGGCGGTCGCTCAGATGTTCGCAAATTAATTTGCCGTCGATGCGCAGGGAGAAACCGTCATCACTGCCCATCAAAAAGCGATAGGTGTCTGCTTGTTTAATGGTGATGGTGTGGTTTACGTCTACGAAAAAATCATCGCTATAAGTGGCGATGTTGCCGAGCTTGGGGTGACTGAACCGGCTTTTTTCAAGTAGGTTCAAGCGGTCAACCATGACTTCGCGGGTAAATTCTATATCCCGTGGTTGATAAATATTGCCAATGCTCACGCGGTTTTTGCTGATGACCAGCTTCACCACTGGGTCCACGGTTACGGGTGCAATGCGCACCAGAATTAAAATCGCAACCACTATGATCAGGGCAGTGAAAATAGAATTTTTATTCAGCAGTGTTGCTTTGTTGATAAAGGATTGAATAGCCATGATTATCTCACCACCTGCAATTTCCAGAAGCTGAACCAGTTGCGCATTTCAAATTGATCTTCGGTCAAGCCGAAGCCATAGGTGAAGGGCGAGAAAAATGCGAACACGGCGATGACCAGCAGTGCGAATAAACTGGCATTGATAATGGTGTGTTTGTTGTTGGCGAGCACTTCATCGCGGTAGATGTAATTAAATACCAGTGCCAAATTGACGGCGCCAAATAGCAGCGGCACCAGGTAGTGATATAAGTACATCACCCGTTCGATTTGCAGGATCGCTACCATGTAGCTGATGTAGAGTGCAGTGAAAGCGCAAATCCAATAAAACAGTTTTTCATCTTTAATGGGATTGTTGTAAACATAGCGGCCAATGATTAAGCCTGCCGATAAAATAATGCCGCCCAATACCGAGAACCACACAATTGGGTTGCCAATCAGGTATTTGTATTTCACCACGACTTTGCCGTCCACGGTGTTTTTGTCCCAGCGATAGCTAATGGTTTTTTTGCTCAGTGGCCAGCCCATGGCATAGCTGCCGTTTTCATCGGGTTTGCACACATCCAGGCGCGGTACGCCATCGGCATATTCCGACATATATTTCAGGTTGTCTTTCATGCCCAGCATAAAGGTGCTGGGTGACCAGGTGTTACCCGCGCGAATTTGGGCGAGGTATTCGGGCGAGGCTTTGTAAGTGCGGTCTTTCACAATGGTGGTGCCCATGCCGATATGTACATAAAACACCGCCAAAAATACGGCTGCTACCGGAATAACCCCGGCGGGTACGGTAGTCGCAAGGCGGGCGATTAAGGCGCGCCATTGCCATTGTTTAATTGCACTCCATTGATCCACACCAAACAGCATCACAAACAGCAGTAGCAAAATAAAGGCATTTACTTTTACCGCAATGGCAAGGCCGATCCACACTCCGAGCAGGGCGTAGTGTTTTAATAAAATAGCCTTGTGGTGATGGATAAAATCAGTAGCGACGCGCACAAAATAATAGAGGGCGCCAAGAATAAAAAAGAGTTGGATACCTTCGAGCATGGCGGCGCGCGAGTGAATTACCAGGGCGTTATCAAAAATCACCAGACTGGTAAACGCAGCGGCCAACCATGCGCGTTGGGTAATCGCATTAATAATGCCGTAAAAAAATAACACACCAAACGCCATCATAATGACCGAGGGCCAGCGAAAGCCTTTGTAGGTCATGGCCGGTGGTGCATTGTCACCGGTCAGATAGTCTGTCTCCAGCAACTTTTGCTTGTCGATCTCGCCGTTGCCACCAAACATCACCTCACCCACTGCCATCAGCATTTTGCCAAGGGGAGGGTGAGGTTCCATGTACATCACGCCATCAATATGTTTTTGCGCAGAGGCGACATGGTAGTTTTCATCCCAAAACATAGCTTGGGGGCTACCGTAAAAAGGGAAATAAATACCCAGCGAAATGATGAGGATCACCGCCGGGTAAATAAAACGTGCGTAGGTCTTCAGGAAAAGTTTCATAGTGTATTTTTTTAGTTAGCGTTATGTGTTGGATTTATTTTTTACGCAGGCCTTTACCGGTTGCAGCCCAGTAAATACCGCCGTAGATATGTTCAAGGAACAGGGTGTCGCTATAGGTTGCCGGCAGGTGCCCCAGGGCGGTGTAAAACGCGCGACCACCATCGTAGTTGTGGTACCAGGCGATGGGGTGGAATTTGCCCATGCCGACGCCTTTTTTCTCACCCCATTGGGCGCGTGGGTCATAGGTTTTCTCGTCAACTGCCAGAATGTAGTTCAAGCCTTTAATGCGCTCGGCGCCAAACTCGTACCATTCATCGGTCCACAAAAAGCGGTCGGGCATGCGATCAAGGCCTGGGAATTTACGGTCGATCACTTCCAGCTCGGCAGTTTGGTTCGCTGGGTGGATATGAAAGGTGCGGCCTACCATTTTGGTGTACCAGTCCCAGTCATATTCGGTATCGGAGGCGCTGTGAATGCCAACAAAGCCTTTGCCGGAACGAATAAAACGTTCCATCGCCGCTTGTTGTTCATCATTGAGAATATCGCCTGTGGTGAGCAGGAAAACCACGGCGTGATACTTTTTCAATCGTTCATCATTGAAAATGCTGGCGTCTTCGTGCCAATCCACCGCAAAGTCATGGCGTACGGCGAGCTTTCGCACGGCGGTTACGCCTTCATTGACAGACTCATGGTGGAAGCCGTTGGTCTTGGTAAATAACAGGACGTTAAATTGTTGTGCCTGAGCACTCAGGCTCGCCACAACCAGGGAGTAACCCAGTGCGATGGAAATCAGGAATCTGTTGCGCATTGTTGATGTACCTCGGGAATCGATTGTTCTTGTTGTGTCTGAACTTATTGTTGTTTGAGCTTGTTATTGTTTTAGCTTTTTGTTGCGTGGAGCGGACGTCATCATAAGCGATTGAGATTTATAGGCAATAAAAAAGGGCGCACAAGGCGCCCTTTTCTTGGATAGCTGTGAGCAATTACACCTTGCGGCGGCGAACACATCCCAAGCTGATCAAGCCCAGTGCCAGTAACAACAGGGCGCTTGGCTCAGGTACTTCAACCGGTGGTCTCTCTACGGTAACGCCTTTCAATTTGTAGAAGTCGTCACCACCAGTTTTGTTTTTGTTAGGACCACTGAAAACGTCGCCAAACGCCGGATTGTAAGCGCCAACCAGCCAGTATTGTGACACTACGCCGTCAAAGTTAACGGCACCTGAGTTACCGGTGATGTCTACGTTGTAGTAGTTGCCTACCAGTGACCAGTTGTTGCTCAGCAAGTCTTCCCATTTTTTGCCTAATAGGGAGCTGCTATCAAAGCTACTGCCATTGAACGCCAAAATGGAGATGTCGGCATCGTTTTGGTACCAGCCCACATCGATAGAAATCAGCTTGACCAACTCGTCAAATGACAGGAGGTGCATGTCGAAATCGCCACCTTCATTGTCAACGGCGTGGTTGGGTGAGTCAGTTTTCTCAACACCCAAGCCATCCCATCTGCCGACGTAGTCTTGTTCAATTTCTTTTTTGACAGAGGTTGTGGTGGTGCTAGTGGTTTTGGTGCACTTGCCTTGCTTGTTGTACTTGGTGCAAGTGGTTGTGGTGGTGGTTTGGGTGCCGTAAGACCAACCGGTCACTGACAGGCCAAGATCCTGTTCTTCGTAGTTGTATTGTTTAGCGTAGGTAGAGTTCAAAACGCCATTGCGTGAATCAGGGTTGACCAGGTCAAAACTGATAGGCGCGGCCATTGCAGAGCTGGTTGCAAGCGTGGCCAGGGTTAAGCATCCAAGCAATTTGAGGGTGTTGAGCATGATAATTTTCCAAGTGAGTGATTTAACCAAGTTCTTTTCGCAAAGAGAGCAAATTAAGTGCCAAGTTAGGTAAGTACATGATTTTGCTGTGATGGGTGTCTCATTTTTGGATTTGGCGTCAAAATAGTGATAAAAAAATCGACACTTTAGTGATGTTCTTTCGTTTAGAGAATGTTTGCCAATCGTCGCCGTAGCTTTTGTATCGCCCGGCGCAACAGGGCAAACTGGGCGTCTTTATTGGTGGACAACAGAGCAGCATAGCTGAGCGGATATGACCCTTACCGAATTGCGCTACATCGTTGAATTGGCAGATACGCGGCACGTTGGGCGTGCGGCGCAGCGTTGTAATGTCAGTCAGCCCAATCTCAGTGTGTCAGTTAAAAAATTGGAAGAGGCGCTGGGTGTGGTGTTATTTGAGCGCACCAAGAGTGGGGTTCATCCAACGCCGTTGGGCCAGGGAATTATTGCGCAGGCGCGACGCGTACTGCAGAGCATGGAAGGCATTCAGCAACTGGCGGATGCCGGGCGCGATCAATTGGGTGATCCCTTGCGTCTCGGGGTGATCTACACTGTGGCGCCCTATTTGTTGCCGCAATTGATTCCCTTTGTGCAGCAGCAGGCGCCTGCCATGCCACTGGTCGTGCAGGAGGATGTGACCGCTCATCTGGGTCAGCAGCTGCGCGACGGCACACTGGATGCGATGCTGGTTTCCTTGCCATTTGCCCAAGCTGATGTGGTGGTTCAAGCGCTCTACGACGAGCCATTGGTGGCTATACTGCCGCAGGCTCACCCCTTGGCTGCGAGGGCGACTATTGATGCGACGGCGCTTGCCGGACAGCCATTGCTATTGCTGGCGGACGGCCATTGTCTGCGTGCGCAGGTATTGGCGTTGCTGCCTGAGCTGGCATCTGTGCCTTTGCCCGGCGCTCGCATCAACAGTTTGGAAACCCTGCGCTACATGGTGGCCGCAGGTCAGGGGTTGGCCATAGTGCCTCGCTCGGCAGCGACCCCAAGTGTATGCCTGGCCAACCGGCTGGTGGCAAGGCCGCTGGATATCCCGGGTGCTGAACGCACCTTGGCACTGGCGTGGCGCGCCAGCTTCCCCCGGCACAAGGCAATTGATGTGCTGCGCCGATCCATACAGGCATGCAGTGGAGCCTATTGGCGTTTTACAACGGAGCCTGACTCAGCGGAGCAGAGCCTGTTGGGTGTGCAAGGCTATTAAGGGTTCGGCGTTGACGCGAGTGGAGCAGTCATGAATTCAATCAAAAAAATCGTCATCCTCGGTGGCGGCACATCGGGCTGGATCGCGGCGGCGATGCTGGCGGCACATGTACGTCGCGACCTGTGCAGTATCGAACTCATCGAGTCGGACGATATAGGTGCGGTCGGGGTGGGTGAATCGACTATTCCCCCTGTGGTGCGCTTGATTACCAGCCTCGGTATTGATGAAGAGGACTTTATTCGCGAGACCCAGGCTTGCTACAAGCTCGGTATTAAATTTGTCGATTGGCGCCATCGCAATCAATCCTACTTTCACCCCTATGGCGCTATAGGTCAGCGCATCGGCAGTCAGGATTTCTATCAGTGCTGGCTGAAGGCGACTATGGCTGGTGAATCTTATCCCTTGCAGGATTTTTCGCCCTGTTCGGTGATGGCTGCGCAGGGGCGTTTCTTTTTGCCATCCCAATCCATGAATACGCCTATCGGCGGTGCTGGCTATGCCATTCACCTGGATGCCAAGTTGGTGGCCGCTTATCTGCGCCGCTATGCCGAAGCGCGCGGGGTGACGCGTAGCGAAGGCAATTATGTCGCCGTGGAGCGCCGTGATAATGGGTTTATTTCGGCGCTGGTATTGGCGGATGGACGCAAAATTGAGGGTGACTTTTTTATCGATTGCTCTGGTTTTCGTGCGCTGCTGATCGATGGCGCCATGGCGGCGGGTTTTGAGGATTGGTCGCACTATTTGCCTTGTGATCGCGCCATTGTGGTGAAAACCGAAGCGGCCGGATCACGTATGCCTTACACCACGGCCACAGCGCGTAAAGCAGGTTGGTCCTGGCGGATTCCGCTACGCAATGCCACCGGGCATGGCTATGTATATTCCAGCCGTTTTTGCACCGATGCGGACGCCAAAACCACGCTGCTCAGCAATCTGGATGCGCCGCGCATTAACGATCCGCGCCTGATCAGTTTTACTGCCGGGCGGCGTCTGGAATTTTGGAAAAACAATTGTTTGGCGTTGGGGCTATCCGGTGGTTTTGTGGAGCCGCTGGAGTCCACGGCGATCCATTTAATTACCCGAGGTATGGATTATTTTTTGCGCTTTTTCCCCGATCTGGAATGTGACCCCAGCTTGCGGCGCGAATACAGCCGTCGTATGGGGGCTGATTACGAAGAGGTACGCGATTTTATCCTGCTGCACTACTGCACCAGCGAGCGCAGTGACAGCGATTTTTGGCGCTGGTGCCAAACCATGCCGCTGCCGGATTCGCTGCGCGAGCGTATCGAATTGTTTAAAGCACATGGCATTGTGCGCGAAGAGCACGACGAATTGTTTCGCAGTACCAGTTGGCAATCGGTGTTTGAAGGCATGGGGATTCGACCTGCCAAATACAGCCCGCGGGTCGACAATATCGAGTTGGCGCAGATCACTGAAAAGCTGGCGCTGGCGCGCTCGGCAATCCTCAATATGGTAAAAACCCTGCCTACCCACGATGAGTATCTCGATCATCGATTTGGCGAACGGTAGTTTATCCTCGCCTATTCAATAACCGCCAAATAGTGGCCATTCAGATAGCTGCCGTCTTCAATCACGGCGGTGCTATGTGAGGGGTAAACCTCGCTCAGGTGAAGACGGGTAGGGCGCTTGACCAGTCGTGTCTCGCTCACCTGATACTCGCTGCTGGAACCCACCACAATCACTTGATACAGCTGCATGGTGGCTCCGGCCTGTAAGCCGTTATTGGCGCCACCCTGAAGCACAATTTGCGTCTGCCCCGGATAGGCATCAATGTTGGCGATAAAGGGTTGGCAGTCCAGGGTTTGGGTGATATCGGCACTGATGGCCTCACTGAGTTCTGCCACTTTCTGGCCGTAAGGCGTTTCAAAAAATGCTGACGAATCAAACCCGGCCGTGCGGCGTGTATTCCAAACACCGCTGGTGGTGTAGCGACGGCTCATGAGTGGTTCGCCGGTAAAGCCATCGCGCAGCTCAAGATCCAGGTTGAAAACGCGGGTACGTGGGTCAAATTTTTCTATGCCCGTTAAATCATGAAAGCCATTGGCCACCTGACGGTAGAGGCTGGGGTTGTAGGTGCTGTTGGGCGCGGTCATCGCCATGTCATCGATTGTGCCGCTGAGTACAAATTGGGTGCGTGCCTGACGTGCAATTTTCTGCGCCTGTTGCTTAAGTAGGGTCTCGCTGAGGTGCGGCAGGGCAAAACTCTGGGCAAGTATCTCCGGGCCAACCATGCTGCGGGATTGGGTCAGGTGCTCGCGGATTAACGTCGGCATGCCCGCTTCGACAGCATAAAGGTTGCCAGCGTTGGCGCTCTGCGGATTGCGACGGGTAAAGCGGGTGATCGCCAGGGACTTATGCAGGTTATTGTAGTTGCGGCTATGATCCGGGCAGCGATTCTGGCGCAGATAAGTCGGTGTGGCGCTGCCCTCCTGCGCTTGTGGTGCGCTGGCTGGATTGCCAGGCAGGTCTGCGGTGCCAACTACCACGGTATCGTCGGTGTGTTTGCTCAGGGGGACGGTGCCTTCCGGTTTGTAGGCAATATCCTCGGGTACCAGCGGGCTGGCGGCTACCAGCGCTGAACTCAGTCCCAGAATGCTGGTCAACAGCAGGCTATTGACCCGGTGAGGTAGCCGATTGAGCGATATGGTTGAACCCATGGCAGGCTCCGGTGTTAAGCGGGTATAGTGGCGCAAGGCAAGTTGCTATCGCCAGATTATCGGCCCCGGCAACCAATTCTTTAGGCCCTGGCGGCCAAAGACTGATTAATTATTCCCGTGGTTGCTGTGGTGGTGCCAGGGTTGAGTGGAGTGGGTGCATGAAGATATACCGGGTATTGCTGGCGATAGGCTTGAGCCTGTTGGTGGGGTGCAGTTCTACAGGCCGCAGTTATGTCAAAAGTGAAATGAGCGAAACCCTGGAGGTGGAAATCCTGCCCAATGAGAGCAAGATGTTTACCTATCGTCTGCGCTGGCCGGAAGATCAAATCCCGAACCACATCCGCGTCAGTCGCGATGGCAGCGATGCACGCCGCGATTTTTATGAGGGTGGCGTTAATGTTGGTCGCAACACGCGTCAGCGATTGCTGGAAAACACCGAGTTTGTGGTGAAGCATGCAGGTTATTGCCGCGACGGTTTTTTTGAGTTGGATCGCAGTATCTCCCGCTACCACCTGTGGGTTCGCGGCGAGTGTAAGGAAAGCGCCACGCCTGCCGACAAAGAGGCGTTTGGCGACAAGCAAGTGCTCGGCGCCGAGCGCTGGCAAAAGTCGTGAGTGGTCACCCCTTGTAAGCTCTTGGTGATGGTTTTGTCATCTACCTGTCTTCCGGTTTGTCGCATAAGCTGACAACTGACTTGGCTCCCGTTGTCTTGCTAATGCCCCTCTAAGCGGGTAATATCCTGCGCCCATTTGCCTAGCCCCTACACCTCAGGGGCTTTTTTGTCTGGGACGCAATTTGGCGCGGCTTTCGCATGAGCTTTGCGCTTAACGCATACGTATCCCTTGATAGTGATTTTTGTTGAGAATCAGCCTATGACCACTGGCCTCTACCAGATAGACGAGTTCAAAGATAACTGCGGTTTTGGTTTGATTGCCCATTTAAAGGGCAAGACCAGCCATCGTCTGCTTACTACGGCAATTGAAGCCCTGACTTGCATGACCCACCGCGGTGGTATCAATGCGGACGGTAAAACCGGCGACGGTTGTGGCTTGTTGATCCAAAAACCGGACAGTTTCTTGCGCGCCGTTGCGAAAGAAGCCTGTGGTGCTGAGCTGACCTCTATTTACGGTGTGGGCGCGATTATGCTCAGCCGCGACCCGGCTATCGCCGATAAGGCCCGTGCTGTTGTCGCCGAAGAGCTGACCGCGCAAGGGCTGATTGTGGCTGGCTGGCGCGACGTGCCGGTTGACCCCAGCTGCCTTGGCCCTATCGCCATGAAGTCGCTGCCAACCTTTAATCACCTGTTTGTTAACAACCCGGATTTGACCCTGCAAGAGGTCAACTCCAAATTGTTTATGGCGCGTCGCAAAGCGGAAATTCGCCTGAAAGACGACAAAGCCTTCTACGTGGCCAGTTTGAGCACCGGTATCCTGTCCTACAAAGGCTTGATGATGCCTGTGGATCTGCCGCGCTTTTTTGCTGACTTGGCTGACGAGCGTTTGGAGACAGCGATCTGTGTATTTCACCAGCGCTTCTCCACCAACACCATGCCCCAGTGGCCACTGGCCCAGCCGTTCCGCATGCTCGCCCACAACGGCGAGATCAACACTATTGTAGGCAACCGCAATTGGGCGGTGGCGCGTACTCCAAAATTCGTAACGCCACTCCTGCCCGAGCTGCATAGCGTTACTCCGCTGGTGAACCGCACTGGTTCTGACTCATCCAGTCTGGACAACATGCTGGAAATTTTGACTCTGGGTGGCATGGAACTGCACCGCGCTATTCGTATGCTGGTACCACCAGCATGGCAGAACGTGGAGAACATGGACCCGGATCTGCGTGCGTTCTACGAATACAACTCTATGCATATCGAACCCTGGGATGGCCCCGCCGGTTTGGTAATTACCGATGGTCGCTACGCGGTATGTACCCTTGACCGCAACGGCTTGCGCCCTTCGCGCTGGGTTATCACCAAAGACGATATGATCACCGTGGCCTCGGAAGTGGGCGTGTACGCCTATGATCCTGCCGATGTGGTTGCCAAAGGCCGCCTTGGCCCAGGCCAAATCATGTCGATCGATACAGCCACTGGCACCCTGCACAACACCCAGGATATCGACAACCAGTTGAAGTCCACCCAGCCCTATAAAAAGTGGCTGAAAGAGCGCGCTTTGCGTATTGAATCAACGCTCAATACTGATGCGAAAGAAAACGGTATTGAAGGCATTGCCCTCAAAGCCAACATGAAAATGTTCCAGGTGAGCTTTGAAGAGCGCGACCAATTGCTTCGCCCACTGGCTGAAGGTGGTCAGGAAGCCGTAGGCTCCATGGGCGACGATACTCCCATGGCCGTGTTGTCGCGCCAACAGCGCTCACTTTACGACTACTTCCGCCAGCAATTTGCGCAGGTGACCAACCCGCCCATCGACCCGTTGCGCGAAGCGATTGTGATGTCGCTGGAGACTTGTCTGGGCCGTGAATTGCCGGTTTATGACGAGCTGCCCGAACATGCGGATCGCGTCATTCTGAGTTCGCCGGTGCTATCACCAGAAAAATTCCGCGGTTTGATGAGCTTGAATCGCCCCGGTTACGATCTGGTGAAATTCTCGCTGTATTACAATGCCGAAGAGACCAACCTGAAAGCGGCGCTGACCAAGCTGTGCGACGATGTTGCGGCAGCGGTTAAGTCGGGCAAAGTGCTGATGGTATTGAGCGACTATGGCTTTGAAAAAGGCCAGTTGCCGATTCCTGCACTGCTGGCTGTGGGTGCGGTAAACCAACACTTAACCAATGTTGGCTTGCGTTGTGATTCCAACCTGATTGTTGAAACCGGCAGCGCACGCGACCCCCATCAAATTGCTGCCCTGATTGCCTATGGCGCCACGGCTGTATACCCCTACCTCAGCTACCACGTGTTGAACGATTTGATCGAAACCGGCGAGCTGTTGGTGGATGTGGACACCGCCTACAAAAACTACCGTAAAGGTATCGACAAGGGCTTGCTCAAAATCCTGTCGAAGATGGGTATTTCCACCATTACCTCTTACCGCAGCGCCCAGTTGTTTGAAGCCATTGGCTTATCGGAAGAAGTGATCAGCATGTGCTTTGAGAGCACGCCGTCCCGTGTGGCCGGTGCGCGTTTTGAAGACCTGGAAGCCGATCAGAAAATCCTCGCGCAAACTGCCTGGATTGAGCGCAAGCCAATCGTACAAGGCGGCCTGCTCAAGTATGTACATGGTTCTGAATACCATGCCTACAATCCTGATGTAGTGCAAAGCCTGCAAAAAGCCGTGCAGAGTGGCAACTATGCGCTCTGGCGCAACTATGCCGATCTGGTGAACAAGCGTCCGGTATCCATGCTGCGCGATTTGTTGGCGATTCGCGAAGACCTGTGCAAACCCATTCCGCTGTCGGAAGTGGAGCCGGTAGAAAGCATTATCAAACGCTTTGACTCAGCGGGTATGTCGCTTGGCGCCCTGTCGCCTGAAGCGCATGAAGCCTTGGCTGAAGCCATGAACCGCTTGGGCGGCCGCTCCAACTCCGGTGAAGGTGGTGAAGACCCCGCGCGTTATGGCACGGTGAAATCCTCCAAAATCAAACAAGTGGCCTCTGGTCGCTTTGGTGTAACGCCTGCGTATCTGGTGAACGCCGAAGTGCTGCAAATTAAAGTCGCTCAGGGTGCAAAACCCGGTGAAGGCGGCCAGTTGCCCGGCGGTAAGGTGAATGCGCTCATCGCGCGCCTGCGTCACTCGGTGCCCGGTGTGACCTTGATTTCACCACCGCCGCATCATGACATCTACTCAATCGAAGATTTGGCGCAACTGATTTATGACTTGAAACAAGTCAACCCCGATGCGCTGGTATCGGTGAAGCTGGTATCGCGCCCCGGCGTGGGGACTATCGCTGCCGGTGTGGCCAAGGCCTACGCTGACCTGATCACCATCTCCGGTTATGACGGCGGTACAGCGGCAAGCCCCTTGACCTCCATTAAATATGCCGGATCGCCATGGGAATTGGGCTTGTCTGAAACCCATCAAACCCTGCGCGCTAACGATCTGCGCGACAAAGTTCGCGTACAGGCGGACGGCGGTTTGAAAACCGGTCTGGATGTTGTTAAAGCGGCCATGCTCGGCGCGGAAAGCTTCGGCTTTGGTACGGGTCCCATGGTGGCGCTTGGCTGTAAATACCTGCGTATTTGCCACCTGAACAACTGTGCGACCGGCGTTGCGACCCAACAAGACAAGCTGCGTAAAGACCATTACATCGGCACCGTGGAAATGGCGATGAACTTCTTCAAGTTCGTGGCTGAAGAAACCCGTGAGTGGATGGCGCGTATGGGCGTGCGCACCCTTGGCGAGTTGGTTGGCCGTGTGGATCTGCTGAAAGTGTTGGAAGGTGAAACCACCAAGCAACAACAGTTGGATTTGAGCCCGATCATCTATACCGATGACTATTTGGCAACCAAGCCGCAACTCTGTGCCGTTAGCAAAAATGAGCCTTTCGATAAAGGCGAAACCGCTGAGGCCATGATTAAAGTATTGCTGCCAGCGATTGAAGCCAAAACCGGCGGCGAGTTTGAGTTCCATATCACCAACTGCGACCGCTCCATTGGTGCGCGTATCAGCGGTGAAATCGCCAAGCGCTACGGCAACCAAGGCATGGCCGACAAGCCGCTCACACTCAAGCTCACTGGTATTGCCGGTCAGAGTTTTGGTGTGTGGAACGCCGGCGGCCTGGATATGTATCTGGAAGGCGATGCCAACGACTATGTGGGTAAAGGCATGGCGGGCGGCAAGCTGGTGATTCGCCCTCCACGCAGCTCCGGTTTCAAATCGAACAAAACCAGCATTTTGGGTAATACCTGCTTATACGGCGCTACTGGCGGTAAATTGTTTGCTGCCGGTACGGCGGGCGAGCGCTGTGGTGTACGTAACTCCGGTGCCCATGTGGTAGTGGAAGGCGCAGGTGATCACTGCTGCGAATACATGACTGGTGGTGTGGTGACAGTGCTGGGTCAAACAGGCGTGAACTTTGGCGCAGGTATGACCGGTGGTTTTGCTTATGTGCTGGATGAAGCCAACGACTTTGTGGATCGCTATAATCACGAGTTGGTGGATATCCACCGCATCAATACCGAAGCCTTGGAGGCACATCGCCACCATTTGCGCACCGTGATTGAAGAATTTGTAAAAGAGACTGAAAGTGCATGGGGCCAACACCTGCTGGACAACTTCGACGATTACATCGGCAAGTTCTGGTTGGTGAAACCTAAGGCGGCGTCTTTGGGTAGTTTGTTGGTCAGTTTCCGCCAGCGCGGCGAATAACTCTTGGTGACGAGTGAGGTCAAAATCATGTCAGCACGTTTAAACAATGACTTTCAGTTTCTCGATGTGGGTCGTCAGGACCCCTCCAAGAAAGATATAGAAACCCGTAGACGCAATTTTGTGGAAATCTACCAACCCTTCGCCAAAGAAGAAGTGGAAGGTCAGGCCCATCGTTGCCTTGAGTGTGGTAACCCCTACTGCGAGTGGAAGTGCCCGGTGCACAACTTCATCCCTAACTGGTTGAAGCTGATTTCCGAAGGCAATATTTTTGAAGCGGCTGAGCTCAGCCATCAAACCAACTCCCTGCCGGAAGTCTGCGGTCGCGTATGCCCACAGGATCGCCTGTGCGAAGGCGCCTGTACCCTGAACGACGGTTTTGGTGCGGTGACTATCGGTAACGCTGAAAAGTACATCACCGATACCGCCTTTGCGATGGGTTGGAAACCAGACATGTCTAAAGTGGTCTGGACCAACAAAAAAGTAGCCGTGATTGGCGCTGGCCCAGCAGGTATTGGCTGTGCCGATGTATTGGTACGCAACGGCGTTAAGCCTGTGGTATTTGATAAATACCCAGAAATCGGCGGCCTGCTGACCTTTGGTATTCCCGAGTTCAAGCTGGAAAAATCAGTGATGAGCCGTCGCCGTGAAATCTTTACCGAAATGGGTATTGAGTTCCGCTTGAATACTGAAGTGGGTAAAGACATCACCATGGAAGAATTACTGCGCGATTACGACGCGGTGTTCATGGGCATGGGCACTTATACCTACATGAAAGGTGGCTTCCCTGGCGAAGACTTGCCCGGCGTTTATGACGCGCTGCCATTCCTGGTTGCCAACGTGAACCGCAACCTTGGCTTTGAAAAGAGCCCGGAAGATTTCATCAGCGTCGCTGGTAAAAAAGTGGTTGTACTCGGTGGTGGTGATACCGCCATGGACTGTAACCGCACCTCGATTCGTCAGGGCGCCGCTACAGTGACTTGTGCTTATCGTCGCGATGAAGAAAACATGCCTGGCTCCAAGCGCGAAGTGGCCAATGCCAAAGAAGAGGGCGTGCAGTTCCTCTACAACCGTCAGCCAGTGGCGGTGGTGGGCAATGGCAAAGTAGAAGGCGTTAAAGTAGTCACTACCCAAATGGGCGAGCCGGACGAAAAAGGCCGTCGCAGCCCGGTAGTTGTGCCAGGTTCAGAAGAAATTCTGCCCGCCGATGTAGTGCTGATTGCCTTCGGTTTCCGCCCAAGCCCGCAGCCTTGGTTTGAAACCAATGGCGTGAAAGTGAACAGCTGGGGTGGGGTGGTAGCGCCTGAACAACAGCAGTTCAAATTCCAAACCAGCAACCCTAAGGTATTCGCCGGTGGTGATATGGTGCGCGGTTCTGATTTGGTGGTAACGGCTATTTGGGAAGGTCGCGAAGCTGCCGAGGGTATTCTGGATTATCTTCAGGTATAAGTTTGCAAATATAGGTATGCAAGTCTGATTCCCAGTGGGGTGGAGCATTGGCAATATCCTCTCTGGTTTTCAGGCATTTGATGGGTATCCTTTAGGTTTCGCCCATCACCCTTACCGCCCCGTCAGGTTCACTTGACGGGGCGTTTGTACTTTTAGGGAGCGAGGAAACAGATGAATTTGTCTTCTGTCATTGTTGATGTCGCCGGTGGTATTGGTCTGTTCTTATTGGGCATGAGCCTGATGAGTGAAGGCCTGAAAAATCTCGCTGGCGAATCTGTGCGGCGCGCGCTGGTACGCTTTACCCGCAGCCCGGTATCTGGTGTATTCACCGGTATTGTGGCGACCATACTTACCCAGTCCTCCAGCGCGACCATGATGATCACCGTCGGTTTTGTCGGTGCCGGTGTACTGGCCTATTCCCAGGCCTTGGGCGTGGTGCTGGGGGCGAGTATTGGCACCACTTTTACCGGTTGGCTGGTGGCGATTGTGGGTTTCAAACTCAAACTTAGCGCTATCGCCTCGGTGCTGATTTTAATTGGCGCACTTCTGCGCCTGTTCGGTGGTGCACGCCGCTCGGGGTTGGCCTACAGCCTGGCCGGGTTCGGTTTGATGTTTGTCGGGATCGATGGCCTGCAGCAGGGCATGAGCGGTTTGCAAGCTCATATCAATCTTGGCTTCATGCCTGCGGATCATTTGTCTGGTCGCTTGGTATTGGTTGTGGTGGGCATAGCCTTCACCCTGGTTACCCAGTCATCAACCACCGGGGTGATTTCTGCCCTGACCGCCATGCATTCCGGCTTGATCAATTTTGAGCAAGCGGCATCGCTGGTGGTGGGCATGAACGTGGGCACTACCTTTACCTCGGCCATCGCCACCATCGGCGGCAATGTGCATGTGCGTCGCACCGGGTTTTCCCATGTGGTTTTCAATACCATCGTCAGCGGTTGCGCGGTATTCCTGATCACTCCTTACATGGCACTGTGGCACTACTGGTTGCCCAACGAACCCTTTGGCGAATTTGCACTGGTGAGCTTTCACAGCCTGTTTAACTTGATTGGTGTGCTGCTGATCCTGCCCTTTATTGGCTATTACTCCCGTTTGATTGAGCGCCTGATTCCCGAGCGCGCCAGCGATGAGCGCGATCTGTTGGATGCCAGTTTGCTCAAATATCCTGAGCTGGCGTTGGGCGAGGTGCGCAAACTGCTCACCGCTCAGGTGCATCAATTGGCTGCACAATTGATGCATATGCTGGGCGAGACCCCGCGCCCGGTGTCGCTGGTGGAAACGGCGCGGGCTTTGGGGGAATCCCGTGCCTATCTGGATAAGCTCCACCTCGCCGGCGGCGAAGGGCGCGCATGGGAGGATCTGCTGGCCTGCATCCATCTGCTCGACCATTTGCAGCGCCTGTATGAGCGCTGCCAAAATCCCCATGTCGCACTGGTATTGCGCGATGAGCGCAGCCTGCAAATTGCGCGCACTATCCTCACGCAGTTGGTTAATGGCGTGGTGCACAAGGAGCCGCTTGATGACGTACAGGCTGGCTTGTTGGTGGATCAATTGGCGGTGCAGGAGCAGCAGTTGCGCGAGCTGACCATGGCGCAAATCGCTACCGGTCAGATTGAATTGGACAAAGGAGTAAGCCTGATGGAAGCCTCGCGCTGGATTCATCGGGTGAGCATCCACGTGCTGCGCATCGATCACAATTTGCAGCGGCTCAATTACCAGGTTGCCAGCAAACATGACGCTGTCGCCTAATCCACAGCGACACTTGATATACTGCGGCCCACATCAGCCTTAGTCCGGCAGCGCGACTCATTGCGCGGGCCATTACAAGAGAGCTATTCATGACTGAACTTAAGAACGACCGTTTTCTGCGTGCCCTGTTAAAGCAACCGGTAGATGTCACCCCGGTATGGATGATGCGTCAGGCGGGTCGTTATCTGCCCGAGTACCGCGCGACCCGCAGCTTGGCGGGGGATTTTATGGCGCTGTGCACTAACCCTGAACTCGCCTGTGAAGTCACTTTACAACCGCTGGAGCGCTATCCGCTGGATGCGGCGATTCTCTTCTCCGATATTCTCACCATCCCCGACGCCATGGGACTAGGTCTGTATTTTGAAACCGGTGAAGGCCCTAAATTCAAGAAAGTCATCCGCACCGAAGCCGATGTGAATGCGCTCAAGGTGATTAACCCTGAACAGGATCTGCCCTATGTAGTCAACGCGGTGAAAACTATTCGCCGCGAGCTGAATGGTCGTGTGCCGCTGATTGGTTTCTCCGGCAGTCCCTGGACCTTGGCGACTTACATGATCGAAGGTGGCTCCAGCCGCGATTTCCGTCGCGCCAAGGAAATGCTCTACAACCAGCCCCAGGTAATGCACCAACTGTTGGATGTATTGGCTGAGTCGGTGATTGTTTACCTGAACGCCCAGATTCAGGCGGGTGCGCAAGCTGTGCAAATTTTTGATACCTGGGGTGGTGCCTTATCCCATGCGGCCTATCAGGAGTTTTCGCTGAACTATATGCAGAAGATCGTCAGTGGTTTGATTCGTGAACATGAAGGTCGCCAGGTGCCGGTGATTTTATTCACCAAAGGTGGCGGCCAATGGTTGGAAGCTATGGCGGCGACGGGTGCTACTGCGCTGGGACTGGATTGGACCACCGACATAGGCGCAGCGCGCGCGCGCGTAGGCAATAAAGTGGCGCTGCAAGGCAATATGGACCCAAGTATCCTCTATGCCTCACCGGAGCGTATTCGCGCGGAAGTGGGCAGTATCCTTGCCTCTTTTGGGGCGGGTTCCGGCCATGTTTTCAACCTGGGGCACGGCATTACTCCCGAAGTGGACCCAGCCCACGCCGGCGCCTTTATCAACGCCGTTCACGATTTGTCTGCCAGCTACCACGCATAATTTATCGGTCATTCGTCGCGTGCCGGCACCTTTTAGTAGCCATTGCGCTGCGGGTGCTGGTGCGGCGTCATTATCTTCATTACACTCGCCGCAGCATCTGTGTTTTTAGGAAGATTTTCTCCCCCGACGCGGGCGAGCGCTGTCACTGTCGCCGCCCCGATCTAATAAGGCTGATAACACCATTGGGTGATATGGAGAGCGAGGCGTGGCAATAAAGCAGGTTAAAGTTGATGTCAACGAATTAACCATCGGCATGTATGTGTCTGGTTTGGACCGCCCCTGGTCCCAGACACCCTTTCCACTGCAGGGGTTTTACCTGCGCGATTTGGGCGAGATCAACCAGCTCAAGGCGCTGTGCCATTACGTTTATATCGACGTGGAAAAAGGGCGCGGGCCTATTTCCGCCAATTTAAAAACCATCGCCGCTCCCACCAAAAAAACCACCACGCGCGAGCGTGTGAACAGTTTTACCGAAACCCTGGCTCCCCTCAAAATCCAGCGCGGCTTGTACCGCGATGTCACGCCTTTGCAGCGCGAGGTAAAACAGGCGCGCCAGTTACACCAGAAGGTTTACGGCGCGGTTGTGGAGGTGATGGAGCAACTGGAAAAGAACCAGTTTGACGATTTATCCCTCGGTGAAACCAAGCGTGTTGCCAGTGAAATGGTGGACAGCGTGGTGCGCAACCCCGACGCCTTTACCTGGCTGTCGCGGGTGCAGGAAAAAGACGAATACACCTACAGCCACGCGGTGCGTTCATCGGTGTGGGCGATTTTATTTGGCCGTCATATCGGCTTACCCAAACGCGATTTGGATGTGCTGGCGATGGGTGTCTTGCTGAAAGATGTCGGCAAGGTGATGCTGGATGCCGCCTTGATCACCAACCTCGATCGCAGTGCGGAAGAAGAGGCGCTCTACGAAAGTTTTGTGGAGCTGGGCTGCGAAATCCTGCGCAAAACCCAGGGCGTGGAGCCGCGGGTTATCGCGGTGGTCAAAACCCACTGCGAGCGGTTGAATGGCACTGGCTTTCCCCATGGCTTATCCGGCGACAAGATTCCGCTGCTGGGCAAAATTGCCGGCATAGTGACCTATTACGACCATGTGACCAATCCTCGCGGTTCGCGCGATCCTATCGCGCCCTCCAAAGCCGTTGCCAAGTTATATGAGCTGCGCAATATCCAGTTTCAGGAAGAGCTGGTGGTTGAATTTATTCGCGCCATCGGCCTGTACCCCACCGGTACGCTGGTGGAGTTGAGCACCGGTGAAGTGGCAGTGGTGGTTGAGCAAAACTTTGAGCGACGCCTGAAACCCAAGGTGATTGTGGTGCTGGATACCCTCAAGCAGCCGCTCAGTGAGTACCTGTTGCTGGACTTGGCCGAGGACGACAAGCGCAAGCAGGAACTGATCGATACCGGTAAAAAAAGCCGCCATGAGATCGAAAAAATTGAAATCGCCCGCGACCTGGAGCCCGGTAGCTACGATGTGGATATCGCCGGTATTCGCGATCACTATTTGATGAAACACGAGAAAAAGGGCCTGATGGCTTTGCTCAGCCGCCTGACGACCCGCAATTAAGCGTTTTTTCGTTAAGTTCCGGTAAAAACCGCATTCTGTGAATGCGGTTTTTTTTTGTAAGTAGGTAGAATGGCGCCCCCACAGCGCGTGGGTAATGACCGGTGACTAACCCGGGTTGAATAACAGAGAGTGGAATCATGTTTGAATGGTTGGCAAGTCCGGAGGCCTGGGTTGCATTGGCAACATTAACGGCATTGGAAATTGTACTGGGGATCGACAATATTATTTTCATCTCCATTCTGGTGGGGCGCTTACCGGAGCATCAGCGCAAGTTTGCACGCACGGTCGGCCTGGGCCTGGCGATGATTACGCGCTTGGGGCTGCTATTTTCCCTGGCCTGGGTGATGGGGCTGGTTGATCCGCTGTTCAGCGTGCTGGGCGAGGAAATTTCCGGACGCGATATTATTTTGATCGGCGGTGGTTTATTCCTTATCGCCAAAGCGACCCACGAAATTCACAGCAGCCTGGAAGGTGCGGTGGAAGAGGCGCGCAATGTAGCCGCCCACGGCTTGCTCATAGTGCTGGTGCAGATTGCGATCCTCGATATCGTTTTCTCGCTCGACTCGGTGATCACAGCGGTCGGTTTGGTCAGTCAGGTGCCGATTATGGCAACGGCGATCATTATTGCCGTGGGTGTGATGTTGTTTGCTGCCAAGTCCATTGGTGACTTTGTGGATGCTCACCCCACCATCAAAATCCTCGCCCTGTCATTTTTGGTGATCGTCGGCTTTACCCTGTTGGTGGAAGGTTTTGATGTGCATGTACCTAAAGGCTATATCTACTTCGCCATGGCTTTCTCGCTGGGCGTGGAGATGATCAATATCAAAATGCGCAAAACGACGGACAAACCGGTGGAGCTGCGTAAGGATTATCCGGGCGATCAAACCGATTCGCGCGAGTAATACCACTGCCCCATCCTAAAATAAGTTGAACAACGAAAAAGGCCGATCAGATGATCGGCCTTTTTCGTTTTAAACCACTTAAACCACAGCGAAATCGCTTATTTCATATCGCTGATGACTTTTTGCAAACCTTTGAGTGAGGCCTCAACACTTTGCATCGGGGTCATACCTTCGGGGTAAGACTCCTGCTCAACCACCAGCCACAGGGTGCCACCGTAGGTTTTGTTGGCATTGATCAGTGCTTTCCAGTCAGTGGTGTCCTGACCGATGATCGGGTGCTCGGTATTGCCGGGCTTGGGTGCTGATGCCTTGTAGTGAGTGGTAATGGTACGGCCCGGGTAGGCTTTGATGAAGGCAATAGGGTCTTTACCTGCGACTTCTGTCCAGCCCACATCTTGCTGCAATACCACTTCTTGCGAGGTGTTGGTGCCAATCACATCCCAGGGGGTTTTGCCCATTTCGCCAAGCATTTCACCTTCGTGGTTGTGATAGCCGGTGTGCATGCCGTGTGGGGTGAGTTTGGTTTGAATCGCCGCGAGTTCCGCTGCTACTTCTTTGGCGCCATCGGTGGTGAAGGCGCGCATATCCATAGGGATAATCAGGTATTTACAGTCGATGGCTTTATAAAACGCGACGGTTTTATCAAAGTTTTCTGCATTCAATTTCTCAAAGGGTACGTGCGCCGCAGAGGCCTTCAGGCCGGTTTTATCCAAAAAGGCTTTCAGGCCTTTGGGATCATTGGCATAAGCGCCAAAATTGCCCGCAAACTCCACACCGTCAAATCCCATGGCTTTCAGTTTTTTCAGGGTGCCTTCAAAGTCTTTCGCCACATCGTCTTTTACTGACCAGAGCTGCACGCTCAATTGCGGTTCGGTTGGCGCCACATTAGCGGCCATGGCAGAAAGGCTAACGCTGGTGATGGCGGCCATAGTGAGTGCTTTTATTGTTTTGGATAAAGTCATAGTAGTTACCTTTTGTTGAGTTTAAATCTTGCCGAGTTTGAGTTGTTGTACCGCGTAATCTGCTGCGCGCGCCGTGAGTGCCATATAGGTCAGCGACGGGTTTTGCGACGCGGATGACGTCATACAGGCGCCATCGGTGACAAACAGGTTGGGCACATCGTGCGCCTGATTCCAGCCATTAAGCACTGATGTTTTCGGATCTTTACCCATGCGTGCGGTGCCCATCTCGTGAATGGACAATCCGGGGTGCCAATCGCGTTTTGCGCGAATATCTTTTTTGACATCTTTCAAGCCAATGGCCTCCAGCATATTGGCGGCGGTATCGGCGATGTCTTCCATCATTTTCCAGTCGTTGTCGGAGAAGCTGCATTCAATGTGCAACTGCGGCATGCCCCATTTATCTTTCAGTGTGGGGTGCAGCGAGACCTGGTTTTCATAGCGCGGCAACATTTCGCCCGAGCCGCTCAGGTTGAAATACCAGGGGCCGGGTTGGCGAATATTGGCTTTAAACTCGGCGCCAAAACCGTCGCCTGTGCCAAGTTGTTCCCAGCTGGCGCGTTGGGCGCCGGCCATGTAAAAGTAGCCGCGTTTGAAGTTAGGGTTTTTCTCGTTGTAGTCGCGGAAGCGCGGCATGATCAATCCAATCGGGCGGCGACCGGAGTAGTAATCCTCTTCAAAACCTTCCACACGCCCCATGGCACCGGCGCCATAAAGGTGATCCATCAAGTAATGGCCAAGCGCGCCGGAGGAGTTGGCGATGCCGGTAGGGAAGCTCTCGCTGACCGAGTTGAGCATGATTTGTGTGGTGCCCAGCGTTGAGGCGCACAGGAAAATTACCTTGGCGAAATACTCGCGGGTTTCCAGCGTCTCGGCATCTATCACCCGCACACCAGTGGCGCGATTGGTTTTGGGGTCGTAAATCACGCTGTGC
Source organism: Cellvibrio sp. PSBB023 (assembly GCF_002007605.1). Taxonomy (NCBI): domain Bacteria; kingdom Pseudomonadati; phylum Pseudomonadota; class Gammaproteobacteria; order Cellvibrionales; family Cellvibrionaceae; genus Cellvibrio; species Cellvibrio sp. PSBB023. The sequence continues at coordinate 2,652,769 of NZ_CP019799.1, read as the reverse complement.
ACGATGCTGTTGGTGGCGATGGAGAGATTATTGGTCGCCAGCGCCGAAGGCAGGGTCGAGCTTTGGGTGGAAAAGTAAGCCCCGAAGGAGCAGCCTTTCTGGCACTCATTGCGCGCCTGGCATTGCAAGCGGCCCTGTGCCAAATGGTGCGATGCCGGTACTGACAAATGCGCGGTGCGGCCAATAATTAATTTGCGCGTACTCCATTTTTTCTCGATGCGCGCTTTCATTTCTTTTTCCACCGGGTTCATTTCAAACGGCGGCAGGAATTGGCTGTCGGGTAGGATCTCCAGATTTTCTTTGGAGCCGCTAATGCCCGCGTGCAGTTCTACTTTGTCGTACCACTGCTCGATATCCTTGTAGCGAATCGGCCAATCCACACCCTCGCCATCGCGCGCGTTGGAATTAAAATCGTGATCGCTCCAGCGGTAGGACTGGCGATGCCAGAGCAGGGATTTTCCGCCTAATTGATTGCCGCGAATCCAGTCGAAGGGTTTGTCTTTGGGGGTGCTGTAGGGGAAGTCTTTATCGTTGCCAAAAAAGTGTTTGGTGGCATCGTTGAAGGCGTAGCATTTTTTCTGTACGTAATGCTGTTCATCGACCAGTGCTTTTTCGACGCTGCCGCGAAAGGGCATCTGCCAGGCTTTCAGGCCTTCGCCGATGTAATCCTTGCGGTGTTCCACCGGGCGGCCGCGTTCAACCAGCAGGGTTTTCAGGCCCTTTTCCGTCAGTTCTTTAGCGGCCCAGCCACCGGCAATACCGGAGCCAACCACAATTGCATCAAACACTTCTTGTGTTTTGATGATGTAAATATTTTTTTCCATGATGTTGTTTCACCAATTTAAAAGGCGTTATCACCAATAGCGAATGGGGAGCAAAAAGTGTGTGCCGTGAGTGGCGCGCTTAAAAATTCAGCGCCCAGGCCCGGCCTATCTCTTTGAGTTTGAAATTGCCCTTGTAGCCGCCAGGAATGGCGAGGTAGGCCAGCTCCTGGGTGGCGCCCGGTTCAGAGGTGTAATAGCCAAACACCACCAGTGCCTTGAGCTGTTTCAAACCCTTGCGATCAGCTTGGCTAAAGCCGTTTTGCGCTTGCTCCATTGCATTGAGCAACTGCAATTGCTGTGCATTGGTGAGTGCTGTAAATGCCGTTTTAAATTCGTCGTGCGCCGCGGATTCTATGCGCGCAAGCGTTGCCAGCAACTGTTGTTGCTCGGCGCTGCTGGCGCAATAGGCGGTGTAGTGATTAATAAAGTCGTGCACACCGGCGGCAACTGCACCGGGAGTATCGGTTGCGGGGATAATGATATCGCCCAGTGCACGCACCAGTTCCAATTGTTTCGCCGTGAGCAGGGTTTTCTTGCTGCGGCTGAAATCGGTGGGCGCGCTAAAACTGGCGGCCAGGGCAGACAGTGAACTGGCGGAGAGAGCCAAGCCACAGGCCAGAGCCAATTGTTTCAGTGCAGCGCGGCGCGATACGCCATCGCTGCCAGAAGGCAGAGCCGGAAGGTTCATGGAGAGCCTCATGATTATTGTGTAAAAGTTGTGAAAACGGTTAAGTAAAATTGCATTAATCACGTTTCAGATACCGCAGCGGCGTATCACTTGGTTCTATGTTGAACCTTCTCTCCAGCTCTTTTGGTGCCATGGGTGCCTGAAACCAAACCGCCCTGAAACAGGGCGGCCGACATCAGTGTAGAACCACTTGGGGTTAAGCGGGGTCAATATTTGTAAATATGTAATCGTTTACAGTCGGTAAAAACCGGCATTTTTACTACTTATAAACAATTGGGCTTATCGCCCGGCAAAGGGCGATAAAAGGGCATAATCAGGTGATATTTGTGAGGGGCGGTTACGGCGGCGATCAGGCGAACTGCTGTACAAAGCGTTCATCCTTTTCCGGGTCCAATTCCCTAATAGGGCGGATTTCAATGGTGCCCAGTCGCGCCGGGGGAATTTTGCTGGCGAGTTGGATGGCTTCATTTAAATCGCGTGCGTCCAGTAAATAAAACCCGGCCAGTTGTTCTTTGGTTTCGGCAAAGGGGCCATCGGTGATCAGTGTTTTGCCATCGCGGATGCGCAAGCTGGTCGCGGTTGTGGTGGGGTGAAGGGCGTTGCCGCCCAACATTTTCCCGCTTTCATGCAAGCCTTGGCCGCAAGCCTCGCACTCGCGGTTGAGCGCTTTCCAGTCGCTTGCGCTCATGTTGTTGATAATGTTTTCGTCGTAATACACCAGACATAAATATTTCATAGCGGGCATCGCTCCTCTAATTGGTGCTGTATTTACTCTTGTATGTGCGCTGGGTCCATATACATCACTTCCCAGTGATGGCCGTCCAAATCCTCAAAACTGTGATAGTACATAAACCCGTGATCCTGTGCGGGCATAGGCGCTGTGCCGCCTGCTTCCCAGGCTTTTTTGACCATCTCATCCACCGCCTCGCGGCTCTCGCAGGAGAGACAAATCAACACTTCTTTGCTGCTGTGACCATCGGCGATAGTTTTTTTGGTAAAGCCCTGGAAAAACGGTTCGGTTAATAACATGGCGTAAATCGTGTCGCTAATGACCATGCAGGCGGCTTGCTCATTGGTAAATTGCGGGTTGAACGAATAGCCCAAATGGGCAAAAAACGCTTTGGATTTTTCCAGGTCTTTCACGGGTAAATTGATAAATACTTGGGTTGGCATAATGCAATTCCTTGTTAAACGCTAAGCATGAAATGGTTGAGTTATTGGTATCGCACCAGCTCGGTAAAACCGCCGTAAGCCATGCGCCTGAAATCAAACAGTGAATCGTTATTGCACATATCTTTCAGGCGTGGATCTTCCATGACGGCGGCATTAATCTTGTCGCGCGCTTCGCGTGAGGGGTACACAATCCACGCAAGCACAACGGTCTCGTTGTCCTTACAGCCCGCCGATTGTTTAAAGGAAACCATATCGGTAATGTTCAGGTCATCGCCCACACATTCCCAATAGGCCAGCGCGCCGTGCTCTTTCCACACCGAACCGGCAAGGCTCGCCATTTTTTGGTATTCAGCAATTTTCTCGGGGGCAATGGGCAGTAAAAAACCATCAATATAGTGAGTCATAACCTTTCTCCTTTATGGGTGATTGGGGTTTAACTACCAGGTAGTTGATGAATAGTCGATTGGCGTGGCGGGAATTCGACAAGCGCTAAAAAATTATTTCAGCAGTGCCAGGCGACGCTGTAAAAAACGCTGCTCGGTGGCTTGTTGGGTCAGTGAAAGGGCGGTTTCAAAGGCGGTGATGGCGGCCGGCTGCTCGCCTAATTGTTGCAACAGCTCGGCGCGGGCAGCGTGGGCGAGGTGATAGTCGTTTAGTTGGCCGCGTGCCAGCAGAGCATCAATCAAGGTCAGGCCAGCGGCGGGGCCATCGCGCATGGCAATGGCTACCGCGCGGTTGAGTTCTACTATCGGGCTGGGGTTAATGCGCAGCAGTAAATCGTAAAACCCGGCGATTTCACGCCAATCAGTGTCGGCAAAGTGGGGCGCTTCGGCGTGCAGTAGGGCAATCGCCGCCTGGATGCAATAGCTATGGGCTTCGCCCGTGGGTAGGGCACGCTGGATTAAGGTCGCGCCCTCGGCAATCTGTTCGCGGTTCCATAGGGTGCGATCCTGATCCTCCAGGCGGATTAAATCGCCCTGCGCATCCAATCGTGCGTGGCGGCGTGAGTCCTGAATTAACATCAGTGCCAACAGCCCGAGTGCTTCTGCTTCTGGCAATAATTCCGCCACCAAACGCCCGAGGCGAATCGCCTCCTGCGCCAACTCCTGGCGAATTAATTCATTGCCCGAGGAGGCGGAATAACCTTCGTTAAACACCAAATAAATGACCTGTAGCACGGCATCCAATCGCGCGGGCAATTCGCTGCGGGAGGGAATTTCATAGGGGATTTTGGCATCGCGGATTTTATGTTTGGCGCGCACTATTCGCTGTGCCAGGGTGCTGGGAGTGGTGAGAAACGCGCGGGCTATAGCCTCGGTTGTCAGCCCGCACACTTCGCGCAAGGTGAGCGCCAATTGTGCTTCCGGCGCGAGGCTGGGGTGGCAGCAGGTAAATATCAGCCGCAGCTGATCGTCTTCCAGTCGATCTTCATCCCACTCTTCACTATCGCTAATCGCCGCTTCCAATGCGTCGGCTATATCCACCAGCGCGGTTTGAAATCGCGCTCGTCGTCGCACATGGTCTATCGCCTTAAAGCGCCCGGTGGATACCAGCCAGGCGCGTGGATTATTTGGTACACCATCTATCGGCCACTGCTGCAAGGCTGCTGCAAACGCGTCCTGCGTTGCCTCCTCCGCCAAATCAAAATCCTTCAACAACCGAATCAATGTCGCCCGCACCCGGCGCGACTCATTGCGATAAATAGCATTGATTTGGGCTTCGATACTGGCAGGCATAGTTTGGCGTTATTCGTGTGAATGTGCCGCTAGCATATGACTGACTACCTTATTTCTGCCAGTATTTTTGGCCTGATAGAGCGCTTCATCCGCCAGATTAATCAAACTATCCAGGTCTGACGCATGTTCAGGGAAAATAGCCGCGCCAATGGATACGGTAACGCGCAAGTGCTTGCCATCAATCAGCCATTCGCTGTGCTCAATCGCGCTACGCAATTGCTCGGCCCGTTGCAGTGCTTGTTGCTCGCTAATATTGGGGAGCAGGGCGACAAATTCTTCACCGCCAAAGCGGCACACCACATCATCACCACGGAAATGTTCCTGTAGCTCATCCGCCACATGGATCAGTATTTCATCGCCAGCTTGATGACCGTATTCATCGTTAAAGCGTTTGAAGTGATCCACATCCAGCACCAGTACCGCCAGCGGATACGCATTGCGCTCCGCGCGCTGCAACTCACGGCTGGCCGCCTCTTCCAGGTAGCGGCGATTAAACAAACCAGTGAGCGGATCGCGCAGGCTCTGCTCGCGCAAATGATTGTGCAGGGTGATGTTGGCAAGCGCCAGGGCGATGTGTTCTGCCATGGTTACGGCCAGATCCACATTTTGTTCCAGCCAGGATGTCGCTTGGTAATCAGGTAGTGTGGCCGGTGCCTGTAAATGGAAAAACCCCACCACATCGCCCTTGGCGAGCAATGGAATACACAGGGCTGCCGCGACCGGGCCGGTTAAATGTTTGCACGGCAACGCGGTGCCTTGATTGGATAGCTGGTGTAATTTCCCGCGGCGCATGGACCAGCAGTCGTCGTAGTTGCAGCTATCGGCAGATTGCACCTGATTCCAACTGGTTAGCTGCTTCATATCCTGTTGTTGCAAATAATAAAGCGCCCCCGCATCTGTTTTAAATAAATGCAATGCCGTTTGGCGCACTACCTCGGCGGCCTCGTCGAAGGTTTGGCAGGCTTGCAGCATTTCGCTGAAATGGCTGATCTGCTTGCTTTCCCGTGTGCGAGCATCAACCAGGGCTTCCACACGCTGGTTCAATACCTTGCGCTCATTGAGTTCATTGTTCACTTTTTGCTGAAGGTTTTGCGCCATCGCATTAAATGCGCGGGCCAATTGCGCTATTTCATCTTTACCTTTTATTTCCACCCGTTGCGATAAATCACCGCCTTCCACTTTGCGCGCGACAGCAATCATTTTTTGAATGGATTTGGAAAGCGAATAGGCTACGGCGGCGGACAGGATTAACCCCAACACCAGCGCAACCGTAATACCGATACTGGCGATCAGCATGGAGGTCTGGCTGATGTTGGCCTGTGCCAACTTGCCTTGATTTAATTGCTCAGTGCTCTGCTGGATAATCGTGCGCAATTGTTTGCGCATCTTATCCATTTCGGCCTTGCCTTCCGGGATCAGCGCACTCACATCCTGTTTGCTGCGGGCGAGTTGAATTTCCTGCTCGGCAAAGTCCCTGCGCCACTTGATAAAGTCCTGCTCCAGCTCTGTGAGCCGTGCCAACTGCACCGGGTCAGATTTAAACGTAATGCTCATTTCGTCTACTGTGCGTTGAAAGTTAATCTGCGCGGTGAAATAGGGCTCCAGCAATGCCTCCATGCCAGTCAAGGCAAAACCGCGCACGCCCGTCTCGGCATCGATAATGTACTGCCCCAGTTGGTTTGCGCGGGAGATGCTGCTGTAACTGGCGGCTATCTCATCAAATGCGGTGTTGTTGGTTTGTATCCGTTTGAATAAGGGATACACCGCCAATACCACAAGCAAAATAGGAAAAAAGACAGCCAGAAACACTCGCAAAAACAAGTAGGCTCTAATTAACTTCATAAGGGATCCCAGCGGCAAGGAATTGTCAGACTGACAACTGCAGCAGAGTATGGCAGTAGCTTGGTGAAATTGCCGGTGGGCGACTAATAACTTTTTTGGCGTGAAAATCTACAATCTAATACTGTTTGGTATATGAGGATTTGGCCACAAGAAGCGTATCAACGACGCGCTTAAGGGCACTGGGTCATACGATATAGAAGGCCTTTCTTAACTGCTGGCCACTCCTGATCAATAATCGAGAACACGACGGTATCGCGATAAACGCCATTCGGGCTTTTCTGGTGGTTGCGTAAAATTCCATCCTGCTTTGCGCCCAACCGTGCAATCGCCGCGCGCGATGCATGGTTATGCCAGTGGGTACGAAATTCCACGGCAATTGCGTTGAGTGTTTCAAAGGCATGAGCCAGCAATAAATATTTGCACTCAGTATTCGTGCCGGTTTTTTGAAATGACTTTGCGTACCAGGTGTAACCAATTTCAACGCGCTGATTCAGCTTGTCGGCGTTGCAGTAACGCGTGGTGCCGATGATTTTTTGGGTTGCATTATCCATCACCACAAACGGCAGCGCCCGCCCGCTATCTTGATCGTTAAATGCCTGATCAAGATAAGCATTAATGGTTGTGCTGTTTGGTACAGAGGTATACCACAGGTTCCACAACTCACCATCGCTGGCCGCCTCAACCAACGCATCCGCATGCTCGCGCTTTAACGGGGCGAGTGTAACGAGTTTGCCTTGTAAGGTGGTTTCGTAAAGCCAGTGGTTGTTCATAGTGTTCCTTTAAATTTTCGATTAATTATTTATTGCGACCGTAGGTTGGACAGCAATGCCAAACACTTCAAGGTTGAAGCCATTTTTTAAGTTTTTCTTTGGCTTGTGCATGTGTATATACCTTCCCCTCCTTGATGGCTTTTTCGCCTCTTTTAATGCCTTCCAATATTGAATCGGTTGAGGATTTTGGCGGCGCGCTACTAGTTGGCTTTTTCATGGGCATAACACTTTGGTGAGAAAGGTACTGTTGGGCATGGTTGCCCAACAATACGGACTATGGCGTTTCGAAAATAACGCCACGCAAATCAAAGGATTCTATTGCATCTTTAAGTCGATCCGTACAGTAGATATCAATGCAGTATTGCTCAGGCATTTTAAATATTAGCTTATCTTTTGTGCTTTCTGCTGAGGCGCCTCCGTCGACAACAGTTAAACAATTGAAAATGTAATATGTGTCATCTCCAATTAACACAGGTAAAAGCTCGCCAAAAGGGGTTAGGGTTTCTTTTAAAAACCTATATGCTTTTGGGGAAAGAAATAATGTTGCACCTATCCAGCTACAGATGTCTGGCATCAAGTTTTTTTCACCATCTATTTCAGAAAGTCCGGTTTTAATTGGCTTCCAGTATTTAGCTAAAGCTAAATTTTCCATACTGAAATTATGAATGGTGTTGTAATCCATATTTTCTGGGAATATTTCTAGAAAATCGTCTATCTCAAGGTCTAGCTCTTGATAGTCGTAGCCATCTCTTCGAATTGCATAAATGTCCATTATTGCCTCGGGTTATTTTTTTCTGGCTTCTGGGGGAATATTGTTTTCTTGTAATGCTTGTCCGATAAGGCGAAGTTCTTGTCTGATGAACTCTTCACTGGATTTTGTTTGTAATCGTCTGAATAGCCAACTTTCATATCCATGGGTATGGTATCGATTGTGGCCTTTGGCTTCGGGCATTGACCAGTGTGGTGTGTGCTTGGTTGCTCGAGGAAGCCAAACGCCATTGTCGGGGTCATTAATGCGAATGCCGAATCTGTGAATTCTCAGTCTTGCTCGATAAGCATCCTTGGTTTTTCCAATCCCTGGTGTTATGTGATGAGCTGAATGGTTTTTGCTAGGTTTTGGAATCGGTACTGCACGCATGTACTTTTCAAGAATTTCTGTTGGGTGGTGCGTTTCTTCTAGCAGCTGTTTTTGTTTCTTCGCAATCTCAAGATTAGTGCCTTGGGTCGCAAGTCGACCTTTTGCTCTATACATTTGTAGGTCAACTTGTACATCTACAATAACTTCGGCAAGGCGTCTTTCATGATCTAGATGCCTTTTCGCTTTTTCCAGCTCCATTTTCCTTTTTTCCCGAACATCAGGTGGTGATCGTTCTGCTATGTTCAAATCATCAAAGTATTTTTCAGCTTTCCGAGTCAACGCTTCAATGGCTCTATCTAACAGAGTCATTTCATCATAACGATATAAGGTTCGTCTGCCATTTTGATATTCCATAATGAATCTCCTTTTTGCTGGTTTAATTTGCTGCGCATATTTAAAATCAAATGCTCTCAATAATAAGAAATAAAGTATGTGAGCTATTTATTGGTTTTTCATGTTTATTTAATAATATGACCATGTTTCCATAGCCACTAACACACAAATTCGTGCGTCGTTGATTAAAGTAATGCGCAGTTTGCGATTACGAATGTTGGGGTTCGTTCCTCACCCCAACCTACGGGCTCATACTATTAACTTACGCGTTAGTCCGGCTTGAACTTCTTTGCTATAACTGCATTTATTTCCGACGCTAATACCTGAGCTGAACGCATAGTGGATTGCACTAACTCCCAGTTTTTCCAATGTTGTTGCCACATTTCTTTTCCGACTATAGATTCAAAATCCACAATGGCTGGTGCGCCCCAGCGTTCGTACAGTTTTAACTTGTTTATTCTTTCTTGCAAATCTTTTATGCCGCGCACTTTGGGTGAGAGTTTGGCGTCACTTTGAATCCAGTTTTCCCATGGTTTGTTCCCTTTGGATTGATTGCACTTGCCACAAGCGGGAACAAGGTTGTGAATTTCTGATATGTAACCCGTAGGGGTTTTATTTATTACGAGTGGCCGCAAATGATCCCACTCTGATGCAACTGCCCCGCAATAGGCGCATTCAAATTTTTCGTGGCTCATCCCGAGAATTTCAAGCGCTTCTTTTACTTGTTCATTGGTTGGTGGGATTATAGGAATTATCGAGTTAATAAATGAATTGGTAATGGTTGAAGACCTACCTGTAATTTTCATTGGGGTAGGCATTCTAAACAGCGATAAATAATTCATAAATTACCTTTTTGATTTGTGCCTGATAACAAAAAACCCGAACCATTTCTGATTCGGGTTTTTGTTTTCTCACACTGCGTTTAAAACCTTAAACGTTGTAAGTGGTCGATGCGGTGTTGCCGCCGCGGCCGGTCCAGTTGGTGTGGAAGAATTCACCGCGTGGTTTGTCGGTGCGCTCGTAGGTGTGTGCGCCGAAGTAGTCGCGCTGGGCTTGCAACAGGTTGGCTGGCAAGCGGGCAGTGCGGTAGCCGTCGAAGTAGGTCAGTGCTGAAGTGATGGTTGGAGCGGGGATGCCGTTCACAATCGCAGCAGCAGCAACACGACGCCAACCAGCTTGGGCTGCATCTACGGTTTTGGTGAAGTAGTCATCGAGCAACAGGTTTTTCAAATCAGGATTCTTGTCGAATGCTTCTTTGATGTTGCCGAGGAAGGATGAACGAATGATACAACCGCCGCGCCACATTAATGCGATGCCGCCGTAGTTCAGGTTCCAGCCGTATTCTTTGGCTGCTTCACGCATCAGCAAATAACCTTGTGCGTAAGAAATAATTTTTGAAGCAAATACCGCGTTGCGCAAATCGTTGATAAAGGCTTGTTTGTCGCCGGTGAAATTCACCGCTGGGCCTTTGATCACTTTTGCTGCTTCAACACGTTCGGCTTTTTGTGATGACAAGCAGCGCGCAAATACTGCTTCAGAAATCAGGGTAAGAGGTACACCCAAATCCAATGCGATTACGCCAGTCCACTTACCTGTGCCTTTTTGGCCAGCGGTGTCGAGGATTTTTTCAACCAGTGGTTCACCGTCTTCGTCTTTGTACGCGAGGATGTCGCGGGTAATTTCGATCAAGTAAGAATCGAGTTCGCCTTTGTTCCACTCGGCAAATACTTCGTGCATTTCGTCTGCGCTCAGGCCAACCACTTCTTTGAGCAATTGGTAGGCTTCGCAAATTAATTGCATATCGCCGTATTCGATACCGTTGTGCACCATTTTTACAAAGTGGCCAGCGCCGTTCTCACCAACCCAGTCACAACAAGGTGAACCATCATCCACTTTGGCGGAGATGCTTTGGAAAATGTCTTTGACGTAAGGCCAAGCCTCGGGTGAACCACCGGGCATAATGGATGGGCCGGTCAAGGCGCCTTCTTCACCACCGGAAACGCCGGTGCCGATAAAGCGCAAACCTTTGCTCGCCAAATAAGCGGTGCGGCGGTCGGTATCGGGGAAGTGAGTGTTACCGCCATCAATAATGATGTCGCCTGCTTCCAGGTGTGGGATCAGTTGTTCGATGAAATCGTCTACCGCTTTACCGGCTTTTACCATCAGCATAATTTTGCGTGGTTTAGCCAAAGAGGCGACCAGTTCTTCAATCGAGCGTGCGCCGCGAATAGTTTTGCCGGCAGCGCGGCCAGCGATGAAGCTGTCTACTTTTTCTACGGAGCGGTTGTAAGCGGTAACTGTATAGCCTTTGCTAGCCATGTTCAGGATGAGGTTTTCGCCCATCACGGCCAAGCCAACCAAGCCTATATCGGAAAGTGGTTTCATAGTAGTAATAGCCTATCGTTGTGGTTGATGTCCTACCCGGGAGAACATTTCAACAGGACAGTTCCGGCAGTTTAAGTCACCAGCCTGCAGTCCTGGCGTGTTCAGGGAGCAGTGATTGACCGATTGCAATCCTAATAGTGCAGTTCTTGATAACTGTGTCTGCCCAGTCTGCCGCACTTTTTTGAAGGGTGCGTATTATTCCTGTTTGTGCGCCAAAAAAATAGCCGACTGGCCAATTCTTCTGGCTATTTTGGCGATAGCGGCCATCAATTCTTCTGGGTTTATCGTTTTTTGTGTTTTATTTATCGATAATCAATAAATAAATATTGAATTCGATGGTTTTGTTGATATTCTTGCCTCATTGGCAGCTCTGGTTCGCGAAGCTGCATGCCTGTGTCGGGGTTGTTGCCGCCGCCGCTTGAAACAGATCCGGGAGGTGCACGTGAAATGGTTGATGGTTTTTTTAATTGGTTTGCTCTGTGCAATTCCACTCAGTTTGATGGCGACTTACGAGCCGGTTGCTGCTTCGCTCTCGCGCACAATCCATGACGTCCCGGCGGCGGTGGCGAGCGAAGGCAGCCGTGGAAAACTGTTATTGATAAACCTGGCGCGCACCCAATTGTTGGTGAATCTGGTGCGCACGGAGGGCGCGTGGACTGTGGTGGTTTCGCTGAGCGAGTCTCACTAATCCGTGAGAATGGCGCTAACTGCGTTTTATTTTGCGAGTGCGGCGCCGTTGAGGATTTGCCTGCTGTGCCAGCGCCCACGTGATATGTTCTTGTACCAACGCCGAGCAAGACTCTTTTTTGGCGGTTAAGGCGGCGACAATCCGCTCGTCGCTGGGTGCATTGCCGAGTCCCACGGCGATATTGCGCAACCAGCCGTCATAGCCAACGCGGCGAATGGCAGAGCCTTCGGTTCGCGCTAAAAATTCCTCTTCCGTCCAGTTAAACAGATCGACCAAGTCGCTATCGGCCAAACCGTGGCGCGGTAAAAAATCGGTCTCGTGGGTGAATTGGGCGTACTTGTTCCAGGGGCAGATGGCCTGGCAGTCGTCGCAACCGAAGATGCGGTTGCCGATGGGTTCGCGGAATTCCTCGGGAATGGCGCCTTTGTTTTCAATGGTCAAATAGGAGATGCAGCGGCGCGCATCCAGTTCGTAAGGGCGGGGGAAGGCGTCGGTGGGGCAGACTTTTAAACAGGCGGTGCATTCACCGCACTGGTTGGGTTGGGCGGGGGTATCTACCGGCAGTGGGACAAAGGTAAAAATCTCGCCCAGAAAAAACCAACTGCCGGCGCCGCTGTTAATGATCAGCGTGTGTTTGCCCGTCCAGCCCAGCCCGGCTTTTTCCGCGAGCGGGCGTTCCATGACCGGGGCACTATCGACAAAGGCGCGATTTTGTCCCTTGAATTCATAGTCTGCTGGCAATGCATCATCGATTTGCTGCGCCAGTATGCTCAGGCGTTTGCGGATGAGTTTGTGGTAATCGCGCCCGAGGGTATAGCGTGAAATATAGGCTTTGGTCGGGTCCTTGAGGATTTTGATTTGTTGGGTGTCGCCCGGCAGGTAATCCATGCGCACCGAGATCACCCGCACTGTGCCGGGCAGTAACTCGGCGGGGCGCGAGCGTTTATTGCCGTGGGCGGCGAGCCATTCCATGGAGCCGTGATACCCCTTGGCCAACCATTCCTGCAATTTCACTTCGGCCTGCTGCAGGTCGATGTCGGTAATGCCGACTTGCTGAAAACCCAGTTCGCGGCCCCAGCGCTTTACGTCATCGGCGAGTTGATTGAGATCGGGTGAACTGGGCATGGCAACTGTGAGTCAATAAGAAAGAGCGCCATTTTGCCTGAAATCCCTTGCCGTTACATTTTTAAACATCTGAGTCGGCCAGTATTCAGGCTCAGCGGCTATAGTGGGCTCAGTTTTGTTCATTTGTTTCGTCAAAAAAAGGAGTCACCTGTGAAAATACACAATCGTTTTTGGTTGTCGGCATTGTTCAGCGCAGCAGCATTGGTCGCTGTTAATACTATGGCATCGCCTTTGCCGCAACAGCCCCATGTCTATGTAGAAGGCTCTGCCGAGTTAGAAGTAGAGCCGGATATGATGGTGTTTAGCCTGAGTATCCAAACCGTGGATATGGACTTGGCCAAAGCCAAGGCGGATGTGGATGCGCGCTCGCGCCTGTTGATTGATGCCAGCAAAAAATTTGGTATCAAGGCCAATGACATCGCCACCACGGCATTAAATATCCGCCCGGAATATGAGTACAAAGACGGGCAGCGTGTATTAACCGGCAATAACGTATCGCGTCAGGTGGATATTAATCTGCGTGATTTGAAAAAATACCCGGAGATGATGAAAGCTTTAGTGGATGCCAAAATTTCTGAAACCATCAACACCACCCTGACTGTCAGCGACAAAAAGGCGATTGAGGAAAAAGTGCAAAATGCCGCGATGGACGATGCTAAGGCGCGCGCTGGCCGTTTGGCAAAATCCCAGGGGCAATCCCTGGGGGCACCTTGGTCGATTTCTGAGTTTAACAACCGTGGCAATGAGCGTTGGGAGTTGCGCCCGAATCGCGAGCTGATGGGGAACTCGGCTGTTATGAAAGCGGATGCTATGTCACTGCAGCGCGCATCGGGCGAGCCGTTTGAGCCGGGTGTGATGAAAATTACCGCGCAGGTTTATGTGGTGTATTTGCTCAAGTAACCGCACATTCTTTCATAAAAGTTATAAAAACTGGCATGCAGGCCATGCCAGTTTTTTTTGCATTCGTTTTCATTGATTTTCTGCTCGTTTTTTGGCGCTAAATTTTGCGCTGCTCTCTATACTCAAGCCGCTACAGCATCACTCTTCCGGTTATAAATCAGATAAAAACCAGAGCCGTTTTCGATTGCTTTGCTTGAGGTCAATATGCCCCTATCTTCTCTTCGTTTCCTGAAAAACCTAGCGCCCTGCTATTTATTAGCGCCCTGCTATCTATTGGTATTGCTGGTAATCGCCCCTGCTGCCATGGCGCAGCCTAAAAGTACCAAGGTGACGGTTATGCCTGCCATCACCGACATTGATCGCTATTCGGTGCGCATGTTGACACTGGCGCTGGCACACGCCAGTACCCGCTATGACATTGTTCCCGATGCTGATGGTGGGCATCGCACCCAAGGGCGCTATATTGAAGATTTGCGTACAGGGCGCATTGATGTGATGTGGGCGGCCTCTGACGCCGCGATTGAGGAGCAAGTATTGCCGGTGCGTATCCCGCTATTAAAAGGGTTATTGGGGCACCGTATTTTTTTGATCCATAAAAACAGCCAATCCAAATTTGACGCGGTAAACACGCTGGACGATTTGAAAAAATTAAAACTGGGGCAGGGCGCCACCTGGGCGGATACCAAAATTCTGGAAAGTAATGGCCTGGCAGTCGTGAAAACCCAAAAATATGACAACCTGTTTTATATGCTGGACGGCGGCCGTTTTGATGCTTTCCCGCGCGGCGTACAGGAGCCTTGGGGCGAGGTCAATAAAATCCCCGGGTTGGAGTTGGCGATAGAAAAGCGGCTGATGCTGGTGTACAAAATGCCGTTTTATTTATTTGTCTCCCCAGATAATCCTGCCTTGGCGCGAGATATAGAAAAAGGCCTCAACGCAATGATTGCTGACGGCACGTTTGATCACGAATTTTTAAATGATCCCTCTATTAAAAAAGTTATCGAATTGGCGGATTTAAAGAATCGTAAAGTATTTTATCTGGACAACCCTGCGCTACCTAAAGGCACGCCCGTCGATCGCGCGGAGCTGTGGTTGGATATTAATAGCCTGTAACTCATCGCTGTGTGCAGCAGTGGTTATTCACCTTGCTGCGCACAGGCTTGCGCAATAAATTCCTTCCATTCCACTATGTCGGTTCCCTCGGAATCAAACAGGCTCAGGCCAATTAAATAATCGCCGCCGGTATTGTAGGGGCGGCACCATTTCACTTCAGTCACCACTAAAAATTGTCGATCGGATTCGGCATCGCGAATGCAGCAGCGCAAAATGTTATCGGTGGGAACGGCGTGCGGCGCGATGACGCGTATACCGTTCGCAGAGATATCCAGGCTGTTGCTGATCACCAGCGTGGGTTCGCAATCCGCTTCACTGTCGAGTTCAATAATCACCGTGAGTTGATTGTTGAGCCGGAATTCCTGGCGTTGCTCGTGGTGCTGTTCTGCTTGTTCGTTATTATTCATCGTGATCTTCCCGTTCACATCACAAGTATTAATTCACATCGCGGCGCAAACCGCGAATGACTTTTGCGAGCTGTTCTTCAAAATTGTCGCCATTGCGCAACAGGGTTAACTCGCCATTGATCAGCCCCTGTATCAGTTGTTCGCGTGTGTACTCTGCTACTTTACGGCCGACCTGATCCGCAAAAATATATTTGCCAGTGGCGCCGATAATAACGGAAAGTTTGGCGCGGATAACGGAAAGTGCAGTCGGCGAGCTTTCGGTTGGCAATGTGCTGTTAATCTCCAGCCAGGCGCCAACCTGAAGCGCATTGGCGGTGGCTGCCGCTGTCTGTGCGCGCTTTTGGGCTTCTGCTGCCTGCGCGGCTTGTTGTTCGCGAGCCAGACGCGCCTGTTCGGCAGCCTGTTCCGCGGCGCGGCGACGTTGTTCGTCGGCAAGCTGGCGCGCTTCTGCCATGGCTTTGTGGGCGGCTGCCTGACGCGCATCCAGTTCCGCCTGCACACGCGCTTGCTGCGCGAGTCGCGCACGTTCGGCGGCTTCGGTTTGGGCTTGTTGTTCGGCGAGAAAGGCGCGCACCAAGGCTTCGGCTTTTTGTTTCTGTGCGAGTAATTGCTGTTGTTGGCAGCGATTGGCGCGCTCAATAAAGGCGCTTAACTGTTGTGTGATCACTTCGTTTAGCGACAACAAGTGCAGCGGTTGGGCAATGCCAGTGGACAAGCAGAGCGCAACATCCTTGGTGGTTTTGCTCATTACTTTGCGCCCGGTGTGATCGACGAACAACAGTTGGTCGAGTGCCGGATCTTTCAGTACCAGCTTGCAGCGAATGGCGTCCTGATTGTCGCCGCGCATAAGTATCCAGTCGCCCACCTGCAAGTGTTCGGTCGCCTGCAACAGCGCCAAGGGCACTTTGGTATTGGCATTGAGCTGGCCATCGGGCAGCGGCAGGGCGGGAAAGAGGGCGACCTCCTGCGGTTGTTTTTGCACGGCAGCCATCAGGCTGTGGCTGAGTTGATCCACCAATTGTTGATAGCTGTGGGGGTTACTGGTGGTGTGGGCGAGGCTGCGCTCCAACTCGATCAGCAGTGCAGGAATTTGGCTGTAAAGCTGCTGATCTTCAACCTGGATATCACCGTGTGAAAACAATTGCCCCAGCGGCGGCAGGATGCGTTGCCAGTGCGCCCAGAGTGGCAGTGCGGCCAGCTCAGCCTCGGTAGAGTTAAAGACCCAATACTGCAATTCGCTTTTAAGGCCGAGGGCAATGCTCGTATGCAGCTCAAGCGGCAGCGGGCGCTGTGCCAGGTGATTATTGATCAGCCTGGCGACACGCATTTGCGCCGCAATCAGTTTTTGGTTGCCGCGCTCGGTGTCGCACAGGCGGCTTTCCAGCAGGGCGGCGCGTTTGTCTTCGCTGGCAAGCCACTGGCTGAAATCGCCCAGCGCTTCGTCGGGGCTGGAATTGGTTTGCCAGTGAGTGACCAGGGGTTGCAGCAGGGCGTCGAGTTTGGCGTAAAACTGCTGGCTGGGTTTGGCGTCGCGCGCAAACCAGTGACTGGCAGCGGGTATCAGGGTTTCCAGCGTGCGGCGCAAGGGGTGATTGGCATCGCTATAAAAATCATCGTTTTGGGCTATTTGAGTAATGAGTGGTGCCTCAAGGGCGGTAAACAGTGGCAGCAACTCGTTATCCAACTGCGGGCTGCCAGTCAGTTGACGATAGATTCGGGTCGCCAGTTGTTGGCGCAAGGTATCGATGGTAGTGGTTTCAACGGCGGCAGTGGTGGCCAGGGCCTCGCTGAGCGGGTGGGCATCGCCACGCAAAATGGCCTGCAGATCAAAATGGGGCATGGGGTTCTCTTGGTATTTGTGCGGACTTCAATATAGCGAATTCACTCGCGCTCTGCCTTAACCCTTGCGGAACAAGTTGCGTATAATCGCGCCTCATTCAATATGCCCCATTTTTGCTGCCCAGGCTGATCCTTTCATGAAAATTACTGCCAGTTCGCCCTTGCTTTACACCGCTGCGGAAACCTATGCACTGGATGCCGCCGCTATTGCCAGCGGTATTCCCTCTATTCAGCTGATGAAGCGCGCCGGGCGTGCCGCCTACGATCTGTTGTTAGCGCGCTTTCCCGTCCCGACACGGGTGACGGTTTACTGCGGTGCCGGTAAAAATGGTGGCGATGGCTATATTCTGGCGGCGCTGGCGGCCCAGCGGTTAGTGCCGGTGCAGGTTATCCAACTGACGCCCGCTGACAAATTGACTGGCGAGACGCGTCAGGCCTATGAATTTGCATTACAGGAAGGCGTACCCATGCAGGACTTCGCCAGCGCTAGCCAGCCCGATGATGGGGTGATTGTAGATGCATTACTGGGCATTGGCCTGCGCGATGCGCCACGGGCAGAATTTGCCGCCGCTATTGAGCAGATCAATACCTCTGGCTTGCCTGTTCTGGCGCTGGATATTCCCTCCGGCCTGAATGCCGATACCGGTGCAGTTGCCGGTGCCGTGGTCAACGCCACACTGACCATCAGTTTTATTGCCACCAAGCGCGGTCTGCTCACCGGACGCGGCCCGGCGGTATGTGGTGAGCTATTGCTTGCTAACCTGGATGTGCCCGAAACAACTTACACTGCTGCCTCGCCCAATGCAGTGCGGGTTCAGTTGGGCGAATTGCAATGCCTGCTGGCACCCCGCGCGGCCGATGCCCACAAAGGCGATTTTGGCCATGTGATGGTGATTGGTGGCGATACCGGATACGGCGGTGCGGCGTTGATGGCAGCAGAAGCAGCTGCCCGTGCCGGTGCGGGTTTGGTCAGCATCGCCACGCGCCCTGAACACATTGCGGCCATACTCGCCCGTCGCCCGGAAATCATGGCCTGTGGCGTGGTCTCCGGTCAGGAACTTGAGCCTTTACTGGCGCGCCCCACGCTGTTGGTGGTTGGTCCTGGCCTTGGTCGCTCGCCCTGGTCTGAACAAATGCTGCAACAGGCAGTGAAAAGCGGCCTGCCATTGGTATTGGATGCCGATGCCCTGAATATTCTGGCTGAAGGTCGCGTAGTGCCAGCGAGCGTCAAGCGCGACAACTGGCTATTCACCCCGCACCCGGCAGAGGCTGCGCGTTTGCTGGGGATTACCACCGCAGAAGTACAAGCCGATCGCTTTGCGGCGGTGCAGGCAATTCAAACCCGCTATAACGCTACCGTCATCCTCAAGGGCGCAGGTAGTCTGGTGGCCGCCAAGGGGGACAATATCGCTGTGGTCACCGATGGCAACCCGGGTATGGCCACTGGCGGTATGGGCGATGTGCTTTCCGGTATCCTCGGCGCACTGATTGCCCAAGGCCTAACCCAGCCTGACTCCGCGCGCCTGGGGGCGGTATTGCACGCTTGCGCGGCAGACTTGGCGGCAGAGGATGTCGGCCAACGCAGCCTGCTGGCAACGGATCTGATTCCTTATCTGGGCGAATTGCTCTAGGAGTCGTGGCGATGGAAACAATCAACCGTGTTATCGACAGCGACAGCGAGATGGTGGCGTTTGGGGAGCGGCTTGGTCGTATCTTCGCCCACCACACTGGCTCGCTCTCGGTGCATTTAATTGGCAATCTCGGTGCCGGCAAAACCACCCTGACGCGCGGCATACTGCGCGCCTTTGGCCATGAGGGCGCGGTGAAAAGCCCTACCTATACCTTGGTGGAAACCTACGAGTTTCCCTCGCGCAGGGTTTATCACTTTGACTTGTATCGTCTGGGCGATCCTGAAGAGTTGGAATACATGGGTATTCGCGACTACTTTGTCGAGCACAACCTCTGTTTACTGGAATGGCCGGAGCGCGGTGAAGGTGTGTTGCCCGCGCCGGATGTGATAGTGAATATCGCCGTGCAAGGCGCGGGGCGTCGTGTGGCGTTGCAGGCGTCTGATGCGGCATTACAGGCGCAGTTCGCCCATTGCTAACCATTTTTGCTAGAGGCAAAACCCCCTTTTGCGGTAGAGTGCGAGCCACATGCCATGGCGTTAATCGCTATTTGGCGCGCCATACCCCGATAAAAACTGCTGAATGGGTGCTTTTGTTTTGAGATTGTCTATATCTATGGTTCGCTGGCTGAGTCTGGTTTGCTGTCTGGGGGTGATCCTGGCGCCTCTGGCTTACGCGGCGAAAGTGGACGGTGTGCGCGTGTGGCGCGCGCCGGATCACACCCGTATCGTGTTGGATCTGGATGCGCCAGTGCAGCACAGCCTGACACTCGCCGCCAACCCCGAGCGGGTGATTGTCGATGTCCCCAAAACCAGCCTCAAAGCGCCCCTCGGGCAACTGCCCCTTGCCGATACGCCTGTGTTGGCGGTGCGCTCCTCCGTGCAAAGCAATGGTGATTTGCGTCTGGTGTTTGATTTAAAAACCAAGGTCGCCCCCAACAGTTTTTTGTTGAAAGCCCATGGCGGTATGCATGATCGCCTGGTGATTGACCTCTATGATGAGACTCCTTCCACCACCACAGCTGCTGCGGCACCTGTCACTACTGCGCCATCAACCAAACCAGCCGCTACACCATCAGCGGCGCCAACAACTACCGTACCCACTGCCGGTAATGCGGCGGTCAAACCTGCGCCACAACCGGCTAGCCAGCCTGCGGTCAAGGCTGATCTGAGCGGCAAACGCTTTATCGTGATTGCGGTCGATGCGGGCCACGGCGGTGAAGACCCGGGAGCGCTGGGGCCGAATCGCCTGCGTGAAAAAGATGTAACGCTGATGATTGCCAAAGAATTGGTGGCGTCAATCAATGCCCAACCGGGGTTTACCGGCAAGCTCACGCGCACCGGGGATTACTTTATTCCACTGAAAAAGCGCCGTGATCTGGCGCGTAACATGAAGGCGGATTTGTTTGTCTCCATCCATGCCGATGCCTTTACCAAAGCCAGTGCTCGCGGTGCTTCCGTGTTTGCCCTGTCGCGCCATGGCGCCACGTCAGAGACGGCGCGCTTTTTAGCGGAGCGCGAAAACGAGTCGGATTTGATTGGTGGCGTGGGCGATATTCGCCTGGACGACAAAGATCAGGTTCTGGCTGGTGTATTGGTGGACTTGTCCATGACCGCCACCTTGAATTCCAGTTTGCAGGTCGGGCAGCAGGTGCTCAATTCTATGGGCGGTATCGCGCATTTGCATAAACGCCATGTGGAACAGGCGGGGTTCTTGGTACTGAAGTCGCCCGATGTGCCTTCGATCCTGGTGGAAACCGGCTTTATCTCCAACCCCGAAGAGTCGCGCAAGCTGGCAACACCGGCTTACCGCAAACAAATGGCGCAATCGGTGTTTAATGGCATTCGCCAGCATTTTTATCAGCATCCACCAGCGGGTACCTATGTGGCGGCGCTGGTGGAGTCGGGGGCAACCGGTGGTTTTGAGCGGCACCACACAGTGGTGGCGGGCGATAGTTTGTCCGGTGTCGCCAATCGCTATGGCGTGAGCATGCAGCGCTTGATGCAATACAATAATCTGCGCTCGACCACCGTGAACATTGGCCAGAATCTGAAAATCCCGGCCGCAAACTCGCCCGCTGTGGCGCAAGTGCAGGCCGCACCACCTACGCCGCGCCCACAGGTCGCTGCAGCACCACGCCAGCATAAGGTGGTTGCCGGTGATACCCTGTCGCGTATTGCCAGCCGTTATGGCGTGAGTGTGGCTGCCTTGCAGCGCCACAACAATATGAAAGACACCACGGTCAAGCTCGGCCAAACCCTGAAAATCCCAACCTCCTGATTCATCGCCGCGATTGGTTTCCCATGCGAAAAATTAAATTGCTCAGCCCGCGCCTCGCCAACCAGATTGCTGCTGGCGAGGTTGTTGAACGTCCATCCTCGGTGATTAAAGAGCTGCTTGAAAACTCGCTCGATGCAGGCGCTACGCGCTTGGAAATTGATATTGAAGAGGGTGGTATCAAACTGATGCGCGTGCGCGACAACGGCGGCGGTATTGATAAGGATGACTTGCCGCTAGCACTCAGCCGTCACGCCACCAGCAAAATTTACGAATTGGATGATCTGGAAGCCGTAGCGACACTGGGCTTTCGCGGTGAGGCGTTGGCGAGTATCAGTTCCGTGGCGCGTCTGGCGCTCATCAGTAGCACCCGTGACGACAGTGCCGGTTGGCAAGTGGTGGCAGAAGGGCGGGATATGGAGACGCAGCTATCGCCCGCGCCCCATCCTCGCGGCACCACTGTTGAAGTGCGCGATTTATTTTTCAACACGCCCGCGCGGCGCAAATTTTTGCGCACCGATAAAACTGAATACACCCATCTGGAAGATGTCGTAAAACGCCTGGCCTTATCGCGCTTTGATGTCGCCTTCAATTTGCGACACAACGGTCGCGCTATTTACGCCTGGCGCGCAGGCGATTCGCAGCTCGAACAGGAGCGCCGCGTCGCCCAAGTGTGCGGCCCGGCCTTTATGGAAAATGCGGTGCACCTGGATATTGAGCGCAACGGCTTCCGCCTCTGGGGATGGGTAGCGCTGCCGACTTTTTCGCGCAGTCAGGCCGACTTGCAGCACTTTTATGTGAATGGCCGCGCGATTCGCGACAAACTGGTCAGCCACGCCGTACGCCAGGCGTATCAGGATGTGCTCTATCACGGCCGCCATCCCGCGTTTGTGTTGTATCTGGAGTTGGACCCTTCCACTGTGGATGTGAATGTGCATCCCACCAAGCACGAAGTGCGTTTCCGCGATAATCGCAACGTGCACGATTTTATTTATTCAAGCCTGCATCACGCACTGGCAAAAGTGCGCCCGGAAGATACCCTCACACGCCGTGAGTTGGGCGAAGGTGAGGATACTGCGCCGGGCATCAACCCCTTTGCACTCGCCACGGCGGCGCCTGTGCAAGGTATCGCCGCGGGTGAATTCAAGGGGCAGGAGACCATGGGCTTTCGCGCGACGCCCGCCGGTGGCAGTGGCGGACAGCACTATGCATCGGCTTATCAATCGTCATCGCCAGCTCCCGGTGCTGTGCGCGAGCAGATGAATGTGTACGGTGAATTGCACCGCCCTGCTAGTCCCGTCAGTTACAGCATGCCAGAGTCGCCCAGTGAGGATATTCCACCTTTGGGTTATGCCATTGCGCAGCTCAAAGGTATTTATATTCTGGCGGAAAATGCGCAGGGGTTAATTGTGGTGGATATGCACGCTGCCCACGAGCGTGTGACCTACGAGCGGATGAAAGAATCCTTTCACTGTGGTGGCATTCAAACCCAGCCGCTACTGGTGCCCGAATCTATTGCGGTAAGTGAAAAGGAAGCGGACTTTGCGGAAAGCTTTAGCGATATTTTCACTAGCCTCGGCTTTGAATTGCAACGTGCTGGCCCCGAGACCTTGTTGATTCGCCAGCTGCCCGTGATTTTAAATCGCGCCAAAGTAGAACAACTGGTGCGCGATGTGTTGTCTGATTTGATTGAGCACGGCAGTAGCGAGCGCATTCAGCATCATATCAACGAAATTCTTGGCACCATGGCCTGTCACGGATCGGTGCGCGCCAATCGCAAACTTACCATCCCGGAAATGAACGCCTTGCTGCGCGATATGGAAGCGACAGAGCGCAGCGGTCAATGCAATCACGGCCGCCCTACCTGGCTGCTGCAATCGCTTGATGACCTCGACAAATTATTTATGCGTGGCCAATAACCCCAATGACAAACTCTGCGCGCAAACCGCTGGTTATTTTTTTGATGGGGCCAACCGCCTCGGGCAAAACTGACCTCGCTATAAGCCTGAGCAAACTGTTGCCGGTAGAATTAATCAGTGTGGATTCTGCGTTGGTGTATCGCGGTATGGATATAGGTTCGGCCAAACCAACGGCTGCTGAATTGGCCGAAACACCACATCGCCTGATTGATATTCGCGACCCGGCGGAGCCCTATTCCGTTGCTGATTTTGTCGCCGATGCCGAGCGCGAAATTCAAGCGATTCATGCGCAGGGGCGCGTCCCCCTGCTGGTTGGCGGCACCATGCTCTATTTCCGTGCATTGCTGGATGGCTTGGCAGAAATGCCCGCCGCCGATGCAAATGTGCGCGTGCAAATTGAACGCGAGGCCGCTGAGTATGGCTGGCCGCATATTCATGCACAGCTCGCACAAGTGGACCCGGAAACGGCCGCCGGGATTCATCCCAATCATTCCCAGCGGCTCAGTCGTGCGTTGGAAGTGTATCGCGTGAGTGGTAAAACCATGGCGCAGTTGCGTCAAATACAACATGCGCAGCCTGATACCAATGCATTTTGTGAGCGCTTCGAGGTTTGCCAGCTTGCTATCGCGCCGCGTGATCGCGCGACCTTGCATCACCGTATTGCTGAACGATTCGAAAAAATGTTGGTCAGTGGATTGGTGGATGAAGTGCGTGCACTTTATGCGCGCGGCGATTTGCAGTCCGACTTACCGGCGATTCGCGCGGTGGGTTATCGCCAGGTGTGGGATTATCTTGCAGGGCAAATTGATTACAACGAAATGCGCGAGCGTGGAATTATCGCCACACGGCAATTAGCCAAGCGACAATTCACTTGGTTGCGCGGTTGGTCGACAAGCCCAAATAGTGAACTACACTGGATATGCACGGAGACGGATCAGGGAATTTCACTCACGAAGGAAGAAATTGTGCATTGCGCCTTGAATTTTATAGGTCGCGCAGCCATATAATGCCCTAGTGAGAACCCTAGACAGATTTTCATGCTTTCTTCCACTCTCTCCTTATTAGATGTATCAGGAGATAACCGTAATTTTTAGGTGTAATGGGTGGGTAATTTTCCAGTCTTTCTTTTTTTATTGTCCCGAGGAGAATAAACATGTCAAAAGGGCATAGTTTACAAGACCCTTACCTGAACGTTCTGCGCAAAGAACGTGTGCCAGTGTCCATTTATTTAGTAAATGGCATTAAGCTTCAAGGCCAGGTTGAGTCATTTGATCAGTTTGTGGTGCTGTTGAAAAATACCGTAAGCCAAATGGTTTACAAACACGCCATCTCCACTGTTGTACCATCTCGTGCTGTCCGTGTTCCGCTGCTGAACGAAGCGGGTGGCATTGAAGGCGAAGAAGACGAGCAAGCCGAGTAATTTATCAAAACATTGATACTGACTCGAGGTCGCTAATTGTTTTTTGATCGTCCCGAATCAGGTGAACTGGCAGTGCTGGTTCACCTGAATTTGTCTCACGGCCAAGACGCCGAAGACCCGCGTGAATTCGAAGAGTTGGTTTTATCTGCCGGGGGTGACCCTGTGGCTTTTTTAACCGGATCGCGAGTTGTTCCCACCGCCAAATTTCTGATCAGCACCGGCAAATTGCAGGAGCTGCAACAGTTGGTTGCCGACAATGGCGCCGAACTGGTTATCTTTAATCACACCTTAACACCGAGTCAGGAACGCAACCTGGAGCGCGAGCTACAGTGTCGGGTTCTTGATCGCACCGGTTTAATTCTGGATATCTTTGCCCAGCGTGCACGCACCTTTGAAGGTAAGTTGCAGGTTGAGCTGGCGCAACTGCGCCACAGTGCCACGCGATTGATTCGTGGCTGGACGCACCTTGAGCGCCAAAAGGGCGGTATCGGTTTACGTGGCCCTGGTGAAACCCAGTTGGAAACGGACCGCCGCTTACTGCGCAATCGCATCGTACAAATTGAACAGCGCCTGGAAAAAGTGCGTTCGCAGCGCGAGCAGGGGCGTCGTTCACGCCAGCGCGCGGCGATACCCACGGTGTCATTAGTGGGTTACACCAACGCCGGGAAATCCACATTGTTCAATCGTATTACCGGCGCCGATGTTTACGCCGAAAATAAATTGTTTGCCACCCTTGATCCAACCATGCGCCGGATCGAATTATCTGATATCGGCGCCGTGGTGCTGGCAGATACGGTAGGATTCATCAGCCACCTGCCTCATCGACTGGTCGAAGCATTTAAAGCGACACTTGAAGAGGCAAGTAACTCAACTTTACTCTTGCATGTGATAGATTCAGCGGCCGAAGAGCGCTTGCGTAATATTGAGCAAGTCGAATTGGTGCTGGAGGAGATAGGCGCGGCAGATTTACCGCAGCTGCGTGTCTATAACAAAGTTGATCTGTTGGCGGACACCGGGCCACATATTGATCGTGATGAAGCCGGTAAGCCTGTTGCGGTTTGGCTCTCGGCGCAGACGGGGGAAGGCTGTGAGCTGCTAAGCCAAGCCATCTCCGAAGTGTTGGGCAAAGAGGTCATTCATGGCTGCCTGGTGGTAGCGCCAAATCAAGGCCGTTTGCGTGCAATGCTTTATGCGCAGCAGGCCGTGGTGAGTGAAAATTACCGTGATGATGGTGCCAGTCTGTTGCAAGTGCGGGTGCCGAAAGATGATTTATTGCGGATTCTCAGTGCTGAAGCTGTCGCCTTTGAGAGTCTGTTGTGGGATGAGTCGGGAATACTGCCGGATAATCCGGTCGCTCAGGAGTAGTGCGTTAAGTCCCAAACCGTTTTACTTTCTATGTGGAGAAACATTATGGCCTGGAACGAACCGGGAAAAGACAAAGACCCTTGGAGTGGTCGCGGCAATAAAAATAGCAATGACGGCCCGCCCGATCTGGATGAGGCATTTAAAAAATTGCAGGACAAGCTCAATGGTATGTTTGGTGGCGGAGGCTCCGGTGGTCGCTCTACCGGTAATGCCAATATGAAGCCGCTGTTTGGTATTTTTGCTGTAGTTGCCTTGCTTATTTACATCGGCTCCGGTGTCTATCAGGTCGATGCCAAAGAGCGCGCAGTTGTTCTTAAATTTGGCGCCTTCTCGGAAATTAAAACCGAAGGTCTGAATTGGAATGCTCCTCTTATTACTGATGTCATCAAGGTGAATGTCACCGGTGAGCGCCAGTACCCCTCGCGCGGGTTGATGCTGACAGAAGATGAAAGCATCGTAGAGTTGCCGATTTCAGTGCAGTACAACGTCTCTGATGTGAGAGCATTTGTACTTAATGTGCGCGATCCTGAAACCAGTTTGCGCCATGCGACCGACTCGGCGGTGCGCCACGTGATCGGCTCCAGCGAATTGAATCAGGTGCTGTCAGAAGGTCGTCAGGCGATTGCAGTGGAAGTCAAACAGCGTTTGCAATCTTACCTCGATGCTTATGGCGCCGGGATTCAGGTGAACACTGTAAATATCCAGGATGCCCGTCCGCCAGAAGAAGTGCGTTCGGCATTTGATGATGTGATCCGTGCGAAAGAAGACGAAGCGCGTTTCAAGAATCAGGCTCAGGCCTATGCCAATGGCATCATTCCCGAAGCGCGTGGTCGCGCCCAGCGGATGATCGAAGAAGCGGAAGCCTACAAGGCGGAAGTAGTTGCACGTGCTGAAGGTGAATCGGATCGTTTTGAAAGCTTGTTGACCGAGTACAAGCGCGCACCGGAAGTGACTCGCCAGCGTCTTTATTTGGAGACTATGGAAAGTGTGATGACTCGCTCCTCCAAAGTGATGGTGGATGTGGCAGGCGGCAATAATATGTTGTATTTGCCGCTGGATCGCATGGGTAACCGCCAGCCAGCTGCTGAGCCAAAAGTGCAAACAGAAAATTTTAATAGTCGGACGGTACAGCCCGTTGAACCGACCACGCCCCTTGTTCGTCGGGAGATGCGCTAATGTCTAGTAAAGGTCTCTTTTCCATCGTTGTATTGCTGGTTGGCCTGATTATTTTTGCCAATTCTGCTTATGTAGTTACCGAATACCAGCGTGCCGTGGTATTGCAATTTGGTCGTTTGGTGAAAGCCGATGTACCGCCGGGCCTGCATTTCAAGCTACCCTTCGCGGAAAAAGTGCGCAAGTTTGACGGTCGTTTGTTGACCGCAGACATGGCTACCGAAAGCTTCTTTACCGTTGAGAACAAGCGTTTGATGGTGGACTCCTACATCAAGTGGCAAGTGAAAGATGTTGAGGTTTACTACAAGGCGACAGGAGGCGATGAGCTGACGGCGGAAAACCGTTTGGCGCAGCGTGTTGCGGATGGTCTGCGTAACCAGTTTGGTCGCCGTACCCTGCATGATGTGGTATCAGGCAAGCGCGATGAGTTGATGAGTGAAATCACTGCCAGTATTAATCTGGATGCGGTGAAGCTGTTGGGTATTGAAGTGAAAGACATTCGCGTGAAGCGCATCGACTTCCCGGCAGAGGCAAGCCAGTCAGTATTTGCCCGTATGGCGGCGGATCGTGAAAAAGAAGCGCGCGAATACCGTTCGCAAGGTAAAGAGCAAGCTGAAGTGATCGGTGCTGATGCGGATAAGCAAGTGTCAGTGCTGGAAGCCAATGCGTACCGTGATGCTGAGCGTATTCGCGGTGAAGGCGATGCAACGGCGGCGGCGATTTTTGCGGAAGCCTATAACAAAGATCCCGAGTTCTATAGCTTTGTACGCAGCCTCAATGCCTATCGCCAGAGTTTTAATAGCAAAGATGACCTGATGGTGGTTGACCCCAAAAGCGATTTCTTCCGCTACCTGAAAGACCCGCAAGGCAAGAAGTAAGTTGAAATCGCCCGCACTGCGGGCGATTCTTTTTGGGGTGGGATGATCTAATTGTAATTGACCTACAAATCCCTCACCAAACAGTGTTAAAATGCCGCAACCGAGCCGATCGCTCGGTTTTTTTATGCGTGCGTACCGGACTTATCCGGTTTTGTTTCTCTACCAGAGTCGCTTATGACCTACGCTGATCGCTGGCTGTTACCGGACGGAGTGGAAGAAATCCTGCCCGCCGAAGCCAAAGCTATAGATAGTTTGCGCCGCCGTTTGCTGGATTTATACAGCACGTGGGGCTACGACATGGTGATTCCACCGTTGCTGGAATACACCGATTCCTTATTAATTGGATTGGGCCGCGATGTTGACCTGCTGACCTTTAAGGTCACTGATCAGCTAAGTGGTCGCACCTTGGGTATTCGTGCTGATATTACCCCGCAAACCGCACGTATGGATGCCCACAGTTTTAAACGCACGGGCGCCAATCGCTTGTGTTATGCCGGTCATGTAGTGCATACCCGCCCGAAGAATCCACTGGCTACCCGCACACCTATCCAGGCGGGTCTTGAGTTTTATGGCGAGCCAACTATTGCGGCGGATATTGAAGTGGTGTCGCTACTGTTGGAGTCCTTGGCTCTGGCCGGGTTGCCGCGCCAGCATATCGACCTTGGGCACGTGGGGATTTATCGCGCTATTGCTGCTGCTGCCGGCCTGAGCAAAGTGCAGGAAGATGCCTTCTTTGAATTGTTGCAGCGCAAAGCCACCACGGAAATTCGCGCTTGGGTTGATGCCAATATCAGTGATTCGGCGACTGCCGCCTGGTTTCTGGCGCTGCCTGGCCTTGCCGGCGGTAAAACAGTATTGCGCAGTGCGCGTGAATTGTTTGCCTCTTTACCGGCGGCACAAGTGGCGGTCGATCAGCTTGATCAGGTGGCACAGGTAATTGAGCGACGCTACCCCAATGCCGAATTGTATTTCGACTTGGGCGAATTGCGTGGTTATCACTATTTGACTGGTCTGGTGTTTGCGGCGTTTGCACCTGGTTATGGCAATCCCATCGCCAGCGGTGGTCGTTACGATCATATTGGTGAAGTCTTTGGACGCGCGCGTCCAGCAACCGGTTTTGCGGTGGATATCACCGCCATCAGTAAATTAGGTTTGTTGCACAAAGGGCAGGTGGCCGCCATTGCGGTGGTTGAAAGTACCGATCCCGCACAGTGGCAAGCCGTACAAGCATTGCGCCAGCAAGGTGAGCGAGTTGTGGCGGTAAATGGCGAGGCCGATCTGGCGGAGCTGGGTTGTGATCGTCAACTGCTGTTACAGAATGGCAGCTACCAGGTGGTAGCGCGCTAATCGGTCAGTTTTCTTTTTATCTAGCACAGAGAGTTAAACCAGTCATGGGCAAGAACGTCGTGGTATTGGGCACCCAGTGGGGTGATGAAGGCAAGGGCAAGATCGTGGATTTGTTGACCGATCAGGTCTCCCTGGTGACACGCTTTCAAGGTGGTCACAATGCGGGTCATACACTGGTGATTGACGGTAAAAAAACCGTGTTGCACCTGATCCCCTCCGGCATTTTGCGCGACGGCGTAACCTGCTTGATCGGCAATGGCGTAGTGTTGTCGCCTGAAGCCCTGCTAAAAGAAATTACCGAATTGGAAGCGACAGGTGTACCTGTACGTAGCCGTTTGCGTTTGTCACCCGCTTGCCCCTTGATCCTGCAATACCATGTGGCGCTGGATCAGGCGCGTGAGCTTGCCCGTGGCGATGCCAAAATTGGCACCACCGGTCGCGGCATTGGCCCTGCTTATGAAGACAAGGTTGCACGTCGCGGTTTGCGTTTGGGCGACTTGGTGGATATGGATAGTTTTGCCATCAAGCTCAAAGCGATTCTTGAGTACCACAACTTTGCCCTGACGCAATACTACAAAGTGGATGCTGTTGATTTCGATAAAGTGCTGGCTGACTGTAAAGCCTGGGCAGCGCAATTGATGCCAATGATGGCTGATGTGACTGAATTGCTGCACGCTGCGCGCGAAGATGGCCAAAGTATTCTGTTTGAAGGTGCGCAGGGGTCGCTGTTGGATATCGATCACGGTACCTATCCTTTTGTAACCTCCTCCAATACCACGGCTGGCGGCACTGCCACCGGTTCAGGTTTTGGTCCTTTGTATCTTGATTATGTGCTCGGCATTACCAAAGCTTATACCACCCGTGTCGGCTCCGGCCCCTTCCCGACGGAGTTGGGCTGTGAAGTGGGCGAATACTTGGGTAAAAAAGGCCACGAATTTGGTGCTACCACTGGGCGTAAGCGTCGCTGTGGCTGGTTTGACGCCGTTGCGGTACGCCATGCCAATCGCATTAACAGTGTGACCGGTATTTGCCTGACCAAGCTCGATGTGTTGGATGGCTTGGAAACCGTGAAAATCTGTATCGGCTATCAGGATGCCAAGGGTAACCCGATTGTCGGTATGCCTTACGATGCTGAGGGTTGGGCGGGATTGCAGCCTATTTATGAAGAAATGCCCGGCTGGAGTGAGTCGACCGTGGGTGCGCAAACTCTCGAGCAGTTACCTGCCAATGCGCGCGCCTATATCAGTCGTCTGGAAGTTTTGATTAAAGCGCCAATCGACATTATTTCCACCGGCCCTGACCGTATTGAAACTATTGTTTTGCGTCACCCTTTTCAGGTGTGATGTTGTTTTCCTAAACACACTTCCCTTTGGGTAACAAAAAATCCGATATCAGCTTTTGCTATATCGGATTTTTTGTTTGTGGAATTCCCCGTTATTAGCACATTAAGGCCCACCTTCATTGTTCATAAGAGCGGTATAAATAAAAGCGAAAATTTTGTTTATAAACATTATTTTCTTATATAAAAATTTAGCTGCGTGACTGACCACTTCTTTAATAGTAATCGGAAGAGTTTTTCTTTTTCTCGCACCGGTGTCGTCAAAAGTTACTTATAGTCCGATTGACATCATAATCAGCGTCGACATACGATGTGACGGCTTTGGCATAGTTGTCTACAGGTATGCAAAATAACTCATAGGTTTAATCGCGATTGATTGCCAAATAGTGCGTTCTTGTTGTCGTTCCAAAGCTATAAAAGTCTCAAAAAAACCATTATATAAATTTAAAAAAAAGGGATTAGCTATGATTTTCCATAAAAGTCAAAAGACCACGTATCAGTAAAAAGTGCGATTCAAAAAATCCGCATTGGCAATGTGCATTACGGCTTCAAAATCGGCAGATTGTTAAGGGGCGACAATAAATAAAGACAGTGGAAAGCCAGCCGGATTCAGTCAGCTTGCGCTTAGAATAATTAAATCCAAGACTAGAATAATAGAGGGTCTCAATATGTTTCAAAAACTACTCATCGTGTTCTGCACAATCTTCGTGCTCTCTGCCTGTGGTGGCGGGAGTAATGATTTGGGGCCGAAACAAGCGCCACCGCCTGTTGATGGTGGAGGAGATGGCGGTGGAGATGGTGGCGAGCCTGAGCCTGAGCCAGGTGAGCCGCGAATTTTTTCCTTCATCTCGTTTAACGAAGAAGCTGACACTTATGATTGGGCCAGCCGTTGCGTAGATGCCTGCAGTGCCACTGCCGCTCTAAGCTGGAATGCTGGTGAGCAAGTGCTGGTGGCGAATCCGCAGTGGGCTAGCGATGCCGATCAACTGGACATTGTTGGATCCGTGGGCGAAATCAGCGACATGGAGACTTCTGCAGCCCGAATCTGGGTCTTTGTCCCTGCTGCATATGCCACTGACGGCAAGATGAGAATTCATCTTGTACTGGGTAATGCACAAGGTCTCAAGGGCGTCAGCCTGGGCATCCGACCCAAGGCGGGTTGGAACCGCCTTGAAATGTGGGAAATGGCAGCTGGCACTGGCGAAACCGTCATGGTGGGTGATGTTGAGGCAATCGATTACGGCACCTTCGCCTGGCATGACGATGGCTTCACCCTGCGCAACATTAATGAGATTGGTGTGCGCTTGGTGGCTAACGGTAAGGCGCCAGAGGTTGGCGGACAATTATGGTTAGACAACGTCACTCTGACGCCAGCGTCTGGTACCGGTCCGCTAATCGTCGATAAGGATGATCCAGCCTGGACCGTAATGGATGCTACCCCTGCGGTTACAGTACAGCGCGATGATACTGGTGTTTACTTCGAGCCTACCGCTGGAGATCAAAAACTGGTTTATCTACTTGAAGGTCCAGTTGATTTGGTTGGTCGTAGCTTTGATATGACCTTTACTGTGGATCAAGCGTTCAAAGACTCGGGAGCGGATGTTCAGCCAATAATCCAGTTGAATTTCGGCAGTTATACCGGTGAATTTGGCTGTTATGTGGGTAATGGTTCCCTGACACCTGGCGTTCCCCAATCAATTAATTGTGCTACAGACAATGATGCGTTCGTGGCAGAAGAAGGTCAGAACATCCGGGTGGGACTGCAGGTTAAAAACCAACCAGCAGGTCGCCTGACTATCAATAGTATGCAGATCAATATCGTGTCTTCGAGCGATACCGGACCTTTCGCAATTATCCCTTCCCAAGCGTCGGTTGATTCGGGTGCTTGGGGTAATGACAACTGGCAGGGGTTGGCGGGCGCTCCTACTTTATCGTATGACAGCGAAAGTGGTGCTTTGAGTATTGCTCCAAATTGGCAGGCAACTGACAGCAACGAACGCACCATCATGTATCTGGCTGCTGACGGTGAATTGCCAGACTTGGAGGGGGCAACCGTGGGTGTGGAGCTGTACCTCAGCGATTACTACTTCACTGCGAACCCGGGTATGGCGGTACAGATTTACATCCAGCAGAACGGTGGTAGTTACACCGGTAACTGGGGCAGCAACATTGCTCTAAGCGACGGGGAAGACCTGGGTAACGGTTGGTACCGGTTCGAGCGTGTTATGGAGGATGTTCCCACCGAGCCGTCTGCTCTGCGCGTAGGTATTAAGCTTCAAGGCGCGGGCTTGACCACCCGGGAGGCATCCGCAGATCCGATTCTGCTTCGCAGGTTTACCGTCGAGTAATCCGTGCAAGGTCGTAACAAAAACAAATAGTGAGCGTTGAGCGGCGATGCAAGGCATTACATATGCGAAGCATCGCCAATCGATGCTGTGTAGATAATAACAACGTCACATAATAACAACGGGGTAAAGCGCTATGGTCTATCCAGACAACGCCAAGAAAACTATCACCTTCAAGAAATCGATACTCGCCATGTGCGTCATGGCAATAAGCTCTCCCTCTTTTGCGCAGAATACGTCTGAACAAGATCAGTCAGTAGAGGAAGTCGTAGTTAGTGGCGTACGCCAAAATCTTGAGAACGCCCAAGACATCAAGCGTAATGCGAATACCTTTGTGGATGCGATTTCTGCAGAAGATATTGGCTCCCTACCGGACCGCAGTGTATTGGAAGCTATGCAGCGGATGCCTGGCGTGTCTATTGAGCGTTTTCAGGCACCTGATGATCCTGACCACTTTGGTGTGGAGGGTAGTGGTGCCGTTATCCGTGGTATGAGCGCGACCCGAAGCGAATTTAACGGTCGTGACTCTTTTACTGCCAACTCTGGTCGTGGCCTGAACTTTCAGGACGTGCCACCAGAATTGATGGGCGGTGTAGACCTGTATAAAAACCAATCCGCCGACATGATTGAGGGTGGTATTGGTGGTACCGTCAGTTTGAGAACCCGCAAACCCTTTGATCGGGATGGCCAGATGATCGCCTTTACCGGTGATGTCTCTTACGGTGATATGGCTGAAGAGAGCTCCCCGACTGTCTCAGGTCTCTACAGTAATCGCTGGGATACTGAAACTGCCGGTGAGTTCGGCTTCCTCATTAACGCCTCATATTCCGAGCTGGTTGGTACCTCACATGGTATCCAGAGTGATGCTTTTGTGAAGTATCGGGCCGATACCTTGGGGGCTCCAGCTAGCGCGGCTATGAGTGATGGCCAGGTGTGGATGACCAACGGCTCCAACTTCTTCACCAAAGAAGATGAGCGTATCCGCCGTGGGTTTGGTGCTTCGTTGCAGTGGGCCAGCCCGGATGACACCTTACAAGCTACCGCTGAGTTCTTGCGCTCAGATGCCCGCTTGAGCTGGAAAGAAAATGCCGTTAAGTATCAAGGTGGCTACGGTGAGGAGAATGACGAAGGTGTAGTCAGCGAGAACCGCCGTGCGCGCCCTTATCCCGGTACCGAGTTCGCCTTCAACGGTGACAGTATTTTTGAAGCGGGTTACATCACTGATGGTGGTGGCTGGCGTGGTGGTGAAGGCCGTGTGCCGACTGCTTGGGACTCAGCATGGGGGTTGGGTGACACGGCTCCTGACGGTTATGTCACTACCAATGACTATTTCGGACAGAAGTATCAGACCGATACCCGCTTCAAAGATACGCGCACCATCGTTGAAGACCTTAGCTTTAATGTGAAATGGACACCAAACGATGCGTGGGAGTTTGAAGGTGACTTGCAGTTTGTCGACGCAACCACATCGGATGATGACTTGCAGGTCGCACTTGGGATCCATGCATTGCAAATCCTGGATTTGCGCGGCAGTACACCCAGCCTAACGATCGTAGAACCTTGGGATGGGCGCCGTGATGCCAACCCTGAGTGGTATGCGACCGACTTCCCTGGGTTCTCTAATGACCCGGCGGGCGATTCCAACTACTTCCAGGATCGCGATTCCTACTGGCTGCGCTCTGCCATGGATCACTATGAGCGTTCAGAGGGTGAATCCCGTGCTGGACGTTTCGATGTGACCCATCTCATTGAGAATGGCGGACTCTTGACCGGGGTCAAGGCTGGGGTTCGCTACGCCGAACGTAACCAGGTGGTGCGTAATACTTCCTATAACTGGGGCAGCCTCGGTGCAGAATGGGCGCCAGGCGGCGGCGAGGGTGCTCTGTGGTTGTCCGAGTTGGATGAGAGCATTTATAACGAGTTCCAGTATATTGATTGGTCTGACTTCCACCGCGGTGGCGTTGTATCGATTCCTGGCGATGGTTTTATCTTCCCCACTGAGAGTCTCTTGAAGGATGTGATTGCGGGTCGTCAATTACCTCAGAACAACCCCAATGGTGAGGGTATTTGGGAACCCTACCAAACTCGCCCTGATGTTATTCCGGGAACCTACTTCGTTCCGGCCGAAGTCTATGACACCACTGAGACTAACGAGGCTGCATACGTTCGTTTCGATTTCGGCTCGGATGAAGGTGCCTTCCGCTTCAACGGTAATGTCGGCTTGCGTTACGTCAGGTTGAATCGCGATGCCATAGGTTCGGTTCAATTCCCAGATATGATTGGCCAAGCCATTCCTGCTGGCGCGCCTACTGACTTGACTGACAGTGGGGCTATCCGTAAGTGGGCTGAGGATCAAGTTGGGCCTTTCGATCCGGGCCTGTTTGAATCGGAAGATGCATGGTTGAAGCAAGTTAATAATCTAGTCTCTTACTCTCGCGATGCTAACAACTGGTTAACGCCAGATGAAAAGGCGTTTGGTAATGACTACGATGAGGGTGAGTTAGAGTCGAGCTCTGAGTGGGATGGTGTGTTGCCAAGTTTCAACTTGAAGGTGGAGCTGACGGATGATCTGATTGGACGCTTTGCAGTATCCAAGGCGATCGCTCTTCCTGATATGTCAGAAGTTCGCAACCAGGCAGTTCTTGGCGCGCGCGACTTGAATGTGACGCGGGTGGTTCCAGATCCGAATGCTCCGGCATTGCCTGGTCCGGTCGACTCTGGTGTAGACATAGTGTCGGTAAGTCCAGCGGTATGGACCGGCAATGGTGGTAATCCTGCGTTGAAACCTATGGAGTCTACCCAGTGGGACGCCTCTTTGGAGTGGTATTTCGCCCCTGTTGGTTCTTTCACGGCGACTATTTTCCATAAAGATCTGAAGAACTTCTTTATTGAAGGCGCGCTGCCGAGAACCTTCACCAATCCTGACACCGGTATCACCCAGACTGTCGACTTCACCACCACGCGTAATGGGAAGGAAGGCAAGTTGCAGGGTATCGAACTGGCTTACCAACAATTCTTCGATATGCTCCCAGAGCCATTCGACGGTTTTGGTATTCAGGCGAACTACACCTTTGTTGACTCAGAAGGTATTCCAAACTTCTCTTCTAGCGAAACTGCCACTGAAGCGGAGCCTGATGTAGACACAACGCCCCAGCCCGGCTTGGAGCCTTTTGATCCTGCCGCGTTGGAAGGGCTGCCTCTACGTGGTCAATCAGAGCACACTGCTAACCTGGTGTTCATGTACGAGAAGAACGACTGGTCGGCACGCTTGGCCTACAACTGGCGCTCCGAGTATCTTCTCACTACACGTGATGTGATCAGTGGTCAGCCGATCTGGAATAGTGCCTCGGGCTTCCTGGATGGTGCTATCACCTATAAGTTGACTGATGAAATCTCCATCGGCTTGCAAGGTACCAACCTGGCGAATACCCAGACTGAAACCTTGATGATGCTGGACGGAGAAGGTCGTCAGACGGGCCGTTCCTGGTTCGTCAATGACCGCCGTGTAGCTCTGACAGTGAAAGCTGTGTTCTAAATCCTCCGGGGCTAAGGCTAAAGAAGGCGCAACCACAATGGGGTTGTGCCTTTTTTTTGGTCCCGCATAATGGTCAGGTTAAAAATAACGATAACTGAAACTAATCCAACGTGGAAAATTCATGCATCATCGTTTTTATATTGCGATCAGCATGTAAATTTTTTTGGTTAAGTTGGTAACGAAATTGGGGGTCTACAATGCACGATAATAATATAAGGCGCATCGCCATTGTGGGTGGTGGAACTGCGGGTTGGATGACAGCGGCAGCGCTGTCCAAATTAATTAAACCTGACTACTGCCAAATACGACTCATTGAGTCCGAAGATATCGGGACTGTTGGTGTTGGCGAAGCGACTATTCCGCAAATTCAGTTATTTAATAAATTGCTGGATTTGGATGAAAATGAATTTGTCCGCAAAACCCAAGGTACATTCAAACTGGGGATTCAATTTGTTAACTGGAAAAAAATTGGACACAAATACATTCATGCATTTGGTGAAGTGGGCAAGGACATGGAGGGAGTTCAGTTCTATCACTACTGGCTGAAAATGCGGGCCCAGGGTAAGGCTGAAGAGTTGGACAATTATACCATCGGTGGTCTTGCATCTGATCGCGGAAAATTTATGCGACCAATCGATGCGGGTAATTCACCCTTATCCAATATCGCTTATGCGTTTCATTTTGATGCGGGATTGTATGCGCGTTTTTTGCGTGAATATTCCGAGGCGCGCGGTGTTCTACGTACAGAAGGTAAGATTGTAGATACGATTTTACGTGCGAGTGACGGGTTTATTGAATCAGTGCAATTAGCGTCGGGCGAACGAGTTGAAGCAGATTTTTTTATCGACTGCTCCGGCTTTCGCGGCTTGTTAATCGAGCAGGCATTAAATACGGGATATGAGGATTGGGCCCACTGGTTGCCCTGTGACCGCGCTTGGGCGGTTCCCTGCGAAAGTGTGGGAGAGCCAACGCCATACACTCGTTCTACGGCGCATTCGGCGGGATGGCAGTGGCGAATTCCTCTGCAACACCGCGTCGGGAATGGACACGTTTTTTCCAGCAGGTTTATGAGCGAGGATGAAGCCTGTTCCATACTATTAAATAATCTCGATGGAAAACCCTTGGCTGAGCCGCGCCTGCTCAAATTCGTCACTGGCAAGCGCAAAAAAGTGTGGAACAAAAATTGTGTGGCGATAGGTTTGGCGAGTGGCTTCATGGAACCGCTGGAATCCACGAGTCTGCATCTGGTGCAATCAACCATTGCCCGTCTTATGAGTTTCTTCCCTAACAAGTCCTTCGATCAAGAGGATATTGACGAATTTAATCGTCAGGCGAGTTTTGAAGTTGAAAAAATTCGCGACTTTTTAATTTTGCACTATCACGCCACTGAGCGAAATGATTCCGATTTTTGGAATTACTGCCGAACCATGAGCATCCCCGAAGACTTAACGCAAAAAATCGAGCAATTCAAAAAGAATGGCCGCATTTATCGCAATAACACTGAAATGTTTAACGAGTTAAGTTGGTTTGAAGTGATGCACGGTCAAGGTATACATCCGCACGCTTATCACCCCTTGGTTGATCGAATGTCTAACGATGAAATTGCCAAGCGTCTGGAGGGGATTAGAGGTGTGATTGAAAAATCCGTCGATTACATGCCCACTCATGCAGAGTTTATTGCTGAGCATTGCAAAGCAATAAAAATTTATTAACGAGCGTTTAGTATGCAGTTACATCCTGATTTTATATATAGGGTTGATTGGGTTGGTGATGAGCGGCAGCCAGTATTGGTTATCGATAACTTCTTAAGTGAACCGTTGGTTGCAGTTGAGTTTTGCGCGGCCCATGCGCAATTTAAGCGTGCCGATGCTTTTTATCCCGGCGTGCGCTCTCCTGCACCAGAGGTATACCTGCAAACGATTTATCACAATCTAAAGGATATAATCTACACCACCTTTTCAATCAATGATTCGATGGTGAGGAGAGTTTTTTCTGATTACTCCATGGTAATAACACCGCCTGATCAATTAAGCCTGATGCAATGTTTGCCGCATTATGACTCATTGATTACCACTGAATTGGCTGCTGTGCATTATTTGTGTGGTCGCGAGCATGGTGGTACGTCGTTTTATCGTCACAGAGATACCGGATTTGAGTATGTCGACCACAACCGCTCAGCTACTTACACAGAAAAATTAACAGATGGCATCAATAGTGCGCCTTATCGGCAAGCGTATATGAATGGCAGTAATCATTTGTTTGAGCAAATAGCCTCTTACGAGGCTGTTTTTAATCGCATGATTATTTATCGTTGCACAAGCTTGCACTCTGGCAATATCGCGCCCGATTTTTTATTTGATGCTAATCCACGCAAGGGACGATTGACGATTAATACGTTTATTGGCACATAGGTATTTCTCACGGTTTAATCGATCCTATCCTGCAATAGACGTTTTAAGATTAAAGACTGCGTTATCCAGGAGGCTACATAAAAATTATCGCTCAGATGAATCATGAAATTTGAAGCGACAGCCCAGAAAAAGATTTTTGCAAATAGTGAAACCCCCATCATTTTCCTTGCGTAGTCTCCCGCAGAACACCCTCCTTCGTCCTTGCAGATAAATCTGACTTATATACCCTGTATTGCGCTTTTTTTGTGCAGTAAAGCGAGCATCCTCGAATAAACCCAATAACGAGATCACTGCCATGAAGACAATATCGCAAGGAAAAGAATCATTACTACCGCTGTTCTGGCGCCTGAAAACCCTTCCTCCATTTCATCGCTTATGCCGACAAGTCCTGATACTGGGTTGTAGCCTATTGCTGGCATCACCGGTATTTGCCGCACGTCAGGCGGAGTATCTGGATCGCGGGGTCGTCGCCCTGCCGTCAGGCACGGGGATTTATATCGGCTGGCGTATGCTGGGCGATGATCCGGCCAATATCGGTTTCCATGTGTATCGCAATAACACCCGTATTACCGCCAGCCCGATCAGCAATTCCACCAAT
The DNA here is from genome assembly GCF_002007605.1 of Cellvibrio sp. PSBB023. NCBI lineage: Bacteria > Pseudomonadati > Pseudomonadota > Gammaproteobacteria > Cellvibrionales > Cellvibrionaceae > Cellvibrio > Cellvibrio sp. PSBB023. The sequence continues at coordinate 2,613,573 of NZ_CP019799.1, read as the reverse complement.
TACTTCGATGCCAGTGGCACTACCAGCGCGGCCTATAGCGTTCGCCCGGTGGTAAATGGGGTAGAGCTGGCGGCCAACGCGGCAAAAGCCACTTGGAGTAACCCCTACTGGCTGGTTAACCTCAATCGTCCGGCAGGTGGAACTACGCCCGCTGGCGAAGCCTATACATACTCACCCAATGACCTGAGTGTCGGCGATCTGGATGGCGACGGCCAGTATGAGATTATCGTGAAGTGGGAGCCGTCCAACGCCAAGGATAATTCCCAGAGCGGTTATACCGGCAATGTGTATGTCGATGCCTATCGCCTCAACGGTAGCCAACTGTGGCGCATTGACCTTGGGCGCAATATCCGCGCTGGTGCCCACTACACGCAATTTATCGTCTACGACCTGGACGGCGACGGGAAGGCCGAGGTGGCGATGAAAACGGCTCCCGGTACGCGTGATGCGGCGGGTAATGTGTTGGGTGGCAGCAATGCCAATACGGATTACCGCAACGCCAGTGGCTATGTGCTTTCGGGGGCGGAATACCTGACCATCTTCAACGGTCAGACCGGAGTTGCCATGGCAAGTACTGACTATGTGCCGGCGCGCGGTACCGTCAGCAGTTGGGGTGATAACTATGGCAACCGGGTGGATCGCTTCCTTGCTGGTGTTGCTTATCTTGATGGTCAGCGCCCCAGCCTGATCATGGCCCGTGGCTATTACACCCGTGCAGTGGTGGTTGCCTGGGATTGGCGCAATGGCAGTCTCAGCAGGCGCTGGACCTTTGATAGTAATAACAGCGGCAACAGCGCCGCGGCAGGTCAGGGCGCCCACTCATTGACCATTGGCGATGTAGATCAGGATGGCCGCGATGAAATTGTCTATGGCGCTGCCACCATCAACGATAACGGCACCTTGCTCTATTCCACTGGCCTTGGGCATGGCGATGCCTTGCACCTAGGGGATTTCAACCCTAACCGGCCGGGGCTGGAAGTGTTTATGGTGCATGAGTCCCCGGCCAGCTATGGTCAGCATGGCATTGAAATGCACGATGCGCGCACTGGGGCTATTGTCTGGAGTGTACAGGGTGGTGGTGATATCGGTCGCGGAGTGACTATGGATGTCGATCCACGTTATCCCGGCAACGAAAGTTGGGCTTCCACTGGCGGCCTTTATTCCGCTACCGGGCAGCAGATCACCAGCAGCAAACCGGCGAGTATCAATTTTGGCGTTTGGTGGGATGCTGACCTGCTGCGCGAGCAGTTGAACAACACCATGATTGATAAGTGGAACTACAGCAATAACACCAGCTCGCGCCTGCTCACGGCCTACAACTACGGTGCTGCCTCCAACAACGGTACCAAGGCAACGCCGGGGCTATCGGCTGACTTGTTTGGCGACTGGCGTGAAGAAGTGATCTGGCGCCATGAGAACAACAGTCAATTGTTGATTTTCACCACCACGGCAGTGACCAGCCACAAGCTACGCACGTTAATGCACGATACCCAGTACCGCACGGCTATCGCCTGGCAAAACGTGGCTTACAACCAACCCCCGCACCCGAGCTTTTTCCTGGGTGATGGTATGGCCACGCCGGCAGCGCCAGATATTTATTTTGTGGGCACTAACCCCAATGGTGGTATAGCCAGCAGCACATCAAGCAGCTCTCGCTCGTCTGTGGCGCCCTCCAGTCTGTCATCTTCTTTCAGTTCAGTGGCGAGCAGCGCCGCATCCAGCTCATCCTTAGCCAGTGGCGGCGCTTGCAGCTATGCGATTACCAACAACTGGGGCTCCGGTTTTACCGGCGCGATCCGCATCACCAATCGTGGCAGCAATGTAATTAACGGGTGGAATGTCAGTTGGACTTACAGTGGGAATACCCGCATTAGCAATAGCTGGAATGCCACTGTCAGCGGCAACAATCCCTACAGCGCCACTAACTTGGGGTGGAATGCGGCGATTCAGCCGGGGCAAACTGTCGAATTTGGTTTCCAGGGCACTTACTCCGGCAGTACAGAAACTCCGGTGATCAGTGGGGCTGTGTGTAACTGATAGGTGCATACCAAAAGAAAGGGGGGCACATGTGCCCCCTTTCTTTTGGTGCTGAAGAGCGAGAGGCGACATAGTGTCCGGCAGTGTTAGATTGCGCCTTCCCTGTTGTGTGCGGCGCAATGACGTTTGAGGTAATCCTCATGGCGCGGCAGGGCGGCAGCTGTTTTGGCGATGGCAATTTTTAAATGCTGCATCCAGCCGGAGGTGCCTCCGCCCACAATGACGACATTGTTCACCGGCTTCATCGCTGCCCGCCGGATGCGTTACGGAACCCTCTTGCCACCACTTCATTGATCAGGTCGCGGTGGCTTGGTACCGCGGCCATCGCCTTGTTGCTCTGCTGGCGAATGCTGTCGAACTCCCGCTTGGCGTCGTCATAAAACCGCAGCGCGCCAGCACGGGCGCTGATGTCGGTCTTGAAACCCATACCGTAAAGGATGTACTGCCAACTGTTTTCATCAAAAATGTCATGGCTGGCATCAATATCGAGAAAGGATGGCGGCCGGTGGCGCCATTGCTCCAGTTTGCCTTTCAGATAATCGGAGGCCGACGCGGGCGCGCGATTGTCGCGCCAAAACGCGGTGTCTGTACGCTCGCTCAAATAGTAATGCAGCTTGATAAAGTCGATCACGTGTTCAAAGCGTTTGGTCATGGCCTGATTGAACTGCTGGGCCGAACGCTCGTAATCGCCCGACCAGGGAAACAGATTGCACAGCATAAGCGCGGCAACCTCGGCAAAGCTGATGCCGGTGGCTTCCAGTGGCTCGATAAAACCCACCGATAGCCCAACACCGATACAGTTCTTGTGCCATTGGGTTTTGCGAAACCCGGCTTCAAAGGCCAGTTTCCGGTGCTGAAGATTATCGGCAGCAGGGCCTATATAGCGTTTCAAGGTGGCCAGTGCTTCATCGTCACTGCAGTAATCGGACGCATAGACATAGCCGACGCCGCGACGATTATGCAGACCGATATCCCAAATCCAGCCCGCGTCTTGCGCGGAGGTATAGGTGCAGGAGGGAATTGGCGCATCGGGCCGATCATAGGGCACCTGCATAGCCACAGCGCGGTTACAGAATAATTGATCTTTATAGGAGGTAAATTCCGAGCCCAGCGCTTCGCCGATCAGCCGCGCGCGGAACCCGGTGCAATCGATGTACAGATCGGCCTTGAGTTCACCGTGGTTACGCCCCTGCACTGAGGCGATGCCATTTTCATCAACCTTCACATCGTCGATGGTATCGATTAGCCGCTTCACGCCCATCGCCATGGCCTGACGGCATACGACTTGCGCCAGTTTTCCCGCATCAAAGTGATAGGCGTAGTTCAACGGCGCATTGTAATTAGGGTGGGTAATCAGCTTGGGCGCCAGTTTGGCGTCCACCACCCGCTCCTGTACCGTACAGGCCTCGGCCCAGGGTACGTCTCCGGCCACACCGAGCAGCCAATAGGGTAGAAGGTCCATGTCGGTATGTTGTGATGCGACCTGGAAGGGATGGAAATAGGTGTCATGGGGATCATCGGCTGGATTTTTCTTCCAGTTATTAAACCTGATGCCTTGTTTAAAGGTGGCATCGGCCTCCCGAATCAGCTCGCTTTCATCGAGGCCGATGCGACTCATGGTCTTGCGGATAATCGGGAAGGTACCCTCGCCAACGCCGAGGATACCGATTTCGTCAGACTCGACCAGCGTAATCGTTACGCCGCCGGGAGTGTCCGCCGCCAGCATCCGCGCCATATAGGCGGCGCAGATCCAACCGGCGGTTCCTCCGCCAACAATCAGAACGCTCTTGCTCATTGATGTGCCTCTTATTATGTGCTCAAGTTTGCTCAAGAGCGTCCTGCCGTGCTCAGTTAAAAGCTAGTGCTCAGTTAAAAATTAACGCCCAGGTGCAAGCCAATGCGACGGTCAGTCACAAACACCGCGCGATCAACAAAACGCCCCTGCAGGATTTCCATCTCGGTGCGCTGGTCTTCGTCGGTGATGTTTTGCACATCCAGTTTGATGTTGACGTTATCGGTCAAACGGTAGGAGATGCTGCCATCCAACCGACCGGAGGCCGCCGCGTATACCGGCATACCGAACTGGATTTGTTGCCCGTCAAACGGATCGTTATAGACGTTGGTCGTGCCCGAGTCGTTGGTGGTCGTCAAATAACGATCACGCCAGTTCCAGGCCAAACGCGCACTGAATCTATCCCAATCGTACAACAGGGTTGTCGAGTAGGCCCACTCCGACAGTCCGATCACCGGCACTTTGAGTTCATCGCCATTGATATCCTGGGCAAAGGCATCCGGCGCTTTGTTGTCGATGTAGGTGACATTCATTTCGATACCAAAGCCACTCATCCAGCCGGGTAGTGCATCAAAATAGGTGCGGCCGCCCAATTCAAAGCCGCGGATGATGGTGTCACCCTCGGCATTGAAGTTGGTCCGGCTGGTGACTGAACCGTCCAAAAAGCTGCTTCCACTGCCATCCGCCAGTGCTGATTGCGGGTAATCCCCTTCGGAGAAGAAGCCACTCGCCGGTGCTGAGAAGTTGTTGAAGGTGATGTAGTTGTCGATGGTTTTATGGAACAACGCCAGGTTCATCGAGGTGCCTTTTTTCGGGTACCACTCGAACGAGAGATCGTGGTTCAACGCGATTTCCGGCTCAAGGAACGGGTTGCCGGTGGTGTTGATATAGCCGGAGAAGATCGCTGGGATGGATACATCATCACCCGGATTGAGCGCAGCCAACTCGTCGTTGATAGGGTTTTCTGTTGTCTGAACACCGGCAATACCCTGCGCGCGGATATCCGGGTAGCGCGGCGGAGTCAGGGTTTGGGTCAGGGCGTAGCGCATAACCCAGCCTTCAGCCGGTTCAAACTTGATATTAAATGACGGCAGGAAATAATCCTTGGAGAAGCTGCCCATGCGGTCTTTTTCGTAACCCACACTCTCGCGCGTCAATGGCGGCTGCACGCCTTCGTTGGCCTCTTGCCAGGCAGCTACATTTTCCAGACCACCCATGGCTGCGACTGACGCCTGGGCATCTGCCAGGCTGGCGTAGTAGCGCGAGCCACCACTGAAGTTGAAATTGCCCTGACTGGTAATGTCGTAATTCACCCAGCGTACACCAACATTACCACTGAAATTCAGGAACCAGGCGTCGCTATCATTGGCAAACCCCACCATTGCATAGACTGACTGGGTGTCATGTTCCGTCTCATAAAAGGATGGGCGTTGGTCAAAGTTGCGGTTGCGCAGTGTGTCGTCTGTGCTGTAGAGGTAGGTGGTCGCATCCGGATTGCTGCACTGATGTTGAAGTGTAGGGCCGCAGGCCAGGTAGGTATCGTATACACGGTCGAACTGGTCGTAGGCGTTAACCTGACGCGTTCCCACCCACACCCCACCGAGCGATGGAATATCCCCTTTAAAGAAATCCGAGAATTCTTCCAGTTCAAAATCGCCTTCGGGGGCGGTGCTGACAAAGGGGCGCGTCACACCATTCCAGCCACGGCCAGTTGCCGACCACCAGGTTCCCACGAAACTATCAGACTCTTCACGGTTCGCGGCACGCCCACCCACGGCCAGTTTTTTGAAGAAACCATCGCCGATTTCAATATTGGCATCCAGTTGAATGGCATGGGCTTCGCCTTCATTCTCAGTGTCCAACCAGTTGATGCGGGAAAGCCCGGCTTGTGCTGGATCGGTTGAAAGCGGGGTTTCAAAGCTCACGATTGGCCGCTTGCCCGACATATCCATATTGATTTGCCCGATTGTCGGAATCACGGTGCTACCAAGGCTGTACTTGCCGGAACTCGATTCGGCTTTGACGTATTGATAGCTACCGCTCATGTCCCAGCTCTCGCCCTTATATTTGAAGCCGGTGCTGTGGTCGGCAGTGCGGCTGAAAGAGGGGGTGAAGCTGGAGTTGGGTGATACGCTAAGGCCCGATGTTAGATTGGGGCTGGAGATGGCGCCCTTGACGAATACGCCGTCGTTAAACACCGCACCATCAAATACACCAACGGGTGTGCCTGGTTCCACCGACAGGATTTGGCTGTCGCGGTTGCTGTCGCGTTCTGAAATAAACGTGGTATGGAATAACTCAAGATTGTCGTTCGGCGCCCACTGGAGTGCGCCGTAATAGCCATTGCGAACGCGCTCGAATTGATCCTGGCTGTAGCGTATGCCGCCTGGCACATAGACCCGCTCGCCTTCGTATTGGGTCGCGTAATAGGGCGGAACGATGATATTGCTGTCATGGGATTCGATCTTGGAGTAAGCCATATCCAGCAGCACACCGAATTCACCAAAATCCGTATCGAAACGATTCGACACCATGGCGGAGCCTGCCGGGGTGATTTCCTCGGAGTAGTCGCCATAGCTACCGGAAATCGCCGCATTGGCTTTAAAACCACTGAAGTCAAACGGCATGCGGGTCTGTAGATCGACGGTGCCGGAAACGCCGCCTTCAATCAGATCTGCACGGCTCGCCTTATAGACGGTGACCGCTTTCAGCAGCTCAGGACCCACATCCGCCCAACTGAGGCCGGAGCCGCCATTGGCAGAAAATACTTCCCGCCCATTGATCAATGTCTTGGTCTTATTCAGGCCGCGTATTTGAACGCCTGAACCTTCAAATGCAAAGCCGTCTGGCGAGCCTTCACTGCCCGCGCGGACGCGGTTCATGGTAACGCCAGGTGCGCGCTCCAGAATTTCAAGCAGGGATGTACTGGGCACTTTGCCTGCTTCATCCAGAACAAGGGAGTCAGCGACTGTATCCGAGGCGCGTTTTAGCTCCATCGCACTTTCGAGCGATTGGCGCTGGCCGGTAACAAGCGTTTCCTCGATAGGTGCTGTATCGCTGCTTTGCGTTTTAGCGGTTTTTGGTACTTGAGTCGTCTGCGCTAACAGTGCTGGCGAGCAAACCATAATGGCAGCCGCCAACAGTGAACGCCGAAAGACTCTGGTACGGCCTGTGGTGGTTTGGCTAGTAGTGTAAAAGGGATTTGTTCTCATTATTGTCTAAAGCCGCCACGTATGGCAGCGCCTCCTTGTTGATGTTTACCGCCGGTGCCTGTGCAGCACACTTGGAAAGACACCTTTGCGGTTGATTGATTATTAGAAAAATAGTGAAGCAATAACGGTGGTTGATCTTGCCTCCAATAAATAGTCACACAGACTATTTATTAGTGTCAACATTCTAGTGCTCTAGTATGCAAGTATTTTTGATATTATTTATGTGATATTTTATGGTTGCTCTGTGTACAGGCTGCTAATGTTTGCGGCCATAAAAAAATGCGCGCTGTTTTTGCAGCGCGCATTTTTGTGTTGGGGTGTGCTTGCGGTTTAAAAAATCAATTCAAATACGCATCCACCGTGCGAATGCTGCCGTCTTCGTTGTGAATTAATTCGGTGGCTTTTATGTTGCGCAAATAGGTTTTTCCGCCAGATATTTCGCTGTCGTGATAAAACAAAAACCATTTGCCGTCCACTTCCACAATCGAGTGATGAGTTGTCCAGCCCATCACTGGCATAAGCACAATACCTTGGTGGGTGAAGGGGCCGTAGGGGCTATCGCCCGTGGCGTAGGCTATGTAGTGGGTGTCGCCAGTGGAGTAGGAGAAATAGTATTTTCCGTTGAATTTGTGCAGCCAGGCGCCTTCAAAAAAGCGGCGATTGCTATCGCTACCCAGCAGCGGATTACCGGCGTTGTCGAGGATTTGTACATCGCGCGGCGCTTCGGCAAATTGCAGTAAATCGCTGCTCAAGCGCGCCACTTTGGGGGTGAGTGCGGGTTCATTGCTGGCGGGGTATTTGTCCTCGTCGACATAGCTACCGCTGCTCCAGCGCTGTAATTGCCCGCCCCAAATGCCACCAAAATACAGATAGTGACTGCCGTCGTCGTCTTTGAAGACGGCAGGGTCAATACTGAAACTGCCTTTGATGGGCTCTGGCTCGGCGGCAAATGGCCCGCTCGGGGAATCGCTGGTGGCAACGCCAATACGGAAAATGCCGTCTGTATCTTTGGCGGGGAAAAACAAAAAGAATTTGCCTTCTTTTTCCGCCGCATCCGGTGCCCAAAGCTGGCGACTGGCCCAAGGGATGTCCTCCAGTTTTAGCGCCGCGCCGTGGTCGGTGACTTCAGCCCCGTTTTCCAAGCTGCTTTTTTCCATGGCCTTTTTGTCTATGGAAAAAACGTGATAGTCCTTCATATCAAATTTATCGCCTTCGCCCGTGCTGGTGATGCCACTGTCGATATCATGGGAGGGATAAATGTACACGCGGTCATTAAAAACATGGGCCGATGGGTCGGCGCTGTAGATATGGCTCACTAGCGGTTTGCCGATAAATTTATCGTCATCTCTGGTGGCCGCACTCATAAGAGCACTGCTCGCGACGGCACTGCTGGTGGTTTCTGCGGTGCTGGGAGCGGTGGCGGTTTTATCGCCACAGCCACTGCCGAAGAGTGCGGCGCCAAGCGCCAGGACAAGAAGGTTCTTGGATCTATTCATTCGCTGCTCCGCGCATTGCGCTGGTTATTATGGATTTAGGGTTACCAGTGCCAGAGCGTACCATCTTCCAAGCGGTTTACGGGCAGACAAGCGCGTTTATAAGGGTATTTAGCCGCCAGTTTTTCATCAATGTCGACACCGTGGCCGGGTGTTTCACCGGGTGTGAAATAACCGCGCTCAAATTGATAGGCGTGGGGGAAGACCTCATCCATTTGTGCACTGTGCGCCATGTGCTCCTGAATGCCGAAGTTGGGAACCCAATAATCGAAGTGCAGCGCGGCGCCCATGCACACCGGCGACAAATCGGTCGCGCCGTGGAAACCGGTGCGCACATTAAACAGGCTGGCAAAGTCGGCAATGCGGCGCACATGGGTAATACCGCCGGCGTGCACAATGGTCGAGCGAATATAGTCGATCAGTTGGTTTTGAATCAGTTCGCGACAATCATGAATGGAGTTGAAGACTTCACCAACCGCCAATGGTGTGGTGGTGTGCTGGCGAATTAATTTGAAGGATTCCTGATTCTCTGCCGCGACAGCATCCTCCATCCAGAATAAACGGTAGGGCTCCAGATCTTTACCCAAGCGCGCAGCCTCAATAGGCGTCAGGCGGTGGTGTACATCGTGTAGCAGGTGAATGTCGTTGCCGAATTCCTTGCGCACGGCGGCAAACACTTCCGGAATAAAATTCAAATATTTTTCTGTGGACCACACTTCTACCGAAGGTAAATCGGCATCGGCGGGTTCGTAGCTTTTATCGCCCTTGGCCACGCCGTAGGTTTTTTCAATACCGGGAATACCGCATTGAATGCGAATGGCCTCGTAACCTTTTTCACGGGCTTTACGTACGGCATCCAGGGTGGAATCCAGGTCTTTGCCGTTGGCGTGAGTGTAAGTCAGGATGCGTTCGCGACTTTTACCGCCGAGCAATTGGTAGAGCGGCATATTGGCGAGCTTGGCTTTAATGTCCCACAGTGCCACATCAATTGCCGCCAGCGCCGTCATACCCACGGGGCCGCGACGCCAGTAAGCGCCGCGATAAAAAAACTGCCAGATATCTTCAATCTGTTGTGGGTCGCGACCAATCAGCGCGGGGATTAAATAATCCTCCAGATAGGACACTACGGATTTTTCGCGACCATTAAGTGTTGCATCGCCAATACCATACACACCTTGATCCGTGGTTATTTTTAAGGTGACAAAATTTCTGCCGGGGCAGGTCACAATGACTTTTGCATCAACAATTTTCATTCAATCGCATCTCAAAAAAATAGCTATAACAGAGTGTAGTTTGGCACCGCTGCCGGTGCTTTCAGGTTCGGTGCTTAATAACGTTTGCTCGGCGGTGGGCCCAGGTAACTGGGTTGTAAACCGCCGGTATCCAGCACCAGTTTTTGCAGGGTGACTGCTGGATCAAGGCTGTAAATGCGCAGTTTGTGCTGCCCGGTGCGGTCGAGCGTGTGTTTGGTTTTACCCATACGCACATCGGTACGCACCGTCTCTGCCCAAGTGGCATCGCTCATGTCTGCTATCAGGTTAACGATTTGTGCAGGTTCGTCGTCAATCGCTACGGCGTAGCGCAAACCGCGTTCGGGCATTAGCGGCCAGCTCGGTGCAAAAAAGCCATGCAGGGTAAATTCGCCGCTGCTTTGGGTATAAATATCGTATTCAAGGTAAGGCGCACTGCTGGCGTCGTTAAATTGCCAATCGCCAATCGGGTAGACCGACATTGACGACAGTGTGCGGCCATGCTCGGGAATTTTTTCCCAGCGCAAGTCATCGCGAGCCCCCTGACGACTGAAATCTTCGGCTTCAATAGCGATATAACCATCGGCCTCCGCAAATCCTTTCAGCGTTTTCTTGTTGATTGTCGCATTAAAGGTATTTACCGCGATGCTCGCACTGCCCCAACCTGTGCCGCTGATTTCTATACGGCTAGTGGCGTGACCGGCAGGTGCTTTGCGCCAGTCGATAGTGACTTCCAGTTTGGCAGTTTTATCAACTTGTATACTAGTCTTATTCAGTATAATCCACGGCGCGGTGGTTTTGGCAATTGCGGTGAAGGATTCTTTGCCTTTATTGAAGATTTCAATGGTACGCGTTTGTGTACCCAGGCGATCAAAACGCGGTAGCGCGTAGGTGCCGGGGCTTGGCCAAGCCGATCCCACACCTTCCACAGCAATGCCCATCTCCGCAGCGTTGTGCGGTTGGTAGTGATGGGTTATGGGCAGGGTATCTTCCGGCGGGTGATTCCAATGGCTGTAGCCAATATGGGATTGCGACATCATATGATTCCATTTGCCGCCCTTGAGTTGGTGATACTCCTGCTCCAGCGCGGCATCCCTGGCAAAGAGTTCGCGCACCTTGTCGGCATAGTCGTTGGTGGTGGCGCGGGTTTGCAGGGCATAAAGGTGGTTTTTGGCCTGGGCGTTATAGAGCGCGGTTATGTTGGCGCTGGCCTTGGTGGGGAATAGCACCAGTTGGTAAAACGCATCGCGCTGTGCCGCAGGTAGCTGCGCATAAATTTTTTCAGCGCGCGCTGCAAAATCCTGTATTTCTGCGGTGATACGTTCCGCTTCGCGATAGTGCAACTGGCTGTAAGTTGTGGCGTCTTGCAGTTCCGGTTTGCGGCGCAAATTGTGGCGTGTATAGCCAGTCATAATTGCCGCAATTTCGTCGGCGTGTTGCGCACCAAATTCGCGCTCAGCCCACAGGCGGGCAAATTCGGGAATGCGCTCTTTGGGCCAGGCCTCCGGGTTCCAGGCCATGTTCAGGAAAAATTCAATCGGGTACTCCATGGGCTTTAAATCGCCCACATTCACAATCCAGATCTGGTTGGCATCAAAGGTGTAGGCGAGGTGCATTTGCTCCCAAATTTTGGCGATGGAAAGAGTGTTAATCCAGCGATAGGAGCGCGGGCCGCCGACATAATCAAAGTGATAATAAACGCCAGCACCGCCACTGCGCTTGCGTTCATCGGGTGTGGGTAGCCTGCGAATATTGCCCCAGTTGTCATCGCACCAGAGCAGGATGACATCGTCCGGTACGCGCATACCGCGCTCGTAAAAACCCTGCACTTCTTTGTAGAGCGCCCAGACTTGCGGCACCTGCGTGAGCTGATCTTTGCCAAACACATCACTGATGATCTTGCGCTGGTCGCTGACGATTTTTTCCAACAGTCCGATGTTTTCACCTTCACTCATCGGCTCGTCTTGCTGGCCGCGCATACCCAGGGTGTAAACACTTTCGTAAGGCTTATTGCGCGTGGCGCCATCCACCCAAAACTTATATAAGTTTTCCGGATTTTTGGAGTATTCCCAGGGACCTTTGCCGTAGCGGTTCCACTCTTTGTCGGCGCGCATCATCGGCTCGTGGTGCGAGGTACTCATGACAATGCCATATTCATCGGCGAGGATCATATTTTGCGGATCATCGTCAGCGAAGGCGTTATTCCACATCGCCGGCCATAAAAAGTTGGCTTTTAATCGCAGCAATAATTCAAAGACATTTGCATAAAAATGATGGTTGTAATCGCCGTATTTTTCAGTGACCCAGTTTGTGAGTGCGGGCGCTTCGTCATTTAAAAAAATACCGCGGTATTTCACTTTGGGAATTTCAACAACAGTTGTTTTTTTGTCGATAAAAATAGTCGCTTTTTGTTTGACGGGCACATCGGCCCACCAATACCAGGGCGATACGCCAATCTGTTCGCTCAAGCTGTAAATACCGTACATAGTGCCGCGCTTATTGGCGCCCACAATCACCAGTGCGCGCTCCACATCGGCAAAAGGTTTCTCAATTACGGCTACCTGAAAGGCGTCCCACTGGTTACGGATGTTGCTCACATCCAACTTTTTATGGGCAATTAATTGTTCGATAAGCTCGCTATTGCCCAAGGTGCCTACCAGCACCAGCTGTTTTTGCCCAGCAAGTTGATAGCTCAGCGCAGGTTGTTTGCCGGCCACGGCGTGAATGTCGCGCTGCAAATGTGTGGCGGCGCGCTGCACACCGGGCAGCTCATTGCGATCAAGCACAATATCAATAGCGCGCTGTTGATCCACCAAGACCAGATTGCCGCGTGCGCTATTCGCCAGCCAGGATTTATCGCCCAAGGCCCAGCTGTTGTGGCAGGTAAGAGCTAGTAACAACATAACCAAATAGCGGAGGCAAAGGTGTCTTGTCAGTCGAGTGTGGCTCAACCAGAGTAAATACGGCGGCATAGGGAATTCCTCGTAGTGCGTGTGCAATCGGTCTTGGGCGATTTGAAATTACATCACAAGTATTGTGCACTTGTATACTAGTTTAATGGTGTGGATCTGTTAAGACGCACAGGCAACGCACCGGTTGACGGCAGTGTTAACTCTGGGTACTGTCTGACGCGCTCTGTGCAAACCCTGTAACACTCGCCTCGTTTGTGATGTAGGTTGCATGGGTAGTGCGGCTTACCTGCCTTATTTATCGGGCATCGAATAAACCTGTGTTGAGCGGGCGGGCAAATAACCTTTCCTTACGGTTCTTAACCTGTTGTTTTTTTAATGCTGTTTTTTCAATTATGTTTATCAATCAAGGAGAATAACTATGCGTAAACTTTTATTGGTTGCTTTGGCAATGTGTAGTGCAACTGCATTTGCCGGACCGGAATGTACCACTGCTGACAAATCCGAATGGCTCGATCAAGCTAAATTCCAAGAGCAATTAAAAGAGCAGGGTTACGAGATCAAAGTATTTAAAGTTACCGACGGTAACTGCTATGAAATTTATGGCTGGAACAGCGACAAGAAAAAAGTAGAGATTTATTTTAACCCGGTGACTGGTGCGCCAGTAAAAGAGGAAATTGAAGACTAATGTCCGCACCGGCTAAGACTCTCTGGGACCCGCTGGTTCGGCTTTTCCATTGGTCCATTGCGTTTATTTTTATCGCTAATTATTTTTTTAATGAAGCGGGTGACGACTGGCATCAATGGTTGGGTTATGTAGCGGTTGGTTGGCTTGTGGTGCGATTTGTGTGGGGCTTTCTTGGCAAGGGCGCTGCGCGGTGGGCCGATTTTTTTCCAACGCCTTCACGTCTCGCCAGTCACATTGGCGCCCTGCGTCAGGGAAAGCCTTTTCATCGCATGGGGCATTCCCCGCTAGGCGCTCTGGTAATGATCCTGATGATGATCTGCATGCTGTTGTTAGGCGTGACAGGTTACATGATGGAGGAAATTGATTATTTCTGGGGTGTCGATTGGGTGGAAACCCTGCACGGATGGATGGCCGATGGCTTGCTGGCATTGGTACTGCTGCATGTGACTGCGGCGTTGGTAGAAAGTTATCGCCTCAAGGAAAACTTGCCGCTGTCCATGGTCACCGGTAAGCGGCGACCACTGGAATAAGTTTGTTTCATCACACTTTCTGCAATAAGCACCAATAAAAAACGCCAGCGAATTTGCTGGCGTTTTTTTATTGCGGTGTTATTTATTGCGCTTTTTTGATTGCTTAGTTGCACGCAGCGCCTTGTAAACCATCGGCAAATCCACGCAGGGCAGGTTTGTCGTTGTAGTTATTGTCAAACAATAATGGCCAGGCAATTGCTTCACCGTTGTAGGCGGCTGTTGCTGTTGTGAGCCATGTGTTGGCATCGGTGGTGCCCCACACACTAATACCTCCGCGCTGGGCTGCGGGCACGGTGTCCATATAAGCCTTCACGATTTCGCAGTAGCGTTTTTGTTGTGCCAGAGCGACAGTGTTGGTGAAGCTAGTAATTTTGTTGCCCGGCCAGCCGCCGCTGTAGGGATTGTTTACCGCTACATCCAGTTCGGTAATTTTTACTTTCAGGCCTTTATCCACCACTTTTTTCATCGCTGCGCTAATGCTGGCAATGCTCGGGTAATCCATAAATACGTGCATTTGGAAACCTACACCATCAATTGGAATTTCACGTGTTTGGAAATCGGTGATCATCTCAATAAGCTTGGTTGTTTTGGCATTGTTTTGATCGATGTTGTAATCGTTGTAGTAGAGAATCGCACTGGGATCAGCGGCGCGTGCAGCCTGGAAAGCCTTTTCTATATACACTGAGCTGTTGCCGCTTTTTACATAGAAAGTGGAATCGGTAGTGCGGAAGTTGGATGGGGTGCCATCGTTCAGCGCTTCGTTCACAACATCCCAGCTCACTACATTTCCCTTGGCTTTGAAGTGGGTTACCACTTGCGTCACATGGTCCTCAACCTCAGCGATAAAATCTGCTGCCGAGCCGCTCCAGTTTTTCATGAAGCCAGGCACTTGATAGTCTGAATGCCAAACCAGCGCGTGGCCGTGCACGTTGATATTGTTGTCTTTGGCGTAATCCACAAAGGTGTCCGCATTGGTGAACGAGAAGTTACCATTGCCGGGCTGCAGGTAGCTCATTTTCATGATGTTGCCTGCCGTCATCTCGCCAAAATGTTTTTCCACCACGGCTTGTTCCGAGGTATTGGTCACGATGTTAAAGTTCGAATTGTCGTTGTTGGTGACCGCCGCGCCAATCGGGAATGCGGCCAAGGCTTGCAATCGGGTCACATTGGCAGAGTAAACGCTACCGGTGCTGGAGCTTTGTGCTGATGAGCTGCTGCTCGCCTGTGGCAAAGTGATAGTCACGCTTTTGATGGTCACGGTACCGGCGGGAGTGCCCTTGGCTTGTACGCCGACTTGTACGTCGTTTTCGGTCTGGTTGAATTTGCCGGCTTCGCTGATGGTGCAATTAATAGTGACGTCGGTATTGGCGATCAGTTGTTCATTACCAGACCAACAATTCCACTCGCCGTCCCACTCCCCATCTTTGATCTGGGCAAAGATTTGCAGATTGGCGGCACTGGTTTTGTATTCGCTGCTTACATTTACCACCATCTCGATGATGGCATTTTCCAGTTGAATGGGTTTGAACACATCGGTCACGGCGCCGATGGCATCGCCAGTTGGTGCAAACGCCACACCATCACTGTTGTAGGTAATTCCACTATTGTTTGCGCCATTGCCGCGCCAGCCGCTGCTCATATCCAGTGTGAGGCGAGTGGGTTCCGCTGGGGTGCTGCTGGACATTACAGAACTGGGGGCTTCTGACGATTGAGCTGCCGACGAAGGTGCCTCAGAAGAGAGGGCCTCAGAAGAGGGTGTAGCGGATGCAGATGTTGTCGATGACACCTCACTTGATGACACGGCTGCACTGGATGGTGCGGATGAGGAGAGCGAGCTGCTGCTGGGGTTATTAGGGCTGGGTGAGTTGCTGCTGCCACCACAGGCGCTGAGTAAAAGTGATGCAAGAGAAAGGCAAAGGATTGGTTGAATGTAACGCATAAGAACGACCTGCTATGTTATGGATTATTGTTGTGGTCAATAAAACCATAAGTCGCAAGTGTTTGTATACTGGTCAATAATGGGTTTTTAGGGGTTTTGTTGTATTTATTTGATGGCGACAAGAAAACTAATTCCATGCATAAAAAAACCACCCGAAGGTGGTTTTTTGAAGCAAAAAACGCAGTGAATTATCCTTCCATTTGTTCCAGCTCTTTGCCTTTGGTTTCCTTGATGTACCACATCACAAAGAACACCGAGAAGAGTGAGAAGAAGGTGTAAATGCTATAGGCGCCCGCTAAACCAATCGCTGAAGCGAGCAGCATCGGGAATGTCCAGGTGATCAGGAAGTTCGCGCCCCATTGCGCCAAGCCAGCAACGGCCAGCGCAGAGCCGCGCATTTGGTTGGGGAACATCTCGCCGAGCATGATCCACACTACAGGGCCCCAGGACATATTAAAAAACACCACGTACACATTGGCCGCAATCAGTGCCAGCAGACCGTCGGATGCAGAGAGTTGCAGTTTGCCGGCGGCATCAACCGGTGCATTAGCAAAGGCATAGGCCACCAGTGCCAGGGTGATGGTCATGCCCACAGAGCCAAACCACAGCAGGGGTTTGCGACCAATTTTATCCACCAGGAAGAAGGTAATAAAACAGGCACCAATACTTACCGCACCGGAAATAACGTTGGTAAACAGTGCGTCGCTTTCCGAGAAGCCAGCCGCTTGCCAGAGCACCGATCCGTAGTAAAACACCACGTTAATACCTACAAACTGTTGCAGCACTACCAGCCCAAAACCCACCCACACAATGGGGCGAATTTTGCGCGTGGTTTTATCCAGCAGATCGGTGAAACTGGGTTTGTGATCGTGCGCTAATGTGTCGTAAATCTCTTTTACTTTGGCATCAGCACCTTTGTCGCCATAGAGCTTGGCGAGCACTACTTTGGCTTTGTCATTTTTGCCGTGGGCGACCAAAAAGCGCGGGCTTTCGGGGATCAGGAACAGGGCAAGGAAGAAGATGAATGCCGGAATTAACTCCATCCAGAACATCCAGCGCCAGGTTTCATAACCCAACCACAGCGTGGAGGTAGAGCTGCCTGCGGTTTCAGCCAGTTGGTAGTTGCTGAGGAAGGAGAAGAACAGGCCGCTGATAATAGCAATCTGCTGGATTGAGCTGAGTTTGCCACGGTATTTTGCTGGCGCCACTTCGCTGATGTAAGCCGGGCAAATAATACTGGCCGCACCCACCGCCAAACCGCCAATCACGCGGTAGATAATAAATTCGACCGAGCCGGTCGCTATGCCTGAACCCCAGGCAGAAATGATAAACAGAATGGACGAGACCATCAGTACCCACCAGCGGCCATATTTGTCGGCCCATTGCCCGGCAAAAAAGGCGCCTAGTGCACAGCCCAGCAACATGGATGACACGCTAAAACCGGTACCCATGGAGTTGGAGTTAAAGGCTTTTTGCAGGCCATCGACGGTGCCGTTAATCACGCCGCTGTCATAACCAAACAAGAATCCGCCAATGGTGGCGATCAAGCTAATCAAAATGACAAACGACATGTTTGCCTGTTGGTTGGTCTCGTTCATGTGTGTACCTGTTATTGAAATTATGGTCTTGCAAAAAGGCGCCGGTGTGGAGCCGGCGCCTTGGGTAGCGATGAATACTAATGCATTATGGTTTTATTGACTATATCGCAAGGGTGAGTGGGAAAAATCCACACAATCAGATTTCAAATGCAAATCCGGATTCGCTCAGGTGTTTGTAAGCCTCGGCGTCAAAGCGGTAGAGGCTGGCCGCGCGGTGCGGCACGCCCTGCTGTTTTTCATTACAGGGGCTGAGCAGGTTCATCTTCATGATCTTGCGGCGGAAGTTGGGTTTATCCAGCTTGGTGTTGAGGATCGCCTCGTAGAGCGCCTGCAGTTGTAACAGGGTGAATTTTTCCGGCAAGAGGTTGAAACCGATCGGTTGATGGCACACCTGGTGGCGCAGCACTTTTAAGCCGTGGGCGACAATTTCCGCATGGTCGTATACCAACTCGGGCAATTTGTTCACGCTCTGCCAGCTCACATCCGCCGCGCTTTGGCCGGCGACCAGGGAAAACTTGTCAGCGCTCACCAGTGCGTAATAGGCGATGGTTACAACGCGCTCGCTCGGGAAGCGGTCGACACGGCCAAAGGTTTTGAGTTGTTCCAGAAACAGGTCGCGAATCCCGGTCAGTTCTTCCAGCAAACGATAGGCCGCATCGCGCAGGTTTTCGTCATAGCGAATCCAGCCACCGGGCAGTGCCCACTTGCCTTGGTGCAGCGGGTCCGTTTGTTTGACGAGCAGGATTTTCAGCTCATCGTTATCCAGACCAAAAATCAGGTTGTCGATGGAGAGTGCCTTAATGACATTTTCCTGAAGATGGAGGGCGTTATGGGTGTTGAGACTGCCGGGAATATGGTTATTAGGCACGAGCAATGTCCTCAGGGGCTTTGCGTTTGGTTGATGGGAATCCATGGTTGAGCGCAACTGATCGGCTCTGGTTGCCAGCATTGTATAAGCCATGTTGGCAATGGTCGAGTCTTAGATAGTGGCACCTATTTCCTTTCTTATAGTCTATGTTCGGGCCGATTTGGTGGTTTCTTCATCATTTTGTGTGCAAGGCTTTATAAAAATTAACGCAAGCTCTCTTGTTGTCAGTTGGACAATAAGATATTCTGGTCACATCAGCAGATGCCTTGGGATTTGGTCTATGCCAAGTGCCCAGGCGTACGCACATAGTTAACTTACAAAATCGTTATAAACCCCAATAAAGAAAGAGTCCCTATGTTGTTTCTTGGTATTGATATTGGCAGCTCCTCGGTGAAGTTATCGGTACTCGATGGTGTAACCGGTAAAAGCCTGGGTGCGCTTTCCCACCCTGAGTCCGAGTTGGCAATCGCCAGCCCCGCTGTGGGTTTCGCCGAACAAAACCCCGATACCTGGTGGGATTGTGTGCGTCAGGGCTTGGTGCGTTTGGTCGCGCGCGACAACATCAAGCTGGATCAAATTGATGCCATTGGTATTTCCTACCAAATGCACGGTTTGGTGGTAGTGGACAGCAATCAACAGGTATTGCGTCCATCGATTATCTGGTGCGACAGCCGCGCAGTGCCTCTGGGCGAAAAAGCGCTGGCCGAGTTGGGGCGCGATTACTGCTTTGACCATCTGTTGAATTCTCCGGGCAATTTCACCGCCGCCAAGTTGCGCTGGGTGCAGGAAAACCAACCGGATATTTTTGCCCGTATCCATAAAATCATGCTGCCTGGCGATTTTATTGCGATGAAATTGTCCGGCGTGATTAACACCACCGCCTCCGGCTTGTCTGAAGGCACCTTGTGGGATTTCAAAGAGAATCGCATCGCCACTGAATTGCTAGCCCACTGGGGCATTTCGACAGATGTGATTCCTGATGTAGTGCCAAGTTTTGGTGTGCAATCCATTGTGAGCGATGCGGTTGCCGCTGAATTGGGGCTGCGCAAAGGCGTGAAAATTTGTTACCGCGCGGGCGATCAACCTAACAATGCCTTCAGTCTGAATGTGTTGGAACCGGGCGAAGTTGCAGCCACAGCGGGCACCTCCGGAGTGATTTACGGTGTAACCGATCAGCCAGCGGCGGATGTGGAATCCCGTGTGAATACCTTCTTGCACGTAACCAATACCGACGCGCAAAAGCGTAACGGTGTGCTGGTGTGTGTGAATGGTTGTGGTCGTTTGTATTCCTGGCTGCGTCAAACACTCGCCGAAGGTGGTTCTACCCCCTCGTATCCGCAACTGAATGCACTGGCGCAAGCCGTGCCAGTAGGTAGTGAAGGGTTGTTGTTCCACCCTTTTGGCAATGGTGCTGAACGTATTTTTCAAAATAAAAATTTGGGCGCACAGCTGCGCAACCTGGATTTCAACCGTCATGGTTTGGGTCATATGGTGCGCGCGGCACAAGAGGGAATCGTGTTTTCGCTCAATCAAGGGTTCGATGTATTGAAGTCCTTGGGCGGTAGTTGCGATGTGGTTCGCGCCGGTAAGGGCAATATGTTTTTGAGTGATGTGTTTGCGCAAACCTTTGCCAACACCACGCAAGCAGCGGTAGAGATGTTTGAAACCGATGGTGCAGAAGGCGCCGCGCGCGCCGCTGCATTAGGTAGTGGTTATTACGCATCGGCGAGTGAAGCGTTTACCGGCTTAACCCGCTTGAGCGTTATTGAACCGGAAGCGCAATTGTTTGCTGAATATCAGGATGCTTATCAAGCGTGGTGTGAATTATTGCCACGTTAATACGCGGTGTCGCGTGGCCAACAGGCCGTGTGATGTGCGCATGATTAGCGTGAATTAACGTGATGTATTGAAAAACCATAAGGTGAAAAATATGAGTATTGTTCTCGGTAGTAAAGAATACTTTCCCGGTGTCGGTAAGATCGGCTTTGAAGGCCCTGATTCCGATAATCCATTGGCATTTAAATACTACGACGAGAATCGTGTAGTAGCCGGTAAAACCCTGAAAGAGCATTTGCGTTTTGCTACCTGCTACTGGCACAGCTTCTGCGGCGCAGGTCATGATCCTTTTGGTCCAGGCACTAAAATTTTCCCATGGGCAGCAACACCAGATCCCATCGCACGCGCACATGAAAAAATGGATGCGGCGTTTGAATTTATCACCAAGTTGGGCACTCCTTACTACTGCTTCCACGATGTGGATTTGGTAGATGAAGGTGCAACTCGTGCGGAAACCTCCCAGCGCTTGCAAACCATCGTTGAATACGCCAAGCAAAAACAAGCGGCATCTGGCGTGAAATTGTTGTGGGGTACTGCCAACCTGTTCTCCAACCCACGTTACATGAACGGCGCATCAACTAACCCTGACTTCAACGTAGTGGCTTATGCCGGTGCGCAATTGAAAGATGCGATTGATGCAACTATCGCCCTCGGCGGCGAGAACTATGTGTTCTGGGGCGGTCGTGAAGGTTACATGAGCTTGCTCAATACCGACATGAAACGCGAACAAGAACACATGGCGCGCTTCCTGACCATGGCTCGCGATTACGCGCGCGCGCAAGGCTTTAAAGGTTACTTCTTCATCGAGCCAAAGCCGATGGAGCCTTCAAAGCACCAATACGATTTCGATGCTGAAACTGTTATTGGTTTCTTGCGTCATCACGGTTTGGATAAAGATTTCAAATTAAATTTGGAAACCAACCACGCGACCCTCGCTGGTCACACCATGTGTCACGACATGCAAGCCGCTGCTAACGCGGGCATGTTGGGTTCATTGGATGCCAACCGTGGCGATTACCAAAATGCATGGGATACCGACCAGTTCCCTTACAACATCAACGAAACTGTTGAGATGATGTTGGTATTCCTGCGCGCTGGCGGCCTGCAAGGTGGCGGCGTGAACTTCGATGCGAAAGTGCGTCGTAACTCTCCAGATCCAGTGGATATGTTCTACGGCCATATCGGTGGTATGGACACTTTCGCTCGCGCCCTGATTATCGCCGACAGCCTGATCCAGCAGTCACCCTTGGAAGGCATGCGCAAAGATCGTTACTCATCATTCGATGCAGGCAACGGCGCTGCCTATGAGCAAGGCAAGCTGACCCTGCAACAATTGGCCGACATAGGTAACAAGGGTGGCGAAATCACTCTGCAGAGCGGCCGCCAGGAGCTCTACGAAAACATTATCAACCGTTACATTCGTTAAACTGTAACTGATTAAACTTGCAAAGCCTCTGCCGCTAGTGCGCCTGTGTATTCAGGTGTAGCTAGCGGTTTTTTTTGCCCTCCGTTTCGCATCCCGCCTTTACTGGGCTGGCGTCTTATCCATTGCTCTTTTATGCTGGCACCCGGTCTGGCTCCGAATGGTCGCTGCTCTGGCGCTATGGGGACGTGAAGACCAAAAGGAATCTCAAATGAATAATCCAAAAGGTGGATGTGGGAGAACAGCAGCAATGACAAGATCTCGGCAGTTGATTCGCGGTATTGCCGCAACAGGAATGGCGCTAGTGTTAAGCGCCTGTGGTGGTGGCGACAGCCAGGTGTTGGGTCCGAAGGAAACCAGTACGACCGGCGGCAGTAACAACAGCGGCTGGGTTGCTGGTGTTTACAAGGCATCGGCCAATTTCAAGCACCTGTGCGAAGTGCCGCGCACCGGACGTAGTGCGTTTACCGGCATCACCTTCCCTGACAAGCGCGGTACACGCACAAATGAGAAGGATTTTTTGCGGGCCTGGACCAATGAAACCTATTTATGGTTTGACGAAGTCACTGACCGATCTCCTGCCATCGACAGCCAAACACCGCAGGATTACTTCCTGCTGTTAAAAACCAATCGCACAACCAATTCTGGTGCCCCCAAAGATAACTTCCACTTTTACGAACCCACCGAGGATGCAGAAGCCTGGGAGGCGGGTATCAGTTATGACTATGGCCTGCGTCTGAAGGTCTATTCCACAGTGCCGCCCCGTCGTTATTACATCGCCTATGTGGAGCACAATTCACCGGCCGCTGCAGCGGGTGTACAGCGTGGTGATCGCATTTTAAAAATCGATTCCTATGATCTGGTCACCGACGAGAGCGACGCCGGGTTAAATGCGTTGAATGAAGGATTATTTCCCAGTGTGTTGGGTGCAGCACATAATTTTGAATTGCAAGCGGTGGATGGCACGCTCAAAACAGTCACCTTGCAATCGGCGCAGGTGGAAAGCAGCACTGTGCATCAGGCGACTGTATTGGAGACCGATACAGGCAGTGTCGGCTATATGGTATTTAATTCCCACGTTGAAAAATCGCAAGATGAATGGGTTGTTGCCATCAATCAATTCAAACAGGCTGGTGTCAGCGATTTAATTCTGGACTTGCGTTACAACGGTGGCGGTTTGTTATCTATCGCCAGTTTGGCGTCTTACATGATTGCGGGCAGCAATGTGCAAGACAAAGTATTTTATGAACAAATCCAGAATTCCAAACAGGCGCGTTTGGAACCCTTTCCCTTTTTGGATGAGGGGCTCTATGGGCTAAATAAAAATGTGGCGCTGCCTACGCTCAATTTAAATCGCGTTTACATACTCACAGCTGAGTCAACCTGTTCGGCCAGTGAGGCCATTATTAATGGCTTGCGTGGGGCGAATGTGCAGGTGTTTTTAATCGGCGCAACCACTTGTGGCAAACCCTATGGTTTTTATCCGGAAGATAATTGCGGCACAACCTACTACACCATCCAATTAAAAGGCGCTAATGCCAAAGGCTTTGGTGAATACAGCGATGGTTTTATTCCATCGACCAGTGACAACGGTGAAACACTGGTAAAAGGTTGTCGTGTGACCGATGATTTGGAGCATGCACTGGGTGATCGCAGTGAGGCCTTATTGGCAACCGCACTCCGGTATCGCGATACCGGCAGTTGTGCATCCGCGGTCACGCGCAGCTTGCAAAAAACACAGGGCATATCCGGCAGTGGCGAATTGCTCGCGCCTGAAACGCGAAAAATTCTGGTATTGGATCGCCCGTAAATAACCGCTGTAAAAGCCCTCGTTACTTAGGGCTTTTTTCAATCTCGCAACAATTCACAGTCAATAGTCTGAAAGACAGCGCATCATGAGTGATATTCAACAGCTGGCCGATGTGGTGGCCAGTATTAAATCCCCCGGCTTTGGTTCGATGTTGGCGGCCTACTTACAGTCACGCCTTGAGTGCGATCATGTATTAATGCTCGGCTGTCGTACCGACAAGCATCCTATTTATCTTTACGATTCGATTTCCAATAATCGCGATTTTTTATTTCAGCGCTACTTAACCGGCTCTTACCTTGAGGATCCGTTTTATCGCGCCGCACAACAACACGCCCAGGCAGGAGTGTTGCGCTTGGCGGATGTGATCCGCGAGCCCCATGCATTGCGCGATTACCGCGACCACTTCACCTGCAAAACTGCGATGTATGACGAACTCTGTTTGTTTACCCGGTTGGATAGTCACCGTTGGTTGCTGTTGTTCGTCGGCTATGGCGACGAAAACCCAGCGCGTCATCACAAGGCTTATCAGGAATTACTGCGTTTGCAACCCTTGCTGGATGCATTGTTACAACAGCACTGGGGCGCACACAGTTTTAGCCTATCGGCCGGCGCTGCCAATAAAACTGAATTGCAGCAGTTTCTCGCACGCGCCTTGGCATCCTTTGGTGAGCCTGTACTCAGCAAGCGCGAGCAGGAAATTACCTTGTTATTGATTCAAGGTTTTGACTCACAAGAAATTGCGGAGATGTCGGCCATATCGGTGGGTACAGTGAAAAACCATCGCAAAAAAATCTACGCCAAATTGCGCATCGCCTCGCTCAGTGAATTGTTTCAATTGTTCCTGACGCATTTGTTATCGAGTTAATCCGCCCCTCATATTTTCTGCCACTATCCCTATAGGGATATACACGCTGCTCGCACCGCCCATTAGTCTAGTTAGACATTCAATGGGTGGAGCTAAAAGATGACCAACGATTTTTTTGATGAGCTGCAGCAGCGCGGTTTAATTGCACAAACGTCCAATCCGGCGCAATTGCGCGAATGTTTAGCTGTGCCACAAACGGTGTACTGTGGTTTTGATCCTACCGCGGGTAGTTTGCATATTGGTC
The DNA here is from genome assembly GCF_002007605.1 of Cellvibrio sp. PSBB023. Taxonomy (NCBI): domain Bacteria; kingdom Pseudomonadati; phylum Pseudomonadota; class Gammaproteobacteria; order Cellvibrionales; family Cellvibrionaceae; genus Cellvibrio; species Cellvibrio sp. PSBB023. The sequence continues at coordinate 2,589,079 of NZ_CP019799.1, read as the reverse complement.
ATTTGGTGCCGCTGTTAATGCTCAAGCGCTTTAGCGATGCGGGGCATAAAGCGATTGCATTAATTGGCGGCGCCACTGGCATGATTGGCGATCCCAGCTTTAAAGCCGCCGAACGCCGTTTAAATACGACAGGGCAGGTTGCGCAGTGGGCCAGTCAACTCAGCGAGCAAATTACCGCTTTAATGTCGCCCCACCTGAATCAGCCATTATGGGTGGCCAATAATGGCGATTGGCTACAACAACTGCCTTTGCTTGATTTCTTGCGCGATGTTGGCAAACATTTTTCCATCAATGCAATGATCCGCAAGGAATCGGTACGGCAGCGATTGGAGCGCCCTGAGCAGGGTATTTCTTTTACGGAATTCAGCTACTCACTGTTACAGGCTTATGATTTTGCCATGCTTAACAAAACTCACGGCTGCACACTGCAAATTGGCGGCAACGATCAATGGGGCAATATTGTGAGCGGTATTGATTTAACACGGCGGCTAAACGGTGCAAAAGTGGATGGCCTCACCTTGCCATTGATCACCAAAGCCGACGGTACTAAATTTGGCAAAACCGAAAGCGGTACTATTTGGTTGGATGCCAGCAAAACCTCGCCTTACCGCTTCTACCAGTTTTGGCTAAACACAGATGACAAGGATGTATACCGCCTGCTGGCCTACTACACCTTTTTATCCTGTGACCAAATAGCGCAGATCGCCGAACAGGATCGCACAGCACCTGGTAAACCATCGGCGCAAGGTATATTGGCAGGGCATGTCACTCGTTTTGTTCATGGCAGCGAAGGTTTGGCGTCGGCACAGCGTATTACCCATGCTTTATTTTCTGGCGGTATAACCGCATTAAGCCTGTCTGAATTACAACAATTAGCGTTGGATGGTTTGCCCTGTGTGACGGTGCAAAAAGAAATGTCGATAGTGGATGCACTCGTGACTTCACAGCTTGCACCATCCAAAAGCAAAGCGCGTGCATTATTGCAAGCCAATGCCATACGCATTAATGGCGAACAAATCGCGGATGGATATTTACTTGAACACTTTGCGCTGTTTGATCGCTACTGGATTTTGCAGCGCGGCAACAAGCATTTTTGTTTGCTGAGTTTGCAGACTGTTACTCAGTGATGGCGGTGATTAAAATCATCGGGCTGAAACCAATAGCGCCGGTTTTTATAATTGGTTGTTGCTGGAATGTTCGGGTTTTTTAATTCGATAACACGCATATCCTCAAGGTGATGAAGCGGGAATGCGTGTCGGGTTAAATCGTGGGATTGCATGTGGCGGATAAACTCGCCGGAGTCGATCATTTTTTCCAGTCCTTGTTCAATCCATTGTGCCAGCGCTTCGTCATCTTTATTGAGAAAAAAATACAAGGTAAATGGATAGTACAGTACCAGATGCTCGTAGAGCACCAAGTCAGGATAGATTTGTTGCCGCACGTAAAGCTCGGAGTAGGGTTCAAAAAAACCGCGTGGGAAATAGTCGCATTCTCGAAGATTTAGTCGTTGAAACATACGTTCAAAGCTCACAATTTCCTGCACGGGTAAGCCGGCCTCTTTTAACACAATGGTATCTGGCCAATGTTTTCCCTGGCAGGCAGTGTAGTTTGCCAGAGCACTCAAGGTGTCAATGTTGTCGAATTCCAGTGCCATATCGCGGCGAATAATAAATCGCCTATAGCCCATTAAGCCTCTGTCGAGTGGAATAGGAATTGCTCGCAATTTTTCTTCGCGGCTTGTATCTGTCCCCATCCAATAGACATCGATAATTTTTCCGCGAATCATCTCCTGAATGCCTTGCTTTTGTTCGATCAGGCGAGTCTCCTGCACCACCGGAACTGTGCGGCCTTCTGCGCCCAATTCCAGTGCACGTTTTAACAGGCTGACGAAATAATCCTGGGCAATAGCAAATTCGGGTTTTGCAGCGGCGACCTTAATGACTGGAGGCCCTCGCGTATCATCCGCTATGGTGAGTGATGTGTAGAGCGCTATCAAAACCAATGCCATTACACGACGAACCCATGTCCATAATGTCGCCATTAACATAAACCCCTTCCTGTTTGCCCACGGTTGCTGCCTGTAGAAAAGTATAGGTGAGCCTTTGTGTGCGGTTTGGAAATCGCAATGTCAAAATACGCTAAGTATTGGCTTTCATATTCCCTGAGTTTTTCATTTAAACAGCAGAATAAGCATTCATAGGCTAGACTTTTTTGTTGTACAAATGTTGGCGCTTATGGAGTTTGAAATGGAGTTACATTTTTGGAAAAAGGCTGTGGATAATAAAGGCGCAGAGGCCGAAGAAAAACTGCGTGAAAGCGAGGATGAGTTTAACGCCATACAACAGAATACAGCCTATATCAGTTTTAACCCGCAGGGTTATATTATTGATGTGAATGATATTTTCCTGGCGGCCGTAGGCTATTCAAAAGCCGAGGTGCTAGGTAAACATCACCGCATTTTTTGCGATGCAAGCTACAGTCAAAGCAGTAGCTACGATCAGTTCTGGAGCGATTTAGCCAACGGCAAAGCCTTTTCCGGAACCTTTGAGCGCTTCAAAAAGAATGGCGAGTCTATTTTTCTGGCAGCGAATTATTTTCCGGTACGCAATCACAATAATATAGTCGTTAAAATTATAAAGATTGCAAATGATGTAACTAAAACACAGCAAGTGCTGGATTCCAAAAATGCGGTGCTGGAAGCCTTGGATAAATCGCTAGCGGTGATTGAGTTTACACCCGATGGCGATATTGTGAATGCTAACGCCAATTTTCTCAGCACCATGGGTTATGAGTTGTCTGCTATTGTCGGTAAAAATCATCGCTTGTTTTGCGACAATGAATTTTACAAAGAGAACCCGGATTTTTGGCGGAAACTCGCGCGCGGTGAGCACTTTTCCGGCCGCTTCAAGCGCAAAGATGCACGCGGTGAAATTGTATGGTTGGAGGCAACCTACAATCCCATTTTTAATCAAGCGGGCAAGGTTTACAAAGTCATCAAGTTTGCATCGGACATCACCGAGCGTGTCAGTACCGCATTGAAAACCGTAGACATGGCGGCGACCACTTCAGAGGAAACCTCACAAATTACCACCAATGCCGTCAGGGTATTGAATGAGGCAGTAGAAACATCGCACAGCATTGCTGATCAAGTGAAAGCGGCGTCGATTATTGGCGCACAGCTAATTTCCCAATCCAAAAGTATTAACGATATTGTCACGACTATTCGCGCCATTGCCGATCAAACCAATTTGCTGGCATTAAACGCTGCCATAGAAGCTGCGCGGGCGGGGGATGCCGGGCGGGGGTTCTCGGTGGTGGCCGATGAAGTTCGAAAGTTGGCTGCCGATACGGCAAAAGCAACCGCAGAAATTGCCAATGTTGTTAAAAATAACACGGCGCTGATTCATCAAGTGGATGAAAAACTGGATGCAATTACCGGCATTGCCCTGCATGGTGAAGACAGTATTAATGAAGTGGCATCCGGGTTGGATGATGTGCGTAACGGCGTAAACCAATTTTTACAAATGGTTGAGATGATGCGCCCTTAATCCCGGCATCTTCAATTTGCTAATCAAACCCCATTGAGCTCCGGATACTTATGAAGCAACGCAGGCTGATACTGTTAGTTTTTTCCATGATGGCGGTATTGTTCAGTGGCATATTGGCTACGCTCTATATTGTTCATCAGGAATCGGCTAGCAATAGTCGTGTGGTGAAGCGCGAGCTGGAGTCCAAAGGCAATGAGGTCGAGCGAGATTTAGCGGCGCGCTTGCGTATTTATGAATACCGCTTGCGCGGTATGCGCGGCGCTATTCATATGGTTGGCTTGGCTGACCTTAATCGTACCTTGATTACGCGCTACAGCAAGGCGCGCAATGTACAGCAGGAATATCCCGGTGCGCGCGGTTTTGGTTTTATCCGCAAAGTAACACAAAGTGATAAAGACAGTTTTATTATTAATGCTAAAGCAGATGGTTGGCCCGACTTTACTATCCGCCAATTTGAGCCACACTCAGATGATTTATTTGTTGTGCAATATATTGATCCGCCAGGCATTAATCATGAAGCCATAGGTATCGATATCGCCTCTGAAGCACGGCGCAAAGAAGCTGCGATTAGTGCCATGCAAAGCGGCAATGCAACACTGACTGCACCCATCACCTTAATTAATGAAATTGGCGAACCCTTGCGTTCATTTTTATTTTTATTGCCCATTTATCGCACCGCTGAAACGCCGGACACTATTATTCATCGTACCGAAAGTGTGATCGGGTGGAGCTATGCTCCGTTGGTTATGCGTGAGGTAATGGCGTCGCTGAACCTCTCTGATCGCCAGTTGCACCTGGCCTTATTTGATGTGACTGATCACAGTGCGATTCAACCGATTTTTGAATCGGAAGATACGCACCCTGACCCGGAACATACCAATACCTATGTAGTTGAGCGCGAGGTTTACGGGCGCACCTGGCGCTTTGAAGTCAGTGCCTATTCAAGTCTTATTGAATCCCTTGAGCCGGTAAAAACCGTCAATATTTTAATAATCGGTATATTGGCTTCGCTTATGCTCACTGCAATGATTGGTGCATTTATGTTGTCGCGGCAACGCCAGCACGAAGTGAGTGCCGGTCAAGCACGGCTTGCAACTATAGTGGAAAACTCCAGTGACGCGATTATTGGTGAAGCGCTGGATGGCACCATCATTACCTGGAACCGCGCTGCCGAGCAGATGTTCGGTTACACCGAAGCAGAAGTCTTGGGGCAGCCACTGGCACCTTTACTTGTACCCAGTGAACGGCTGTGGGAGGACCATAAACTCCTTGAACAAGTGTCGCGTGGTGAACGTGGCTCCACTATGGAAACCCAGCGTACCCACAAAGGTGGCGAGTTAATTGATGTCACCATTACCTGCAGTATGATTCGCGAGAGTGATGGCAGGATTTTGGGCGTTGCTAAATTAATGCATGACATTAGCGACCGCAAACGTGCTGAGCAATACCTGAAAGATTTCAATGCAAAACTTGAACTGGAAGTGAGTGAACGAACCGCCGAATTGTCGCGTGTGGCCAGCTTGCTTCAAGCGGTACTCAATGCCTCTTCTGAGGTATCTATTGTGGCGACGGATATTGAGGGCCGCGTGATTATTTTTAATCGCGGTGCTGAATTATTATTAGGCTACAGTGCAAGTGAAATGATCAATGTAAAAACGCCACATTGTTTTCATCTGCAACACGAAATCGATCAGCGCTTGGTTGAGTTGCGTGCGGAATATGGCAACGACATTCGCGATGCAGATGTGTTTTATGTGAAGGCTGATCGAGAAGGTGCTGAGACACGCCAATGGACTTATGTGCGAAAAGACGGCAGTTATGTGCCGGTATCCTTGGTGGTCACCGCGATACAAACCGCTGATGGTAAATTGATTGGCCACTTGGGTATGGCGGAGGATATTACCGAAAGACTGCGCATTAACGCGGAGTTGCATTTGGCAAAATCGACTGCTGAGCGGGCAAACGCGGCCAAGAGCTTATTTCTGGCCAACATGAGCCATGAAATCCGTACACCGATGAATGCCGTGATTGGTATTGCCCATTTGCTGGAAAATACCCAACTGGATGAGCATCAAAAAAATCTGCTCGGTAAATTACAAATTGCCGGCCGCACCTTGCTCGGCATTATTAATGACATTTTGGATATCGCCAAAATTGAATCCGGTGAAATGCGCATTGAAAAAGCGCCATTTAATCCGCGTCAGTTGTTATCGGATATTCGTGAACTGTTTGCGCCACAAGCTGATGCCAAAGGCTTGAACTTTGTTATTCGCGGTGTAGCGAGCCTGCCGTTTTTGGTGATGGGCGACAGCCTGCGCGTCAATCAAATATTAATGAACCTGATCGGTAATGCCATCAAATTTACCGCAGAGGGTTTTGTTGAATTGAACGTGGCATACGATGACCACGAATTGTTGCAGTTGGCAGTCAAGGATAGCGGTTGCGGTATCGATGATGTTGCCATCGAAAAACTATTTACGCCTTTTACCCAAGCGGATGACTCTACTACCCGCAAGTATGGTGGCACTGGTCTTGGTTTGTCTGTGGTTCGTGGCCTCACCGAAAAAATGGGCGGCACAGTCAGTGTAAAAAGCGAGCTGGGTGTTGGCAGTGAATTCAAAGTGATATTACCCTTGCCGCTATTGGAATCTGATGTTGATGTGTCAGTGGCCAGCCATTGTTTAAGAGTTGTGGTGTTGGGGGTTGCGCCGGAAAAACACGTCCTGAGTAGCTATTGCCATGCATTGGGGTGGCAGGTATCACTTATGCCTAGCCTTGAAGCGCTAATCACCTATATAAAAGAAAAATTGGCTCAAGGTATAGGCTTGCCCGATATATTGATAATCGATAGAACGTTATTGGGCGCGCAAGGAAGCCGGGAATATCAGAATCTGCAGGCATTGCAGCGCGCAGCCATTATTCCCATTATTGTTATCCAGTCACCTCAGGATGCAGACGCTCCGCTCGCGGAGATTGATGGAAGATTGCCGCTGCGAATATTGGCGCGACCCGTTACTGCTATTACATTGTTTAATCAGGTTAACACCTGTTTGCTCGAACATCTCAAAACGACAGACAAGGTTATGTCAGCCACCAGATTGGATACTGCAAATATTCAGTGGTTAAATGGTTTGAGATTATTATTGGTGGATGACAGCGACCTTAATCTTGAAGTGGGGAGTTTGCTATTAACCCTTCAGGGAGCCGAGGTGCAATTGTGCAGCACGGGACAAGAGGCCTTGGATCAGTTGGCAAGTCACCCGGATGCAATTGATGCTGTATTAATGGATATTCAAATGCCGGAAATGGACGGTTATGAAGCGACTCGTATTATTCGCCATAACATGGGCATCACAACGCTGCCGATTATTGCGCTAACAGCAGGTGCATTGGCAGAGGAAAAGCAGCGTGCGCTTGCGGCGGGCATGAATGATTTTTTAAGCAAGCCACTGGATTTGTCGGTATTAATTCGTGCGGTAAGAAAATTAATTGAACAACATCAGCAGCGTCCTATTGCCGTAGTCGCAGAGGATAGCGATAAGCCAGCTAACTCATCCTGGCCCTCCATTGCCGGTTTGCAACTCGATGGTGTAGCTGCGCGATTTGGCAATGACTTTGAATTATTTTTATCATCACTGCGCCGTTTATTTTCAGAATTTTCTGATTGGTTAGATGCGTCGCAGGTGGATGAATTATCGCATGAAAAAACAAGTGAACTACTGTCGCGCTTGCACAAGTTTCGCGGTATGGCTGGTGTTATTGGCGCGAGCGAATTGTGTACATCGGCTGCTGATATCGAACAGAACCTTAAACAAGGTGAAGCGATAGAGGCGCAACGGCAATCCCTGTACGAATTAATGGTGGGGTTCGGCGCATTACAGCTAGCGGCTGCAGAGTTTATCGCCACCCAACCACAGGCTCCCACCGCTTCCAGCGAAAATCTGGAGGCATCGCAGAGTGCACTAACGCAACTGCTGCATGCTCTTCACGCTAAAGACATGGCCGCGATTGATCTGTTCCCACCCGCTGCGCAGGCACTGGAATCTATTGGTGGTAAAGCTTGGGTGGACAATCTGTGGGGCGCGGTTGACGACTTACGTTTCCAGGACGCCATACGCTTGTTATCAGAACAGGGCGTTATACGACAGGATGACTGACCTCATGAATGAACAATCCCGCTTGCTGATTATTGATGATGATGTATCTGCGATTCGCGTGCTGAGTAAAGTGCTTGGCGGCTTGGGCGAAATTCGTTTTGCAACCTCGGGTGAGGAGGGAATCCAGCTCGCCGTGGAAAAGCTACCCGACCTTATTTTGTTGGACGCCGAAATGCCGGGTATGTCTGGTTTTGATGTATGCAAATCGCTAAAAAGCGATAGCACCTTGCAACATGTTCCGGTGATTTTTATTACCAGTCATACGGAATCTGAAATGGAAGAGGCTGGCCTATTATTAGGCGCGGTTGATTTTATTGGCAAACCGATTCGACCCGCTATTGTTGCCGCCCGTGTTAAAACACACCTCAATTTAAAACTGGCATTGGATCGCCTTAATCATTTGGCTCAAACCGATGGACTAACTGGCCTGGCAAATCGCCGCGCACTGGATACCGCCATTCAAAAAGAATGGTTCCGCTGCCGGAGAAGCAAACGCCCTATGTCGTTACTCTTGCTGGATATTGATTACTTTAAAAAATACAACGACACCTACGGCCATTTGGCTGGTGATGACTGTTTGATTAGCGTGGCTAAATTATTGCTGTCCAGCGTAAATCGCAGCGTCGACATGGTGGCTCGCTATGGCGGTGAAGAATTTGCACTGCTCTTGCCTGAAACAGATGCCTGCGGCGCTGTAGAAATTGCCGAAAAAATAATTGCCAACATACGAGCATTAGCACTGCCCCACGCCGTGACAGATAATGGCATAGTGACTCTCTCCATAGGCATTGCCAGCTTCTGCTCCAGCAGCCGATGCTGGGATAATGCCGGCAAAGAAGACCGCAACCACACCACCAATCCCCACAGCGCCACAGACCTGCTGGACGTAGCCGACCGCGCACTCTATACCGCAAAACACGCCGGTCGAAATCGCTACAGTTTTTTGTCTATTGATCTGTGAATGGTTGCTGTTTTTTGTGAAGTGCTCTCCATAAAAAAACGCCCAAGCAAAAAAAATGCTTGGGCGTTTTTGTTTATGCTGCATCTAAAATTAAAAACTTAACCGCAGGTTCAGTTTTGCCAAGCGCCTGGGAGCGGGGAAGCCTATGTCGGTGTAGTAGGTTTCGTCGGCGAGGTTTTCCAGCGTCAACCCAAGTTGGGTATTGGTGTTGATGTTCCAACGGATGTTAGCGTCGATGCGGTTGTAGGCATCCAGAATTTCTTCTACGCCAATTCCGGTGTAACGGCTAACCGCAAAGCGTTCATCCACACGCAGGTAGTTAAGGTTGAATGACCATGCATCATTCAGGGTGTAGTAGAGCGCGCTGCCGTAGGTGGCTTGTGGGCGACCAAGCAGGTGGGTGGTTGAGCTGGGCATGTCGATATCGGCGTAGCTGCCGTGGAGGCGCCAGTGCAAGTTTTGCAGTAATTGCCAATTGAGTTCTGCTTCCACGCCTTGGGTTTTTACCGGTGGGCGGTTGACGTTGGTATTGTTCTCGCCGTCGTAATCAATCAGGTTTTTGTATTTGTGATTAAACACGCTGAAGCGGGCGCTGATTAAGTCGCGCGTATATTCAATACCGGTATCCGCGGTGGTGACAGTTTCTTCCAGTAAATCGGGGTTGCCGACAAACGGGTGACCGAGTGCAAAAAAGCTGGGCAATTTAAAGCCTTGCCCCCAGTTGGCAAACCAGGAAATGTGGTCGTTAATTTTGTAGCGTGTTCCTATGTGACCGGAGTCGTTGGCGGCGACATTATCGGCATCGTCACGGCGCAGGCTGGCTTGCACCAGCCAGTTATCGACCACATAGCTATTCACGTTGATAAACGCGCTGTTTATTTCGCGATCCAATGCGAAATTCAAGGGGAATACATCCGGTGCGAATAAATAACCCTGGCTAATACCATCTTCGCGTTTGGTTTCTACACCAATGTTCGCCCAGGTTTTTTGTTGATCGCCGAGGGTGTTGATCCAACTGAATTGGGTGCGTTCAAAATCAATAACTGCACCGTTAGGTGGTATGGGGTCAAACGGCAAGATGCCGGGTGTTGTTTGATTTTCATCGCGCTGATACCAGCTCGCGCTGGTTTTGCTTTGCCAGAAATCGTTAACTTGCATAGTCCAGCTAAGGGCTGCGCTTTTATCGGTGTATTCACCGCTGTCCAGATCTGGCTGCTGTGCATATTCCGGCCCACCGCTTTGCTCGGGGAAACTGGTGCGTTCGCCATCAAAATAGCGATAACTAAAATTCAACGCATGGTTTTCCTGTTGCCAATTCAAACGGCCCGAAAATTCTTTGTTTTTTGCGGTGCTGCCCACAACGGGTTCACCTGCATCAGTGGTTTGAATATTGAATGCATAACCTACTTGACCGATTGTGCCGCTCGCGGCCACGCCGGTGCTGGCGTAATCGTCTTCGCCGATACTGGCATTCAAGGTGGTGGATTGTTTGCCCGGTGTTTTAGTGATGATGTGAATGACACCGGCGAGGGCATCGGAACCGTAGATGGCGGATTGTGCGCCGCGAATAATTTCAATGCGTTCGATGGACTCGATATTAATGCCTTTTAAATCAAAGGCGCCGCCACGGCTATTGGTGGGGTCATTTAATTGCACGCCGTCGAGCAGTACCAGTGTGTGGTTGGCTTCCGAACCGCGTAAATTGATGGAGGTCACGCCGCCGGGGCCGCCTTGTTCTTCCACCCACAGGCTTGGAATTTGGCGCAGTGCATCAATCAAGCTGTGATTGCTTAGTTGCAGTAGTTGTTCTTGATTTAACACCGAAACAGACGAGGACAGTTGTTCATTCGTGACCGGGCTGTAGCTGCCGGTAACGATTAATTCTTCGGTGGCGGATAAAGCGGGCAGGGTGATTAGTGCTGCAATTAGCGGGGTCAAACGGAAGTGTTTCATGTATGTCCTTAATCGCTATCTACAAAAAACCTTCGCTGATAGATAAATGGACTCCGTCATTCACTCCGGGACACGCCGTGAATTCCCTTCGGGGCCTGCCCACAATAAATTGTGGGCGTTCCGTGCACGCAAAACATGTTTTGCTTAACGTGCACTGCACCCCTGTAGGCTCAGCGTCGACATCCTGTCTCCGATGGTCCCGGAGCAAATGCCGGATTCCATTTTTATCGCAAGTGGATAATTTGTAGAAAATTAATTTTTAGCAGCAGGAAATTTATAGAGTGTGTAATACGCTTCCATTTTTTCCGGTGCATCTTTGGTAAATAGTGTCTTGCTGTCGAGGTTGGCATGATACACCCGCGCAGTTTGGTGTGGGTGAACCTTTGCCTGTGCCAGCGATGCTAAATCAATCTCGATACTTTTGCGATCAGCACTGATGCGCAGGGCGCTGATGGTTTCTTTCTGCATGCCCAGTTCATCCGAACCGTACTCGGCGGCATCACGGTATACCCAGGACTCCAGCGCCAGCAGTGACTTGAGCGCATCGCTGGTGATGGAGGCCGCCAGTGGCTGGGTTAATTGCAGGCTGAAGCCGGTCGCTGTTGCCAGCATTTCGTGAATCGCTGGTGCGACGGTTTTGCCATCCCACACAATGCGCTGAAGGCTGGCGACATGGCCGCCTTTTGCCTGCCAGCCGCGGCCGGTTTGACCGAGCAGCAGGCTGCCATCTTTCAGGAATAGTGGACGCATTACACCGGATTCCAAACCATCAATAAATGGCATAACGCTGCCTTGCTCTTTGCCATCCACATTTTGTACGGCAATGCGCAGCAAGTTGGATTGGGTTTGATCGCCCATCAGCATTTGCCCAGTGAAGGGGCCGAATTTGCCTTTGGTGGTATCCCACGCCGGGTGGCCGGGCGAGTTGGCTACGCGGTTGTGTGGCAACAGAATAATCGCATCGGTGCGTTTATCGAGCATGCTGTCGCGGGTTTTTTCGGCTATCTCCGGTGTTACGCCGGGCAGGTCAACCAACGCGGATGGATGGCCGTAGTAGGCGCCTTTTTCGAGCACAAAAATCTTGGAGGTGCTCATGTATTCGCCTTGGTTATCCGAGTACCAGATGCGACCATCAGGCGCTGTGCCCAAACCGGCGGGGCTGCGCAGGCCGTAAGCCCATGGGGTGAATTTGCCATTGGGTTCTACGCGGATATTCCAGCCGCCCATGCCGCCCTGGGTGCCCATGTATTGACCGCCAGCCTTGTAGCTGGAGCCGCTGTCGTCGTGGGCCAGGTTCAGGCTGATGTAGTAGGCGCCGTCGCTGCCACGGGTTGGGCCGTGCATGTAGGTGTGATAGTTGCCGTGATAGGAGTGGGCATCGAACAGGGTTTCGTATTTATCCGCAATACCGTCGCCGTTGGTGTCGCTGATGCGCGTCAACTCGGCTTTTTGACCCACAACCACGCTAAGGCCTTTTTTGTCCTCGGCGATTACACCCAGACTGTCAAAAGTGCCGTCGGCAAACAGGTGCCATTGGCCTTTCACCAGGCGCCAGATACCGGCGGTACGGGTAGCAATTACTACCGTGTTGTCTTCAGTCAGGCTCAGGCCCAGCGCTTCAAATAATTGCTCGCGGCCAAAGTTGTCTTTGGGCGGGTAGTAGCTTTCTACGCTGTAACCTGCCGGCATATTGGCCTTGGATTCGGTGATTTTTACCGGCTGTTTGCGATAGTCAAACTTCACCGCTTCCGGGCGCCAGGCATTATTTGCCAACGTCATTTTGGCGGTCAAGGTGGCGTTGGTTTTACCGGCGGGTAAAGTCCATTGCTGATTGGCAAGCTGACCTTGTTTGCTGGCAATGTTTTGCAATGCATCACTATTGAGCGCGAAGGTTTGTGGGCTGCCCAGCTCACCCGTGAGGTTAACGGTTACTGTGCCATCGGCGGCGATAGTTGTGCGTATGTCCAGGGTGTTTTTGCCTACGCGATACTGGAAGCTCGGCAACTGCTGTTTTTGCTTGGAGTCGCGGCTGTAACCCAGGAATTGGGCATCCATAGCGGCAACGCGCGCCAAGTGGTCTTCTTTGCTATCGAGTGAGGCTTTTACGGTAGCGGCATCGCCAAAGCGAGCTTCCTTGAAGGAGAAATCAATGGCTTCGCTTTTGGCATTCAGCGGCGCGATTAAAAAGGGCTTGCTACCCAGATTAATTTCGCGGCTTTCGTAGCCCATCTTTAAACCTTTGCCGCCGCGATTCAAAAACTCGCCGGTCATGTCCAGGAAGCCGCCTTGCCAAATTTTGGTGATGGCGAGCAGGCGTGGGTCAAAGGTGTAGTTCACACCCCAAGGAGTGCCCACATGAATAGCGCGGCCAGAACTGCCGAATTCGCCGGTCAATGCCATGGGGCCGCGCTGGATGCGCACTTCATCGCCCACTAAAAATTGCAGGCGATCTTTTACTGGGTCGTATTCTTCGGCACCGGTCTGTGCGAGCAGTTTAATTGCCGGGCCCTGTTCGGCAGGAACGTTCAGGGTCGCGAGGTAATCGCCAATCGCATCAATTTGCATATCACTCAATACCTGCGCGGAAAACGCGGGCATGATCGGCAGGAAGGCTTCGCCTTTTTTAGCGCCGCTCTCGGCAATGGCTAATTGTGCTTCCGGTTCACGCAGGCTGCGGTGCAGGTATTGGCGATCCGCTTTGATGGTGAAGCGATGACCTTCGCCGCCTTCCACGACTTCGCGGTTGCGCGGTTCGCGTTTGAACAAACCATAGAGGTTAGGGCCGGTGCTGACACCGCTGTCATCCTTGGAAATCAAGTGACAAGCATTACAGCCGACAGAGTCAAAGGTTTCTTTACCCAGTGCGACAAAATCCACCAGCTCTTTTTCATTGGTGGCTTCGCCTGAGGCTTTGGGTGGTTTAACCAGCGAGAAATCGGCACCTGCCAGGGTGAAGTTACGCAGTGCCAACTGGCCTTTTTTGACCAGAAAACTGGTCGGACCGCCCGAACCTTCCCACGGAATACTGGAGCCTTCGCTCAGGCCGGTGCGGATGTCATTCGTCAACACCGGCTCGCCATTAATGGTTACTTCCAGAATCAAGGCTGGTTCGGTTTTGATACTGGCTTCGTTATAGCGTGGTGCGCGAAATTTAGCGCGCAAATGCTGCCATTCGTTGGTGATATTTTTTAAATCAACCGAGTAGCGGCCTTGAATAAACAATTTTGCATCGCTGCCTTCAGTGACCAAAAACTCCGTATCAAGCACGGAATCGCCCAGCCACTCGTGGGCAACCAGATGTTCGCTGCTGCTGGCATTGAGAGCGAGAATAGTACCGTCTTTGCTGGTGGGAGCCAGTTGTAATTTATTGCCTACGGCACTGGCTTTGGTGGTGGTCACCCAAGCGCTGTTAGCCTTGAAAAAATCGGCGGGGTTTTGTGCATAGAGCGGCATGCCAAGGGCGATCAGCGAGCCTAGCAGTGCGGTTTTTTTAAGTAGAGACATAATCTATACCAGTGCGATGTCATGAAAAAAGCGCCGCAGTGTTAGCTGCGGCGCAAAGAAGTTGACAGTTTCTACAAGATCAAACTGTCAGCGGACAGATAAAACGGGAGGAATTAGAGTTTGCGCAGCCAGATATTACGGAAGCTAACTGGATTGCCGTGGTCTTGCAGGCGCAGTGGCGCACAGCCGTGAGCTTCGTAAACCGGCTTGCCAATCCATGCGGTAGCGCCCTGGATTTCAACATGGTTCTGTACCAGAACACCGTTATGTAGCACAGTCACGTAGCCGGGTTTGGTGAGCTTGTCACCATCAAATTTGGGCGAGGTAAAAATAATGTCGTAAGTCTGCCATTCGCCCGGTGCACGGGTGGCGTTTGCCAACGGGATAGTTTGCTTGTACACCGAACCGGCCTGACCGTTGGGGTAGGTTTTGTTGTTGTAGGAATCCAACACCTGGATTTCGTAGCGTTCCTGGAAGAACACACCGCTGTTGCTGCGGCCTTGGCCTTCCAGCAATTTGCCATCGGCACCAGTAATCTTGGTCGGGGTTTTCCATTCGATGTGCAGTTGCGCATCGCAGAAGGATTCTTTGGTGCGAATATCGCCTTTACCGGCCGCTACTGTCAGCGCGCCTTTCCCAACAGTCCAAGCCGCGGCACCGCCGTTGACTGACTCCCATTTGCTCAGGTCTTTGCCATCGAACAACACTACGGCGTCGGAGGGCGCTGCATTAACCGGCGTGGATACTACCGGCGGTACAGGCTCCCATACTTCGGTTTCCTCGGCGAGTTGCCAGGGTTCTTTTTTGCTGTCGTCGGCAGCAAGGGTGAGGGTACTGATGGAGCAAGCCGCAAAAGCCAATAAAACCGGCGCGACTGCATTTTTTAATGGGTTGTTTTTCATGGTGTGTTTTCCCCTTGAACTATCTAATCGTTGTTATGCTTGTAATCACATTGACTATATATAACTGCTCGCCTGTCGATCAGCGACAGGTTTTACACAGCTTGATAAATTAATCTGATTAATGAGGGTTTGATTAACATGTCTTAACAGACATCTGGTTGGCGCCTGCATCGTCCTGTGCAGGCTCCATTGAGGGGAGGCGTATTTAGCGGAAATCTTGTTGTGCCAGTTGTTCGCGACCGCTGCAA
Organism: Cellvibrio sp. PSBB023; assembly: GCF_002007605.1. Taxonomy (NCBI): domain Bacteria; kingdom Pseudomonadati; phylum Pseudomonadota; class Gammaproteobacteria; order Cellvibrionales; family Cellvibrionaceae; genus Cellvibrio; species Cellvibrio sp. PSBB023. The sequence goes on along the minus strand of NZ_CP019799.1, from coordinate 2,573,806 downwards.
TTTAAAAACTTGGATGATGCCAGCCAGTGCTTATCAGGATAGTAGGAAAACAGGAATTGATCACCCTTAATTGTGTCAATCACCTTGCGGGCAATGCCGTTACGCACCGCTGGGCAGCCATAGCTGCGGCCCAAATGGCCGAGCTTTTGGGCCAGTTTTAAATCCACATAGGGCGCACCGTGGAAAACAATGGCGCGCTCCATAGCCTTATCGTTAAAGCCTTCTTCCAATCCTTCCATCCGCAGTGAATAGCCATTGGCACCCATGTAGGTTTCTTTGGTACGGAACAGGCCAAGGCTGGTTTGCAAGCTGCCATAGGTGTTGGAGAAATGACGGGCAAAGTTCTCACCGGTATTTTTGCCGTGAGCCACCAGTTCGTGGAACAGCAACTTGCCATTAATCAAGTCAAACACCCACAGGCGCTTTTGGGTGGAAGCGAGGGAATAGTCGATCAGTGTCAGGTTGCGCGCAGGCTCCATGCCATTTTTGATGGCGCAATCAAGCGCGGTGAGCGCCATGTTTATCACTTGGGGGTTAGCGGCAGGTGCTGCGCGGGTCAGGCGATCAACCAAATTCAGAAAGGATGGGTCTTTGCCAAACGCCGGATGCATAAACGGGTTTTGCGTACGATCCTGATTAGCGAAAGCGCTGGCACAACACAATGCCAGTAGGCCGGCCGAAAAAGACAAGGCCCTGAAAAATGAGTACAACATGGACATCCCCGGACACACTGGGTTATTAAAGTTGTAGCGGCCCTGCTAGGTGAACTTATGTTGTTACCGGCACTATAGCGGTAAGCGTTTGAATGCTAGCATCATGAAAGAGGTGCGGCAAATAACAATTGGTCAAAAATCATGCTGGGTTTGGGCCGTTTGTTGTCGTTTTGTGAGATTCATGTTGTTTTTTCAAGCGTGCAGGAGCGCTCGTTTATGCGGTTGTTATTAACCTTGGGCTTGGTGATAAGCCTGTCTGTCACGGCACAAGACGCCAGGGAGACTGACACCAGTCTGCGCGGTGTGGCGAATAGTCTGTTAGTGCAGGCCTTGGAATCACGTGTGCTGGCCTTGCAGGTTCCTGTGGGTGATCCGCTGTCGATAAAACCGGTCAGTCCGGTGGCGCAGGCCGTAGGCAGTTTTTATGAGCAGCGCGGTTATCAGCCGGTCTGGACAGACCCGGTACGCTTGCAAGCGCTCATTGAGGCGCTGGAAGGTCTGGTTGCCGATGGCCTTGAACCGGAGGATTACTCCGTCACCTTCCTGCGCCAAATGCATGATCAGCTGCAAATAGATCGGCAGCCTCCAGCGAGCGAACAGGTGGAGTGGGAGCTCCTGGCGACCAACGCCTATCTGCGTGCGCTCTATCATCTTTTTAATGGCAAGGTGAATCCGGCCGGACTTGACCCCCAGTGGAACTTTGAGCTGAATGAACTCTCGCCATTGGTGGTAGCGGGATTGATGAATGAAGGTGTTGAGTCGAGTCGCATTGCCGATATCTTTGCCCAGACCCGCCCCCAGCATCCAGCCTATGCCAGTTTAAAGGCTGGATTGGCGCGCTATCGCCAACTGGCTGCTGCCGGCGGTTGGCCTTCACTGCCAGCGGGCCCTACGCTCAAGCCCTGTATGATTGATCCGCAGGTGAGTTTTTTACGTCAGCGTTTACTGGCAACCGGTGACTATTTACCCGTCTCGCCACACGAGCAAGACGAAGCCGTGGCCAAGTGTATTGCCGCCAATAGCGCCAGTGCGCAAGCCAGCTCGGCCGCTAGCAGCGAAGGCGATGCATCGGCTGATGCCGTTGTAACATCGGTGGCCGCAAGTACCGACAGCAGTTCAGCGAGCAGCAGTAGTGCTGCGCCGGTTAATAGCGATGAGGTGTTCGATGAATACCTGGTGGCCGCGGTGAAACAGTTCCAGCGCGATCAATACCTGGATGACGACGGTGCCATAGGCCCGGCGACGCGCGCCGCGTTAAATGTGTCGGCGCAATCCCGCGTGGATCAAATCCGCGTCAATCTTGACCGTGCGCGCTGGCTGCTGCACAACATTCCTGACGATTTGTTATTGGTGGATATCGCCGGTTTCAAAATCACCTATTTCAAAGGCGGCAAAGAAGCGTGGCGATCGCGGGTGCAGGTGGGGATGTCATATCGCACTACGCCTGTCTTTAAATCCGAGGTCAACTACATCACTCTCAATCCTACCTGGACGGTTCCCCCCACTATTTTGCGTAAGGATATCCTGCCCAAGCTGCGCAAGGATCTGAACTACCTGCGTGAACACAATATTCGCGTGCTCGATAGCAATGGCAAACAGCTGGATCCGGCAACGATCGACTGGAATCGCCCCGGTAATGTCACCCTGCGTCAGGATGCGGGCCCGGATGCCGCCTTGGGCAAGGCGGTGATCCGTTTCCCCAATCCTTATTCGGTGTACCTGCACGATACGCCTCATCAAAAGTTATTTAACAAAAGCCAGCGCGCTTTCAGTTCGGGGTGCATCCGCGTGGAGCGCGCGCTGGAGTTGGTGGATTTGTTGCTGTCAGAAAACCCTGACTGGAACAGTTCCCGCATTGCACTCGCTTCCGGTAAAACCCGCAATGTAACACTCGTCAAGCGGGTGCCCATCATGCTCGCCTATTGGACAGTGGATGCCGTGAGCGAATCAAAAGTGGCTTTCAAGCCAGATATCTATGCCCGCGATGGTGCGGTATTGGCGGCACTGAACCAGCGCGTTAACCAGCCGCTGTTGAGTGTGATAACGGAATAGCGAGGCTTTTAGGGCGGTGATAGGCCAGTTTTAGCTGTTATTGCGGTTTTTTTTACTGTGACAGGGTTGGCGCATTTGTAATTGTTGCCAGTCGCGACTAGCGTTAAGGGTGTTTAGTAGTCTGGCTATAGTCGGCCGTTGAATACCCATAAAAAATATCGCGCATTGTCGCGCACAACCTTGTCGCTCGTAAAAAGGATCCGCAACCGATGGCTACCAAAAAGACCTCTCGCCCCCAAGAACCTGCCGAACAGGACGATGTCATCACTGCCAGCCCCGAGGTAGAAGTGGAGGTTATTCACCCTCCGCTGACCAACGCCAACGGCAATAGCTACATGTATTTCACTGAGCGGGATTTGAATAAAATCCTGTACAACCTGGATACCCTGCGCACCAGCGTCTACCCGCACCTGATCAACCAACAAGATGTTGACGATCAAAAACAACCGCAGTTTCCTTCGGTGTGCCTGATTGGCTTGGGGCGCTGCGGTTCCAATATTGCGTTGGATGTGGCGAGTTTGGTCTACAACGCGCGCAATTTTTACCTGAATGAATTCCTCAGCGAAGAAAAAGAAGTGCGCGAGCCTGATCACATGCCCATGCGCTGGATCAAGCGCAGTTTGCACCTGAAAGGCTCGCATCAACTCAAACCGGTATTTTTAATTGAGCCGCTGGTGATGCTGGGCGATTTGGATAAGGATATCGAAGGCCGTATCCGCTTTTCGCACAAGGGTGAGCGCGCCGGTTTCCTCAAGGATTACACCAAAATGAAAATCATGGACTTGTCTGAAGTCCATGCTGGCGGTTCAGGCAACGCACCCATTCTCGGGCAATACCTGGCCAAAATTATCCTGAACAAAGATACCCAGCGCTTTTCCAATCCCGATTGGAAATTTGTACATTCGTACCTGATTGATTCTTGCGGTATTAAAGCCAACCAATCGCGTTTGTATTTTTATATCTTCAGTGCAGGCGGCGGTACCGGTTCGGGTATGGCCAGCGAATTTGGCTTGGCCCAGCAATACGCCTACATGAGCAAAACCTTCGACGTGCGCGCCCAAACCGAAGACAATACCAATCGCGGCCACTCGTTTGTGTTTGAGCCAATTTTCACCAGCGGCATATGTATCCTGCCCAATATTTCCGATCACGGCGTGGAAATGTCAGAAGCATTGCATATCAATGCCGGACGATTGCTGTGTAAATATTTATCGGAAGAGTGGGACTTCTCCTACAACTTCGACAATGAAGACAGCAGTGAAGCCAGCGTAATGCACCGCATTCGTCCCTGGAATGCCATGATGCTGATCTCCAACGACATCATGCGCTACGCCGAAGAAACCGATGAAGGCGCCATCCAGCACATCGATGTTAACGCCATGGAGAAATACGCCAACCAATATATTTCCCAGCAAATTTTTAACATCCTCACCGCCCAAGCCGTAACCACCGATTACGACGAAAACTATTTCCGCCGCGCCGGTATCGACATTGGTGAAACCATCCGCCTGGATGCCAATGACCTGTTTATGAGCCTGGCTGGCCCCGTAGCGGTTGCCTATGCTGAATCGGTTATTCCCGCCAATATTCCGCAGGGTGTTGATAAATTGCGCGGCATAGACACTAAAAAAATCGGTGAACTGAATATCGATGATTTATTTTATCGCTCCATCGACCTGCCGCACTTCAATAAAGTCACCCAGGCAATTGAAGGTATCAGTTTGTTACCCATCGAGTCTGTCCGCTATCGCGAAGCGCTCAGCAAGTATTTGCAAAAAGGTTACGATGCGAACGAACTAAAAGACCTGCATTTCTTCAAGAACTGCTCGTCCGTTGTCTCGATTATCTCTCTGCCCAAAGATTACAAACTGAGTTATATGGATTTGAATAAACTCAAATCCCATTTGAATGCGCTTTTCCCCAATACCACGCTCAAGCGCTACGCATTGGTCATAGGTGCATCAGCCAATATTTCCTTGACCACCCTGATCGTAAAAAGCCCTTGCTTGAGCGATGATTTCCTGACGTTGATTGTCGCCTTTATCAAGCGCTGCTTCGCCAAAGATGCCTATCGCTTTGATGAGCAACTGGATGCCGCCATGCTCGAATTTATTCGCGCTGACGAGTTCGATGAGGCACTGGTGGATAAAATGCTCAACGAATACGAAAATCCGGCAAAAATTCTTGATACAAACTGGTATGCCATCAAACCCATGTACGAGAAAAAATACCGTGAGCTCATCAATGACTCGGAGAAGTTCTGTTCAATCAATGATATTCGCCTGTCGCGCGACAGCGTAAAAAAAGCAATCAAATACCTGCGCGAAATCTATCGCCACAAAATCAGTAAAACCCGCATTGTCTCGCTCAACTCGCTGCCGAAAGACAGCAAGAACTAAGCGCGTAGTCACCCACCAAGGAGCCGCAAGGCTCCTTTTTTATTGTTATCATCGGCATACTAGGGTAGAAAAGCAGTAGCTTATTCCTGGAGTGCGATTATGTTGTTTGAAACCTCACAGTTAAACCCGCAAGATATTTATCGCCTGTTGGTCGGCGGTATCACCCCGCGTCCTATTGCATGGATCAGTAGCTTGTCCAAATCAGGCATTGCCAATATCGCGCCTTACTCCTTTTTCAATGTGGCCAGTTGCAATCCGCCAATCCTCTGGTATTCCCAAGTGAATCCGCGTGTTGGCGGCGATAAGGATACGCTGGTTAATTTGCTTGATACCGGCGAGTGTGTTGTGCATATAGTAAATGCGCAATTATTAGAAAAAATGAATTTAACCTGCGCCTCACTTCCTGCGGATCAAAGTGAATTTGAGTTTGCCCAGCTTGAGCAATGTGCAAGCTACAGTGTTAAACCGCCCTCAGTAAAAGGCGCATTAGTGCGCTATGAATGCACGCTGCGCGAAGTGGTTCGTTTCAGCAGCCTACCAATGGGCGGCAGTGCTGCACTATTGGATGTAAAAACTATTTTTGTGGATGACTCTCTTTGGCAGGGTGGCTTTATCAACCAGTCAGATTTGAACAGCGTGGGGAAAATGGGCGCCGATTTTTACAGCCTTACCAGTAACCTGATTGAGTTATCGCGGCCTTAATTTTTTATCGTAGTTAATACCGAAAAGGAGGTGGAGTTATGCTGGTTGGGTTGAACCATATCACAATTGCGGTAAGCAATTTGGAGCGTTCTTTTGCATTTTATACACAAGTTCTAGGTATGAAACCTCGCGTTCGCTGGGATGGTGGTGCCTATCTGTGTCTAGGAAATATCTGGTTTTGCCTATCTTGCGATAATGTCGCACCCAGTCAGGATTACAGTCACATCGCACTGGATATTGCCGCAGACGATTTTACTTTCTTTGCAAATAAGCTGCGTGCTGAAAATGTAGTGGAGTGGAAGCAGAATAAAAGTGAAGGTAACTCATTATATTTTCTTGATCCTGATGGACATAAACTGGAAATTCACTCAGGAAACTTACAAAGCCGTTTGGACTCATTATTAGTTAGTCCATATAAAGGGCTGGTATGGTTTGAATAAGTAATAAATTAAGAAATTCTATGCAATGACAGGGAGAAATCCCGTGACTGCAATGTATAACAAAATAGGCAATGGATATGATGCAACAAGGTGTGCATGTGATTCTTGTGGTGAAGAAAAAGTGATTGAATTTTATAGTGCAGAAAAGAGAGTTGTCTTATGATTAAACGTGTAGGTGATACTGATATTCAGTTAACACACAAAGCCACTTGTCATTGTGGTGCGGTGGAATTAGAGATTGATTTGCCGGATGGCATTGTTGACCCACGTCGATGCGATTGTTCTATCTGTCGGCGAAAGGGTACGGTGATGGCGTCGGCTTTTTTGTCGGGTATACGGGTTGTTAAAGGTGAGGATGTGCTTAAGCTTTATCAATTCAATACCAATAAAGCCAAGCATTATTTCTGTTCTGTGTGCGGTATTTATACCCATCACCAGCGCCGTTCGGATACTAATCTTTATGGCTACAACGTTGGTTGTTTGGAAGGGGTAAATCCTTTTCTTATCCCTGATGTGCCGGTGAATGATGGGGTTAATCATCCGGCTGATCGCCTGTGATTTTTACGGGTTAATGTCGTGCGGCAAGTAGTGTTAATCCTGTCCATTTTTTGAAGGCGCGGCGCAAGTTTGCCACATCGTGAAAATGTAATCGTTGCGCAACTTGTTCGCTGCTCCAGCCTTCCTTGTGTATCCAATATACGGCCAAATCCTTGCGTACTGCATCATAAATTGCTTGAAAGTGGCTGCGGTGTTTTTTTAGTTTGCGTTTGAAGCTGGCGCAACTCATACCGAAATCGGCAGCGGTTTGTTCCAGATTTGGTGCCGTAGAAATATTGTTATTCAGGTAGTCATAAACTTCTGTTAAAAAGCCTTTGCTGGGAATATCCAGAGGGTATGGCAGCATATCATCAGTGTGTGTTGTATGTATTGTTGTCCAGGCCTGATAACAATAATCGCGCGCAATGCTCATCGCATTGCGCTGGCAATCAAAATGCAAGTCGCTACCAAGATGCACTTGATATTGTTCAATGTACTCGGGTTTTTTATGTGCAAAGTATAGTGTCCAGGGGAGGCGAGTGTTGGATCGCCAGCGAGTCATGCTGCAAATAGCTGTTGTCATTGTCTCTACTAAAAATATGAATGCATCTTCTGCGCCGCAAGCATCTTGCCAACAGATAACTAATTGATCGCCTTCATAGGTGCACCGGATATTAATAAGCGGACAAGCTATGTGTTGATGTTCAATCAACTCATCGATTAGTTCGATGAGATTACGGGCTGTTACCAGTTGCTGGTTAAGGTTGGCCATATTGCTGGGTAACAATTGATGGCCTAATAAAAAGCTGATGTCATGAGCAGTGTAATTTTTTTGAATATTATGAATCAACTGCAGCAATTGTTCCGGACAGATGCGGTGATCTGTGTGAAAGAAATCCTCACAAAAAATACCAGTATGGCGCAGCAGTTTATGCTCCGGTATGGCGCGAGTGATGGCCAAATCAATTAATGTGGCAGGCCAATAGCTGGATGGAATGATGGCTGTATCGCGTTCGTAATAAGCTTGTGGCATCTGGCGCAGCGGTAATTCAGTTGTCACCACCATATCAGGCTGCCCGTGGTTGATGCAGATCGCGCTGTTCTTTGGCGCGTAGCAGTGCATGGGTGGCGCGAGCGATGAGCGTGTCTGGTGTGTCCGCTGTGGCGCTTTGGCCACTGCTAAAGGCAATGCCAATACTTACAGAATGAAAAATACTGTCCTGTTGTTGCTGTGGTTTGAAGGCAAAGTGGCGCACGGCTTGGGATATTTCGGCAGCAATCGTATTGGCCATCAGTGTGCCGGTGTTGGGGAGTAGTAGTGCAAAACGATCACCAGCGTAGCGGCAAAGTAAATCATTACGGCGAATGTTCAATAACAATAATTCACTCAATGCGTGCAGTAAATTGTCTCCTTCACGGTTGCCGTAGTGGCGATTGATCTGCGCAAAATTATCAATATCAATCAATACCAATGCAAGTGAGTTTGTATGCTCGCCTTTGGCCAGTTCATGCTGTAGTTGCGCGCGTAAATAATGTGCGCCGCTTAAGCTGGTGGTGATATCCAGCCCGCGATGTTCACGGAACAAACGTTCACGCTTGCGCAATTGCTCGGTGATCAGCAATTGTTCTTTGTGCCAGTGGTAAATACCGAAGGTTAATAATACCAGGCCGATTGGCATAAACCCGGATTCTATCCAGTGATCCCAGAGGGCGTTATCCGGAAAAGAAATAAATTCATCGAGCCAGTCCTGAAAGCCGGCAATAAAAATAGCGCTAAGCCCCAGGCTGAGAAATTGTGTTACCCGCCCTGAGGGGCGGCTGTGCAAAATCAGTAGCAGCCAAATTAACGCCAACAGTATCAGGCCGCCTTCGCCAACAATATCCAGCCAATTCCACTGGGCGGCAGTTTTCATGTCGCCACTGGCAAGGCTGCCAACCAAGGCCAGATTGGTTACCAAGGCAAGGAAAAGTAATTTCCATTTGTGTAGTGCGAGCATGGTAAGAGAGTCCACTGCAATTGAGTGATGACACCCTTAGCAAACAATAGTGACATTTTTATGACGGCGGAAAATTATTTTAATGTCGACTTGATTGAGATGTAGGGGAGGCAAATTAGCTCAGGATATTTGTGCGGGTTATTGATTGAGGTAACAGAAGTGTCACAGAGGAACCCTAGTTTGGCGATGTTGAAATTCATTATTCGCTTGGGGACTTATTGTGAAAAACGCATCACTGACTTTGTTTAATAAAACCTGCCTGGCATTGGTTATCGCAGGTGTTGCTGTTCAAGCAGCAGCCGATGGGCGCATTGAAGGTCAAATAAAAGCTACGGATAAAGGCATCGCCTTGGAAGGCGCTAAGGTACGCATTAAAGAATTAAATCGCGAAGCGGTAAGTCAACGTGATGGCCGTTTCGTTTTTGCCGATATAAAACCGGGTCAATATACCCTGGAGACCAGTTACATAGGTGCTGACAATATAGCGCGCGCTATAGTCGTCGAGGATTTAAAAACCACACGCGCTAATTTTCAGTTGCAGGGTGTGTCGGGTCTGGTTGAAAACGTGATTGTAATTGGTCAGGCTGCGGGTATTAATAAATCGCTGAATAAACAGCGCAGTGCGGACAATATTATTACTGCTGTATCCGCTGATGCAATTGGCCAATTTCCGGATACCAATGTCTCCGAATCACTACAGCGTTTGCCTGGTTTGTCTATTGAGCGTGATCAAGGGGAAGGGCGCTATGTGCGCGTGCGCGGCATGAGCCCGGATTATAACGCTGTCACTATTAATGGAGTGGGTGTACCGGGGCCGGATGCAGATCGTCGCGCTGTGGCATTGGATGTGATTCCGTCAGATTTATTGGAAAACCTGACGGTGACCAAAAGCTTAACGCCGGATATGGATGCCAACTCACTGGGTGGCAGCATTGATGTGCAAAGCTTGTCAGCATTTGATCGCGATGGATTTTTTTACCAGTTAACCGCCGAAGGTAGTTTTGATGAAAATACCGAAGAGTACAGCCCTAAAGTGGCCGCTACCGCAAGCAACCAATTTAGTATCGGCAATGGCGAAAAAAATGCTGGCATCGCGTTTGGCGTGAGTTCTTTTAAACGCAAATTTGGTTCGGATAATGTCGAGACCGGTGGCGCATGGGATTTTGAAGGCGGTGAAGCGGGTTTGGAAGAATTGGAGCAGCGTGACTATCGCATTACCCGCGAGCGCTCGGGCGTTACCTTGAATCTGGATTACAAGCCCACCGACAATACAGATTTATACTGGCGCAATCTATACAGTGAATATACTGATTCGGAAATTCGCTTGGCGAATGTCATTGAATTTTTTGAGGAAGATGACGAGGGGGAAAGAGATGGTACCTCAGTCGCAGTGGGAGAATTTAATTCTGCAGAAGTACAGCGTGAATTAAAGGATCGTACTGAAACTCAAAAAATTCTGTCGACGTCTTTAGGTGGTCAAACCCGCTTGGATAATTGGACCGTGGATTATCGTGTTGCTTACAGCAAATCCAGCGAAGACGAGCCGCAGAACATTGCTGGCGCCGTATTTAAAATTGATGACGACGTGATTGCTGATGAGGCGTTTGATGTTTCCTACAGCAACAGCAAGAAAATAAGTTTGTCTGCTCCTGCCGAGTTTTATCAAAGCGCCAGTTACAAATTGGATGAGGTTGAGTTGAGTAGTGCCAATACCAATGATGAAAGCACTGCGGTGAATCTGGATTTCACCCGCGAGCTGGAGCTAGGTAACAATGCGGCGCAACTAAAATTTGGAGCCAAACATCAGGCAAGAAACAAGGATAATGATGTGACGGTTTGGGCGAGTGAAGAATTTCTGGGCGATACTTCACTGAGTGCATTTTCTGGTTCACCGGTAGATTACAAGTTGGGCCAGTTTGGCAATCAAATTAATGCCGGTGCAGTAAAAGCGGCAATAGATACGCTGGAGGATAATCCGGAAGAGAGCGTCATTGGTGATTACGATATTACTGAAGACACTTCTGCTGCCTATGTGATGGGGCGAATCGATATAGATAACTGGCGCTTGCTTACCGGTGTGCGTTACGAGAATACCGATTTTACTGCTGATGGGTTTTCATATAATAGTGAGGACGAGGTAGCAACCGCCCAGCGCTTCAGTAACTCTGACGATTATTTTTTACCGGCACTGCATATTCGCTACAGTGTTGATGATAAAACCCAGGTGCGTGCCGCATGGACTAATTCTGTAGTTCGCCCCGGTTTTGCACAGTTGTCGCCCGGCACCTTAATTGAAGGTGATGAAAAGGAATTTGGTAACCCGGATTTAAAATCATTGGAGTCCAGTAATCTTGATCTGGGTATTGAGCATTATCCTGGGGTTGCCAGCGTAATATCAGCCTTTGTGTTTTATAAAGATATTAAAAACTTTGTTTACGACGTGGACTTGGGAAAAACGCCGGGTTACGAGGCGTTTGACAAAGCACAGACATTTGCTAATGGCAAAACCGCTGAGTTGTTTGGTATTGAACTGGCTGCTTCTAAACAATTTACCCAATTACCTGCCCCTTGGGACGGATTATTAATTGGTGGTAATGCTACGTTTGTTGACTCCACGGCAGAAATTGGCGGTTATGACGAGGGTGAATTTATTGCACGGGATATTCCCCTGCCTAGTCAATCAGACACCTCGGCGAACTTGATGGTGGGGTATGAGTCTGATTTGATCAGCATGCGTTTATCGGCAAATTATAAATCCAACTATTTGTTGGAAGTTCTTGATACCTTGGATGCAAAAAAAGATACCTATGTGGATGACCAGATCCAATTGGATTTCTCATTGCGCTATTACGTTACTGAATCAATCAAACTGCATTTTGAAGCGCTGAATTTAACCGACGAGGTATATTACAGCTATGTCAATACACGTAATTACAATGCCCAATATGAGCGCTACGGTGCAACCTATAAATTGGGTATTACCTTTATGCAATTTTAAGAATGAATTAATGTTGCGTGTGTAATTTGTGTGGCTGTAATAACACCTGTGCATTGTGTTATTCAATGTGCCGGTGTGTTTCAACAAGACAATAACAGCCACAACAATATCTGGTGTTGGAAAATTCCTTATGACTACGTTTTTAAAAAAAATAGCTCTATTGCCATTGTTGCTCTTATCGATTGGTGCCTTGGCGGTCGATGTAAAATCAAAAAATGCCATTGCTGATGAAGTTGTATTACGCTTTGCGGTGTTAGGTGATGCTGAGCCTAAACCGGAGCCCGCGTTTCCTAATCTTGCTGCCGCGGTAGCTGACATTAATAAATTTGCCGACAAAAACCGCTTGGATTTTGTGGTGGGTGTGGGTGACATCGCCCATAAAGGGACGTTGGTACAGTATGAAAATGCCACACCGGTCTTGCAGCAATTGCGTAAACCGTTTTACCCCATCATGGGCAATGAGGAGCACGGAAGTACCGAGGCACGTTTCTTACAATTTGCATCGCTGTGGAACCAGGGTAAGGGGGATATTACACACACAAAATATGTGTTGGAGTTTCCAGAGGTTGCATTGGTATTGGCATCACCCGATCACGGGCGCGATTTCAATGATCAGGGTATTGCCTGGATACAGGCACAAGTAAAGCGCTTGCAACCAAAACCGGTATTGTTAATTGTGCACAGTGCCCAGCAAGGAGTTTTTCCTGAGAATGCTGAAAAAGGCATAGCGCATGCTGGGTTCAAATCAATTGTGGCCGAGCCTAACGTGGCAGCCGTTATTTCCGGTGATTTACACATGGATATGGACCGCGTGCAACACTCAAAAAAAATCGGACAGGTGCATTACTTACATATTCCCGGTTTGGAACGCACCAAAATACCGGATGAATCTGTGCATAACCCCATGTATCGCCTATTCACGCTGAGCGCAGCAGGCAATGTAAGCGTGGATACTTATCAGGTTGGCAATGCTGCGCCTCTGGCGCGTCACGCTTATCATTTTTCCCTGCCGGTTTCAGCGCGCGTTGCGCCATCACCATCGGCCTTGCGTGCTCCTTTGCCCTTGAAAAAAAATCAGCAATCCACGTTTTTGACGGTGGGCGATAATCAGCAAATCCACTGGCGTGCGACAAACGGTGAATCCCTTGCGCATTTGGATCAAGCGGCGGAATTAGTGGATTGGCGCTACCCGGTAAATGTTCAGCTACAAGGTAAAACAACGCAAGCATTGGTGGCGGCGACGGTATTTTTACCGGAGCAACAGCCCGGATTGATTGTGTTGGATGAAACAACCGGTCAGTTACGTGAACTGCTGCGTGTGCCAACCCCTGCATTTAAAATTGAAAATATATGTTTGAGCCACGCGGCAGGCGACAATTTGTCTTTGTATTTATTGGATGAGCGCGGTACAGCAGAGCATTGGTTGGTGATGGATGCAAATGGCAATCCGCATGCACAATTATTGCGTCGCCTACCCATTGCACCTAACAGTAAAGCCTGTGCAGTGGATGACGAGCAGGATCTTTTATTTATCGCCGAAGAAGGTGTGGGTATTTGGGCGCAGGGCGCGAGTGAGGAGTCATCGCCTGGTCGTACTGCAGTGGATATGCAAAAACCTTTTGGTACATTAACCGGTAGTGTGGAATCGCTGGCGGTAGTGCCGCAAGGTTTGATCGCGGCGATTGCTGAGGAAAAACAACTCGCTTTTTATTCAACCCAACAGCGCGAATTTAAACCGCTGCCATTGATTGACTTGCCGCAAACCGATGAGCCGGAAGTGGTTAAAGCAGTTTATATGGCTGAACAGCAGGCCGTGGCATTAATCGTTAATGATGAAAAAACCGGTAGCCATTCACTGCAGTTGCCATGGCAGGCTGCACCTGCGGCCGTTGCTGCACACCCAATTGTTTCCGTTACCGCAGACGTACAAACCGAATCCATGTTGCGCTTTGGTGATGCCGCTGATGACCCGGCAATGTGGGTGAATAAAAAACGCCCGCAAAAAAGTCTGGTGTTGGGCACTAATAAACAACAGGGTTTGTTTGTGTACGATTTGCAAGGACGCGAGGTCCAGCATTTTAATACCGGAAAATTAAATAATGTGGATGTGCGCTACGGTGTTCGAGTAGGGAAAAAAGTGTTCGATCTGGCTGTGGCTACCAATCGCGATGACAATAGCTTGTCGATTTACACTATAGATCCACGCAGCGGAAAATTAACATTCTCCGGTAGCATCGCTACGGATATGAAAGAAATTTATGGGTTTTGCATGTACCAATCGCCCGCCAGTGCATCACAACCTGATGGCGCGCTCTATGCAATTCCCAATGATAAAAGTGGTGAGTTCCAGCAAATTCTGTTGAGTGCAAATGTGAGCGAATCACAAAAAAATTCAGTGCAATGGCAAGGGCAGGTTAAGCGCCGTTTTTATGTGGAGAGTCAGCCGGAAGGTTGTGTCGCCGATGATAAAAATCAACGTTTGTTTGTGGGCGAGGAAGATGTAGCGCTCTGGACCATTCCCGCTGAGCCTGACACTGGAACCCGTTTGGGAAAAGTGCTCGCGGCAGGTGAGATTCTGGTGGCGGATATTGAAGGTATGGGGGTTTATCAGGGCAAGCATCAATCCTACCTTGTGGTTTCCAGTCAGGGTAATAACAGTTTTGTGGTGCTGGATGCGACGGCGCCCTATGCGCTGCGCGGTATTGTGCACATCGCTCTGGATGCTGGCCGCAATATCGATGGCGTTTCCGAAACGGATGGGCTGGAAGTGACCAGCGCGAATCTTGGTGCCGTATTTCCCGAGGGCATGTTAGTGGTGCAGGACGGCCATAAAGTCATGCCGGAAGCCCCGCAAAATTTCAAATACGTGAGTTGGGAAAAAATTCGCCGCGCGTTGAATTTGGCGGCTGAGTAGTGTGTTTGATTAATCGCCTGTGGATGAATGAGTGTCAGGCGGATTAATCAGCGTCCAATGCTTCACGGCCGGATGAAAAAAGCCGGATTCCTCATAAGCGCGCTGGATGGTGTTGTTTGCCTCCAGTGCCGCTATACCGCGTACCAATGCGGCAGAAATAGCTGCAGATTCCGGATGCTTCTTACTGATCGGCCAATGGCGGCTGCCGGGCAGGCTGACCTTGATACCGGGAATGGGCACCAGCTCCACATCATTCACCTGTACTTTCATATCTGGGTTCGATTGAAAGGGGGCGAGGGTAATATCGGCGCGCCTGGCAACCACCATGCGCACGATTTGCGGCCAGTAGGTGGAGTAGTAAATCTTCTTGATGCCCAATTGATGGAGGGTGGCAATATCGGCCTTCCAGTGGCTGTTGGAGGCGGCACTCAGTTGGCGTAGTGCCTCGGGCGTTTTGGCATTGAGGGCATTGCTGTTGGTGGCGTGGGTGTAGATCCCGGCGATAAACTCACCTTCGTGCACCAGTGCCGGACTGATCAGCAGGGTATCCTCATAGTTTTTGAGATCGGCTTTCCATACCAATGCCGCAGAGAGTGCGACTTGGCCATCCTGCACCAAACGCAAAATGCGCAGGTAACTGTTTTCCGGTCGCAGCACCAGTTTGCTTTTGAATCCCCCAAATGCAGCGCCTGCTGCAACAGCACTATTTCAACCACATCGCGCCGTGCGCCGGGACCGCTGAAATGAATAATGTCCAGCGGGTCGCGCTCGCCAACAAACAATTGATAGTCCGCAATAATATCTTCATCCACCGCGGCCGTGAGTGTTTGCCCCGCAAGGCAGGGCACTGCGACCAATAGCATCAGGCACAGCACTCGGACAATAATGGAATGGCATTTCACGGCAATGGCAGCTCCTCTGCGGTTAAGTCAGCGAGTAAGCGGGCGTGAGTCGTTTATTGGCCTTTGCGGGATTCGCGGATATAAAAGCGGGCGTCTTTGGCGTGGCGATAGCAGTTGTCAAAATTTTCCACGGTTTGCATGGTGCGGGCGCTGGTGATGAGCCCCAGAGCTTTGGTGTAGCTAACCGTACCACTAAAGCCCTCTGCTTTGGCGATGGATAACTCACTCCAGGCGGCGTCCACCTCGCTGGCGCATGCTGTGCGGTATTGGGTTTTTCCAGCGCAAGCGGACAGTGACAGGGCAATGATTAACAGGGCGCTGAGATAAGGTATTTTGGCGACTGGCATAGGTTGCTCCGTAAAAGGGGTGGCATGTATTGGATTAATCCGCCGGGTGGAAGTTCCTATTCTCTACTGCGCGCCGGCGAATGCAAGCAACCATTTACCCGGTTTACATATCCTGTGTTTGTGGGGCGGTGAGCAGGTGTTGGTCGATGACGGCAATCGCCTCCTGCAGCACCTGGTTGAACGGAGCGCGCACATCAATATCTACCACATCCGCTTCTTGGGTCGGGCGCTCCAGGCTGTCAAATTGGCTGGTAACCAGGCTGGGTGCCATAAAGTGTCCGGCACGGTTATCAACCCGGTGCTGGATGGTTGCAATATCGCTATAAAGGAACAGGAACAGAGTGCGGCGACCGGCATTGCGTAGCTCATTGCGGTGGGCGCGCTTCAGGCCGGAAAAGGCCAAAGTGGCATGTTTGCCAACATTGGCGGGCGCGCTGAAGTAATCGCGCATCCGCATCACCCAGGGCAGGCGCATGGTATCGTCCAGCGGCAGGCCT
The DNA here is from genome assembly GCF_002007605.1 of Cellvibrio sp. PSBB023. Lineage (NCBI taxonomy): Bacteria > Pseudomonadati > Pseudomonadota > Gammaproteobacteria > Cellvibrionales > Cellvibrionaceae > Cellvibrio > Cellvibrio sp. PSBB023. The sequence continues at coordinate 2,557,308 of NZ_CP019799.1, read as the reverse complement.
TGTGCCATGCGATCACGTGCCTCCTGACTGTGGAAGTCATCACCATCCAGATAGTCAAAACCGTAGTGGTTGGCCAGCGCCTGGGCGAGGGTGGATTTACCACTACCAGACACGCCCATCACAATAATCAAACAGGTGTTGGCGTCCGGGTTGCTGGGCTGTGGGTGGTTGTGCGGTTGCATCGCTGATCTTCCTGAGTGCTGCTGTAAGGCGTAATAGTGGGTGGATACTAGCGGGTTAGCGCTGATTTAGCCATCAAATGATAGCGCAATCATTTTGATCGTGATAGGGTATAAAACAATAATCCACAACCAACTAATAACGTCTGCCAAAAAGCACGAATAATCATGAAAAAATCAAAAAAAGGCAGTTATGACGGCAAAATCACACTGGTCGATGTGGCGCTTGCCGCCGCTGTTAGTCCTATCACTGTATCGCGTGTTATCAATCAGCCGGAGAAGGTGTCCGAGGCGGCGCGGCTCAAGGTACAGAAAGCCATAGATGAGCTGGGTTACATCCCCAACCAGCACGCCAGCTCACTTGCCTCTTCGCGCTCGGGGGTGATTGGTGTCGCCATTCCCTCGCTCAGCAACGTGGTGTTTACCGACGTGCTGCGTGGTATTTACAAAGTGATGGGGGCGGCGGGTTACAAGGTGTTGCTGGTGGATACCCACTACTCACCGCTGGAAGAGGAAAAGATGGTGCGCACCCTGCTCAGCCAATCCCCGGAGGGGCTGATTATCACCGGTGGCGACCAAACTCCCGCCTGCGATCAGTTGCTGCGCAAATCCCGTATACCCCTCGTGCAAATCATGGAATTGTTGCCCAATCCCATCGATATGAATATTGGCTTTTCCCACCTGCTGGCCGGTGCGGATGTGGTGGCGCATCTACTTGCCCAAGGCTACCAGCGGATTGGTTTTATCGGCGCGCGTATGGACCCGCGGGTACAGCAGCGTATTCGCGGTTACACCCAAGCCCTTGCCAAGCGCGACCTATTTGAAGCGAACCTGATTGCCACCTCTCCCGAGCCTTCATCAATTGCGCTGGGCGGTGCATTGTTCAAAAGTCTGATGGCTGCCAATGAAGGGCGCATTGATGCTGTCTTTTGCGCAAACGACGACCTTGCCCTCGGTGCCCTGTTTGAAGCCCAGCGCATGAATATTGCGATTCCCAAGCAGTTGGCGATTTGCGGCTTTAACGATATTGAAGCCGCTGCCTATGTGAACCCCTCGCTCACCAGTGTGGCGGTAGGCCGCTATGAAATGGGCGTGAAAGCGGCTGAATTGATTATTCAGGCGTTAAACCAGCAACCCATCGACAACAAACAAATCGATATGGGTTATGTCATCAAGCAGCGCGACTCCACACATCGTCAACAATAACCAGAATCGAGATAACCTATGACCACGCCAACCAATGATCGATTAGCCCGGCTCTCCCTGCGCGAAAAAATGGGATTTGCACTGGGTGATTTGGGATTTAACTTGTATTGGGCCAGCATTGCCTCTTTTTTGGCGGTGTTCTATACCGATGTATTCGGTATACCGGCTGCTGCTGCGGGCACAATGTTTTTAGTGACCAAAATTGTCGACGCGATTACCGACCCCATCATGGGTGCTGTGGCTGATCGCACCAAAACCCGTTGGGGAAAGTTTCGCCCCTACCTGTTGTTTGCCGGTGCGCCTATGGCCGGTGCTGCTGTTATCACCTTTAGCACGCCGGAGTTAAGTGACAGCGGAAAAATTATTTATGCCTACATTACCTACTCACTGATGATGTTGTGTTACACCGTGCTCAGCACCCCCTATTCATCCTTGTCGGGCGTCATGACGGCACACCCGCAAGAGCGCAATACCCTCGTCAGTTTCCGGTTTATTGCCGCGTTTGCAGGGACTACGCTTGTCAATAAATTTACCTTGCCGTTGGTGGAGTATTTAGGCGCGGGCGATGAGTCATTAGGGTGGCAACTGACCATGGCGCTTTATGGTCTGGTGGCGGGCATTGCATTTGCCGTTACTTTTTTTTCCACGCGCGAACGTATTGCGCCACCGCCACAACAAAAAACATCGCCTTGGGGTGATATTAAAGATTTGCTCGACAATCGCCCTTGGTTGATTTTAATTGGTTTGGCAATTGTGATCATGATGACCATCACCCTGCGCGGCGGCTCCAGCTACTACTACCTCAAATATTATTTGCAGCGCCCGGAATTAATTTCAGATTATTTATTTGTGCAGGGTTTGGCGCTGGGTGTGGGCGCAGCCATCACTCCACTACTGACGAAATATGTCGATAAAACCAAATTATTAATGTTGCTCATGTCGATTGTTGGCGTGCTCTCCATCGCAATGTATTTTGTTCCAGCGGAATATGTGTCTGTGATTTTTGTGCTGAATATTTTAATTAGCCTGGCGCTTGGCCCTAAATCCCCATTAGCCTGGTCCATGTATGCGGACTCGGCGGATTACACTGAGTGGAAAACCGGTCGCCGCGCCACAGGCATGACATTTTCGGCGGCAACCTTTGCGCAAAAGTTGGGTGGTGCGCTAGGGTCTGCCGTGATGTTGTGGGTATTGGCAGCCATAGGTTATGTCGCCCGTGAGGCCCAGTCCGATGCCTCGCAAACCGGCATCGCTTTATTGCAAACTGTTATTCCTGGTGTGATTGCATTGGTTGCAGTAGTGGTCATTAGTTTTTATCCCTTAACCAACAGCACGCTCGCCCAGATCCAGGCGGATTTAAAAAATCGCGAAGCGCCGAATCCTTAATCGTTCTTCCCTCTTTGCCGCGCTTGTGTAAAAAAGTTGCGGCATTTTTTTGCCCGTTTTTATTGCCGGAGTGAGTTATGTCCAAGCCATTATTGCAGCCCGCCCAGCAGGGGCAGCGCTATGAGTTGTATTCCCCGACAGCGCTGCCGCGTGCGGCCGGATTTTTGTGGAATCAACGCATGATGATCCAGGTTACTTGTCGCGGTTACGCAGTTGCTCAATTTATGCAGCCCGAGCCAGCAAAATATGCTTACGCGCCGAATCTGGAAGCAAAAACATTTATGCAGCCGGAGCAGCCCTACTATGCACATCATCCTGGCCGCTTTTTTTATATCAAGGATGAAGACACTAGTGAAATTTTTTCGGCACCTTACGAACCAGTGCGTGCACCTTATGAAAATTTTGTATTTTCTGTGGGCAAAAGCGATTTGTGTTGGACTATCACCGCGCTGGGGATTGAGGTGCACATCAAGCTCTCCCTGCCAGTGGAAGATGTTGTTGAGTTGTGGGAAGTCAATGTGGTCAACCGCTCGGGCAGGGCGCGTCGTATCAGCGTTTACCCTTATTTCCCGGTGGGTTATATGTCATGGATGAATCAGTCAGCAGAGTATCGCCCTGACTTGGGCGGTATAGTAGCGAGTTGTGTTACGCCGTATCAAAAAGTGACCGATTATTTCAAACATAAAAATTTCAAAGACAAAACATTTTTCTTGCACGATCAAATCCCTACCGCTTGGGAAGCCAAGCAGGAGACCTTTGAGGGCGAAGGCGGTTTGCACAATCCGTCGGCGTTACAAGAGGAGTTATTGCGCGGCGGTGATGCGCGCTACGAAACGCCTGCAGCAGTATTGCAATATCGTCTGGCGCTGGCAGCAGATGCGCAGCAGCAATACCGGTTTATTTTTGGCCCCGCCTTCGATGATGCAGAAATAACACAGTTGCGCGCAAAATATTTGAGCGCGGATGGCTTTGTGCAAGCACAAGCTGGGTACGCTAATTATATTCGCGAAGGCAGTGGCTGTTTACAGATTGAAACGCCGGATGCCGAGTTGGATAATTTTGTAAATCATTGGTTGCCACGGCAGGTGTTTTATCACGGCGATGTCAATCGCCTAACCACAGATCCGCAAACGCGTAATTACTTGCAAGACAATATGGGCATGACCTTTATCAAGCCGCAGGTAACCCGCGCCGCCTTTTTACATGCGCTGAGCCAACAGGAAGCGTCGGGCGCAATGCCTGATGGTATTTTGTTGAGCCAGGAAGCAGAGTTGAAATACATCAACCAAATTCCCCATACGGATCACTGTGTATGGCTGCCGGTGTGTTTGAAAGTGTACCTGGATGAAACCAATGACTATGCAATCCTGCAGGAAATAGTTGCCGGTCACGACGGTAAAAATCTTTCCGTATTTGAGCGCATTAGTAATGCCATGCGCTGGCTGTTGCAAGCGCGTGATTACCGTGGTTTGAGTTTTATTGCCCAAGGCGATTGGTGTGACCCCATGAATATGGTGGGCTACAAAGGTAAGGGTGTTTCCGGATGGCTCTCGGTTGCAACGGCCTATGCATTGAATTTGTGGGCGGATGTTTGCGCGAAGTTGGAACAGCATGAGTGCCGTCAGGAATTTATCGCCGGTGCGCAGGCTATTAATAGCGCTGTGAATAAATACCTGTGGGACAGCAATTGGTTTGGCCGCGGTATTACCGATGACGATGTGGTATTTGGTATCAGTAAGGATGAGGAAGGGCGCATCTTTTTGAATCCACAAAGTTGGGCAATATTAGGCGGTGCGGCAAATGCGGAACAGCGCCAAAAAATGATCGCCGCCGTAGAGCAGCAATTGGAAACGCCTTACGGGGTTGCCATGCTTGCGCCTGCTTACACCGCCATGCGCGACGATGTGGGGCGCGTCACCCAGAAGCATCCCGGTTCGGCAGAAAATGGCTCTGTTTACAATCACGCTGCCATATTTTACGTGTTCAGTTTATTTGGTGTTGGCGAGCAGGATCGCGCCTATAAATTATTGCGTCAAATGATTCCCGGTCCAAGTGAAGCTGATTATGTGCAGCGCGGCCAATTGCCGGTCTATATCCCCAACTATTATCGCGGCGCCTATCACCAGTATCCGCGTACAGCGGGGCGGTCATCACAGTTATTCAACACTGGAACCGTGTCCTGGGTGTATCGCTGTCTAGTCGAGGGAGTGTTTGGTTTGCATGGCTGTGATGAAGGGTTGCGTGTTGCACCGCAACTGCCATCTTCATGGAGTGGGGCCAAGGCTACACGCCAATTTCGCGGCGCGACTTTTCACCTATCCATCACTCGCGGAGCAACCGATACTCTGGTGTTGAGTTGCAATGGTGAGCGGTTGTCCGGAAATTGCGTGACAGTGATTGAGGCAGGTGCTGAATATCAACTGGAAGTAATGATTCCGCAGGCTTAGGCATTAAAAAATACCTGGGCAACATCAAAAAGGCGCACCAAATGGTGCGCCTTTTTGATGTCTGGAAACAGGGCTTAATGGTCTTGTCGGTGAATATTAAAAATCAAAAATCTCGCCCAGCAGAGACTTTTTACGGGGCTTGCCATAGCCATCGTAACTGTGGCTTTTGTGGTGTGAGCGGTGATCGTTGTAGTGGCGATCATCGCGGCGCTCCTGAGGGCGATAATCGCGCTCTGGTTCGCGGTAGGTTTCGCGTTGCGGTGCAGGCTGTGGTGCGGGAGCTGCATCAGTCTGTGCTCGCTCAATAAGCTTGTCCAATTCGCCGCGATCAAGCCATACCCCGCGACACTTGGGGCAATAATCTATTTCAATGCCGTTGCGATCAGCAATAAGCAGGTGGGGGCGATCGGGGGATTCACTGCAATTGGGGTTGGGGCAATACATTATTCATACTCCGGTGTCTGCGCGTAACATAGATACGTAACGACCGGGCACGCGAAACCTTTGTCATTACGACAAAGGTCTCGTTCACAGCTGCAATGCAACTGCCTGTGGCGCCGGAGCTATTGGCTCGTGATGACGACATCCACAGCGGGAACTACTCCCCTTCGGTAGGTGAATTCTTCAGCAAGGCGCTGATGCTGTCAACTTGCTTCGGTTTTTTTCGTTTTCTTTGTGGCTTTGGGGGCTGCCTCTGCGGGTTCTGCGGCAGGTTCAGGTGACTTGGTTTTGGTTGCTTTGGGCTTGCTGGTTTTGGCCGGTGCCGCCGCCTGCCGTGCTTTAACAATGGAAACGTATTTCACCCAGGCTTGCTCGACAGGGCTTTTGGGAACGCTTTGGTTGGCAATCACTTTGAGTATGTGTAAGTCATCGGTAGTGGGGTCCGATACTTCTTCCTGGGTGATTGCATTGATCAGCGCGCCATGTTTGCGCACCAGTCGTGCTTGTATGTCTGACAATCCGCCTTTTTCAAATCCTTCGGGAAAATTCACTGCATCCTGAAAGGTTTGTTTCAGATAGTGTTCGCGTGGCAGCATAGATTATCTCCATTATTAGTATGTGCACTTTGGTTGCAGGCCTGTTGCAAGCGGTACATCTTTTTGGGATGGCCGCTTTTACCAGCTCTTGCCCCATAAGTCCGTTCAAATGGCGCCGGATTCTTGCTCCAGCTAAAAGTTGCTGCCGAAGATAATCTGTTTTGATGGCAGTGTATAGAGCCAGACGAGTGCTTTCTGCGCAATACGGCAAGAGTTTGAGCAACTTGCGCGCATAAAAAAACCGGCCTTAGCCGGTTTTTTTATGCGTGAAGCCAAAGCGACAATTAGGCAGCAGCCATTGCCTTGATTTTGGCGTTCAGGCGGCTCTTATGACGAGCAGCTTTGTTCTTGTGGATCAGGCCTTTGTCAGCAATACGGTCGATCACTGCAACAGCTGATACATAAGCAGCGGTTGCTACTTCTTTGTCGCCAGTTTGAATAGCGCTCAGCACTTTCTTGAGGTAAGTACGCCCCATAGAGCGCATGCTTGCGTTGTGCTTGCGAGCTTTTTCATTTTGACGCGCGCGTTTCTTGGCTTGGGGTGAGTTTGCCACCTTAGTGCTCCTATATATAAATTCTGGATAAAACTATCGAAAAAGGGTCTAAATTCAAGGACGCGACATTATGCCGTGTTCGATTGGTTTGTCAACCAAACATATCGTTTTTTGTTCAGCGATCCCGCACCATGCCAGCCTTTTGGTATTGCAGGTAAGTATCGAGGTCATAGAGGCGCTCGGGGGTGCCTACGTCGCTCCAGCGGCCATTGTACACCTCCCCGCTGAGTTGTCCCTGGCTAATCGCGTGGCGGAATACTTCAACCAGCGGGAATTTTTGCCGTTTATGCGGATAATGATTGATCAGCTCCGGCTTGAGCAGGCTGATACCAGCAAAGGTAAAGCGCGGTAGGGTGATGTCGTTTGGGGTATCCAGCAGTGTTCCGTCAGTGGACAGCGCAAAATCACCTTTAGGGTGAAAGTCCGGGTTGGGAACCAGCAGCAAATGGCCATGGCGATCAGGGTATTTATAGTGATGTTGGATAAAGTCACCCAATTCAATATCGCACCAGACATCGCCATTCACTAACAAAAAGGGCTCTGGCCCCAGTTGTTGGCTTGCATGGACAATAGCGCCGCCGGTTTCCAGTGGCTCCGGTTCTGTCGAGTAGTGAATGTTGACTCCAAAGTTGCTGCCATTGCCCAGATAAGCGCGGATCTTATCGCCCAGATAGGCCAGGTTGATAATAACGTCGTGAATGCCTGCGCGCTGAAGGTTAAGTAGATGGTATTCGATAAGCGGCTTCCCGCCAGCGTGCAAGAGCGGTTTGGGTGTGTGGTCGGTGAGTGGCCGCATACGATTGCCAAGGCCCGCAGCAAGAATCATGGCTTTCATGCGTGCGCTCCTGCACACTGGTAGTCGCTATACCAGGGGTGCGTCTTGGCGATGGGTAAGAGTGTGGCCTTGAACCAGTCGGCAAAGGGGCGAAGTTCGGGGTAGGCCTCGGCAACCTCCAGGGTGTAGCGTATGACAAGGGGCAAATCCTGCAAGTAACCGGTTTTGCCGTCGCGCAGATTGAGGCGAGCGAAGATCCCCAATACTTTGATATGGCGCTGTAGCCCGAGCCAGTCAAACCAGCGCAGAAATTCGGTTTCGCTGATGGTGCTATCAATAAGTTTGCTGGTTATCGCTTGCTGGCGATAGCTCAATGCCCAAGCCTTGACCTGCGGTGCTGGCCAGCGTAAGTAACAATCGCGCAGCAGTGAAACCAGATCGTAGGTGATTCCACCCCAGAGGGCGCCTTGAAAATCAATCACGCCCAGCCCTCCATCGTTACAGAGAATCAGGTTGCGGGAGTGGTAGTCGCGGTGCACAAAAGTTTGCGGCTGGGCGAGGGCGATGTTTTCCAGTTGGGTAAAGGTGCTGTCCAGCAGTGCGTGTTCATCGGCAGTGAGTGTGTGATCGAGCAGTTGGCTGACAAACCAGTCGCTAAAAATATCCAGCTCGCGACGCAATAGCGCGCGGTCGTAGCGCGGAATCAATGCCGGGTCATCGGTGCTTCGATGCAATTTGAGCAGGCTGTCCAGTGCCAGTTGGTAAAGTGAATCAGCATTGTGAGTGTTGGCAACGCGGAATAGCAGTTGATCGCCAAAATCCTCTACCAGTAAAAAGCCCTGAGAGGTGTCGGCTGCGATAATGCGCGGACTGCGCACGCCCTGGTCGCGAATAAACCGGGCGATGGCAACAAACTGACTGCTGTCCTCTGTGGCTGGTGGTGCATCGACGGCAAGCAGGTTCTGGCCTTGGTCGAAGCGAAAATAGCGGCGAAAGCCGGCATCGCTACCCAGGCTGCGCAAGGTTATGGGGGTGTTGGTGTCCGGTATTTGGTGTGACACCCATTCTGCTAGAGCACGCTCACGGGAATCTTGTGGCGATTGAGTGGTCTGTTGCGCGTTGCTGTTTGTAATCGTCGATGACATGCAAAATCCGCATTGGATAAGTGAAGCGAAGTGGTTGGTGTGTTGCAATGCCGTGCCCATCGCAGAGGGCGGCCATGGGCAAGATTCTACCCCAGCCGGATCATTTCCCCCAATTCATTCCCTGTACAGCGGCTTTACAGTAGAATCGCTGCAATTTTTTAGGTGGCATCAGTAGTGTCACGCATATGAGACCGCGGTTAATGGCTCCAACCCAGAATTACTCCACACAGAAATTGCGTCGTCACTTCTCTCGTTCCCGTCTTGCGCTCATTATTGCGGCGCAATGTGCCGGTGCGATTTTGTCGTTTGCCCCTTTGGTTTATGCGCAGGGTGATGCGACCGTTGTCGACAAGCCTGCCGTGAAAGCGGACCCCAATGAGCAATTACGCGAGTTGGATTGGGTGCCTATGGAAGAGTTGACCGATGAGCAAAAAGCATTGGTCCCCACAGCCTGCTGTGGCGCTTACATCGCTCCGCCGCGCGATGACGCCGAGTCTGAACTCGACCCTGAGCGAGCCAATATTTTTGGCACTGCCGACTATTCCGAGTCAGAAAAACAGACCAAATTTATTATGCGCGACAATGTTCGCCTGACGCAGGGGCGCCGCTCCTTCCATGCAGATACCTTTACGTTCGATAAGGTCAGCCGCGAAGCCGAGCTGGAAGGCAATATCCAGGTTCGTGAGCCGGGCTTGCTGTTGCGTGCCGACAGCGCTTACGTTGACACCGAAAGTGGCGATGCTCGCCTCGATAATGCCCGTTTTGTCCTCTACGAGACGCGCGTGCGTGGGCGAGCGGAAAACCTGCAAAAGTTTGGCGATCAAGTGATCAGTCTGGATCAGGGCACCTTTACCAGTTGTGAGCCGGGCGATAATACCTGGCTGATTGAAGGCTCCAACATCACCCTGTACAACGACAAACACTATGGTACGGCGCGCCACATGCGCTTGAAGATCAAAGATATCCCTGTCGCCTATGCGCCGTATTTTCGTTTCCCGATTGGCCCGGATCGCCTGACCGGGTTCCTGTTTCCCTCCATTGGTATTGATACTGATGAGGGAATCGATGAGTTTACTGTGCCGTTTTATTGGAATATTGCGCCCAACTACGACGCTACATTTACGCCTCGTTATTTGGCCGATCATGGCTATCTGTTGCAGAGCGAGTTTCGGCACAAGTCGGTCTATTTTGATACCGAATTGAGAGGTAGCTCGCTCAATAATGATCGCGGTGGTTTTAGCGAGCGGCTGCAAGATCAAATTGAGGCCGGTGAGATTGATGAAGCAGAGGCCTATCCCTACAAGGGGCGCGATCGTTGGCAGTACAACCTGTTGCAGACGGGAGGGCGCAACCAGCGTTGGTCGAGCTTAATTGATTACACCGAGGTCAGCGACACCGATTATATCCGCGATGTTGATCGCGGCGCGGTAGATCTGAATCGCCAGGCCTATATTCGTCAAACCTTTTCGGCGGGTTATCGCACCGATAATTGGCGCTTGAGTGGTAAGGCGGAAGAGTTTCGCTTGCTTACCACTAGTCAACTTCCTTATCGGGAGTTGCCGCGCCTCCAAGCAAATGGACGCTACCGTGTCAGCGACTGGGTGGTGACGCTGGATAACGAATACACCAACTTCTCCATGAATCGTTATTTCAGTGATGACCCTAACAATGCTTCGCGTTTGGGCGACCTGATCGTGGGGGAGCGGCTCCGTACTAATTATGGTTTGGAGTGGGACAAAGAGTTTAGTTCGGGTTACATCAAGCCCGGTGCTGCCGTAAAAACATTGGCCTACAAGTTGGACGCCAATAATATGCGCGCCGATGCGGAAACTGAGCCGCAGTTCTTGGCTCCCCAGGGCACCCTGGATATGGGCTTGTTCTTTGAGCGCGACAAGAACTTGTTTGCGACTGACTTTACCCAGACCCTTGAGCCGCGTGCCTACTATGTGTACCGCGACTACGAAGATCAATCGTCCCTTTACGGCCTGACGACTGATGCCAGTTATGTCAACTTTGATACCTCGGATATCGTGTTTACCTATAACCAGTTGTTCCGCGATACCCGTTTTTCCGGCGGTGACAGGATCGATGATGCCAATCAGCTCACCTTGGGGGTGACCAGCCGGTTTGTCGAGTCGGACTCCGGTATCGAGCGGTTGCGGATGAGTATCGGTCAAGTCACCTATTTTGATGATCGCCGTGTCAGTATCCTGAATAAAGCAGATGACTATGCCAATACCCGTACCAGCTCGGCTATCGCCGGCGAGCTAAGCGCGCAGGTGGGCGATCATCTGCGCCTGACCAATGATGTGCTCTACGATCATCAAGCCGAAAAAATCAGTGCTGTCAGCTCCAGCCTGCATTACATGGATGATCAATACCGCATCTTGAACATTGGTTATCGCTACAGCCGCGACCCTGTCTCGCTCAGTCCGTTGGATGTGAATACGGCGGTGGGCGAAACCCTGAATCAGGTGGATATCACCAGTCTCTGGCCAATCAGCAACCAATGGGCGGTAATTGCCCGTGCTAACTACGATTTTACGTACAATGCGGAACTCGACACCTTTGCCGGGCTCGAATATACCGATTGCTGTTACCGGGTTCGCATTCTGGCTCGCCAGTGGGTGGATTTTGATCTCAGCGAGGACTTTATGGCCAAGCTCAAGAGCGATGACTATGACCGCGGCATTTTCCTGGAAGTGCAACTGCGTGGTTTTGGCACCTTGAGCCAACGTATTAGTAACCTGCTCGACAAAGCCATGCACGGCTATGGTGAGCGTGAAGCATCTTTACAATAAAACAGTGATTGAATTATGAGTAAGCGTCAAACCCCTCTGGGCTGGAAAGTAGTATTGGGTGGCCTGTTATTAATTGGCAGCCAGCTCGGCATGGCACAAAACGGTGCCGTATCACTGGATCGCGTGGTCGCCATTGTCGATAAAGACGTGGTGCTGGAAAGTGAGTTGAACGCCCGTAAAATATCAATCCTTGAGCGGTTGCGTGGTCAATACCAGCAGTTGCCTCCGGAAGACGTGCTCAATCGACAAATCCTTGACCAATTGATTCTCGAACGAATTGAATTGGGCATGGCAGAGCGTTATGACATCAGCATCGAAGAGGCAGAGATCGACCAGGCGATTGGCCGTGTCCTGCAGAAAAACCAAATTACCCTGGCGCAGTTGGATGCAGATTTGCGCAGCCAAGGGCTGGATATGGACGGTTTGCGTAAGCAGATGCGCAATGAGCTGACCATCAGTAATTTGCAGCAAGGTGTGGTGAATAGCCGCATTAAAATCACCGAGCAGGATATTAATAACTTCCTGGCGTCCAGCGATGGTAAATATGCAACCTCTCCTGACTATCACATTGGCCACATACTGATTGCTGTCTCAAGTAGTGCCGATGCGGATGCTATCGCGGATGCAGAAAAACAGGCCAACGATATTTACCAAAAACTGGTTGGCGGTAGCGACTTTGCGCAAATGGCGATCAGTTACTCTAACGATCAGGCCGCACTGCAAGGTGGCGATATTGGTTGGCGCAAGCTTGCCCAGTTGCCTGAGTTGTTTGGTAACCAGATGCTGAATTTGGCTGAGGGGCAAGTTTCCAAACCATTCCGCAGTGGTGCGGGTTTTCATATCCTGAAAAATATTGAACAGCGCGGCGGCGGTGAACAATTGGTTGAGCAAACCCATGCGCGCCATATTCTGGTGAAAACATCCGAAATCATGGATGACGCTCAAGCGCGTCAAAAGTTATTGGATCTGAGAGCGCGCATTGAAAAAGGTGAAGATTTTGCCAAGCTGGCGCGTGAAAACTCGGAAGATACAGGCTCAATGCTCAGTGGTGGTGATCTGGGCTGGTCCATGCCGGGCATGTTTGTTGCCGAGTTTGAAGAGGCGATGAAAGACACTCCGATCAATGGCATCAGCCGTCCGTTCAAAAGCCAATTTGGCTGGCACATACTGCAAGTGCTGGAGCGTCGCAAAGAAGACATGAGTGATAAAATGAAGCGCAATCAAGCGGCAAATGTGTTGCGTGCGCGTCGTTTTGATGAAGAGTTCCAGTTGTGGTTAACTCAAATCCGCGAAGAGGCCTACGTCGAAATTAAACTCTAAGCGAGTCTACCGCGCTCGCGGTCAATTGTAACTCTCGGGCAATCGTAAAAAGTGCGGCTGAAAACGGGATTGCCTGGTGCAATTTTGTTTTTGGCCGCAGTGCTTTTTGCGCAATCAAATTTGTCTGCCATTACACATCCTTTTTTACACGATTTGTTCAAGTAACGGATATTTATGACTAGCTGTTATCGCATAGCTCTAACGCCCGGCGAACCGGCGGGTATTGGCCCGGATCTGGTGATCACGCTCGCCCAGCAGCCACAAGCCCATGAAATTGTGGCTATTGCCGATGTGCAGTTGTTGCAAGCGCGTGCGGCACAATTAGGTTTACCGCTGCAATTGCGTCTGGTTAATTTGCAGGAGCCTCCGCGCCCTACCAAGGTGGGTGAATTAGCGGTGTTGCCTGTGTCGCTGGCGGAGCCCGCAGAGCCGGGTAAGCTCAATGTGAATAATGCCCCCTATATTTTGCACACATTGGATGCGGCCATTAATGGTTGTGTTGCAGGTGACTTTGCCGCACTGGTGACAGGCCCTGTGCAAAAAAGTGTGATTAATGATGCGGGTATTCCTTTCAGTGGGCACACCGAATATCTCGCCGATAAAACCCATACCCACAAAGTAGTGATGATGCTGGCCACAGAGGGGCTGCGTGTGGCACTGGCCACAACCCATTTACCGCTGAAAGATGTGGCCGCAGCCATTACCCATGATGAGCTGACGCAAGTCACGGAAATTTTGCAGCGCGATTTACAAGTGCAATTTGGTATAGCGCAGCCGCGCATTTTGGTGTGTGGATTGAACCCCCATGCCGGTGAAGGCGGGCATCTCGGGCGCGAAGAAATTGAGGTCATCGAACCGGTGTTGGAAACACTGCGCGCGCGTGGTATGAACCTGATTGGCCCGCTACCGGCAGATACCCTGTTTACACCGAAATATTTGGATAAGGCCGACGCCGTACTGGCGATGTACCACGATCAGGGACTGCCTGTATTGAAATACAAAGGTTTTGGTCAGGCAGTCAATGTGACGCTGGGGTTGCCGATTATTCGCACCTCGGTTGATCACGGTACGGCATTGGATTTGGCGGGTACAGGTAAGGCCGATTTAGGCAGCCTGCGCACCGCATTGGCTTATGCACTGGCAATGGTGCAAGCGAAAAGCGCGCGCTAAATTATTGGAAAGGTTATTCATGAAAAACAAGCAACACTCTTCTGCACATGCCGAGTCTCAACACAAAGCGCGCAAGCGATTCGGCCAAAACTTTTTAATCGACCACGGTATTATTCGCGATATAGTCCGCTCCATTCACCCGCAAAAAACCGATCAAATAGTTGAAATTGGCCCTGGAAAAGGTGCTATTACCCAACTGCTGGCAGACAGTTGCGATAACCTGAGCGTGATTGAACTGGATCGCGATTTGGTGCCTTGGTTGAAAGTAAAGTTTGAGCATCACCCTAACTTTCAATTGTTTCAAGCCGATGCGCTGCAATTTGATTTTAATCAGTTAATTAAAAACCAACAGCCGTTGCGGATTGTGGGCAACTTGCCTTACAACATTTCCACCCCGTTGATTTTTCATCTGCTGACTTACGCGAATAAAGTGCAAGACATGCATTTTATGCTGCAAAAAGAAGTGGTAAAACGCATGGCGGCACAACCGGGCGATGGCGCCTATGGTCGCTTGGGAATTATGGTGCAATATTACTGTGCGGTAGAGGATTTATTTGATGTGCCTCCCACCTCGTTTGACCCGGCACCGAAAGTGGATTCTGCGATTGTGCGCCTTACCCCCTATGCGCAATTGCCGCATGTAGCAAACAATATAAAAAGTTTGGAAACCCTGGTGAATGTCGCCTTCCAGCAGCGCCGGAAAACCCTGCGCAACTCGCTCAAACAATTATTAACGGCGGAGCAAATGGAGTCCTTGCCGGTTGATCTTGGTTTACGCCCAGAGGAAATCAGCTTGCCGGAATACGTTGCCATGAGTAATTTACTGGGCGAGCTGTCATTAAAGCCCTGTACAGTGAGTGGTGATGAATAAAATGTCTCCCATTCAGGTATCGGTAAAAACGACTTATATTGCCGCCCAATCTGAGCCGCTAGTGCATCGTTATGTGTATGCCTATACCATCACTATTGCCAATCAAGGTGATGTGGCAGCACAGTTAATTAGTCGCCATTGGCTGATCACCGATGCCAACGAAAAGCGGCAAGAAGTGCAGGGCATTGGTGTGGTGGGCGAGCAGCCGCACATCAAGCCGGGTGAAAGTTACACCTACACTAGCGGCGTTATTCTTGAAACTGAGACGGGCATTATGGAAGGAAGTTATCAAATGCGTGCCGATGATGGCTCGATGTTTGATGCCACTATTCCAACCTTTGCACTCGTGCCTCCCCATGCGATTCATTAATCCGTAAACACTATGGCTACTTACGCAATTGGTGATATTCAAGGCTGCCTTGAGCCGCTGCAATGTCTGTTAAAAAAAATTAATTTCAATCCCGCTAAAGACAAATTGTGGCTAGCTGGCGATGTGATTAATCGCGGCCCCGATTCACTGGCAACCTTACGGTTCCTGTACAAATTGCGCGATTCCATCACCTTAGTGCTGGGTAACCATGATTTGCATTTCATCGCTGTTTATTACGGTTTGCGTAAGGCCGGTAAAAACGACACGCTGGATCAATTGCTGATTGCTCCGGATCGTGCGGACTTGGTTTACTGGTTGCGTCAGCAGTCACTGGTTCATCACGATGCCACACTCGGTTTTACTATGGTTCATGCAGGCATTCCTCCGCAATGGTCGCTGGAGCAGGCGTTAATGCGCTCACGTGAAGTTGAACAAGTATTGCAAAGTAATGTACCGGAATATTTGTTGGGAAATATGTACGGAAATTTTCCCGCGCGCTGGCACGATGATTTACAAGGCGCTGAACGTTTACGAGTGATTACCAATTATTTTACGCGCATGCGTTTTTGTTCTGCTGAAGGCGAATTGGAATTGCAAACTAAAGAAAGTGCAGATGCGGCGCCTATTGGTTTTGCTCCCTGGTTTTCGCTTGCCGGACGGAAAATGCGTAATGAAAAAATTATTTTTGGCCATTGGGCTGCGCTTGAAGGGCGCGCCAACACCAAAAATATTTATGCACTGGACACAGGTTGTGTATGGGGTGGTGAATTAACCGCGTTGCGATTGGAAGATGAAATGTTATTTTCCTGTCATTGCATGGCATAAATAACACGTCAGGATTGCGTGCTATTTGATCGTAAATTAATGTTGTTTGGTGTTTGCCCGCTATTTGTGGTTTGTAAAAAACTGTTTCATTCAGTTTTGATTCAATTTTCTATCGCTAGTATGAAACCGTGCATCAATGCAGATGCCGCTGTAATTCTCAGAGGATAGATTATGAAAATTAAATTGCTTCCCGCCATTATCGCTGCTGCTGGTTTTTTAAGCGCACCTTTTGCACTTTCTGCAACCTATCAAAGTGAATTATCTGCAGGTTATGTCGATATCGATGTTGATAATTCCAGTGCTGACGGCTATGGGGTCGTGCTTGAAGGAAAATATCATTTCTCCCCGGTGAATACCGCGAATAACCCGCTTGCTGAAGCGGCTTTTATTGAAAAATCCAGCAATGTTTATGTGCAACTCGGCACGGCAGAATTGAAAGATGCTGGTCAAAAAATTGATTTTTATGAGCGTTCCATCGGCATAGATTTTTATATTCCCAATTCTATTTTTTATCTCGGTGCCGGAGTCTCTGAATCCAAAGTGAGATCTACCCCTGGCCTTGGTGTATCATCAGACTGGGATTCCAGTTGGTTCGTAAAAGCCGGTGTGGCGCCCATTACCGGACTGTTGGTATGGTCTGAATTTGAGGAAGATGTGGATATCTCTGATCAGTGGAATATTAATGGTAAATACGTATTGCCATTGTCAGGTGAGCAAGCATTGAATCTGGAAGCCAGTTATGAGAAGTCAAAATTGGGTTTCACTGATGACACTATCAGTATGGCGGCTGATTACTACATTGATCGCAATTTAAGTGTGGGTGGTGGCTTTGTAAATACATCTTATGCTGCAAACGTGAGTAATAACTCCGAGACGGATTATTTTGTACGTGCGCGTAATTTCTTTACTGACAAGGCTAGCCTGGAGTTGAGTTACGTTGATGGTGAAGTGGAAAATAGTTTGTTAATCGGTGGAACTATCCGCTTCTAGAATCGGTAGTTAAGAAAATATTTATTACTGATCGGTGTATTAATAAAGGGATAGAAAAGTTTACTCCTTGTATGGTTCACCACAAAAAACGCCAATGCATTGCATTGGCGTTTTTTGTTATATAGAGGATTTTTTTAAGCTCAGTTTGTTGTTTTACTTTCGTACTTGCGTTTTAAGTTGATGGGGTTATAGTTAATCCATCGGGCGCTATTATTTTCTCAGCACTTTTCCGTTTAAGTTGTTGGCGAACTGGTGTTGAGTATGAATAGGAGCGTTATATGTATTGCCCGAGAAGTCTTGGAATTGAGGTGTCCGGTTTTTGTTCTGGTACGTCCTGTATTCTGGCTGTGTAGTTAGGGAGTTCAGCTGTATCGGTTGCTGATTAATCGCTCCCCCCGTCTTTTGCCAGTTGGCTGTTCTGTTGTCAGGTCGCGCCTGTGTTGGGATTTAACACCTGATTCCTGTGTTGAGTTGAAGCTCGACGTCTATGTTGTGAGTCTATTTTTTGCGTGGCATCTGCTGCGTGACTCGTATTTCCGGCCTTGATGGTCTGGAGGGTTTCGCTCAATTCTCAATTGCCTGTTATAAAAATGATAACCCACGGGATCAAGGAGTTGTGCAGTGAAATATTGTCTACCCAGCCTGCGCTATTTCTATCGGCAACCGGTGCGCTGCGCACTGGCAATCCTCTTGCTAATTTATCCTGCCATATTGCTGGCGGTCGATACGCGTTACAACATGACTCGCGGTGTAACGGAAATCAGCGAGCAGGTTTACGATCTGCACATGATTATTTTTTATATCTGCTGCGCTATCGCCGCCATTGTATTTGGTTTGATGTTTTGGTCCATTTTGCATCATCGTAAATCCAAAGGCATAGAGCCTGCGCAATTTCATGGCAGCTTAAAAATAGAAATTATCTGGACAGCTATTCCCGTTGTCATTTTGATTGCCATGGCAATTCCCGCCAGTAAAACCTTGATCGCCATGGAAGATGCCTCCAAAGCGGATCTCACCGTATTGGTTACCGGTTCGCAATGGAAGTGGCATTACAAATACCTTGAACACCCCATTGAATTTTATTCCCTGTTGGCGACCTCCCGCGAAGCGATTGCCAATCAAGCAGAGAAAACCGATTTGTATTTGCGCGATGTGGATAAGCCACTGGTGTTACCTACCGGTAAAAAAATACGGTTTTTAGTCACGGCGGATGATGTGATCCACTCCTGGTGGGTGCCTGCTTTTGCAGTGAAAAAAGATGCAAACCCCGGGTTCATTAACGAAACCTGGGCGAGGATAGACAAGCCGGGTATTTATCGCGGTCAATGTGCAGAGCTCTGCGGTAAGGATCATGCATTTATGCCGGTAGTTGTCGATGTGCGCACACCGGAAGAGTTTGATCGGTGGGTTGCGCAAGAGTTGGAGCGGCAAGCACAGGAAAAAGCGGCGGAAGCAGCCCGTGGCGAGATGACACTGGAGGAGTTGATGACGCAAGGACAAAAAACCTACGAAGCTCATTGCGCTGCTTGTCACCAGGTGTCTGGTGAAGGCTTACCTGGCGTCATTCCTGCACTCAAAGGCAGTGTAATAGCTACAAAGGATATTCCCGGCCACATTCACATTGTTGTCAACGGCAAGGCCGGCACGGCAATGCAAGCCTATGGCAAACAATTAACCAATAGCGAATTAGCGGCGGTGATTACCTATGAGCGCAATGCCTGGGGCAATAACACCGGTGAATTGGTCCAAGTGGCGGATGTTGCTGCTATTAAAGGGGGCGAATAATAATGAGTATAGAAAATACCGGAGCACTGGGTACAAGGCTTGATCATCACGATACGCATGATCACAAACCTGCTGGCATTCGCCGTTGGCTTTTTACCACCAATCACAAAGATATAGGCACACTTTATTTATTGTTTTCACTGCTGATGTTGTTCATTGGCGGCACACTGGCCATGATGATTCGCGCAGAATTATTTCAACCTGGTTTGCAGTTTGTGAATCCCCACTTTTTTAATCAGCTCACCACAGTGCACGGTTTGGTGATGGTATTCGGTGCGGTGATGCCTGCGTTTGTTGGCTTGGCAAACTGGATGATTCCGCTAATGATTGGCGCGCCTGATATGGCGTTGCCGCGCATGAATAACTGGAGTTTTTGGATATTACCCTTCGCTTTTACGATATTGCTGTCCACCTTTTTTATGGAGGGTGGTGCTCCAGCAGCGGGTTGGACTTTCTATGCTCCCTTATCAACTACCTACAGCAGCGACAGCACGGCTTTTTTTGTGTTTTCCGTTCACCTCATGGGTATTTCTTCCATCATGGGGGCGATGAATGTGATTGTCACCATTTTTAATTTGCGCGCGCCGGGAATGGGGTGGATGAAATTGCCCTTGTTTGTATGGACCTGGCTTATTACCGCCTTTTTACTCATTGCCGTTATGCCCGTGCTTGCTGGTGTAGTGACCATGGTGCTTACCGATAAATATTTCGGTACCAGTTTTTTTGAGGCGGCGGGGGGCGGTGATCCGGTGATGTTCCAACATATTTTCTGGTTCTTTGGTCACCCCGAAGTGTACATCATGATTTTGCCTGCCTTTGGTATTGTTTCCAGCATTATTCCTACCTTTGCACGCAAACCCTTATTTGGTTATGAGTCTATGGTAATCGCCACCGCCAGTATTGCGCTGCTGTCATTTATTGTGTGGGCGCACCATATGTTCACTACGGGTATGCCGGTGGCGGCTGAATTATTTTTTATGTACGCCACCATGTTAATTGCCGTGCCCACCGGTGTAAAAGTATTTAATTGGGTTGCCACTATGTGGCGCGGTTCGATGACTTTTGAAGTGCCTATGATGTTTGCATTGGCATTTATTGTGTTGTTTACCATTGGCGGTTTATCCGGCTTGATGCTCGCGATAGTGCCAGCAGATTTTCAATATCACGATACCTATTTTGTAGTGGCACATTTTCATTACGTACTGGTGACAGGGGCAGTCTTTGGCATTATTTCCGGTGTTTATTATTGGATTCCGAAATGGACCGGCGTGATGTACAGCGAGCGGCTTGGGCAATGCCATTTTTGGTGCTCCATTATCTCTGTGAATTTATTGTTTTTTCCTATGCACTTTGTGGGGTTGGCTGGCATGCCACGACGTATTCCTGACTATGCCCTGCAGTTTGCGGATATGAATGCCTTTATTAGTATTGGTGGATTTTTATTTGGTCTGTCGCAATTAATTTTTGTATGGACTGTTGTGCGCTGTATGCGTCGCAAGGGTGAAAAAGCGACTGATCGGGTATGGGAAGGTGCGCAAGGTTTGGAGTGGGGCATTCCATCGCCTGCGCCTTATCACACCTTTCAAACACCACCGCCGGTGAAATAGGTGATTGGCTGCTTCACGTCGAATGAGGTGGAGAATGGTTTCGCATAAAGTATTAATGCGTAAGTTGATACTTATCTGTATCGCCATGTTTGCATTTGGTTATGCATTGGTACCTTTGTATGACGTGTTTTGTGAAATTACTGGCATTAATGGGAAAACCAGTAATCGCGCCGCTGTAGCCGCTAAACGTATCGATGAATCACGAGACATTACCGTTGAGTTTTTGGCGAATCGCGATGCTTCTATTCCCTGGGTTTTTGAACCGGAAATGGCGCATATAACGTTGCATCCCGGGCAGGTAACCCTGGTGAACTTTATAGTTGAGAATCCTACCGATGAGGCGATGATTGGCCGTGCTGTGCCATCGGTATCTCCAGGTGAAGCGGCTAAATATTTTAAAAAAATAGAATGTTTTTGTTTTTCCGAGCAGCCTTTGGATGCTCATGAGCGTCGTGCAATGTCAGTTCAGTTTTATGTTGATGCTGAATTGCCTGCACAATTTACGACTATTACGCTTTCGTATCGTTTGTATCGACATACACCACAGGTTGTTAGCCGCTAGTTTGCTTGTGTTAATGGAGGAATCACCATGAGTGTCCATCACCAGCGTTATTACGTACCGGAACAGAGTATTTGGCCTATTGTAGGCGCGGTTTCCCTGTTTCTTATTGGTATGGGAGCTGCCCTGTTAATCAATGATTTGGCTAAAGACCAGCATGGCGCCGGTGGTTATTTATTACTGGTGGGTTTTTCACTGCTGTTTTATATGCTGTTTGGCTGGTTTAAGAATGTGATCGGTGAGTCTATGGACGGGCTTTACAGTTCACAAATGGATCGGTCATTTCGTCAGGGCATGAGTTGGTTTATTTTTTCGGAAATTATGTTTTTTGCCGCATTTTTTGGTGCGTTATTTTATGCGCGAATGATTTCTGTGCCCTGGTTGGATGGCGCTGGCAATAATGCTATGACTGGTGAAATTCTCTGGCCGAATTTTGAGGCCATGTGGCCGCTGGAAAAAACACCGGGCGGTGTTGAAACACAGTACATGCCATGGGAGGGGATTCCACTTTACAACACGCTTATTTTATTGACCTCCTCCATTACCTTGCAGTTTGCACACTTGGGCATAGAGCAGAACAAACATACACAGCTCGGTTTTTTTATGATGTTAACCATTGTGCTGGGAGTACTGTTCCTTGGTTTGCAAGGTTATGAGTACATCCATGCTTATACTGACTTAGGGCTGCGGTTGGATTCCGGTGTCTATGGCAACACTTTCTTTTTGCTCACAGGGTTTCATGGTTTACATGTCACCTTGGGAACCATTTTC
Source organism: Cellvibrio sp. PSBB023 (assembly GCF_002007605.1). NCBI lineage: Bacteria > Pseudomonadati > Pseudomonadota > Gammaproteobacteria > Cellvibrionales > Cellvibrionaceae > Cellvibrio > Cellvibrio sp. PSBB023. The sequence continues at coordinate 2,535,510 of NZ_CP019799.1, read as the reverse complement.
TTATTAATTATCTTTTTACGTATTTTGGTTAAAGGCCATTTCACCCCTGAGCGCCATTTCGGCTTTCAAGCGGCGGCCTGGTATTGGCATTTTGTGGATGTGGTGTGGTTGAACTTGTTTATTTTTGTCTATGTGCTGTGATTTTCTGGCATGACGAAGGTTTTCGTCATGCCAGTTTTTTACCGCGATCAAGCTTAATAGGGTCTTGGGTGAGGTGTAATAACACCGGTTAATAAGAGAATAATCAACAGCAGTACAACGGCGGCCGAAAAAAACAATCGGCGCCCGAGGAACTTGGACATTTTTGGCGAATTTTCATCATTTTTGATCATGATAAAAAGTGCTTGGAATAAACTGAAAACAACCAGCGCCAATAAGCAAATCAACAGAATTTTAATAAGCATGATGAATCCCTTGCAGGAGTGGGTGTATGACAATTATAGCGTTTAATCGCTATTGGGTTATTCGCTGGCACTGGGTGTTGGTCAGCTTGTTGGTGGCTGCGTGTTTGACGGCATTATCGCTCTGGCAGCTATCGCGTGCGGCTGAAAAAAAACAAACCCTGCAACGCATTGCGCAATCACAAGCGGCTGGCCCGCTGGATGCACAACAATTATTGGCTCTGAATACCAAAAGCCGTGACGCGATTGACGTGCAATTTCCTGCACGTTGGATCGCCCCTATGATTTGGCTGTTGGATAACCAGCAAGTTGATGGGCGTATTGGCTACGATGTTGTTATCGCTGTCGAGCAGATAAGACCGACTGAACAGAGTACACGGTCGACAGACCATGCAGTTTCATCATCAATAACTCCGGCATTACTGGTGAATTTGGGTTGGGTTGCAGCACAGGGTTCACGCGATCAATTACCTGAGGTAAATGTGCCCGCAGAATTAATGGTCAATGGTATTTTTCGCGCTAACGCAAAAGGCTTGTTACTTGGAAAAAATATTGAAGATAAAGGGCAATGGCCGATGCGTATCCAGCAAATAGATGCTGGACTCTTATCCGATTATATTCCTTCGCTCAGCCGCTCCGGTGTGATATTCCAACAACAGCAATCTCCCTTTTATGTGCATTATCAGCCGGTGATTTTGCCCCCGGAGCGTCACACAGCTTATGCGGTGCAATGGGCGTTGCTGGCCATTGCCGTTATTGTGATTGCATTAAGTGCAAGTGCAACCCGGGAGTTGGCGCATGACAAGTCGTAAATTTTTCAGTTTGTTTTTATTGTGTGCATTAGTGCCACTGGCTGCAGCCAAATTGAGCTTGGCTATGGGCTGGTTCAGCCACAGTGCGGTCAATAAAGGCTATTGGTTAGAGCGTGAAATTGAATTATTGCCCGATGCCGATCTGCACGGGGCAGCGTGGCGTTTGGTATACATCGCACCGGAAAACTGCGCACAATCCTGCGAGCAGGCACTTTATGGCTTGCAGCAGCTCTACACTGGCCTCGGGCGCAAGCAAGTGAATATTCAACCATTGGTTATTGCCAATAATCGCCCAGTGGCACTTGGAAAATTTTCTGCCATTGTGTGGCAATCGCCAGAAAATAACCTTAACAAAGATGTGAGCGATGAATTGCACGACCAGATTGTGATTGTGAATCGCGATGGCTTGGCGTTGTTGCGCTATCCGATTAATAGCGATGCCGCGCACATGGAAATAGTCACAAAAGATATTCGTACGGATTTGTTGCGATTGCTTAACTATGACAGAAAAGGGACATAGATAACAAAAAAGGAATCGGAACAACAGGAGTCAACAATGAAGCGTTTTTCTGTGCTGGTCAACTGTACTTTGCTGCTAACCCTGATGGTCATTGCGCTCGGTGCTTACACGCGCCTAACCGATGCAGGATTGGGGTGTCCTGATTGGCCGGGCTGTTATGGAAAGTTTCACGCGCCGGTATTGGATCACCATATTGCAGCAGCACAGGCGCAGTTTCCTCACCTTGAGGTTGACCCTTATAAAGCGCGCAATGAAATGTTGCATCGGTATATTGCCGGTTTACTCGGTCTGGCGATAGCAGCGATTTTTTTTGGCAGTTATTACCTGAAACAATATCGCTTGCTCGCGACAGGATTATTGCTGTTGGTAATCTTTCAAGCGGCATTGGGCATGTGGACTGTCACACTGAATTTATTACCCCTGATTGTATTAGCGCATTTGCTTGGTGGATTTGCGCTGTTGTGTTTATTGGCATTATTACGCGCAGAAATCTATTGGCGTCAACAGCAGGTTATTGCTACTGCAACCACCAGTAGCAATACACGTGCAACAGAGCCAGCATTGTCCGCTGGATTAGGGTTTGGTTATGTGGTGTTACTGGTACTGATTGCCCAAATTACGTTGGGAGGTTGGACATCAACAAACTATGCGGCGGCAGTGTGCAGTCAATTACCGTTTTGTGAGGCAGGTTGGCAAGAGCGATTTTCGCTATCGCTGGTTTTTCATTTGCCATTGGGGCATGAAACCTATGAATACGGTGTGCTGCCTTATGAGGCGCGTATGAGTATTCATGTGCTGCATCGTATCGGCGCTATATGCACGCTTCTTGTGTTTGGCGCATTTTTAATATGGTCTTGGCGCCGTGCGCGAGGTGTATTTATGAGGCGGCTGGTAGTCGCCATGGCAATATTATTATTGGTTCAAGTGATGCTGGGACTAATCAATATTGTCATGTTGGTGCCGCTGTGGAATGCCGTTGCACATAACCTGGTGGCGGCACTGTTATTGATGTTGTTGCTGGTGTTTTTGCGACAAATGCAGTTACGAAAAATACAGTTGCGTCAAATAGCGACTAATCCAACGCCGGTTACAGCGCCTGTTATTACACAGGTTGCACCGGGAAAAACAATTATTAATTAATGCGCGGGATTGTATGGCTGTAGCATTTTTATTTCAGCGGGAGACATAAAATGACCACCCTGAAAACAGCATCACCTTGGGTTAATGGACGTGCACAGTTAAATCAACTTTTTCAGGCCTACTATCAACTAACCAAACCTAAAGTTGTAGCATTGTTGGTGTTGACGGCAGTTGTAGGAATGATGCTGGCAAGCCCTGGATGGCCTGATCCCTGGCTTATTGTAACGGCAAGCAGTGGCATTGCTTTGGTCTCGGGAGCTGCAGCGGCATTTAATCATGTGCTGGATCAAAAAATTGATGCACAAATGGCTCGTACTTATATGCGCCCCTTGCCCAAAGGGCGATTGACTAACCAACAGGCCATTATTTTTGCTTGCATACTCGCCATGAGCGGTTTTTTATTATTACTGTTTGCGGTGAACACATTAACGGCTTATTTAACACTGGTCGGTTTATTTGGTTATGCGGTTGTTTATACCCTGATATTAAAGCGCGCAACGCCACAAAATATTGTGATTGGTGGTGTGGCCGGTGCATTACCGCCTGTGCTTGGATGGACCTCAGTCACTGGCAGCGTCAGTGGTGAGGCGCTCTTATTGATGATGATTATTTTTGCCTGGACGCCACCTCATTTTTGGGCGTTGGCTATTCACCGCGTCAACGATTATGCCAGAGCGAATATTCCCATGTTGCCTGTGACCCATGGGATTGCATTTACCAAAACACTCATCCTGCTGTACACCTTTTTACTCATGGTCGTGTGTTGGTTGCCTTACTTGATTGGCATGACAGGACTGTTGTATTTGCTTTCCAGTCTGGTGCTGAACATGCTTTTTATTCGTCACGCGTGGCGGTTGAAATTTGCTGCGCAAGCAACAACGGCTATGGATACGTTTCGCTTTTCTATCCTGCACTTAATGCTGCTATTCCTGGCTTTATTAGTCGACCATTATGTACTTATCTTTTGGTATGAGGGTTCGATTTTATGAGCAGTTTTATTCGTGGCGTATTTATTGTGTCGCTCGGAGTTATAGCCGTCTCGGTGTTTTCTGCGGACAGAGAGGTTGTCTCGGTACAGCAAGCTTGGGTGAAATTAGCTCCGCCGGGTGCTGCCGTAAACGCGGCTTATATGCGGTTACAAAATCAATCGCCCATTGCGCAGACGATTATTGCAGTGAGTGCGGATTGTTGCTCGCAGGTAATGATGCATGAATCGCGGCTGGAAGGGGACAGTGTAGTGATGGATCACAAAGAGCGTTTGGAGATTCCGGCACAGTCTGAACTGGTGTTGGCTCCGGGCGGATTGCATTTAATGCTTATGGGGGCTCATAAGCCGCTGACGATGAATGACAAGGTCAGTTTTGTAGTAGAGTTTGCCGATAGAACACAGCAAATTATTGTCGCGCCTGTGAAGCTCGCCGCAGATGAATAGCAGCAATAATTCAATTTGGTTTTATGCGGTAGCGACAGTGCTCAGTGTGGCATTGGGCTTTTTTGTCGCCAGCCATTATTCAACAAGTGAACCTGTGTATCACCACGCACAGCTCTTACCGCAACCACGCGCACTACCTGAAATGGCATTGGTGGATCAGCAGGGGAAATCCATCGGTAACAATCTGTGGCGCAATCGCTGGTCATTGGTTTTTTTTGGTTTTACTTCCTGTCCGGATATTTGCCCATTGGAGCTACAAAAACTGGCGTCTTTACTGCGATTAGCCGACGCGTCAGCCAGGTTACAAGTAGTGTTTATCAGTGTGGATCCGGAGCGCGATACGCCTGCCAGGTTGCGTGAGTATGTTAATTTTTTCCATCCGGATATTGTGGCACTCAGTGGCAGTAATGCGGAATTGGCGCACACGGCTAATTTTTTTGGTGCTGCTTATGATCGCTCGGTGATTATTGAGAGTAAATTATTTAGTGTTCCAGCGGGCATTGATATGCCTGTGAATGCAGGCAATGCTTATCAGGTAAATCATTCTGCCAGGGTATTTATTGTGAATCCGCAAGGTGCTTATGCCGGGAGTTTCATGCCGCCCTTTGATGCTCCGCAACTATGGGGTGATATAAAACAACTGATTAGGCAATAGTTTGCTATAGCACACTTGGCGCTTAGGCTGAATGTGTTTATACACAGAAGGTTGATTACAAGACGAGGAGGTTATCTGTTCATGTGTTTTGAACATCAATCGTTCTAATAGGCTGTGAGAGAGAGACCTGATCTGGCTATATACTATTTCAGTAAGATGAATACATTTTTTTGCTCTGCCGTAACGCGTCGTATAACCCCGAGTGAATAACGAGTCGCACTGTGTTTGGAGGAAAATATGATTTCTCATGTTGCAGGACTATTTACCCATCCCCACAAAGAGTGGGAAGAAATTCGTGATACCCAGGAATCCGTGTCTCATTTGTATTTTGCACACGTACTGTTTCTGGCGTTAATTCCACCGGTTTCCATGTTTATTGGCACTACACGTGTCGGCTGGGTTATTGGTGATCGCGCCCCGGTTATGCTGACAGAATCGAGCGCCTTTATCATGAGCGCGCTAATGTACCTGGCGTTGTTGGTTGGTGTGGGTGTGATAGGGGCCTTTATCGATTGGATGTCGCGCACCTATGATTCTGCACCGGGGCTTGCCCGTTCAATTGTGTTTGCTGCCTATACTGCCACACCGCTCTTTGTGGCCGGTTTGTGCGCACTTTACCCCAACGTGATTCTCACCATGCTGGTGGGTATTGGTGCAGTGTTCTATACCGTGTATTTACTTTATACCGGCATTCCGATTTTTATGAGAATTCCCGAAGATGAAGGTTTTATTTACTCCAGTTCTATTTTAACAATTGGCTTGGTGATGTTTGTTGCACTGCTTGCCATCACTGTATTGATTTGGAGTTTTGGTTTTGGGCCAGTGCATGCCTAATCTATGCTGAAAAGCACCTGTAATACTTAAAAAATAAAAAGCCGGGGCAGTTAGTCTGCCCCGACTTTTTATTGGTTGCGGAGATTATTTATTTCAAAGTGGCAAACACTTCAGCGGCAATGGTCAGCGTAGCCTGAATATCCTGCTCTGTGTGCGCACCAGACATGAATCCGGCTTCGTAAGAGGCCGGGGCTAAATAAACGCCGCGCGCTAACATGCCATGGAAAAATGCATTGAAGCGTGGAATATCGCAGGCCATGACTTGTTTGAAGTTGGTGACTTTTTTCTCGCTGGTAAAAAAGAAACCAAACATACTGCCAACGTGATTGGTGGTAAAAGGAATACCTGCTTCATCGGCCAGGCGTTGCAATCCTTCTACCAGTTCGGTAGTGCGTGCGCAGAGATTGTCGTAAAAGCCTTCTTGCTCCAATAACTCCAGGGTTTTTAAACCAGCAGCCATGGCAACAGGGTTGCCGGAGAGTGTGCCCGCTTGGTATACCGGTCCAGAAGGCGCAATCATTTGCATAATATCGCGACGACCGCCAAATGCACCTACCGGCATACCACCGCCAATGACTTTACCCAGGGTGATGATGTCGGCATTGACGCTGTAGTGGCCCTGTGCACCCTTGTGCGCGACGCGAAAACCGGTCATGACTTCATCAAAAATCAGCAGGCTACCGTATTGATCGCATACCTCGCGCAGGCATTCCAAAAAGCCTGGTACGGGCGGAACACAATTCATATTACCTACCACGGGTTCAACAATAATGCAGGCAATTTGGTCGCCGAGCTTGGCAAAACATTCACGCACTTGTTCTGCGTTGTTGTAATCCAGTGTGAGTGTGTGGTCGGCGAGTACGGCAGGTACGCCCGGTGAGCTGGGCACACCGAGGGTCAGTGCTCCGGAACCGGCTTTGATGAGCAGCGAATCGGAGTGGCCGTGATAACAGCCTTCAAACTTAATAATTTTGTCGCGTTTGGTAAAAGCGCGCGCGAGTCTTATGGCGCTCATGGTCGCTTCAGTGCCAGAGCTGACAAAGCGCACCATATCCATATTGGGAATCAGGTTGCAGAGTTTTTCGGCGAGAGTTGTTTCGCGTTCAGTAGGGGCACCAAAACTCAAACCAAATTTTGCAGTTTCGATAACGGTATTAATCACCTCGGGGTGTGCGTGCCCTAATACCATCGGCCCCCAGCTTTGCACGTAATCGATGTATTGCTTGCCGTCTGCATCCCACACGTAAGCACCCAGCGCGCGCTCAAAAAATACGGGCGTACCGCCTACTGCTTTAAAGGCACGCACGGGCGAGTTAACACCGCCGGGAATGGTTTTTTGGGCTTGTAAAAATAATTCTTCAGAGCGGCTCATAATTAATCCTGACCTTTAACAGATAATTCAATAAATTTTTTGGCTTGCACGGCAATATCGTCCGCTGCAAATAAACTGTGGCAAACGGCAAGCATATCGGCCCCCGCGTCTAATAATTGTTTACCGTTATCCAGAGTAATTCCGCCGATAACAACGATAGGTGTATTGCTAAATACTTTGCGTGCATCGCTGATTAATGAAATTGGCGCAGGGCGCGCATCGGGTTTGGTGTTGGATGAAAAAAAGCGACCAAAGGCAATGTAATTGGCACTGTCTTTTATGGCCTGTTGTGCAAGCGCCAATGAGTCATGGCAGGTGACACCGATAATCGCACTACTGCCGAGAATAATTCGTGCGGCAAGGGCATTGGTATCGCCTTGGCCCAAATGCACGCCGTGGGCACCCACTTCTTGTGCGAGACTCACATCGTCATTGATTAATAATTGCGCCCGATGTTGATTACATAGCGCGAGCAACTGTTTTGCTTCAGATAGTCGGCGTGGATGGTCGGTTGATTTATCCCGATACTGCACCCACTTGCAGCCACCCTTGAGGGCTGCAGCGACGGCAGTGAACAGCGTGTCGCCGGGTAAGAGTTGTGAGTCGGTAATCGCGTAGAGTTTATTCATCATGTTAAAAAGGTTTTACCACCACCAGAATGACAATGCCAATTAATAAAAACACCGGGAGTTCGTTGAACACACGAAAAAAAACATGGCTCTTGGTGCAGCGGTCATCGCGCAATTGTTTGAAGTAGGCGATACACGCGTGGTGATAGCCGGTGAGCAGTGCGACCAATACCAATTTGCACCAGTACCAACCTTGTGTGGAATAGTAAGCCCAGCCGAGCCAGCTCATCCAAACACCAAAAATAAACACCGCAATCATTGAGGGGTTGGCGATGCCGCGCAGTAATTTTCGCTCCATAATTTTAAAACGCTCGCGACTGATCTCGTCTTCGCTCATGGTGTGGTATACGAACAGGCGCGGCAGATAAAATAGCGCCGCCATCCAGGTGATTACGGCGATAATGTGCAGGGCTTTTATCCAGAGCATGGTGATGTCTCAATAAATAGGCAGCTTAAATACGGTAGTAGTTGTCGATAGTGCGGCGACTGATTATACCCAGTGGCTGGTGCGAATCGCTAAGTGATTCCACCCAAAGTGCATCCAGTTGCTGGCGATTCATCAATTCCAGTGCTTCAAATAGATTCGCATCCGCTGCAATGCGCGCAAGGTCGTAGCGGCGCGCGGGGATCTCCTGCAGGTTGATCATCTCCTGGCGTTCATCGGTTGGCTGATGGCTCGTCAGCGTTTGCAGATAAGTATGTAAATCGGCCGGTTGCAGCAGTTGGTTGTTGTCGCGCACTAAAATCCAGTGTGGGTGACGCGCCAGTAACTGTTGCGCAGCGTGCAGGCTTATTTGGCTATCGCTCACCACCAGATGGCGATCCATCGCACCGCGCACGCCGGTACGGCTGAGTAATTGCTCCATTGCTTCGGCGCTGCGAAATTTGCCCTGAATACGCAATACATGCTGAAACAGCCCATCGCAGCGGAATACCCAGCGGGTGGTGAGGCAGGCGGCAATCACCACCAGCATACTGGGGAAAATAATGTTGGGGTTATAAGTGAGTTCGAGTATCGCCATCATCGCCGCGAGCGGGGCATTGAGTGTGGCGCCCATCATGGCACCCATACCCAAGATCACATAAAAGCCTATGGCGCTGGCGGAGCCGGGCATGAGTAGTTGGGCTGCGCTACCGACCGCACCGCCGACACAGGCGCCGATAAATAGCAGCGGGCCTACCACGCCGCCAGGCATGCCCATCCCCAAGCTGAGGGAGGTGGCTAATAATTTGGTAATGGCAATCGCCAGCAGCAATGCAAAACCTATCTCGCCTGCCAGTGCGCTGCTAATAGTGTCGTAACCCACGCCCATGATCTGCGGAATCCACAGGGCGCATATACCGGTGAATAACCCTGCAAGCGCAAAGCGCAGCGCGATGGGGCGATGCAATGCCCAGCGACAGCTTGCGCCGTGCAAGCGAATGTAGGCGGCAGCAAAGACGGCGACGACCAAGCCGACCAGGCCCATCAGTGGCAGTTCGCGCAAATCGCCCATCACTGACTGCGCGTTAATAAAGGCGATTTCAGGCCCAAAGGCGAGGCGTGTCATGGTGGCCCCCGCGACGGCGGCCAGGGTGACCGGAATAAACCCGGCGATGGTGTATTCCAGAATCACGACCTCCATCGCAAAAATAACCCCGGCCATGGGTGTGTTAAAGCAGGCGGCAATGGCCGCTGCAACGCCACAGCCCGCCAGCGGACGCAAGCTGTTGGCGGGTAACTTCAGCCACTGCCCGAGCAGGCTGCCACTGCCTGCGCCCAGGTGTACGGCTGGGCCTTCGCGCCCGACGGATTGACCCGTCAGCAAACAGGCCGCGCCGCCAAAGAATTGAGTGACTACGTTGCCCAGTGGCATGCGCCCCTGATGATTCTGCAAGCGATCCATTACATGGCCGATGCTGGTGGCGTGATGGCGTTTATCGACCAGTTGTAATACCAGCCCCAGCACAATCGCACCAGTGACGGGGAGGGCAAAGTGCATGGGCGAGCTGATCGCCTCAAAGTTTTCAAAGCTATCGGGCAGGAAATATCCCAGTGGCAACTCTACTGCCCAGCGAAAGAGCACAATCACCGCGCCGGCAATAATGCCGGTCAGCAGGCCCAGCAGTGTCAGCTGCGGTAAGGCTTCAGCCCCCGCCAGTTGGTCGCGCAGGGACTCCACATAATGGCTAATACGCGAAGCTGTAGTGATTGGCGCTGTGTCGGTAGGTCTATGGGGGCGATTGGCGGGCACAGTTTGTTCCTGCTAAAGCGTTAACTGCGACGCCACCAGCGTTTTCCTGATGAGGCGGCAGCTTTTACTTTCGATTTATGAATAAGGCTCTTATGATAGCCCTCTTTATTTCCAACCATGGCATGGGCGCGCTCAGGATATCAGAGTCATGCGCGTCTTATGATCGCTTTGGGTGAGAAACACAGCGTTGATATTGAACAAATCTTTATAGGGGGTTGAGGTGATTAAAGCGGCGATTGTTGGTGGAACTGGCTATACCGGGGTTGAGTTGCTGCGCCTCTTGTCCAAACATCCACAGGTTGAGGTGACAGTGATTACCTCCCGTGCCGAGGCGGGCACCAAGGTGGCCGATATGTACCCCAACCTGCGCGGCCATATCGATCTGGTGTTTACCGAACCGGATGTCGCTGTGCTGGGTGAGTGCGATGTCATCTTCTTTGCTACACCCCATGGTGTGGCGCAGAACATGATGAGCGGCCTGATGAATACCAAGGCGCGTATCATCGACCTGTCTGCTGACTTCCGTATCCGCGATGTTCCCCTGTGGGAGAAATGGTACAACCAACCGCATGGCGCGCCGGATCTGGTCGCCCAAGCCGTTTATGGCCTGCCAGAAGTAAACCGCGAGGCGATTCGTACCGCCAAGCTGGTTGCATGCCCTGGCTGCTATCCCACCGCGACCCAATTAGGCTATCTGCCACTGATTGAGAATAATCTGGTCGATCCAACTCGGTTGATCGCCAACGCCGCCAGTGGTGCCAGTGGTGCCGGGCGTCAGGCTAAAATCGATAACCTGTTGATGGAAATCAGTGATAGCTTCAAGGCATATGGTGTTGCCGGTCATCGCCATTTGCCGGAAATCGAACAGGGCCTGCGCGATGTGCAGCCTGCAGGTGCAGCACCGGTAGCCCTGACGTTTGTACCGCATTTGCTGCCGATCATTCGGGGTATTCATGCAACCCTCTATGCAACCCTGCTGGATGCCAACAATGTGCCTGATTTGCAGGCGCTTTACGAAGCGCGTTATGCCAATGAACCCTTCGTGGATGTATTGCCCGCTGGCAACCTGCCGCAAACGCGTAGCGTGAAAGGCTCCAATGTTTGCCGTATCGCCATTGTTCGTCCACAGCAGCGCGATACCGTAGTGGTGTTATCGGTGATCGACAACCTCACTAAGGGCGCCTCCGGACAAGCGATCCAAAACATGAATATTATGTTTGGCTTTGAGGAAACCGCCGGTCTGGATGTTGTGGCCTTAATGCCGTAATTGCTCTTCCTTGCGCGGGGTAGTTCGCTACCCCGCACAGAATAAAAACGACGACAAATGAAATTTGCTATGGCTAAAGTCAAAGGTTCGCCCGTTTATCGACTCAAAATTGTGCCGCATCGTCCGCTCAGGTCAGCATTGATTGCCCTGCTTTTATTCGCATTGGTCGTTGGTGCTGTTGTCACCAGTTACCACTATGCAGGATACAAAACCAGCGCCGAACGGCTGTCACCCGAAGAGGGCAAAGAGCTGCGTGCCAAGCTGGAAGCCCTCAGTACCGAGACGGCAGAATTGCATCGCGAGTTGGCCACTTATCAGCTCAGCGCTGAAGTCGATCGCAAAGCTGGCGAGGAATTGCGCAAGCGGGTGATGGAGCTGCGCGAAGAAAAAGCCGCCTTGCAGCGTGACATTGATGTGTATCGCATCATGACATCGAAAAAGAACAGCAATCCCAAGGGGATTAGCTTCGGTGTGTTTTCCGTCACGCCTATTGCCGAAGGCAAGCATCTGTTCAAGCTGGTCATACAAAAACTCGCCGAGGGCGATGATGACTTTGTCGGCGACCTCAGTGCCACGGTAATTGGTCAACAAGACGGTAAAGAGGTCCGCTTCTCCCTGCGCGAGCTGGCAGTGAATAAGGCTGAGCCCATGGCGGCCACTATCCCCCTGAATTTCAAATTCTTCCAGAATGTGGATACCGAAATCCTGATTCCAGAGGGTTTTATTCCGGATCGCCTTGAGCTGGCGGTAAAGTCCAATGCGCGCCGCAATCCGATAACCGTGGAAGCGCAACTGGAATGGCCTGAACACAAATAGACCTTTACTGAGGAGCCCCTGATGGCATTTTCGAATAATCACACCTTGATATCCCGAGCGACCAAAGTGGTTGGCGACCTGCACTTTACCGGTGAATTGCAACTGGAGGGCAAGGTGACGGGGAATATCATTGCCGAGAATGAGAAGGATGCTAAAGTCGTTATCGCCGATACCGGCTTGGTCGAAGGCGAGATTCGCGCTCCGGTGGTGGTAGTCAATGGCAAGGTGTTGGGTAATATCTACTCCACCAAACACCTCGAGTTGGCTGCCAAAGGCAATGTAGTGGGGACTGTTCACTATCACTCAATTGAGATGGTGAAGGGCTCACAGGTCAATGGCAGTATGATCAATACCCAGCAGCAAGCCGTGGGCGCACTGGAAATTGCGGCTGATCAAGCTTAATAGTTGACTGTTTTACTAGGGTAAAGGGATAATAAATCTCGCCCTTGCGGGCTTTGTTGTTATCCGGAGTATCTATGTCTACCGCTGAAATTTATATCCCTCAAGTCGTCACTGTTACCGACAGTGCGGTTGCCAAGGTCAAAAGCCTGATTGAGGAAGAGGACAATCCGGACCTCAAGCTGCGTGTTTATGTAACCGGTGGTGGCTGTTCCGGCTTCCAGTATGGATTTACCTTCGATGAAGCCGTCGCCGATGATGATTCAATTGTTGAGCGAGACGGTGTCAAGGTCGTTGTCGATGCGATGAGCTATCCCTATCTCGTGGGTGCCAGAGTGGATTACGAAGAGGGGCTGCAAGGCTCCAAATTTGTTATCCAAAATCCTAATGCTTCCAGCACTTGCGGCTGTGGTTCCTCGTTTACTGTCTAGTGTTCGCTTGGTGTGAATATCACATCAGGCGTAATACACGCCCCCCAGAATGACCTCCCGCTGTGCGCCTGTCACTTCTTTTACATTGCCTGACTGACGGTTCATGGTTTGCCGTGCCAGCCAGGCAAATGCCATAGCTTCTATCCACTGTGGATGAATGCCGAGGCTTGCTGTGCTCTCAACCTTATCGCTAGCCAACAGGGCTTGCAAACGACGTATCAGTTGCATGTTGTAAGCGCCACCACCGCAGACAAATACAGCCTTGGGTTCGCTACTTAAGGAATGGATCGCATCGCTAATGGTGATTGCGGTTAATTCCAGCAGGGTCGCCTGTACATCTTCAGCACCAAGGGCGATACCCTGTAAGGCATCTTCCAGCCATTGGCGATTAAATGTCTCGCGTCCGGTGCTCTTGGGTGCAGCTTGGGTAAAAAAGGGGTGTTGTAATAGTTTATCAAGCAGCATTTGGTTGATTGTGCCGCTTGCCGCCCAGGTCCCGGATTCATCATAACTCTTGCCGTGATGTGCCAGTATCCAGCCATCCATCAACACATTGCCTGGTCCGGTATCAAACCCGAGTGTTGCCTCTTGCTTGGGGAGCCAGGTAATATTTGCCATGCCGCCAATATTTACGATTACCCGAGGCTCTTCGGTAGAGTGAAAAATCGCGCGATGAAATGCAGGAACCAGTGGCGCGCCCTGTCCACCAGCCGCCATATCGCGTCGCCGAAAATCAGCCACAGTGGTTATTCCGGTAAGTTCGGCAATCGTATTAGGGTCGCCAATCTGCAGGGTAAAACAACCCTGCGGGGAACCGGGCGGCCTATGGCGGATGGTTTGCCCATGGCTGCCTATCGCCATTACCTGCTCGGGATCTACCTCTGCGTGCTGCAGGAGTGTCAGGCTGATCCGGGCAAAATGCTGCCCCAGTGAGATGTCTAGCGCACCTACGCGATCAATCTCATTATCTGACGGTAGGGCAAGGGCATGAATTTGTTCGCGCAGGCTATCGGATAATGGCTCGCTGTAATGGGCAATCAGGCGTGGATGTTCATCAAATGTTACCAGTACAGCATCGATTGCATCTGCACTGGTGCCTGACATAAGGCCAATATAGTAGTGGGGGTGGGACATCGAATTGTTCCCGCGATAGGTTGGCGCGACTAAATATAGCGCCATGCCGAGGGTTAATTGCTGTTGGTGCTGTTGTTCGCAATGGCGAGGCGGTTAGACGATTTGAACTGATCCAGCTTGGCAATTAATGGGCGCGTAGTTTCAGTAAAACGTGCAATTTCTGTTTTTTCTATACCAATCGATTTAGGAAGCGGGACGGTCACTGGGTTGCGCACCTGTCCATTGACGTGGAATTCATAGTGCAAGTGTGGGCCAGAAGCCAAACCGGTAGAGCCCACGTAACCAATAACATCACCCTGACTCACTCGTGAACCATTGCGGACACCCTTGGCAAATCCATTCATGTGTCCGTACAGTGTCGCTATACCTTGGCCGTGCTGGATAATAACCACGTTGCCATATCCACCTTTAACGCCTGCAAATGACACCTTACCGTTACCTGTTGCACGGATTGGCGTACCACGTGCGGCAGCATAGTCGGTGCCTTTGTGCGCGCGGATAATATGTAATACCGGGTGTTTACGTGCCAGATTGAAGTGGGAGCTAATGCGGGCAAACTCAATCGGGGTGCGCAGAAATGCCTTATGCATGCCACGGCCATCAGGTGTGTAATAGGCGCTATTGCCTTCTTTATCGGTATATCTCACTGCTTTAAACGTTTTGCCACCATTGGTAAATTCGGCTGCCATGACTTTGCCGACGCCAATTCTTTTACCGTCCAGAAATTGCTCTTCATACATCACCTTAAAGCTGTCGCCTTTTTGGATGTCCAATGCAAAATCGATATCCCAACCAAAAATATTTGCCATTTCCATGGTCAGGTTGCTGGGCATGCCTGCACGTTTACCTGCCATATAAAGAGAGCTGTCGATGGTTGCCTGGCGGAATGCATATTTAATATCGGGCTTAAGTGCGATCTGCTTGCCGGTAAAGCCCTTATTGCCGCGCTCAAAAGTAAGGCTGTTCAGCTCATTGATGACATATTTGAGCCCAGTTAGTCGGCCGTTCTCAACCAAAAAGGACATTTTTTGGCCGGGGCGAATGTGGCGTAAATCTTTGGCGTCTTTGGCATCGCTAAATAATTCATAAATTGAGCGGTCATTGAGTCCTGCTCGTTTAAACAAAATGGACAGGTTATCGCCATTTTGAATAGTAAACTCTTTCCATTGCGGCCCGATGGGTGTTTGAGTTTCCGCAACAGGTGTTTCAGCTTTGGCGGCTACTTCCTGGATAATTGCTTCAACTGGAGGTATAGCGATGGGGGTTGCTTGGGTTTCGGTGCCCTGTATCTCAAGGCCGGGGATATTTACGCTTTGTACACTAACCGCTTGGGGGCTGGAATCGTTGCTGCTACCAATAAGAATCAACAAGCCCGCAGAAATCAACGCTGCCGCAGCGAGATGTCCACGCGGCACGTGTTCCAAAAGGGTCGAT